>NZ_JBIVUZ010000002.1:0-771645 GCF_044768565.1 Streptomyces sp. NPDC091280
GTGGGCCGGCCCGGCCGGGGGGTCACTGTGGGGGGGGGCCCCCCCGGCCCCCCCCCCCCCCCCGGCCCGGCCGGGGGGCGCCCCCCCCCCCCCGGGGGGCCCCCCCCCCCCCCCCCCCCCCCGGCGCACGTCTTGCGTAGGGCGGGCGGCTGCCCTTCAGGGGCCGGTCAGTCGCGGTCCAGCAGCGCCCGCAAGGCCTCGACCGCCGCGCGGTCGACGGCGCCGGAGCGGCCGGTGGTGGCCCGCCAGCCCACGAATCCGTCCGGACGCACCAGCACGGCGCCCCCGGGCATGAGCCCGTAGCGCTGCCTGAACTCGCCGTCGCGGTCGGTGTGCCGGTGCCCCGGTCCGACATGGACCGTCCTGAGGGTCACGCCGAGGGCGCCGGCTTCCTGTTCGACGGCCTTCGGCCAGGGGCCCGCCGCCGCGTCCACGAGCAGGGTGAATCCGTCGGCGAACAGGTCGGAGACCGGCAGCGGCCCGTCGGGACCGTCCAGGACCAGGTGCGGGGCGCGCGTTCCGGGGGCTCCGCTCGGATGCCCGGGGTCCTCGACCAGCACGCCAGGGGCGCCCTCCTCCCGGGCGAAGGCACCGGAGGGATAGCAGTAGCCGAAGGTCATGGTCGTCTCGCCGAGCAGTTCCTTGGCGACCTCGTGGTACTCCTTGCCCTCGCGGACCGCGAACCGCAGCATCGACTGCCGCACCGTCTCCTCGGCGACCGGACGCCGCTCCGCGTCGTAGCTCTCCAACAGGGCGGGGCCCGCGGTGCCGGACAGCACCAGGGCCAGCTTCCACGCCAGGTTGTAGACGTCCTGGATACCGGTGCTGGCGCCGAAGGCCCCGGTCGGCGGCATCACATGGGCGGCGTCCCCGGCGACGAACACACGCCGGGTGGCGAAGGAGTCGGCGACCCGGGCCGAGATGTCCCAGGCCGGCATGTCCACCGACTCGATCTTCAGCTGGAGGTCGGGCACACCGACCGCGGCCCGCACCAGGGCGGTGCAGCGCTCCTCGGTGAAGTCCTCGGGACCCTGCCCCTGGTCCGGGAAGAAGGAGACGTTGATGACCCAGCGCCGGTCGTTGTCCAACGGGATGATCGTTCCGCGCACTTCGGGGTTGTTGACGTAGGCGGCCACGAGCTTGCGGCCGCGCAGCACCTCGTCGAGGTCGGCCTCGAAGAAGAAGCTCACCAGGTTGGTGATGGTCCCGCGCCCGTGGGTCCCGATGCCGAGCATCTCGCGCAGGGGGCTGCGGCTGCCGTCCGCGGCGATCACATAGCGGGCACGGATCTGCGACGTGGTGCCGGTGGACAGGTCCGTGACCCGCGCCAGCACGCCGTCCGTCTCCTCCTCAAGCGCGTCCACGCGGGTGTGGAAGCGCACGTCGGCACCGGCCTCCACGGCCCGGGCGCGCAGGATGGGCTCCAGTTGGTTCTGGTCGATGAGCGTCCACTGCGCGGGGCTGATCCGGCCTATGTCGTCGGGTGAGGCGTTCGGCATGCGCATCCGCTCCGTGCCGGCCAGGGTCTCCACGTGCACCAGGTCGGTGTTGCCGGAGATGGGCGAACGCCCCGCCCGTACCCGCTCCTCCATGCCGACGGCGCGGTACAGCTCCATGGTGCGCGGGTTGATCGCGCGGGCCTTGGGATGCGTGGAGGTGTCGGTGTGCCGCTCCACCAGCAGGGCACTGACACCATGGTGGGCGAGGAAGACGGCCGCGGACAGTCCGGTCAGCCCCCCGCCCACGATGAGCACCGGCGTCTGTTCCGTCTTCATGCTGCCGCCTCCTTGTGGGCCGACACGAGGGTGTGGGTGCCGAGCAGCGGCTCCGCGCCGTCCGGGACGAAGCCCGCCGCGCGCAGCAGGTCCCGGCAGTCCGCCACGCGGTACTCGGAGCCGCCGGGGCTGACCAGCCGCATGTGCAGGCTGCTCAGCAGCCGTTCGGGGTCGCTGCGGTCGTCGTCGATCATCCGGTCGTAGACGAGCACCGTGCCGCCCGGACGTACCGCCTCGTGGACCCGGCGGAGCAGGACCAGGCGCTTTTCGGGACCGAAGCCGTGCAGGATGTGGCCCAGCACGACCACGTCCGACTCGGGCAGCGGGTCGGTGAAGAAGTCCCCGCCCACGAAGGTGATCCGGTCGGTCGTGCCGAGGGCGGCGACGTGCTCGGTGAACAGCGGCCGGGTGCGTTCCAGGTCGAAGCAGGTCGCCGTCAGATGAGGGTGGGCCCGGGTGAGTACGGCGGCCAGGTTGCCGCGTGCCCCGCCGAGGTCCGTGACGGATGTGTACCGGCTCCAGTCGACGCGCCGTGCCAGTTCGGCCCCCATCCGGTCGCTGTAGGCGTCGAGCCCCGCGAGGAACCGCTTCATCTTCGCGGGGTCGGTGTGCCGGTCCCCGACGAACCCGCCCTTGTCCGGGTCGAGATGCTGGGCCTCGCCGCTGCGCAGCGCCTCGGTGAGCCGGCCCCAGGTGCCGTACAGCGTCTCGTTGGTCAGCTCGACGAACCCGCCGAGGTATGCGGCGGAGTCCGGCACCAGATAGGTCTGCGCCAGCTCCGAGTTGCGGTACCGGCCGTCGTGGCGTTCGAGCAGACCGAGCCCTGCCAGGGCGTCGAGGAAGTCGGGGAGCATCTCGTCGTGGGTGCCGGTGCGGGCGGCCACCGCGGGGGCGTCGAGCGGGCCGGCGGACAGGGCGCCGAACACGCCGACGGCCACCGCGCTGTGCAGCGTCTTGGCGGCGCAGTCGGCGATCATCAGCCTGATCAGCGGCCCGGGGTCGACAGCCGCCTCCGTCCGGGTGGGGTCTTCGGTTGTGGTCACTCGGGCCTCCTGATCGCCATCGGCGTCCATGGTCTGTGCTGTTGCCGACGATGGCCGCGGGGTGTCGAGAGGGGCTCGAAGCGTGCTGAAGCGGCCGGGACGGCGGGCGTTGCACGGGTGACGCACGCAGCCCTCCCCGCGCGGCTTCGCGCGGGGAGGGCTGCTGGAGAGGCCGGGCTGGAGTCAGTGCTCGGCCGCCGTGCGGAGATGGTCCTCGGGCGTCTCCTCGCCGTTGTCGTGGTTCCCGGAGCGCAACGGCAGGTTCTTCATCCGCAGCGCCAGGACCAGGCCGACGACGAGGACGGGCACGGCGGCGAGGAAGACCGGGCCGAGCGCATGGGTGTACGCCTCCTTGACCGCCTGCCGCACGGATTCGGGGAGGCCGCCCAGGACCTTGTGGGAGGAGAGCGCGTCACGGTCGGTCCCGGCCAGCGCTCCGGCCGGGACCCGCCGGGTGAGCTCATGGGTCAGACGGCTGTAGAAGAGCGCGGCGAACGCCGAGATCCCCAGGGTGCTGCCCAGTTGGCGGGTGAAGGACACCGTGGCGTGGACGGCGCCGATGTCGTCGCGCGGCGCGGTGTTCTGCGCGGCCATGGTGAGCGTCTGCATGTTGAGCCCCGCGGCGATGCCGAACAGCAGCATGTACGCGATGACGACGCCCCTGGGGGTGCCGGTGTCCATGGTGGAGAACAGCAGCGCGCCGCCGATGCCGACGGCCATGCTCAGCACGGGGTACCACTTGTACCGGCCGGTCTGGTTGATGACGCGTCCGCTGACGATGGAGGAGGCGACGAGGCCGAACATCATCGGCAGGAGCAGCAGCCCCGACACGGTGGGGGTGGCCCCGATGACCACCTGCACGTACAGGGCGAGGAAGTTGACCACGCCGAGGAAGACGACTCCGGCCACCAGGCTGACCAGGACGCTGATGGTGAAGGTGGAGTCGCGGAACAGGTGCAGCGGGATGACCGGTTCGGGGGCCCGCCGTTCGGCGGTCACGAACAGGACGGCCGCCACGGCCGCGACAGCGGCGAGGCCGATGATCTGCGGAGACGCCCAGCCGTACTGTCCGCCGCCCCAGCTGGCGAGCAGCGTGAGCGCGACGATGGTGACGCTGAGGGTGACGAACCCGGCGTAGTCGATGTGCGCCTGACGCTTCCTCGGCGGCAGGTGCAGGCTGGTGCTGATCATGCCGAAGACGACCAGCCCGATGGGCAGGTTGACCAGGAAGACCCAGTGCCAGCTGAGCATGTCGGTCAGCACACCGCCGATCGCGGGTCCGCTGATCGCGGCCGCGGCGAAGACGATGCCGAACAGGTTGAAGTAGCGGGCACCTTCGCGCGGACTGAACATCTCGCCGATGATGGCGAGCACGGAGACGAACAGGCCGCCCGCCCCGATGCCCTGGAGGACCCGGAAGAGGATCAGCTGCTCCATGGTCTGCGCGGCGCCGGAGGCGGCGGAGCCGACGAGGAACACGGCGATGGCGATCAGGAAGACCTTCTTGCGGCCGAAGAGATCGCCGAGCTTGCCGTAGACCGGCGTGGTGACACTGCTGGAGATGATGTACGCCGTCGTCACCCAGGCGAAGACGTCCAGGCCGCCGACGTCGGCGACGATACGGGGGAGGGCGGTGGCGACGATCTGGGCGTCCAGCATGGCCAGGAACACGGCCAGCAGGCACGCCACGATCACGCTCTTGACCTTGGTCTCCGGTGCCCGCGGCGCAGCGCCTCCGGGGCCGCGGGACCCGGTGGTCGGGGATGACACGCAAGTGACCTTTCGATGAGGTGCAGTGGCCGGCCGCATACGGGGGACTGATGCGGCCGGCCACCGTCTGGGAGTGCTGACGGAGGGACCGTCAGGGGATCAGGACGACCTTGCCGAGCTGAGCCCGGGCCTCCATCAGTTCGTGCGCCTTGACGGCGTCCGTGAGCGGGAGCCGCTCATGGACGATCGGGCGCACCTTTCCGGAGCCGATCATGTCGAGGAGGTCCCGCTGCCCCGCCGCGATGGCCTCGGGCCTGTTGTAGAGCATCGCGTAGAGGGCGAAGCCGGCGATGGTCTTCATCCGGCTGAGCATCAGCGGGTTGACGGGCTGGACGTCGCCGCCGGCCGACCCGTAGAAGACCAGTCGGCCGAACTGGGCGGTCAGGGCGATGCTCTTGATGAGGATGTCCCCGCCCACGGTCTCCAGGACGACATCGGCGCCGCGTCCGTCGGTGGCGGCGCTCACCTGCTCTTCCCAGTCCGCGTCGGTGTAGTTGACGGTGACGTCGGCGCCGAGGCCGCGGACGAAGTCGAGCTTGGCCTGCGTGCTCGCGGTGGCGATGACCTTGCCGGCGCCCATCGCCTTGGCGATCTGCACCGCGAGATGGCCGACACCGCCGGACGCGGCATCGATCAGCACGGTCTCGCCGGGCTTGAGCTGGCCCGCTTCCTTGAGCGCGTGGTAGGCGGTCTGGGCCGGGCTGGGGAGCAAGGTCGCCTCGGCGGCGTCCATGGTCTCGGGAATGGCGATGGCCCAGGCGGCGTCGGCGACGACGTGGTCGGCGTAGGCGCCGCGGTCCACATCGGCCACCACGCGGTCGCCGATCTTCAGCTGGGTGACGCCCTCACCGAGGGCTTCGACGGTGCCGGCGACGTCGCCGCCGGGGGCACCCGGCAGTGTGGCGTGACCGCCGATGGGGATGCCCTGACGGCGCTGGACCTCGGCGAACGTGACGCCGATGGCTTCTGAGCGGATCAGCACTTCGCCCGGTCCGGGCTGCGGCTTCTCCACCTCTTCGACACGCAGCACCGAGGGGGCGCCGTGTTCGTAGTGGCGGATGATTCGCATGGTTGTTCTCCCAACTAGGAGGTGTCGTTCGAACCGCGGACGATCGCGGCTCCGCCCAGGGATCCGGGTTTCTTTATATGCACTAATGCATGTGTGTGTGAGTCTACATATTTGCTCGGGGCGTGCAAGCCCTTTGGCGTGCGCGGTGGTCAGTCGGTGCCGAACCAGGTGGCCAGTGCGGAGCCGAGCGACTCGCGCACCGACGCCTCGGGCCGGTTCCGGTCGACGGCCCAGGCGACGTAGCCGTCGGGCCGGACGAGCAGGCCGGCCAGTTCCGGCTCGGCGGCACAGGTCGCCCGGACGTGCCGCACCCGTCCGGCCCAGGAGACCCCCGCGCTCCACTTCTCGTGGGCCTGGGAGATCTCCGGGTGGCCCGTGAGGTCGAGGAGGAGGCCGGTGGCCCGCTTGAGATGGCCGGGCAGGGTGCTGACGGTGCCGTCCTCGGCGACCAGTTCGAGGTCCTTGGCGAAGTCGCCGAGCAGGCGGTGCTCGGGGCCGTCGATGTCGTAGCGGACGGTGACACCGCTGAGCATCTGCGCCAGGTGCAGGTTCACCTGGTCGAGGCGCATGAGGTCGGTGAACAGTTCGCGCAGCGGGGTGACGTAGGGGTCGGGGTTCATGAGGGCGATCTGGGCGCGGGTGTTGGCGAGCACCTTGCGGGCGGGGGCCTGGCGTTCCTGGTCGTAACTGTCGAGCAGGCCTTCGGGGGCCCAGCCGTGGATGTCGGCGGCCAGCTTCCAGCCGAGGTTGAGGGCGTCCTGGAGGCCGAGGTTGACGCCTTGGCCGCCGACCGGGAAGTGGGTGTGCGCGGCGTCACCGGCGACCAGGATCCGGCCCGCGCGGTAGCGGTCGGCCTGGCGTGCGGAGTCGGTGAAGACGGACAGCCAGCGCGGTGAGTGGGCGCCGAGGTCGCTGCCCCAGATCTCGCGCAGGCTCGCGGTCAGTTCGTCCAGGGTGAGTTCGGTGCCCGTCTCTCGCTCGGCTTGGAAGTCGAACGTGGACACGCGGTGGTAGGTGTCGTCGAGCGGTACGCAGAAGAGCAGTCCGCGTTCGGTGCGCTCCATGCCCATCGGCGCGTTCTCCCGGTCGGGCAGGATCACGTCGCCCAGGCGGGCGGTGACCCGGCCGCCCGTGCCCGGGAAGGCGATGCCCGCCTGTCGGCGCACCAGGCTGTGCCCGCCGTCGCAGCCGACGGCGTACCGGGCGCGCAGGGTGTAGGTGCCGTCGGGGCCGGTGACCTCGGCCTCGACGCCGTCGGCGTCCTGGCGTACGGCGGTGACCTCGTGGCCGCGGCGGATCTCCGTGTCGACCTCGCGCGCCCGCTCTTCGAGGAGCCGCTCGGTCCTGGTCTGCTCGGAGAGCAGGGCGTATCCGTGCTCGCTGTCCAGGGCGGAGAAGTCGACCCAGGCGTCGAGTCCCGCGAAGTGGCCGTTGTTCCAGGAGCGCGCCCCGTCGCGGAAGCGCTCCAGCAGGCCGCGCCGGTCGAGGGATTCGAGGGAGCGGGCGTGCAGGCCGAAGGCCTTGGAGTGCGGGGTGCGCTCGGTGAGCTGTTCCAGGACCACGGCGCGGACCCGGGAGATGCGCAGTTCCGTGGCGAGCAGCATGCCGACGGGGCCGCCGCCGACGACGAGCACGTCGTAGTCGAAGTCCTGGTCCGTGTGCTTCGTGGCCATGACCGGTCCTTTCGGTGGGGGAGGGACGGTGTGCGAGGGGCGGTGGTGCAATTTATGTTCGACTGCATGTATGTGTCTTGTGTCATGCAATAGAGTGAGAGCATACAGATGCTCGCTCGATGGAATCAAGTCGCCTAGAATGCGCGCATGGAGACCTCGACACAGAGCCCGACGGCGGCGTCAGACCTGCTCGACGCAGTGGGTCCCGCGTTCTCGCGGCTGCGCCGGACCCATGCGCTGAATGTCGAGAAACAGGTGTCCCGCAAGGACATGACAAGGACCCTGGTGCTCAACATCGTCCAGGACGGACCCGAGCACGAGGGTCAGGAGATCACCGTCGGAGTGGTCGGCGAGCGGCTCGCCGTCGATCCCTCCGTGGCCAGCCGGATGGTGTCGGACTGCATCACGGCCGGCTATCTGATCCGCGCCGCCTCGCAGAGCGACGGTCGGCGTACGATCCTCCAGCTCACCCCCGAGGGCTTGGAGATGCTGGCCCGCTTCCGCAGTCACCAGCGGGCCGCGTTCGAGCGCATCACCGAGGACTGGCCGAGGCAGGAGCGGCTGGAGTTCGCCCGTCTGCTGATCAAGTACGTCGACTCCGTGGCCGAACTCCGCTCCGAAGCGGACGAGCCCGCCTGAGGCGGGAGCGCTGCCCGGGCCCCGGCGGTCCTCGGAGCCGGCGTCCGTCGGCTCAGCCGCGCGCGAGAACGCCGCGCAGCACCTCGGTCAGCGTCGCGGTCCCGGCGCCGGCCGGATCGGCGCCGCGTGACCTCCAGGCGACCACACCGTCCGGCCGCACCAGCACCGCGCCCCCGGACAGGACGCCGTAGCGCTCGGCCCAAAGCCCCTCCGGGTCGGCGAGGACGTCCGCACCACCGCCGCCGCCCGGCACCACCCGGTGGGCGGTGATCGGCACCAGCAGCTGCGCGGAGGCGTCGGCCGCCGCGGTCAGCCACGCCCCGCCCCGGTCCCCGGCCAGCAGCACGAAACCGTCGCCGAACAGGTCGAGGGTGGCGACGGGGGCGCCTTCCCGGGCCAGCCGCACATACGGTGCCCGGGTGCCCGGCTCGCCCCGTAGCGTGCGCGGGTCGCCAGGCGCGGGCCGCGCCCCGGCGCCCGCCTCCGGGACCACGGCGGCGGACCGGTAGGCCTGTCCCATCGTCACGGTGAGCGCGTCCGCCGCCGCGGCCCGCTGCTCCTCGGTCGCGTCACCGGAACGCACCGCCAGCTGCAACGAACCCTGCTCCGCCGTGTACGCCGCGACCGGCCGACGCTCGCTGTCGTACGTCTCCAGCAGCCCCTCGCCCGCCGTGCCCCCCGTCACCAGGGCGAGCTTCCAGGCCAGGTTGTGGGCGTCGGCGATCCCGGTGTTCGCCCCGTAGCCCCCGGTGGGCGGCACGACGTGCGCGGCGTCACCGGCGAGCAGGATCCGGCCGTGCCGGAAACCCTCCGCGACCTGCTCCGCCATGTCCCAGGGGAAGCGGGAGCGGATGGTCACCGGCACGTCGGGCGCGCCGACGGCCGCGCTCACCAGTTCGGCGCAGCGGGCATCGGTGAAGTCGTCCAGGCTCTCGCCGTCCTCGGGCCGGTAGCCGACGATCAGGGTGCCGCCGGTCAGCGTGTCGTCATGCACCAGGATGCCCGTGACCTGGGGGTTCTTCACATGGACGACGCTGTAGCGCCGATCGCCGAGGACGGTGCGGAGGTCGGCGCGGAAGGCGATGCTCACATGGTGGGACAGCACTCCGCGGCCTTGCCGGGGCACCTTGAGGGCCTCGCGCACGGTGCTGCGCGGCCCGTCGCAGGCCAGCAGCCAGTCGGTACGGAAGGTGCGCGTGCCGTTCTCGTCGGCGAGGACCGCGGTGACGCCTTCGGGATCCTCCGCGAAGGAGAGGAGCTCGGTGCCGAACCGCAGATCCGCACCGAGCGCCGCGGCCCGCTCCCGCAACAGGGGCTCCAGCCGGTCCTGCGGAAGCAGCAGGAGCCGGGACGGAGTGAGATCTCCCAGTCCGTCGTCGCCCGCCAACTCTTCGCTGCTGAAAAGCACTTCACCCGCGAGGGAGGTCACCCCCGCCCGGGTGCGGTGCGTCGCGTAGCCCGCGGCCTCCCGGAGGGCGGACTCCTCGACACCGACCTGCCGCAGCAGTTCCGCGGTGCGCGGGTAGTAGCCGACCGCCCGGGGGTGCACGGAGGTTCCGGGGTGCCGCTCCACGAGGGTGCACGGCGTTCCGTGGTGGGCGAGGAAGAGGGCGGCGGACAGGCCCACCAGGCTGCCGCCCACGATCAGTACGGGTGCGTCACTGGAACCCATAAGGCAAACCTCTCTCGGACTCTCGGATTCTTGGGCTGCCGGAAACGGGCGAGGGCGTTCCGGCCGTCAGACCTTGAGGGCGTACGTGGACCAGTAGGAGTCGGCCTCGAAACCCAGCCTGCGGTTGAGCGCGACGACGGCGGTGTTGCCGACGTCGTTGAAGACTTGGACCAGCAGCAGGCCAGGACGGTCCTGGGCCGCCCGGACCAGGAGGTCCGCCTTCAGACCGGTGCCCAGGCCGTGCCGTCGGTGCCGCGGCAGCACCACGGTCTCGCCGGCGTCGGCCATGGGGCTGTCGCGTGTGAACAGCGTGCTGTAGCCGACGATCTCGCCGCGGTCCGCGCCGTGTTCGGGCAGGGCCGCGACCGTGTGCGTCCGGTGTCCCGCCCGCTCCGCCTCCGCCTCCCGGGCCCGGACGTCGGCGGGGGACGGGCGGCGCGTCCGGGGCCGGCCGTTGACCCGTTCCTCCAACGCGCTCCAGGCGCGCGCGTAGGACTCGACGAGTCCATCGGGGCAGGGGCCGGTCCAGTGCGCCAGACGGTAACCGGACGGTGGCCGGGCCGCCGCGGCCTTGAGGACCTCGTGGGCCGGCCCGGCCAGACGCAGCCGGTTGCGCACCGTCTCGCCGATCCGCTCCGCGCCGAGTCCCCGTGCGAAACCCTCCGCGGCCGTGCCGCTCGGTGCGTCCGCCAGCATCAGGTCACGGCCACGCTCACGCAGCGCGCTGCCGCCCGCCGCCGCCAGCGCCCGGCCCGCACCCCGGCGGCGGAAGCCCGGGAACACCCACAGGGAACCATGCCCCGGGCCGGCCGGATCCCCCAGGTCGAGGCCGAGCTTGAGCACCCCGGCCGGGGTCTCCGGGGCGCTGCTGTCGTAGGCGGCGAGGACAATGCGCTCGGTGCCGTGACGGCGTTGGAAGAGCCGCGCGAGCAGCGCTTCGGTCACCGGCGGATCCGCCGGCAGCTCCAGGCGCATGGTCTCCCGGAAACCGGGGAGCAGGGCGGCGAGGGTCGCCGGGTCGTCACCGTCGAGGCTGCGAATCTCCATGACGGGTACCATCTCCCGCCGTTCTCGAAGCGCCGTCGAGAGCAACTCGACGGCGCCCCCGCCCCGACGCGCCCGGCTCAGTCGCCGTTCACGGTGATGGCCT
Organism: Streptomyces sp. NPDC091280; assembly: GCF_044768565.1. Taxonomy (NCBI): domain Bacteria; kingdom Bacillati; phylum Actinomycetota; class Actinomycetes; order Kitasatosporales; family Streptomycetaceae; genus Streptomyces; species Streptomyces sp. NPDC091280. The sequence goes on from NZ_JBIVUZ010000002.1 coordinate 10,792, forward strand.
GGACCGGGCAGGCTCTCGCCGCCTCGTGTGCGGAGGGCCCGTGGGCCCCGTCCGTCCCGCCCGGGAGCAGCCGGCTCACCCCGTCGTCGTCCTGGGTGAAGACGGCCGGCGCGGTCAGGGCGCACAGGGCGGCGCCGATGCAACGGTCGGTCGCGATACTGATCTCCACCCGGGCCCCCGTCACCACTCGACGGTGAGTTCGCCGATGCCCTGGAGCACGTACGGCGCGTTCAGCGGCAGTTCGTCGGAGCGTACGGGCACCCTGAGGCCGGGGATGCGCCGGAAGAGCGTGCGCAGAGCGATCTCCATCTCGGCCCGTGCGAGGTTCTGGCCGATGCACTGGTGGATGCCGTAACCGAACGCGACATGCCGGCCGGACGAGCGGGTGACGTCGAAGACGTCGGGGTTCTCCCAGGCGTGCGGATCGCGGTTCATCAGCATGGTCGACATCGCCACACCGTCTCCGGCCCGGATGGTCCGCCCGGCGATCTCGATGTCCTCGACCGCGACCCGCATCAGCACATCGCCGATGGAGGTGAACCGCATCAGCTCCTCCACGGCGCCCGGCAGCAGCGCGTCGTCCCGGCGCAGCAGCGCCAGCTGATCCGGGTGCTCCAGCAGGGTGACGGTGCTCAGCGCGATCATGTTGGACGTCGTCTCGTGGCCCGAGACGAGCAGCAGCGAGCAGATCATCGCCAACTCGTCGCGGTCGACTGAGCCGTCCTCAAGCTGATGGGCGATCAGGTCGTCGATGACGCCGTCGCCCGGGTGCTTCTCCTTCTCGCCGACCAGGTCGTGCAGATAGCCGAGGATCTCGGTGAAGGCCTTGCGGGCCCGCTCCGCCTCGTCCTCGCCGGCCGAGGACAACACCAGCCGGGACCGCTCGTCGAAGTACCCGCGGTCCTCGTAGGGCACGCCGAGCAGGGCGCAGATCACCGCGGAGGGCAGCGGAAGCGCGTACTGGGAGAGGAGTTCGGCGGGGCTGCCGCGGTCGAGCATCTCGTCGATCAGTCCGTCCGCGATCCGCTCGATCTCAGGGCGCAGTGCGGCGATCCGCCGGATGCCGAAACCGGGGATCACCATGCGCCGCTGGCGGGCGTGCTCGGGGTCGTCGACGCCGACCAGCGGCGGGGCGGCGCGCTGCTGGGTCTGGGCGGCGATCCGCGGGGCCAGGAAGGGGAAACCCGGGTGCAGGACGTTCGAGGACAGCCGAGGATCGGGGAACAGGGTCCGGCCGACCTCGTTGCCGACGACCAGCCAGATCTGCCGTCCGTCGTACAGGGTGACCTTGGTGAGCGGACCCCGCTCACGCAACTCCTCGTATCCCACCGGCATCTGATAGGGGCAGGTCCGGGTCATCGGGTACGCCGGCGCCTCGCCGGCCACGGGCGGGCTGGTGGTCTCTGTCATGTCGGTCTCTCCTCGGTCGTCTCGCGATGGACGCCATTGAGCCCTGCCGCTCTCAAGGGGACTTGGAAGATCCCTGGAGGGAGGCAGGGCCCGGTACGGCCGCGGTGACGGGACCTCAGGCCCCGCCGGTGATCCGCAGGGTCTCGCCGTGGGTGTTGCCGTTGGCCGCGGAACCGAGGAACACCACCGCGTTGGCGACATCCCGCGGCACGGACATCCGGCCCGACGGCAGGGTCTTCCCCTTCTCCTCCAGGAAGCCGGCCGGCACGTTCGCCCGGACCGTCTCGGTCGCCGTCTGGCCGGGCACCGCCATGTTGACCAGGATTCCCTCGGGACCGAGTTCCCAGGCGAGGCTGCGCATCAGTCCGAACAGCGCCGACTTGCCCGCGCCGTAGGCGCCCGCCCCCGGCTTGCCGGCGTCCGCGAGGCCCGCGCCGACCAGGACGACCCGCCCCCAGTCACGGCCGCGCATCACCGGCAGCACGGCCTGCACGGTGTGGAAGACCGCCTCGACGGAGGTCCGCAGCACCTCCTGCCACTGCTTCGCCGGGACGTCCTCGAACCGGGGGACGGGCCGGCCGGGCCGCGGGATCGCGTCGCTCCACACGACGGCGTTGGCCACCAGCACGTCGATGCCGCCCCACTCCTCGGCGACCCGGCTCACGGCATCCCGGATGGACCGCTCGTCGGCCAGGTCGTAGCGGACGACCAGGGGAGTACCGCCCGCCCCCGCGACCAGCCGGGCCGTTTCCCGGGCGCCGTTCTCGTCGGTGTGGAACGTGATCGCGACGCGGGCTCCCTCCTCGCCGAAGGCAACGGCCGTGGCCCGCCCGATACCCGACGAGGCACCGGTCACCAACACCACTTTGTCCTTCAGATCCGTCTTCATGAAACCGCCTTGGTCGTCGTCTTCATGAAACCGCCTTGGTCGTCCGGACCCCGCTGCCCACGCTCTGCGCATGCCGGAAGACGTTCTCCGGGTCGTACACCTGTTTCACCTTCAGCAGCCGGGCATGGTTCTCGCCGAAGTAGTCCGTCTCCCATCCCTCGCTCACCCGGGAACTGGGGAAGTTGATGTACGAGCCGCAGGCCAGCGGAGCGAGTGCCGCGCCCGCCCGGTCGGCCCAGGTGGTGAGGCGGGCCGGTGCGCCCGGGTCCGCCGCGATGTCCCGGCACGCCATCTGGTAGCCGATCAGGAACTGCGCGTCGCGATGCGCGTAGGCCGTCTCCGTCCGGGCCGTCCGGTTCGCCGCGCCGCCCAGAGCGATGGCCAGGAGGTACCGCTCGGACCGCTCCTTCTCCAGAGAGGCGTCCCAGGCGTCGAGCAGCGCGGCGGACTCCGCCCGGGTCGCGGCCCGGCCGGTGAGCCGGTAGCTCTGCCGGGTGTACGGATGACGGTGCCCCCGCGCCTCCGGTCCCGAACCGGTGCGATGGCACTGGGCGACCGTCTGCGAACCGCACAGGGCCTCGTGCATCACGTCCGCGTACGGGCCCGTGGGATGCACGGTGCGACTGATCGGCTTGGCACCGGCACGCTCGGCCAGGGCGTCGAGTTCCAGCGCCAGCCGGGGAGCCGGACCCAGATGCACGCCCCACACCCGCACCACGGGCCGCCCCCCGGGACCGAACATGCCCGGCAGGACGACCAGGGAAGTGCCGAGTTCCTCCGGGCCCGCCACGGCCCACTCCTGCCAGGCGGTGAGGACGTCCACGGCGTCCTCGTAGGCCCAGAGCGTCTCGAAGCCGGTCATCGTCGGGGCGTCGATCGGCCGGACCTCGAACTCGGTGACGATGCCGAAGCTGCCGCCACCGCCGCCGCGCAACGCCCAGTACAAGTCGGGCTCCTCGACGGAGGAACAGCGCACCGTGCGCCCGTCGGCCAGTACGACCTGGGCCGCGGCGATCCGGTCGCTGCCCACGCCGAACCCGCGGGTCTGCCAGCCGAGGCCGCCGCCGGTGAGGAAGCCGCCCGCGCTCACCGTGGGGAACGTGCCGGTGACGATCTGCCGGTGCTGCGTCTTGAGCGCGTCGAGCGCGTCCAGCGACTGGACTCCGCCGCCGAGCCGGACGAGCGGGCCGTCGGCCACGGCGTGGTTCATCCGGGACAGGTCGATCACCAGACCTTCACCGGTGGACCATCCGTTCATGCTGTGGCCGTTGCCCCGGACGTGGACGCGGAGCCCCTGTTCCCGGGCGTGCCGGACACAGGCGCCGACATCCCGTGCCGACGCGCAGTACGCGACGGCGTGCGGCCGGACCGCGTCGTACTCGGTGTTCTGCAACTGTGTGGCCTGCGGGAAGCGCGGGTCGGAGGGTTCCACCAGCTCACCGCGCAGCCGGTCGCGCAGCATCAGCCGTCCACGCCGAACTTGTCGGCGGTCACCTTGGAGCCCGAGTGACCGCGCAGCTGGGTGCCCTGCGGGTCGAAGAACCGCGCGCCGCCGGTGCCCTGCCAGCTGGTCTCCGACACGAACTCGCCCTCCACCCGGACGTGGGCCTCGCCGATGTGCTTGCCCTCGGGGTCGGCCGCGAGAATGTGGAAGCCGTACTCGAAGGTGTTCGGGCCGGTCGAGCGCCAGGTGCCCAGGCCGATGTTCTTGGTGTTGAGCTGGGTCGACACGACCCCGCCGTCGGCGGAGAAGGAGACGAGCCCGGGGACTGCCTTGCCGTCGTCGTCCAGTTGGGTGGTCCAGGTGCCGACCAGTCGTGCGTCGCTCATCGCAACTCTCCAGGTGATGTCGCAGGGACGGTGCTCGCGGTCAGGCTTCAGGCCGCGTCTGGAAGGGAACTTGAGAGGTGGTGTAGAGCCGGCGGAGGTCTTCGATGTCCGCCGCGGAGTAGCCGAGCGGATCGCTCGGGTCCGGTTGTAGGTACAGGCCGACGCGCATGGCGCCGAGCGCGATCAGTGAATTCAGCGCGGGGCGCAGGAAGTAGCGGACGAGCAGTCGGCCGACCTGGCCGAGCCGGCCCAGTCGGATCCGGGCCAAGAGGTCGGCGAGCGGGCGCTGTTCGGGCATGGTGCTCCCTCCGAAGGACGGGGTGCGCACTGCGTCAGCGGGCGCGGACGGCCATTTCGAGACCGCCGCCGAACGACACGGGCAGGGAGACGTACCCGCTGCCCGGCATCCGCAGATACTCCAGGAACTGCGTGCAGCGTCCGGCGCCGTGTGCCACGACCACCGCGCCGGGCAGCATCCGTGGCTCCAGCAGGCTCAGCAGCGGAAGGTACGACTCGGGCGCGGACCCGAGCAGGAGCAGGTCGACGGGGCCGGGCACACCGGGCAGCAGGTGCTCGGGACGGCCGACCCGTACCTCGGCGTGGCGGCCGTAGCCGGCCGCCTCGACGGCCGCCGTGGCCGCCAGGGCGCGCTCTGACTCCGGGTCGCAGCACACGAGCCGCCCACGCCCGTTGTCGCTCAGCCCCGCCGCCAGAGCGACGACGGTGGACGGCTCCGGGCAGCCCGCCTGGAGCAGGTTGAGCGGCCCGACGGCCAACACCAGCTGCCGCAGGAGGGTTTCGAGGACGGCTTTCCCACTCGGTGCCGCTGCTGACGGGCTCGGGTGGAGAAGGGATGGGGATGCGGAGTTGGGCATGCGGAACTCCCCCGTCGTGAGCGTCGAAAGGCCGACGGCGGTCGTCCGCCGGCCTGTTGAACCTCACGCCCGAGCCTTGCAGACCGGTCCCGTCCCAGGCCACGCCCGTGGACGGCCGGCCGAGTGAGACTCCAGCGGTTCTCCAACCCGGCCCCGTGCGGGGGCAGATGCCAGAAGAGCCGGACCGTCACGGTCCGGCGGTACAGCGCGGTGACCCGTCCGCGCGACCGGGCGGGGGACCGGTCTGCTTTCTCCGGCCCCCCGCCCGTAACGGAACTACCAGCGTCAACGCGTGGTGCTCCTCAGGGCCTTCGCGATCACCGCCGTCACCGCGTCCGGGTGGGAGACGAGGGTGAGGTGGGAGCCGCCGTGGAAGACGGTCACGTGCGAGTGCGCGCGACGGGCCATCGCGAGCTCCGACTCCGGGGTGATGATCTTGTCTCCGGTGGAGATGAAGTACCAGGACGGCAGGGTCTTCCACGCCGCGTAGCGCGACGGCGTGTCGATGGCGGGCGTCGCGGTCATGGTCTGGGCGGCCCACAACTGGCGTGCCCGGTCCTTCGGCAGGTCGTCGCCGAAGTAGTTCACGAACGCGTTCTCCGTGAGCAGCAGGTTCGTGTTCCCGTCCGGGGTTCCGGGGACCTGCTCGAAGAGTTCGGAGGCGGGCTGGGTCGCGATCACCGAGGTGCTGCCGTCGAGCGCGCTCAGGGGCTCTCCTACGGCGGGCGCGGCGGCGTCGACGTAGACGAGGCCCACGACGTTGTCCGCCTCGGCCGCGGCGTTGCTGATCACCGCGCCGCCGTAGGAGTGGCCGACCAGCAGCACGGGGCCGGGGATGGCGCGGACGAAGGCGGCGACCTTCTCCGAGTCGGTGGTGAGGTTCTCGACGGGGTTGTCGGCGGCGCGCACCGCGCACCCGGCGCGTTGCAGTTCACTGATCTCGCCGTTCCAGCTGGAGGAGTCGGCCCACGCGCCGTGCACGAGGACCACGGTGACCGGCTGGCGACCGGGTGCCGTGCAGGGGAGGGGGCCGGGGCCCTGGGCGTGCGCGGCGGTGGGCAGACCGGCGTGGCCGGTCCCGACGAGGGCCAGTGCGGCCGTGAGGGCCACCGCTGCCGCGATCGCGCGAGGACGGCGGAGACGAGACAGTCCGAGCATCGGTTTCTTTCTCTTCCTTGAGTCGGAGTTCTTGTGTGTATGTGTGTGGGGGAAGGGGGGAGGGCTGCCGGTGGCGTGGGTCAGGCGCCCTCGTATCCGTGGCCGACCATCGACAGCGGGTCGACGAGGGAGTCGAAGGTCCGCTCGTCGACGTGGCCGCTCGCCAGGGCGGCCTCCTTCAGCGTCCGGCCGCCGGCGAGCGCGGACTCGGCGATGTGCGCGGCGTTCTGGTAGCCGATGACCGGACTCAGCGCCGTGACCAGCATCAGGCTCTCGTTCACGTACTGGTCGATCCTGGTGCGGTTGAGCCGGGTGCCGCTGACGGAGAAGGTCCGGAACTTCTCCATGCCGTCCGCGAGGATCCGCGCGGAGTGCAGGAAGTTGCTGATGACGACCGGGCGCATCGCGTTGAGTTCGAAGTTGCCCTGGCTGCCGGCGAAGGCCACCGCGGAGTCGTTGCCGAGGACCTGGACCGAGACCATGACGATCGCCTCGCACTGGGTCGGGTTGACCTTGCCGGGCATGATCGAGGAGCCGGGTTCGTTCTGCGGCAGCAGCAGTTCGGCGAATCCGGTGCGCGGGCCCGAGGCCAGCCACCGCATGTCGTTGGCGATCTTGATCAGGGCGACGGCCAGCCCGCGCAGCGCCGCATGGGCCCGGACCATCGGGTCGAGCGAGCCCAGCGCCATGAACTTGTTCTCGGCCGTGACGAACGGCTTTCCCGTCAACTCGGCGATCTTGGCGGCGATTTCGCGGCTGAAGCCCTCCGGGGCGTTCAGTCCCGTCCCGACGGCGGTGCCGCCGGCCGCCAGCGCGAGCAGCCCCTCCCGGGCGTGCTCGATCTCCTCGACACAGGCCCGCAGTTGGGCGGCGTAACCGGACCATTCCTGTCCGACCGTCAGGGGCACCGCGTCCTCCAGGTGGGTGCGCCCGATCTTGACGACGCCGGCCCACTCCCGCGCCTTGGCCGTGATCACGGCGGCCAACTCCCTTGCCTGGGGCAGGAGATGGTCGTCGATCTCCTGTACGGAGGCGATGTGCATGGCGGTCGGGAAGGTGTCGTTGCTCGACTGCCCCATGTTGACGTCGTCGTTCGGGGCGACCGGCAGCTGGGTTCCCGGTGTGCCGCCCAGCAGTTGTGAGGCGCGGTTGGCGAGCACCTCGTTGACGTTCATGTTGCTCTGGGTGCCGGAGCCCGTCTGCCAGACGAAGAGCGGGAAGTGCGCGTCGAGTTCGCCCGCGACGGTCTCCTCCGCGGCCCGCACGATCGCCGCCCTCTTCCACTCGGGCAGCCGTCCGGCGGCGGCGTTGACCAGCGCCGCCGCCTTCTTCACATAGCCGTAGGCGCGGTAGATCTCCTTGGGCATACGGTCGCCGCCGATGGAGAAGTGGGTGAGCGACCGCTGCGTCTGCGCGCCCCAGTAGCGGTCCGCCGGCACCTCGACGGTGCCCATGCTGTCGAATTCCTTCCGCGTTCCGCCGGCCCGGATCCCGATCGGCAGGTCCACCAGCACCGGTGCCGGGCGGGCCGCACCGCTCATCGCCGCGCTCCGTCGACGCCGTTGGGATAGACCGGCTGCCACATGGCGTCCTGGACGGCCTGGACCAGGTTGTCGTGGGTCCTCGTCGCGACTCCGTCCGCTACGGCGGCCTCGGCCACGGCGATCGCGACGGTGGCCGACGACGCCCGCAGGTTCTCGACGGGAGGCAGCAGCGCGGCGCCGGGCCGCGACACGTCGACCTGGCCGGCGACCGCCTCGGCGGCGGCGAGCAGCATGCCGTCGGTGACGTGCCGGGCGCCGGAGACGATCGTGCCGAGACCGAGTCCGGGGTAGAGGAGCGCGTTGTTGGCCTGCCCGATCGTGTAGGTGACGCCCTTGTACTCCACCGGCGGCACCGGGACGCCCACGGCGATCAGCGCCCGGCCCTCGGACCAGGGCACCGCGTCGGACGGCATGACCTCGATACGGCTGGTGGGGTTGGACAACGGCAGCAGGACCGGCCGTTCCACCCCGCGTGCCAGGGCCCGGACGACGTCCTCGGTGAACGCGTTGTGGGCGGTGGAGGTGCCGATGAGGATGGTGGGCCGGACGTGCTCGACCGTGGCGAGCAGGCCGGTGTCACCGTCGGCCCAGGAGCCGACCTCGGCCGCGGACCGTGCGTAGACCCGCTGGTAGTCCGGCAGTTGGTCCATGTCGTCGGTCACCAGGCCGTGGACGTCGACGAGCCAGATGTTGTTCCTCGCCTGCTCGGGTGTCGCACCGTCGCGCAGCATCGCCGCGTGGATCTGGTCGGCCATGCCGGTCCCCGCGGTGCCGGCGCCGAAGACCACGAGCCGCTGCTCGGCCCAGCGCTGTCCGGTCACCTTCAGGGCGGAGAGCACGGAGGCCATGACGATGGCCCCGGTGCCCTGCATGTCGTCGTTGAAGATCCGGTACGTGCCGGCGTTCTCCACCAGGATCCGCCGCGCGTTCGACGGTCCGAAGTCCTCGAAGTGCAGCAGCGCGTGCGGGAAGAGCTCCGCGGCCGTCCTCAGATAGCGGCCGATGAACTCGTCGTAGCGCGCGCCGGTCACCCGCGCATGGCGGTTCCCGAGGTAGCGCGGGTCGTTGAGGAGTTGTTCGTTGTCCGTGCCGACGTCCAGGTTGACGGCGATGACACGGGCGGGGTCGATGCCGGCGGCGGCCGTGTAGACGGCGAGCTTCCCGATGGAGATGTCGGTTCCGTTCACGCCCCAGTCGCCGATGCCGAGAATCGCCTGCGCGTCGGACACCACGATCAGGTCGACGTCCTCGGCGCCCAGCCCGAGCGACGCGAAGGAGACCCGTACCTCCTCCGGCCGGTCGATCGACAGGTAGACCGCCCGTGAGTCGCGGAAGTCGGTGGACCACTGCTCGACGGCGTCGCCCACGGTCGGGTCGTACACCACCGGCAGCAGTTCGGCGAGATGGTCGCCCAGGAGCTTGTAGTAGAGCACCTGGTTCTGGTTGAGGACCCGGTTGAGATAGACGTACTTGTGCAAGTCGGAGGGCTGGTCGCGGAGTTGGGCGTACGCGCGGGCGGCCTGCTCGTCCAGTGTCTCCACCGTCGCCGGCAGCCGGCCGACGATCCCGAGTTCCGCGCGCTCCGCCGGCGAGAAGGCGGTGCCACGATTGCGATAGGGGTCCTGTAGGACGGTTGGCTTGATAGGCATGGCGTTCCTCCGAAACGGTGGGGGGAGTCCTCAGCCCGATACCGGCGTCTCCGGGTCCATGTCGTACGACCGCTGGATGGCCGGGTGCCGCGTCCCCGAGCCGTCCGTGACCTTCCGCCTCCACGGCACCTCCTGGAGGCTCCGGGTCTCCTCGATCATCGACTTCGGCTCCAGGTTGCGGAAGCTGTCGACTTCTCCGGCGGCGACGGCCGTCAGCGTCACGTAGACGGCCTCCGGGTCGAACTGGGCCCGGGGAAAGGCGAGTTCGGAGTGGTCGAAGAGACGCTCCGACGCGTCGTCCGGCCAGCTCTCCCAGGTCTGGAACATACGGTCGTTGAAGCCGGTCAGGAACGGTCCAGGGTTGACCGTCGCGACCTCGACGCCGTACTCCTGCAATTCGTAGGCCATGGTCTCGGCGATCGCCTCGACCGCGTGCTTGGACGCGGCGTAGATCCCGGTGAAGGGATTGACGTTCAGGCCCTCGCGCGAGGAGACCCAGACGATACGGCCGGCCCGCCGCCCGGCCATCTGCTTCGCGATGCCCTGGGTGAGCAGGAGCGGTCCCGTGACGTTGACCTCGAACTGGTTCCGGATGTTCGCCTCGGGGATGTCGACCGTCGAACCGCCCTCGCCGACACCGGCGTTGTTCACCAGGATCTCCACGCCCCAGCCGAGCGCCTTACGGCGGTCGCCCGCGTCGGTCACGTCGAGTTTCTCCACCCGCAGCTTGACCCCGCGCTCGGCCGCACGCCATTTGAGGGTCTGCACCTGGGCCCAGATCTCGACGGCGGCGATGACGTCGAACCCCTTCTCCGCCAGGCGCATGGCCGTCTCGTAGCCGAAACCGGTACCGGCTCCCGTGACGAGGACGTTCCGCAAGTTCGCGTTCCCCATGGGGACTTGACTCCTTCCGCGTGGAAAAGGGATCAGGACTGGACGAACGCCAGCAGGTCCTTGTTGATGACGTCCGCGTGGGTCGTCGGCATGCCGTGCGGCAGACCCGCGTACGTCCGCAGTTCGCCGTTCTCGACGAGTTCCACCGCGCGCGGGCCCGACGTGGCGTAGGGCACGATCTGGTCGGCGTCACCGTTCATGACCAGGACCGGGACGGTGATCTTCTTCAGGTCCTCGGTGTAGTCCTCGTGGATGAACGCGTCGACGCATTCGTACTGGCCCTTGGCGCCGCCCATCATGCCCTGCCGCCACCAGTTGGCCACGACCGCCTCGGACGGCTCGACGCCCGGCTGGTCGAAGTTGTAGAACGGGCCCGACGGCACCGCACGGTAGAACTCACTGCGGTTCGCGGCCAGTTGGGCCTGAAGTCCTTCGAAGGCCGCCCTCGGGACGCCGGCCGGGTTGTCGGCGGTCTGGATCACCGACGGGGTCACGGCGGCGATCAGCGCGACCTTGGCGACGCGGCTCTCGCCGTGCCGGCCGATGTAGCGCGCCACCTCGCCGCCACCGGCCGAGTGCCCGACGTGGACCGCGTCGCGGAGGTCCAGGTGCGCGGTGAGGGCGGCCAGGTCGTCGGCGTAGTGGTTCATGTCGTTGCCGGTGTCCGTCTGGGCCGAACGGCCGTGGCCGCGCCGGTCGTGGGCGATCACCCGGAACCCCTGGCGGAGGAAGAACAGCAGCTGCGCGTCCCAGTCGTCGGACGAGAGCGGCCAGCCGTGGCTGAAGACGATCGGCTGTCCGTTTCCCCAGTCCTTGTAGAAGATCCGCACGCCGTCCGCAGTCGTGAATTCGGTCATCTCTGTATCTCGCCTTCAGATGTGGTGAGTTAGGAATGTGTCGGCGGAATCCGCTCCTCAGACGTCGAGGGCCACGCATTCCAACTGGATGTTGTCCGGGTCCCGGAAGACAAGGGTCGAGAAGACGAACGGCTCCTTCTTGCTCTGGATTCCGGAGTGCGCGACGCCGAGAGCGTCCAGCCAGTCCGCCCACGCCTCCAGCCCTTCCCGTCCCTCCACGCGCAGCGCGATGTGGTCGAGTCCGGTACGGATCTCGTCGAACTCCTCGCCCTGGTTCTTCTCGTTGTGGTGCAGGCCGATGGCCAGTCCGGTACGCGGCTCGATGAGCAGCCGCGCGAACCCCGTCCACTCGCGGCCGTAGTGCGGCAGATCCCCGTCCACCAATTCGGCCTGGAACACGTTCTGGTACCAGGCGATACTGGCCTGGAGATCGCGGACGGTGAAAGCGAAGTGGTGCAGCCCGCCGATGGCCGGTGCGGTCGACAATGCCATTCCTGGATCCATTCGCAGTCGGGTGACATCTCACGGATGCGATTCGTGTTCTCCGGCCGACGGTACGGAGAATCGATTGACGGAAAGTGGAAGCTTTGTGGATGCCGAGTCGGCGGGGAATGGGTAGGTTCCCGAGCCGACGACGGACGACGGACGGCGGGTGCGACACGCGTCAACGGTCCGTGGAGCGGAAGTAGACGTGCCGTAGACACCCGGCCGGTTGTCTTGGCCGCGCAGCGCCCGCACCGTTCCTGTCCGGTAGGTACGCCATCACACCCGTGAGCACCGGGCCTGCACCGATGATCGGGAGTTGCAGGCGTGGCGGTACCAACTCGTTCCATCCCGTCCGGCGACGGACGGCCGGCCGAAGACGCTTCGCTGCGGCTCCAGATCCTCGGTCCGCCGCGGATCTGGCACGGCGGTGTCGAACTGGACCCCGGACCGCGGCAGCAGACCCGCGTGCTCGCTCTTCTCCTGGCCCGTGCGGGCAAGCCGATCAGCGCCCCCGAACTCATCGACCTGATCTGGGACGACGACGTACCGGCCAGCGCCCTGAACGTCATCCACAAGTACGTCGGAGTCCTGCGGCGCCTGCTGGAGCCCGGGCTCCCCGTCCGCGGCGTCGGTTCGTTCATCCTGCGCCGCGGCAACGGCTACCTGTTCACCGTCGCCCCCGGCACGCTCGACCTGGCGGTCTTCCGCGAACACGTGGTGAGGGCCGAGGCGGCCCGCGCGCAGCGGCGGTACGAGGCCGCCCTCGACCACTACGTGCGGGGGCTGGGGCTTTGGCGCGGTCCAGCGGGCGACGGTCTGGCCCACGGGCGCACCATGACGTCCGTCTTCGCCGCCCTCGACGCCGAGTTGTACGAGGCGTGCGTGGCGGCGGCCGACCTCGCGGTGTCGCTGCCCCGGCCCGAGCGGGTGCTGCCCGCGTTGCAGCTGGCCGCGTCGATGGCTCCTCTGCACGAACCGGTCCAGGCCGGTCTCGTCCGCGCTCTGGCCGCCGCCGGCCGGCAGGCGGAGGCGCTGTCCGTGTTCGGCGCGGTCCGGGCCCGTCTCGTCGAAGACCTCGGCGTCGACCCCGGTCCGACATTGCTGGCGGCCCACCGGCAGGTACTGACACGCACCCCGCCACCGGCGACCGCGACGGAGCCGGACCCGCGCTCGCACCCGTACCCGGACATGGGCATGGACACGGACACGGACAGCCGCGTCGGCTGCCCGTCGGCGGGTACGGCCGGCGCGCTGGTCGGCCGGACCAAGGAACTCGCGGCGCTGCGGCGGACCATGGAACCGGCCTTCACCGGTGGCACGGCTGTCGGCATCGTCCAGGGCGAGCCGGGCGTGGGCAAGACCCACCTGCTGGAGGAGGCCGCCGCCGAGGCCGCCCGACGCGGGGCACTCGTCGTCCGGGGCCGCTGCCTCAACGGCGAGGGAACGCCCCCGATGTGGCCGTGGGCGCAGGCGATCGGCGCGCTCGTCGACGCACTGCCGTCCGTCGCCCGGGAGAAGTGGCTGCAAGGCGAACTCGGGCGGCTCGTCGAGCCGCCCGGCGACGAGTTCACGGCAACGGTATTACCCGAGGGCGGCGTCCGCTTCCGCCTGTTCGAGCGCGTGGTCGCCGTCCTGGGGGAGGCCGCGGCCGAGCGGCCGGTGGTCCTGGTGATCGACGACCTCCAGTGGGCGGACGGCGCCTCGCTGGAGTTGTTCGGGCATGTGGCCGCCCGGCTGCCGGGCGGCACCGTGCTCCTCGGCGCGCTGCGCGACCGGGCACCGGCACCCGGCCCACGGCTGTCCCGCACCCTCGCCGCGGTCAGCCGGACCTCCGGCCACCGCCGGTTCCGGCTCGGCCCGATCACCCCGGACGCCGTGGCCGAACTGGTCCGCCACGAGACGGGCCGGGCCACCGTCCCCGACGCCGCCCGCACCCTCCACGCACGCACCGCCGGCAACCCGTTCCTCGCACGGGAACTGATCCGGCTGCTCGCCGACGGCGGTGCGCTCACGGACGCCACCGCGGCCCGCGCCGGGGTGCCGACCACGGTGCGGGACGTCGTACTGGACCGGATGGCCTGCCTCGACAGCGACACCAGGGACCTGGTCCAGGCCGCCGCGCTGATCGGCCCGGACGTCGAACTCGGCCTGCTCGCGCGGGTGGTGGGGGCCGACGCCGAGAGCTGTCTCGAACACCTGGAGCCGCTCACCGCCCTCGGCATCCTGGAGCCGGGTCCGGACGACCCGTTCTCGTTCCGGTTCGCGCACGACCTGGTCCGCGAGACGGTCCGCGCCACCATGCCGCCGTCGCGGGCGAGCCGACTGCGGTCGGCCGCGCGGGAGGCGACGGGCCGGGACCCACCGGACCGGAACCGATGGACCGGTGCCGTTGGACCACTGGCAATGGACCGGAACCGATGGAGCGGTCCACAAGCTGTCCACTCGCCGCTCGCCGGTTCACCGTTCCCTCACTCGTCGTCAAGCGGGGCTCCCTAACTTGGCACACGCCGTGGCCGCTCGGCACGGGACCCCCCGATGTGCCTCCCGCTCGTGTTCGGCGCCCCGACGCGCCGGACCACCACAGTGCGGCCTCCCGGGCGTTCTCGCCCTTCAACACGTGAACAACACCAAGGGATAAGTAATGACGCGTTCCTACGCATCTTTCGGCATGGTCGCCGCGCTCAGTGGCGTCCTGCTGCTCTCCGGATGCGGCGGCTCCGGCAGTCCGGCGGCGGTCTCGGCGGCCTCCGTGCCGCCCGCCGCCGCATCCAGCACCGGCGCGAGCGGGGCGCCGGCCGCACAGGGCTCACAGGCCGCCCAGCCCTCGCAGTCGACGAATCCGTCCGGCGGCTACTGGCCCGCCACCGTGCAGCTCGGCCACAACGACAAGCTCGGCGCGACCGTCGTGGACGGCGAGGGCTTCACGCTCTACCGGTTCGACCCGGACTCCCCGGACCCGTCCAAGGCGACCTGCGTGGGCGCCTGCGCGGTGACCTGGCCGCCGGTCCTCGCCAACGACAAGATCGTCTTCCAGGGATTGGACCGGGACAAGATCTCCACGGTCCAGCGGCCCGACGGCACCAACCAGGTGACCATCGGCGGCTGGCCCGTCTACCGGTTCTCCAAGGACACCGCGGCCGGCGAGACCAGCGGCGAGGGCGTCGGCGGCACCTGGTTCGCCGTGGCACCGGACGGCCGGAAGGCCAAGGACAGCGACTACTGACCGGCCCGGCCGGGCCCGGGACGCGGGGCACACGCCCGCGTCCCGGGCCCGCACCCCATGGGGGGAGACATCCATGACGACGAAGCTGATCACCGTGACCGTGCACGCCGACGACCCGCTGTCGAGGGCCGGCGTCACCAGTTGCCTGCGGGGCCACCCGGACATCGAGGTCCTGGAACGGTCCATGCGGGCCGTCGGCCGCCGCTCCGTGGCCGTCGTACTCGCCGACCGCATCGACGCGTCGGCCACCACGGCGCTGCGCCGACTGGTCCGCGGCGAGTCCCGCCAGGTCGTCCTGGTCGTCGACGGGCTGCGCGAGCGGGAGTTGCTGACCGCGGTCGCCTGCGGAGTGCACACCTTCGTATGGCGCCACCAGGCCACCGCCGAACGGCTGGAGCAGGCCGTACGGTCCGCCGCGCGCGGCGACAGCGAGGTCCCGCCCGACCTGCTCAACCGGCTGCTCGTCCAGCTCGGACGGCACGGCTCGGGCAGCTCCGTGGTGACCTCGGTCACCGGCCTCGCCGACCGGGAGGTGGAGGTGCTGCGGTTCGTGGCCGAAGGGCTGGAGAACCGGCAGATCGCGGGCAAGCTCGCCTACTCGGAGCGGACCGTGAAGAACATCCTGCACGGCCTGATGACCCGGATGCAGCTGCGCAACCGGGCCCACGCGGTGGCGTTCGCGCTGCGGGAGGGATACCTGTGAGGCCGCCTCGGCGCCCGCGCCACGACGGACCGGAGAACCATCGGTGATCCACGAGATCGACGAGGCCCTGCGACGGCTGCTGCGCGCCCGCGCGCTGCCCGCGGGCGTGGCCGAGGTCGTCTTCGACGCGCCCACCCGCGACTGGGCCGCCCGCCGCAACGCGCCCACCGTGGACGCCTATCTGTACGACATCCGTGAGGAGGTGGCCCGCCGGGAGCGCGGCGCGATGGCGTTGCGCGACGCGGCCGGCACGGTGACCGAGCGCCGCCAGCCGCCGCGCTGGTTCCGGCTGTCGTACCTGGTCACGGCCTGGACCAAGCGCACGGAGGACGAACACCGGCTGCTGTCCGCCGTCCTCGCCGGACTGCTGCCCTACGAGGTGCTGCCCGCCGAGCACTTGGAGGGCTCCACCCTGCTCGCCCTGGGCGCGGCGATCCCGCTCACGGTCGGGGTGCCGCCGGCCGAGTCCCGCTCCATCGCCGACATCTGGTCGGCGCTCGGCGGCGAACTCAAGCCCTCGCTGGACGTCGTGGTGATCGCGCCGGTGCCGGTCTCGCCGGACTACACGGTGGCACCGCCGGTCCTGGAACCCGCCGTCGCCCACCTGCACGACATCGCCCACCCGCACGGCATTGCCGACGGCCGCCCGGCCGAAGGCAGTTCGACGGTTCCGGCCCGACGACGGGAGCCGCGGTGAGCGACGCCCTGCTGAAGCGGCTCGGGCTGCTGAAGGAACGCGTGAGCGCCCTGACCGACGCCCGCGGCGCCCACGACCCGTCGGCGGACGATCCGCTGCGCGGACTGTACGTGTCGCCCGAACGGGTCGAGCACCTGTTGCACGGGCCCGAGCGGGCACCCGTACGGCTCGACGACGCGTACGGGGGAGCCGAACCGGACGACGCGCTGGGCGAGTTGGCCACCGGGTTCGGGCTCACGCCCCTGGACACGCACATCCTCCTCGCTGCCCTGGCACCGGACGTGGACCGGGACTTTGAGCCCCTGTACGGCTACCTCAACGACGACGTCGGACGCCGGCGCGCCAGTGTGGCCCTCGCCCTCGAACTGGCCGGGCTCGCACCGCACGACCCGGCGGCGCGGGCCCGCTTCCATCCCGGGGCCCCGCTGTCGGCCGCCGGCCTGCTGACCCTGGAGGACGCCGAACGGCCGTTGCCGGGGCGGGCGTTGCGGGTGCCGGAGCGGGTGATCGCTTATCTGCTGGGGGACACCCGCCTCGACGGTGAACTCCTGGGCGTGGTCGAGCTGTTGACGGGGGAGACCGCCGCGAGCCCCTTCGTGTCCCGGCTCGGCGCGCTCCTCGCCGCCCGCCCCGCCACCGTCTACCTCAAGGGGCGCGGCACGGAGTCCGGGACGGCCGCGGAGGCGCTCGCGGCGGCCGGTCTTCCGGTGCTGCGTCACGACCCGGCGTACGGGGACCGGCAGTTGGTGCCCGTCCTGCTGCGGGAGGCGCGACTGCGCGGGGCGGGTCTCGTGGTCGGGCCGATGCCGGAGCAGACGGAGCAGGCGGGCGCACTGGTACGGGCCCTGGAGTCGCCGGGAGCCGTACCCGTGGTGCTGTTCGGCAGCGCGCCCTTCGACCCCCGCTGGTCCGCCGACGGTGATGTGCTCTGCCTCGACGCACCGCCCGGCGCCGACGACACCGGCCCGCTCTGGACGGCCCAACTGGGCGCGGACGCCGAGGGGTTCGACCTGGCGGCGGCCGTGGCGCCGTACCGGCTCGCCCCCGAACAGATCCGCCGCGCGGCCCGGTCGGCGCGGACGCTCGCCGTGCTGGACGGCGGGCCGCTGACCGCCGCCCATGTGCAGCGGGGCGCCCGCCAGCAGTCGGCGCCCGCGCTGGACCGGCACGCGCGCCGGGTGACACCCGCGGTCGGCTGGACGGACCTGGTGCTGCCGGCCGAACCGCGCGCACTGCTGGAGGAGTTGGTGGTCCGTGCCCGGCAGCGCGAGCGCGTGCTCGGCCGGTGGGGGCTGCGGGCTGGCGGCGGACGCGGCCATGGAGTGGTCGCCCTGTTCGCCGGCGAGTCCGGGACCGGGAAGACCCTCGCGGCGGAAGTCCTCGCCGGCGAACTGGGCGTGGACCTGTACGTGGTGGAGCTGTCCGCCGTAGTCGACAAGTACGTCGGCGAGACCGAGAAGAACCTCGAACGGATCTTCGCCGACGCGGACCGCACCGACGCCGTGCTCCTCTTCGACGAGGCCGACGCGGTGTTCGGCAAGCGCTCCGAGGTGAAGGAGGCGAGCGACCGCTACGCCAACCTGGAGAGCGCCTACCTGTTGCAGCGACTTGAGTCCTTCGACGGAATCGCCGTCCTCACCACCAACCTTCGCGCCAACATCGACGACGCCTTCACCCGCCGTCTCGACCTGGTGGTCGACTTCCCCTTCCCCGACGCCGACCAGCGCCTGGCCCTGTGGTGGCAGAGCCTCGCCCGGGTGCCCTGCGCCGAGGACGTCGATCCCGGCCCGTGCGCGCGGGACTTCACGCTGGCCGGCGGCTCGATCCGGGGCGCGGTGGTCACCGCCGCCTACGCCGCGGCCGGCCGGGACGGCCGCGTCACGACCGACGACCTGCTGACCGGCGCGGTCCGGGAGTACCGGAAGGCCGGGCGGCTGATCGTCGGCCGCGACGACAACTCGTAGAGTCCGCGCCCCGGTTCGGGCTCCGGAGGGTTCTACGCGGTGGAGGCGAACTTGGCGGCGATGAGCTTGGTGCCGCGCTCCGGATCACCGTTCAGCTCCGCCCAGTCCAGACCGAGAGCGACCAGGGTCCGACGCGCCTCCCCGGCGCGTTCGGCCTGTGTCTCGTCACGCGCCATCTCGTAGAGCGCGGCGGCGTACTGGTTCCGCTCGTTGGGACCGGACTTCTTCCAGAAGGCCAGCGTGTCCCGGAGCCGTGCGCCCAGCGTGGGGGCAGGGCCCTGTGTGCCGCCCTGGGCCGCGCTCTGCTCCCAGCGGTGCTGGAAGAACCGCCAGGTCTTCCAGCCGGCGACACCGAGGGCCACCGTCGCGGCGGCGCCCGCGAGGGCCCAGCCGACCGGGGTCGCGACCAGCACACCGGCCCCGGCCGCGACACCGGCGGCGAGGGCGGCCCCGGCGACCAGCGCGGCCACGGACCCGCCGACACCCAGCAGAGCGGCGACGGCGCCGATGGCCTTCACGGTCACACCGCGACTGTTCTTCCCGGCGGCGTACTCCTGGATCTCACGCAGGGACACATCGGCCGGTGCGCCCTCGTTGTAGTGCCGGACCTTCTCCGTCTGCGTCCGCAGGGCGCTCTCCATCTTCTCCGAGACGTCCTGCCGCTCCTGCTGCCGGAGCCTCGCGGCTGCCAACTCCGCCTCGTTCCCCAGCAGTTCCGCCTCGATCTCCTTGATCCTGGGTTCCAGCCCCAGCATCTGCACGAGCCGGGAGTGGTCGACGTCCGCCCCGTTCAACCGGCCCTCCGCCTGCTTGCGCAGTTCGCTCTGGAAGTCGCGATGCCACTGCTCCACATCGGCCCGGCCCTCCAGCACGGCCCGCTCCAGCTCCGCCACCTCGCGGTTCGCGGCCTCCAGCGCCTGCCCGGGCGCGTTCTCGTCGGCCATGAGCGTCCGCAACGCGTCCAGCCGCCTCCGGGCCTTGTCCGCCTTCCTGATGAAGCGGACGCTCTGCACCAGACCGGCGAGCAACCCGGCCCCGGAAGAGGCGGCGCCCACCCCGCCCGCGACCTCCTGGGCCACCCCCCTGAGGTTCATCACGGCAGCGGCCAGACCGGTGGAGGTACTGACGAAACCCAGCCCCTGCTCGGCCGTCCCCGCCCCGCCGGCCTTCACCTCGCGGTCGTACACGTGGTACGCGGCGGTGCCCGGGGTGGCGCCCCGCATCCCCTTGCGCGCCCGGACGACGTTGGCGGCCTGGGCCAGCACCCCCGCCGACGAAGTGGCCACACCGAACGCGGAACCCACGACACCGCCGTACTGCGCGGCGTTCGTGGCGGCGTTCGGATCCTTGTAGCCGCCGGCGACCGACGCCCCGGTGAACTGGTTGTTCGCGTCTCCGGCGGGCGCGAGATCCGCGACCTTCTCGGCCACCTCGCCGAGCGACACCCGCTGGACGGCGGCCACGTCACCACGCCCTCTTGACACGGCGCCGTCGCGAACGGGACCGGGAACGGGACCGGCCAGGGCGCGGGTCGCGCCCGCCTCCGCGGCCCGTTCGAACCGGTCGGACGGGTCGGACACCCGCAGCCCGGTGCCGTCGTCCGTGCCCGCGACGGGGCCGGAGCGCTGCTGGATCACATGGGTCAGCTCATGGGCGAGGGTGTGCCGGTCGCCGCCGCCCGCGCCGAGCACGACATGGCTGCCGGAGGTGTAGGCGCGGGCCCCGATCTCCGCCGCCGAACGCCGGGCGGTGGGGCCGGTGTGCAGCCGTACGTCGGAGAAGTCGGCGCCGAGGCGGGCCTCCATCTCGGCGCGGACCGGGGCGTCCAGCGGACGGCCGGGCGCGCGGAGCACTTCGGGGACGGAGGAGCGCTGGACGGAGGAGCGCTGGACGGGGGAGGACTGGGCGGGGGAGGCGTGCCCGCAGCCGGCCCCGTGCGTATGCCGGGCCTCCTCGACCGCGCGCAGGACGGCCGCGTTCCCGGCGGTCCGTTGCAGCTGCGCCACGTGCGCGGGGGAGAGCGCACCCGGTGAACCGCCTTGTTCCGTACGGGAGTCGGGCACCCGGGACGGCGGCCGGGGCTCGGCCTTCTCGGGCCTGGGGGGCTGGACGCGGGGGCGCACGGCGACCCGCCTTTCTGTCGGGCTGCGGTGCTCAGGAGTCCCCGAGCCGCCACTGCTGGAGGGAGGCGAAGCGGTCGTCGCAGGCCAGGGCCTGGACCTGGGCGTTGTCGCCGGTGTTGGTCAGGCACTCGCCGGTCTGCGCGTTGACGATCGTCACCACGCCGTCCGACACCGGTTGCAGCCGCCAGCGCTGGAGCGCGGGCACCTGGCCCTGGCGTACGGCGGTGTCGCCGCCCTGGACGGTACGGATCCGCACCTGCGGCTGACCGTCGGTCTTGTCGAGGACGCTGTCCGGCGAGTTGCCGGGGGTGAGGGCCACCGTGCCGTCGGAGAACGGGAGTTGGGCCCAGAACTGGTTGAGTCCCTGCTGCTTGTCCGTCCAGTCGGAGACCACGACCGGGGTGCCGTCGCCGGTGCCGCCGTCCTGGACGGTGAGGTCCTTGCCGTTCTGGACACTGCGGATGGTCACCACTTTGTTGCCCGCCTGGTCCGTGGCCTGCTGCCCGCCGCCCTGGTCCTGGCCGCCGCTCTGCTGCTGTTCCTCGGACTGAGAGGCGGACGGCGAGGGTGAGGGCGAGGGTGGGGGTGAGGAGGAGGCGGCGGCCGACGGGCTGGGCGCGGGCGGTGGCGCCTGGGACGCGGGCGCGGCCGGCAGCGCGGCGGCGGCCGGCGCGGCGGCCGACTGCTGCCGGACCACCGCGTTCGAGACGAGCGAGGGCCGCGGAACGAACCACAGCGCGGCGAACACCCCGGCCGCGGCCAGCAGCAGCCCCAGCAGCACGAGCAGCCACTTCGGGAACAGGGCCACCCGGATGAAGGTGCCGCGCAGTTGGGCGGGCGGGACCGCCCCGGCAGCGCCCGGGAACGCGGCAGGCCGGGCGGGGGCGTCCCCCTCCGCGGCGGGGGTCACGGTCAGCGCGAACGGATACCGCTCCGGCCGGCCGAACAGCTTCACCCCGCTCGGCCGGATGCGGACCCGGGCCAGCCGGGTCCGCCCCTGCGCGACCCGCACCAGCTCGGGCACGGGCCGGAACGTCAGCACGTCCTCGTCGTCTTTCCCCGAAATGCCGGTCGACAGCGTCGAGTTGCCAAGGTTGTCGACCGCCACCCGGGGCCGCCCGGACAGCCGCCCGCGCACGGTGACGGGCAGCAACTCGGCCCGCATCTCACCGAACGCCGAGACGGTCAGGACGCCTTCGGCCACGTTCGACAGCTCCGGGTTCTCGCGCGGATGCACGAGGACCCCGAACCGGACCGTGCCGGCCGTCGTGCCCGCCGAGCGCGGCGGGGTGAACACCACCTCCGCCGACCCCTCGTCACCGGGGTAGAGCCGCAGCGTGTCGGGGGCGACCCGGGTCCACTCGGCGGGGTCGCCGACGACGGAGAGCCGGTACTCCTCGACGGTGTCGCCGTCGTTGCGCAGCCGCAGGGTCGCGACCGCGCTCGATCCGGGATCGACAGCGGCTGAGGCGGGTTCGAGCAAGGCGAAGGTGGTCACGCGGCCACCGTAGGAACCGGCTCGCGCGCACGTCAGAAGCGGCCGGGCACGGTTCGGTGGCCGGACGACCGGCCGTACGGCCACCGGCCGCCCCGCCGTCCCCGTCCCCCGGGCGTCCCACGGGCCAGGTCCGGCCCGATGTCCCCTGCGGCACTGGCCGTACGGCCATCACGGTCGGCCCCAAGAGCCTGCCGGGCGGCCGTTTCCCGCCGGGCCCGCCCACGCCAGCCTGGACCCACGCAACCACCCAGCTGTCGTACGAATGCCATACGAGTGTCATACGAGGAGAAGCCACCATGCCCACCTATCTCTCCCCCGGCGTCTACGTCGAGGAGGTGGCCAGTGGATCCCGCCCCATCGAAGGGGCGGGCACCTCGGTGGCCGCCTTCGTGGGCCTGGCGCCGACCGGGCCGCTGAACGAACCGATGCTGGTGACCAACTGGTCCCAATACACCGCCGCCTTCGGCGACTTCACCGAGGGCCTCCTGCTGGCCCACGCGGTCTACGGCTACTTCAACAACGGCGGTACGGCCGCCTACGTCGTACGGGTCGGCGGCGCGGGCGCGTCCGGGACCGGGGTTGGGGTCGGGGCCGGTTCCGGCAGCCGCCGGGCGATCGAGGCATCCGCCTGGGAGGCGACCCTCGGCACCTTCCAGGTCTCGGCGCTGGACGGCGCCGGCCTCGGGAACGCCCCCGCCGTCGAGGTCTCCGACACCTCCGGCGAGGGACCCGACGACCGGTTCACGCTCACCGTCAAGGACGGCGACAAGGTCCTGGAGACCTTCGACGTCTCGGCGAAGAAGAGCAACCGCAACTACGTCGTCACCCAGGTCAAGCAGCGCTCCAAGCTGATCGCCGTCGAAGAGGCCGCGCCCGCGGGCCAGTTGGCGCGGCCCGCGAACGGGGCGGTACGCCTGGCCGCGGTGACCGCGTCCGCACCGGCCACGGCACCGGCACCGGAGGCCCTCACCAGCGGCCAGTTCCTCGGCGACCCCGCCGACCGGACCGGGTTCGGCGGCCTTGAGGCGCTGGACGCGATCACCATGGTCGCCGTCCCCGACCTGATGGCCGCCTACGAGCGCGGAGCCATCGACCTCGACGCCGTCAAGGCCGTCCAGTTGGGGATGATCGCGCACTGCGAGCTGATGGGCGACCGGATGGCCATCCTGGACCCGCCCCCGGGCATGAACGCCCAGCAGATCCGCGACTGGCGCCAGGACACGGCCGGCTACGACTCCGCGCACGCCGCCCTCTACTACCCGTGGATCAAGGTCTTCGACCCGTCCGGCGGCCGGCAGCGCCTGGTCCCGCCGAGCGGCCACATGGCGGGCATCTGGTCCCGCAACGACTCCGAACGCGGGGTCCACAAGGCGCCCGCGAACGAGGTCGTACGCGGCGCGGTCGACCTGGAACTCCAGATCACCCGCGGCGAGCAGGACCTGCTCAACCCGATCGGCGTCAACTGCATCCGCGCCTTCCCCGGCCGCGGCATCCGCGTGTGGGGCGCGCGCACGGTCGCCTCCGACCCGGCCTGGCGCTACCTGAACGTCCGCCGCTACTTCAACTACCTGGAGGAGTCGATCCTCGCGGGCACCCAGTGGGTCGTCTTCGAGCCCAACGACGAGGCGCTGTGGGCCCGTATCCGCCGCAACGTGTCGGCCTTCCTCGTCAACGAGTGGCGGGCCGGTGCCCTGTTCGGCTCCCGCCCCGAAGAGGCCTTCTACGTCAAGTGCGACGCCGAGACGAACCCGCCGGAGTCGGTGGACGTCGGGCGCGTGGTGTGCGAGGTCGGCATCGCGCCGGTCAAGCCCGCCGAGTTCGTGGTGTTCCGGCTGGCCCAGTTCTCGGACGGCACGGGCGAATCGTCCGAGTGACGCCCGTGACCGACCGCCTTCCCCGACCAGTTTTCGGACCAGTTCTCTCATCGGTTTTCTGATCGGTTCTCTGATCGGTTCTCCCGATCCCTCGACTTCGGAAAGAGAAGCCAACACGCATGTCCCTTCAGCCCGGTGACGCCCTCACCTCACACAACTTCGGCCTCCAGATCGACGGCGTCATGGTCGAGTACCTCCAGGAGGTCAGCGGCCTCTCCGTCGAACAGGACGTCATCGAGTACCAGCAGGTCTCGGCGGACGGCAAGCCCGTCACGAAGAAGATGCCCGGCGTGAAGAAGGCCGGCGAGTGCACGGTCACGCGCGGGATGACCGAGTCGGCGGCGTTCACGTCGTGGATCAACGACTCCATCGCGGGCAACATGGGCGCCGCGCGCAAGAACGCGACGATCATGATGATGGACTACCAGAACAGCCCGGTGAAGCGCTACAACATGCGCAACGCCTGGTGCAGCAAGGTGGAGACCAGCGGGGTCAAGGCCGGGGACACCTCCGCGCTGACCGAGCAGGTGACCATCGTCTTCGAAGAGCTGGTCATCGAGTGATCAGGCGAACGGCCGCGCGGGCGGGGGGCGTTGCCACGGCGGAGCCACCTGCCGCCGGCTCCGCGCCGACCCCGCCGCCCGCGCCTGCCGTCTCCACAGCGGCGGAGTCGCGGACGGAGTCGCGTACCGACCTGCGTGCGGAACTGCGTACGGAGTTCGCCTTCGAACTGCCGCGCGGCTACGTCGACGAGTCGGGGACGCTCCACCGTTCCGGCACGATGCGGCTGTCCACCGCCCGGGACGAACTCGTCCCCCTGCGGGACATGCGCGTCCAGGAGAACCCCGCCTACCTGTCGGTGGTCCTGCTCGGCCGCGTCATCACCCGCCTCGGCACGCTCCCCTCGGTGCACGACGGGGTGGTGGAGAACATGTTCGCCTCCGACCTCGCGTTCCTCCAGGACTTCTACCGGCAGATCAACGCGGAGGGCCACACCCGCGCGGCGGTGTCCTGCCCGCACTGCTCGGAGCCGTTCGAAGTGGAACTGGCCGGGAGCCGCCTGGGGGAATCGTGACGTACGCGGCCGACCGCCTGCACGAGGAGGTCGCGTACCTCGGCTTCCATCTCGGCTGGGGGCTGGGGGAGTTGCTGGACCTGGAACACGCGGACCGCAGGAGATACGTCGAGCGGACCGCGGCACTGCTGAACCACGAGGAGAGGTGAACCGACATGGCGGGATTCCTGGCCGGGGTCCGGGGCCGGATGCGGGGCACCGCGCCGGACCCCGCCCCGGACGCGCCGAGCACGTCGTCGGCTGAGCCTGGTCCGGCTCCGTCCCGTCCCCCCGGCCCGGCATGGCGTTCTACGGCTCCGGTCCAGCGGGTGCTGGGCGCGATGCCGCCCGTGATCACGCCGGACTTCGCAGCCGCGCTGGCCACCCACGGGAATCCGGCGTTCACCGGAGGGATCGTGGCGGCCGGCGGCGGGGGGATGCGGGTCCTGGACGAGGCGGGGCGCGGAGCCGAGCCCCGCACCGGCGGACCGATCGTTCCGCACAACGATCCGTTCAACGATCGGTTCGACGTCCCGCCCGACGAGACGGGTGAACTCTCGGCCCCCGACGGGGAATCCGGCTCCCGAGGGCCATCGGCCCAGCGCGCGGTACGCACCACCTTCTCCCGCTCCGCGCGACCGCGGTTGCTTTCGGCGCCGTCCGTGACCCCACTCCGGCGATTGGCGACCACGGGTGGTGTGGCATCAACTGCGGCGCGATCCGCCGAGGTTGCGATGGCGCCGGACCCTATCGGCCCAAGTGCGGTGGGGCGGAGGGCGGTTGAGGGAGCGGTAGGAGAAGCGAACTCGGGGCCTCCGAGGTCTGCCAACGGGGCGCTCGGCGCGACCGGAACTGCACGACCCCGAGGCGGACTTGGCGCACGGCTGGCCTCGCCAGCTGAGGAATCCGGCGCTGTGCCCGTGCTGCCTGCCGGTGCCTCTGCGGTGACTGCCCAGGCCGAGGGCCACGGCCAGTTGGGAGGCGCTCCTCCGGCCTCCCGCCGTTCCGGGCTCGGCGCGCCCCTGCGGCCGACACCGTCACCTGCCCCTGCGGTCACCGTGTCGCGGTCGGTCGCGCCAAGTGCGGCTCAGACTGCGGCTGTTCAGCCCTCGGCCCGTGAAGCGGCGGCCTTCGGCGTCGGTCCGGGTTCCTTGGGCGGGAGTGGCAGGCCCGTTTCCACCTACGTTGCGGATCAGGCGAGCAGGTCCGCACCCTCCGAACTCGGCGCGGCGGGCCCACCCCCTGGTCCGCCGCGTCGTCCCACCGTTCCGCCGCCCATGGTGCCCGGTACCGCAGAGCCGGGGACGCCGAAGGATGCGTCACGGATCGCTGCTCCCACGGCACAACGTTCCGCCGGGCCCGAGCCCGGGCCCGAGGCTGCTCGTTCTGCTCGACGACCGAGTGTCGGCCGTGCGCCCGCGAACGACGGTGGTCGCAGGACCTCTCAGCCGGACTCCGCCGCCGCTTCCAGGAACAGAGGCTCTGCGGCCACACCTACGGCGCCTGCCGGCCTCACCGAACCCCACAGTCCCGGCATCGAAGTCGCGCTCTCCGACACTGCGCGCACCCCAGCACCCACCACTCATACCGCCACGCCGACTGTGTCCCGCGCACTCGCCGAGCCGACCGGCCGACCTGACGTCAGGAATCCCAACACGCCTGTGTCTCCCACCCGTTCCGGGACATCCGCTCGAACTTCTCCTGCTCCGGCTCCACCCACGACACCCATCGCGCCCGCGCCGTCCACCACGACGGAAGCACCTGTCATACCCACTCCCCGAGCGGTGACCGGCCCCAACGTGCCGAGCGTGACACTGCCCTCGCCCGGCCCGCGCTCCCCGCGAACCATCCGCCCCTTGGCGGCCACCCGTATGACGACGATCCTGTCCCCAGCGGTGCAACGCTCACCGGAAAGCACGTCGCGTACTCAAACTCCCGCGCCCGCAAGGCTGTTCGCGGTTGCGGTGGCGGCGAGCCATGGTTCCGCACGTTTCTCGGAGGGGTCCGAGAACTTCGGCATCGAACCCGCATTGGCCGCACCATCGGTCGCATCCCGCGCCACCCCCGTGCCTGGTGCTGCGGCGACATCGGTCGTCGGCGGGTACCGGCCTGCGGCGCCGTCCGCCCAGCGGCGGCCGACGACCGGGCCGTCCGTGAACCAGGCAGCCCAGAAAGGTGGGGCAGCCCAGGCCGTGGTTCCTCTACGTCGGACCACCGCCGGCGGCCCGGCGGCAGCGGCCCCACAGGCGAGGCGCACCCAACCCACCGTCCAGCAGCGCCCGTTGTCCGACAGCGAGTTGTCCCCATCCATCCCAGGACTCCTCATCGCAGCGCCGGAGCCGAACGAGAAGGCCTACAGCTTCGGCGGCACACCGCTGACAGAAGCCGACGGGGCGACCTCAAGGGCCCCCTCCGCCCTCGCACTGGCAACCGCCCCGACGGCGTCGCCGTACGCACGCAGGTCCCGGTCTGGCCGCCCGCCGCTCCAGCGAACACCCCTCGCGCGCTTGGCGCACCGGTCAGTGAAGATTCCGGCACCGGCCACCCCGGCGGACTCCCGCGCCGCGATCACCCGATCCGCCCCGAGCACTGCCAACCATCGGGCCCTCGGCGGTGCCCGGACAGTCACGCCGATGATCGGCCCGTCCAGGCCAGGGACCACGCAGCCCTGGTTCGTGAACGCAGCCGCGCTCCAGCGGGCCCACGACACTCGCGCCGCCACGCCTACGACCGGCCCTTCCACACCCGGGACCACCCAGCCCGCCCCCGCGAACGCGCCTACGAACGCACCCACGATCCATCGCACCCAGACCCCGCCCCCACCTCCACTCCCACTACCTCCCGTACAACGCCAAACCCCCGCACCCCCCGCACCCCCTGTGCCCTCCGCACCCCGCGCGCCACACGCCCCCCAGGCATCCGCGCCGGCCGCCCCCGCCCCTGCCATCGACAGTCTGCCTCCCGAAGCCCTCGACTCTCTCGCGCACTCCCTCCTGGGCCCGCTTTCGCGCCTCCTGCGCTCCGAACTCCGCGGCGACCGCGAGCGCCTGGGCCTTCTCCGCGACGCTCTCTGACCACCCCCACCACCCCCACCACCCCCACCACCCCCCAATCTCCACGCCCACCGCCACCAACCGATCGCCACGACCCCCGAGGACCCGCCCCATGCCAACCGCCCTGGACCCCGCCTCCACCGTCTTCTTCCGGCTCTCCATCGACGGTCTGGACCTCGGGCTCTTCAACAGCTGTGAGGGGCTCGCCTCCGAGGTGCAGGTGGAGCAGCGGGAAGAGGGGGGCAACAACGGGTTCGTGTGGCAGTTGCCGACGCGGGTGACGTACTCGACCATCCGGCTCACCCGGCCGCTGACCCCGGACACGGGGAAGGCCGCCGCGTGGATCTCGTCCATCGCGACCGGGATCACCCGGCCGACCGGCCAGATCGCGGCGCTGCGCGCGGACGGGTCGGTCGTCGCGCAGTGGGGGCTCATCGAGGTGCTGCCCGTGCGGTGGCAGGGGCCGAGCATGGACCCGGCCAACCCCGGTGTCGCCACGGAGACGTTGGAGATCGCCCACCACGGTTTCACCGATGCCAGGGGGACCTGATGGCCCCCGCGAACGCTAACAGCAGCCTCGTACGGGCGCGGTTGGCCATCCACCATCCGCCGAGCGGGGCGAGCCGCACCATGGGCGGGCGGATCGGGGAGGTCGAATTCCAGTTCAACCCGGGGCAGTTGGAGCTGTCGCGGTCGGCCTCCTGGTACGCGCAGCGTGCCGTCGGGTTCGATCGCGGGGCGCAGCAGGAGTTCTCCGGGGCCGATCCGGCCTCGCTGTCCGTCGAGGTCTTCCTCGACGCCTCGGCGACCCCCACCAGCCCCCAAGTCCGCAAGAAGGTCGAGCAGTTGCTGTCCTGCTGCGAGGTGGATCCGCAGAGTCTGCCGACCAACCGGCCGTCCCCGCCGTGGGTCCGCTTCTCGTGGGGCGGTTTCAGCACGGTCCAGTTCACCGCGTACGTGGAGAGCGTGAGCGCCGCCTACTCGTTGTTCAGCCCCACCGGGGAGCCGCTGCGGGCCACGTGCCGGCTGTCGCTCAAGGAGATACCGACACCGGTCAGGGGCCAGAACCCCACGTCCGGTGCGTTGAGCGCGCGGCGGGTGCACCAGGTGGTCGTGGGCGACACGCTGCCCGCCCTGGCCTGGCGGGAGTACGGCAACGCCACCCGCTGGCGTGTCATCGCCGAGGCGAACGACATCGACGACCCCATGCGGCTGCGGCCCGGCAGCGAACTCCTGCTGCCGTCGGCCGACGACGTACGACGAGGACCAGGAGCAGGACCAGAACCAGGGGGAACACCGTGACGTCGAAGTCCTACACGACCGTCCTGAAAGTGCGGGTCCAAGGGGTCCCGCTGCCCGACGCGGTGGCCGGCCGGCTCGTCTCCGCCTGGATCGACGCGAGCGTGAACGTGCCGGCCGCCTTCCGGCTCGTGTTCAGCGATCCGGCCCGCGATCTGCTGAGCACCTTCCCGGCACTCGCCGTAGGAGCGAAGGCGGAGTTGGTCCCGTTCACGGACGGGACCCGGGGGCGTCCGCTGCTCACCGGCGAGGTCACCGCGCTGGAGGCCGATGCCGACGGGACGGGCAAGTCGCTGATCGTGCGCGGTTACGATCCCGGTCACCGGCTGCTGCGGAATCGTAGGGTCGCCGGGTATCCGAACATGACGGCCGCCGACATCGTGCGCCGGCTCGCCACCGAGAACGGGCTCGGAGTCGGGACGGTCGACTCGACTCCGACCGTGTACGAGCTGGCCACTCAACCCAACCTCACCGACTGGGACTTCCTGTCCCGGCTGGCCCGCGAGAACGACGTCCGGCTGTACTTCGACGAGGAGGGCCGCCTCCAGTTCACCGCCCTGCGCACGGCGTCCGGCGCTCCCGCCGACACCACTCCGGCCGCCCAGAGCCCGTACGTCCTGGAGCTCGGTGTCAACGCCGGGGAGAGCCGGGTCTCCGTCACCGCCGCCGGGCAGGTGCCCTCGGTCTCGGTGCGCGGGTGGGACGTACAGACCAAGCGGCCGTTGACCGCCGACGCGCGCGCCACCGCGAGCGCGGAGATCCTGACGGGGACCACGCCCGCCGAGGTCGCCGCCCCGTTCGGCGCGGCCTCGCTGACCGCCACGGGGGTCCCGTACGCCACCCAGGCGCAGGTGCGGCACGCCGCCGAGGCGCTGGCCGACGATGTGGCGGGCTCCTTCGCCGAGTTGGAGATCGCCGTCGACGGCAATCCCGAACTGCGGCCCGGTGTAGCGGTGGCGCTCAATGGCGCGGGCGCGCCGTTCGAGGGCAAGTACACGGTCACGGGTGTACGGCATGTCTTCGCGTCCCGGCAGCGGTACACGACGTGGGTGCAGGTCAGCGGGCGTCAGTTCCGCTCGCTGTACGGGCTGGCGGCCGGTCCCCGGGAGGCGCCCGCGCTGCCCGGGGTCGTCGTCGCCGTCGTCAGTAACATCAAGGATCCGCTGAGGATGGGGCGGGTGAAGTTGCGGTTCCCCTGGCTGTCCGACACGTATGAGAGCGACTGGTGCCGGGTGGCTCAGTTCGGCGGGGTGCGCGGGGGCGGGCTGATCCTGCCCGAGGTCAACGACGAGGTGCTGGCCGCCTTCGACCGCGGCTCGTTGGAGCACCCGTACGTCCTGGCCGGTCTCTACAACGGTGTCGACAAGCTGCCCCGCATCAAGGAGGGCAGCCCGCCCGTGGACGCCACCAGCGGCACGGTCAACTGGCGGAGTCTGGCCTCGCGCAGCGGCCAGGCCGTGGAGCTGCTCGACGACGGGCGCAGGGCGCGCGGGGTGCGGCTGCGGACCGGTGACGGCGCGCTCACCGTGCATCTGGACCAGAACCGTACGACCGTGACCGTCCGCAGCGACGGCAGCGTCACCATCCAGGGGGCGCGCGGTGTCGACGTGAAGGCGGGCGCGGATCTGAATCTCACGGCGGGACGGGCCGTGAACATCACGGCCGGGGCCGCGCTGAACCTCAAGGCCGGCGGCAAGGTCGAACTCGCCGCCGGCGGCGCGGTGAGCCTCGACGCGGTCGGCACCGCCAGCATCAAGGCGGTCGGACCGGTGGCACTGACCTCGGCCGCCAACGCCTCCGTCACCGCCGCGACCGTGACGCTGTCCGGTCTCACCCTGGCCAACGGGGTGCCGTTCTGATGGGCGAGCAGTTCGTCGGCGCGGGCTGGGCGTTCCCGCTGCACACCGACGCCTCCGGTGGGATCGCCCTGGTCCGCCGCGAGCGCGAGATCGAGGAGTCCATCCGGCTCGTGCTCGCCACCGCGCCGGGCGAGCGGCCGATGCGTCCCGAATTCGGCTGTGCCGTCCACGACTTGGTGTTCGCGCCGGTCAACGAGGCGACCGCCGGCCGCATCGGCTACGAGGTGCGGACCAGCCTGGACCGCTGGGAACCCCGGATCGAGGTCGCCGAGGTCGCCGTCACCGCGTCCCCGGACGACCCGGCGGTGCTGCTGATCGACGTCCGCTACGCGATCCGCGGCACCAGCAACCCGCGCAGCCTGGTCTTCCCCTTCTACGTCATCCCGTCCAGCGAAGGCGATGTGTGACCCCCCATGGCCCTGCCCGCCCCCAACCTCGACGACCGGCACTTCCAGCAGTTCGTCGACGACGCGAAGCGCTACATCCAGCGGCGCGCCCCGGAGTGGACCGACCACAACGTCTCCGACCCCGGCATCACCCTCGTCGAGGCCGTCGCCTACATGACCGACCAGCTCGTCTACCGGCTCAACCGGGTCCCGGACAAGAACTATCTGTCCTTCCTCGACCTGTTGGGGGTGACGCTCTTCCCGCCGTCGGCGGCCCGCGCGGACGTCACCTTCTGGCTGTCGGCCGCCCAGCCGGAGCCCGTCCTGCTGCCCGCCGGGACCGAGGTGTCCACCCAGCGCACCGAGACGCAGGAAGCGGTCGTCTTCACCACCGAACGGGACCTGACCGTGCCGCCGTGCTCGCTGCGGCGCGTGCTGCGCCAGGAGAACAAGGGGAGCCCCCAGGACCGTACGAGCGCCGTCCTCGGAGCCACCGACGTGCCCGCGTTCGCCGCGAAACCGCAGCCCGGGGACGTCCTGCTCTTCGGCCTGTCCGCGGCCGTCCCCGACTGCGCGGTCGTGCTCGCCCTCGACAGCCGTGTCGACGGCGTCGGAGTGGACCCCCGTCAGCCGCCGCTCGCCTGGGAGGCGCGGACCGCGTCGGGCTGGGAGGCGTGCGAGGTGGACGAGGACACCACGGGCGGCCTCAACCGGGCCGGTGAGGTGATCCTGCACGTGCCGGGCGGGCACACGCTCTCCCCGCTCGGGCAGCACGAGGCGGGCTGGCTGCGCTGCCGGGTCCTCAAGCCCGCCGACAACCAGCCCTTCTACTCCGCCACCCCCACCATCCGGTCCGCCACTGCCTACACCATCGGCGGCACCGTCCGCGCCGTGCACGCGGTCGAGATCCGCGACGAACGGCTCGGCGAGTCCTCCGGCGCGCCCGCGCAGCGGATGCGGCTCGGACAGGCGCCGATCGTCGCCGACGACCCGCCGCTTGAGGTCGAGGTCGCGGAGGGCGACACCGGCTGGCGGCCCTGGCGGATCGTCCCCGACTTCGCGGCCTCGGGACCGGCCGACCGGCATCTCACGGTCGACGCGACGACAGGAGAGATCGCCTTCGGCCCCTCCGTGCGTCAACCGGACGGCAGCCTGCGGCAGTTCGGAGCCGTGCCCGCCAAGGGCGCGGTGGTTCGCGCGGCGCGCTACCGGGCCGGGGGCGGTCGCGGCGGCAATGTCTCGCGCCGCGGCCTGCGGGTGCTGCGCAGCTCCATCCCGTACATCGCCCGGGTCGAGAACCGTGAGGCCGCCCGCGGCGGGGTCGACGGGGAGACCGTCGAGGAGGCCAAGGTCCGGGCGCCGATCGCGCTGCGGGCCCAGGAACGGGCGGTCACCGCCCGGGACTACGAGGAACTCGCCCGGCAGGCCGCCCCGGAGACCGCGCGGATCGTGTGTCTGGGCGCCGAGTCGGACCGGGACGGGGAGGGAGCGGTACGGGTTCTGGTCGTGCCCCGGGCCGTGCCCGATCCCGGGGGGCGGCTGCGGTTCGAGCAACTCGTCCCCGAGGACGAGCTGTTGGCGCGCGTGACCCGTCATCTCGACGAACGCCGTCCGCTGGGCACTCGGCTCGCCGTCGGCCCGCCCTACTACCAGGGCGTCTCCGTCACGGCGACCCTGCACGCCTACCGGAGCGTCTCCGCACAGGAGGTGCGCGCCGCCGCGCTCGACTCCCTGTACGCCTACCTGGACCCGCTGAGCGGCGGAGCGGACGGCACGGGATGGCCGTTCGGCCGCCCGCTCCGCTCCGGGGAGATCTTCGCCGCGCTCCAGCGCGTACCGGGCGTGGAGCTGGTGGACGAGGTGGAGCTGTACTCCGTGGACCCGCTGACGGGCCGCCGCGGCGAGCCGACCGACCGTATCGAACTGACCGCGTCCGCCCTGCTGTTCCCGTACGACCACCGTGTCCGGGTCGTGGGGGAGCGATGACCACTCCTGTCGTCTCCCCCTGCCCGCTGCGGGACCAACTGCCGGGCGTGTACGCCGAGGACGGCTTCGCCGGGGTGTTCGCGGACGGGCTGGACACCATGCAGGCCCCGGTGCTGAACACGCTGGACTGCCTGGACGCGTACTTCCGCCCCGGGCTGGCGCCCGTCCACTTCCTGGACTGGATCGGGAGCTGGATCGGAGCCGAACTGGACGGCCTGGCAACGGAGTTGGCGCGCCGCGAGGCGGTCGGGACGGCGATGGCGCTGCACCGCCGCCGGGGCACGGCGTACGGGCTCGCGACCGCGATCCGCCTCGCCTTCGGCGTCACCGCCGAGATCACGGAGAGCGGCGGCGCGGCCTGGTCGGCCCGGCCGCGCGGCCCGTTCCCGGGCGACCCGCGCCCGGGACTGCGGGTCGTCGTACGGGTCCCCGACCCCACGGCGTTCGACGCCCGCCGCCTGGAAGATCTGGTCGCCGCGGCCCGACCGGCACATCTGCCCTTCACCGTCGAGGTGTTGGCTGAGAGGACTGAGAAGAGATGAGCGAGAAGCCTACGGCCGACGGGCTGTGCCCGGTGTGCGGCACCCCGGGCCCCGGAAGCGGGGAGTCGTTCTGCGAGGTGTGCGGGACGCTGGTGGACTGGGACGCGGCTCGGGCTCCGGCCTCCGCGCCCGAATCCACCGCTTCGGGTTCCACGTCAGGGGGATCGGCACCCGCGCCCGCGCCCACGCCCGCGTCCGGGGAGGGGCGGCCGGGTCGGCAGCGGCCCGTGTCCGGGTCCGACGGGACCTTGCCGACGACCTTCGCCTCGCGTGCGGAACGCGCCGGAGGCGCCGCGCGTCCGTCGGCGGGTGGTGCGGTACGTCGTCCCGACGGCGGGACAGCCGGCGCGGGAGCGGCACCGGTCCCGACGCCGGAGGCGTCGTCGTCGTCCGGGGCGGCGGTCTCCGTGTCTCCCGGTGAGCCGGAGCGCCCTCTGCCGGCCGGTGGCGAGACCCGGGCGAGGGCACTCCTCGTCCCCGTGCCCGAGGCCGGGGCCGCCGCCCCGGACGTGGCCCCCGTGCTGCCCGGCCGCCCCGAGCCCGGGCGGCCGAGCGTGCGGGCCGCGACGGCGGAGGAGGAGAGCGGCGTCACCTGCTGGCGGTGCGGGGTGCGCAACCGTCCGGACCGTACGTTCTGCCGGAACGACGGCGCTGTGCTGGACCGCGGCGGACAGCGGACGACCACGGTGACCCGGCGGCGGGGCGAACGGTTCGCGGGATGGCGGCCCCGCGTGTCCGGGGCGCGCGTGCTGATCGCCGCGGGAGTCGTGGCCGCGCTGGTGGGTGCCGCGTTCCTGACCCCCGCCGCGGCCGACGCGATACGCGACCACTTCACCGACCCCGCCCCGCTCCCGCCCGCCGCGGTGAGCGCGTCCAACTCCGACGCCGCGCACCCCGCGCAGTCCGCGTTCGACGGCGTCAGCAACACCTGGTGGGGGACCGGCTTCTCCGGCGACTCCGCGGGCCAGTACCTCCAGGCGAACTACAGCCGACCGGTCGACCTCCAGAAGATGATCATCACGCCCGGTGTGTCGACGCGCTCCGCGGACCTCGGCGCCGAGGCCCGCCCCCAGCGCTTCGACCTGCTCATCACCGACTCCTCGGGCCGCACCTCGCTGACGCACTACCAACTCGCGGACGGCGGCCCCCAGGTGGTCGACGCCTCGATGCGCGACGCCGTGCAGGTCGACATGATCCTGCGCAGCGCGTACGGCACGGCCTCGAACAAGCAGGTGGCGATCGCCGAGGTGGAACTGCTGGGCCGCGCGGCCGGCTGAACAACCCCGCCGCGCCTCACGAAGGCTGCGCCGGGCAGAGGGAACAGGCCGAGGGAGCGCCCGACTCGTCGAGGCCCCGCAGCTTGGTGCGGAAGGACTCCGCGTCGGTGTGGCCGAGCCGCTCCGCGACGTCCAGTCCTTTCCGCCACGCGGCGCGGGCCTCGTCCGCCCGGCCGAGGCTGAGGTACGCGTCCCCGAGGCCCATGAGGGTGTCCGCGGTCAGCCAGGAGGCGTCGATGGTCTCCCGCCAGATCGCGAGGGCGCTGCGGAAACTGGCGACGGCCTCCTCGTACTGCCCGAGGTGGTACTGGGCGTGGCCGATGCTGTCGTGGATGTGCGCCGCGGTCAGGTCGTCCCCGAGCCTTCGATACAGGTCCAGCGCCTCCCGGCAGTGGTCGAGGGCCTGTTGGTACTGGCCGAGGAGGATGAGGCTCCAGCCGACCCCGTTGAGCCCGGCCGCGATCCTGAGCTGCCCCCGGCTGTCGTCAGCGCCCCGGCACACGGACCGGTACAGCGCGAGGGATCGCCGCGCGGCGGCGAGCGCGCCCTCCAGGTCTCCCTGCAACTCCACGATCCAGGCGAGCGTCCGGTAGGCGTCGGCACAGGCACCCATGTCACCGGCGCGGGTGAACAGTTCTACGGCACGCTCGACGTGACCGCGCCGGTCGGCCAGGTTGCCCAGCCCCGGGGCGGCGGCGCCGAGCCCCCGATGCGCGTGGCCCTGGGCGACCGGGTCGTCCAGCCGGAGCGCCGCGTCCAGCGCCGCGCGGTGCACGGCCTCCTGCTCCCGCCACAGCCCGCAGATGTGCAGATGGCTCGCCATGGCCCAGGCGAGTTGCCAGGTGTGGACGTCGAAGTGATGGGCGGCGGCCTGTTCGACCAGCGCGAGGAGCACGGCCTGCTCCGCGGCGAACCAGGCGTTCGCCTTCGCGGCGTCCCCGGCGAAGTCCTCGGCGCGCACTCCGTCGGCGGCCGGGGCGAGAGAGATCAGCACGCGTGCGGTGCCGGTCAGCGCGACCGCGTTGTGGCCGGTGTGGAGGTAGTGGTCGAACATGCGGCGGCGGGCCGCCGCCACCTCCTGGGGTGGTTCGAGGGTCTCGGCGAGTTCGGCGGCGTAGGCGCGCAGCAGGTCGTGGGAGGCGTAGCGGCCGGGCGCGGTCTCGTCGGCCAAGTGGGCCTGGATCAGCTCCGACAGCAGTTGCTGGGTGTGCGCGGCGCTCAGGCCGGCCAGGCCGGCCGCCGCGGGCAGGGTGATGTCGGGTCCGGGATGCAGCCCCAGCAGCCGGAACAGACGGGCGGCATCAGTGGTGAGGGCGTGGTACGACCAGGAGAAGACGGCGCGGACGTCGGCCGCGGCGTCCTGGTCGCGCAGGACGTCCAGGCCGGTGACGCTCTCCCGGAGTTCCTTCGCCACGGCCGCCATCGAGATGGCGGAGCGGGTCGCCACCCGGGCGGCGACGACCGCCAGGGCCAGCGGCAGCCGGGCGCACCGGGCGATGATCTCCTCGACCGCCTGCGCCTCGGCCTCGACCCGGTGGTGCCCGAGCCGCCGGGCGAGCAGCGCACGGGCCTGCGCCAGCGTGAGCACGTCGAGGTGGAGGGGATGGGCACCGTCCATCGCGACCAGTCCGGCGAGCCGGTTGCGGCTGGTGACGATCACCAGGCAGCCGGGAGTACCGGGCAGCAGGGGCCGTACCTGTGCGGCGTCACGGGCGTTGTCCAACAGCACGAGCACCCGTCTGCCGCTGAGCAGGGTGCGGTACCGGGCGGAGAGCTGGTCCACGTCCTGCGGCAGCCCGTTCACATCGGCGCCCAGGGACTCCAGCAGCGACCGCAGGGCCTGCCCCGGCGCGACCGGCAGACCGACCGGGTCGAAGCCCCGCAGGTCCAGATACAGCTGCCCGTCCGGGAAGCGGTCGGCGACCTGCCGCGCCCAGTGCACGGCGAACGCGGTCTTGCCCACACCCGCCATCCCCGCGACGGCACTCACCACCACCGTGGAGCCCAGCGGCAGCGCGGCCACCTCCGCCAACTCCGCCTCCCGGCCCACGAACACGGCCAGAGCGGCGGGCAGTTGGGCCGGGACGGTGGCGGTGTCGGCAGGGGGAGCGGCGGGAACGGACGGTTCAACGGGAGCGACCGGCTCGGCGGATGCGGATGCGGATGCGGGTGCGGGTGCGGGTGCGGATGCGGTCGGGGTCGGGGGCGGTGGGGCGAGGAGGTCGATGTCGGCCCGCAGCACGCGCTGATACAGCGACTGGAGTGCCGGACCGGGATCCACCCCCAGCTCCTCCGCGAGCAGCGACTGCGCCTCACGGTAGGTGGCCAGGGCCGCGGCCTGCCGCCCCGAGCGGTACAGGGCGAGCATCAGCAGCTCCCGGAACCGCTCGTCGAGCGGATGCTCCGCGACCAGCGCGGTCAGCTCCGCCGCCGCCTGTCCGTGAGCGCCCAGGGCGAGTTCGGCCGTCAGCCGGACCGCCTCCGCGGACCACCGCAGCTCCTCCAGCCGCTGCCGCTGGGCCCGCGCGTACTCGCCGCGCACGCCCGCCAGAGCCACCCCCCGCCACAGACCGAGGGCGTCCCGCAGCTGTGCCACCGCGCCTTCGGTGTCGCCCGCGTCCCGTGCCCGCGCGGCCCGCGCCGTCCGGTCCCGGAACACGTCCACATCCAACTCCGCCGATCCCAGGCGCAGTTGATAGCCGCTGCCGGTGGAGCGGATCACCGAGGACGCGGGGTCGCCGTCCGGCTCCAGGACCTTCCGCAGCCGGTGGACGTACGTCCGCAGGATGCCCGCCGCCGAGGACGGCGCGCTGACTCCCCACACCGCGTCGATCAGCCCGCCGGCCAGCACCTGCGCACCGTCCGCCAACAGCAACACCGCCAGCACGGCCCGCTGTTGGGGCGGACCGAGTTCGATCTCCGCCCCACCGCGCCACGCCCTGACCGGACCGAGCACCGAGAACCGCAGCCCCTCCTCCAACTGGTGTCCTTTCCGGGCGTTGCACGGCCGAGGCCGACCGTCGATCCGATCACACGGATCACTGTGTATGAGCACTTGTCACGTCGGTTGATGCGATGCGCCGGAACCGCCGCTGGTTCACGAGGCGGCTCGTGCGCGTGCCGCCACCGCCACCGCGACCGGCGCCGGTCGGGCGGCCGTGCGGCTGTGCGGACGACGGAGTGTGCCCGGACGGCTGTCGCGGAGGGCTGTCACGGACGGGGCGACGAGCGCGGGCGCGGCTTCGACCGTGACGTCATCGGCCGGTTCGAAGCCGGCGGCGGCCAGGGGAACAGGCCTGCTGCCGAGAGGGGCTGCACGAGCGGTGGAGGTCGGCGAGGGCTCGGCTCACGCCGGCTTCGGCGAACAACACCCCCACCATGTCACGGAGTTGCCGGTCTTTCGGACGGTGCCGACATCGGTGCACGCCACGGCCGGCGGCAGGCAGTCTCCAGGGTGGTGCGCCTGCCGGTCGTCACGGTTCCCTCCGCGTCTCGTCGTGTGGCCGCGCGGCACCGCGCGCCGCGTACCGAACGGGCACCGCGCCCGCTGGAGTCAGACTCTATTCACTGGATGGTATCTCTACTGACGAAGCCCTGGATCCGGTCGCTAGCATCTCGGTATGGATGGCACCACAGTCCGCCCCCGCCGCGACGAGTACCCCGCCCTGACCAGGGCCGCCGTCGTCGACGCGGCGCGTCGGCTGTTCGCGGAGAAGGGCTTCTTCCAGACGACGGTCCAGGAGATCGCGAAGCTGAGCCGGGTCTCGCCCGCGACGGTGTACGCGCAGTGCGGCGGCAAACAGGGTCTGCTGCGGGCGCTCATGGACGACTGGACGCGGGCCTCGATGGCCGAACGGGACCAGCGGGAGCCGCTCACCGGCGCTGACGCCTCCCTCGTGCTGCGGGCCCTGGCCGCCGCCTATCTCCACATCACCGAGGAGTGGGGCGACGTCATCCAGGTGGTCATCGACGTCGCACCGCACGACGACGAGTCCAGGGCGGTGCTGGCCACCGCGCACAAGCGGCACCATCACAGCCTCGCCGCGATCTGCCGTCACCTTGAGGACATCGGCGCCTTGCGGGACGGCGTGGACGCACGGTCGGCGACCCGGATCATCACCTACTACTACGGCCTCAACGGCCTGCTCCGCACCCGCGAGGTCTTCGGCTGGTCCTTGGAGCGTTCCAACGAGTGGCTCCTCACCCAGGTGACGGCCGCCGTCCTGCGACCGCCGTCCACCTGAACCGAGGCGCTGACGTCCTTCTGCCGAGGCACTGTCGTTCTATTCACCCCGGCGCTCCGTGGCGAAGTATCAGAGTTCCTGACCTCCACAACGAGTGCCGAAAGAAGAACGATGAGGACCAAGAAGACACTGTCCGTCATGGCCGGAATCGGAGCCATGGCAGCCGCCGTCACCCTCGCCGTCCCGGGATCCGCCGACGCGGCCACCGCCGTGACCATCTGCAAGGACACCAACTACGGCAACTGTTCGAGTGTCCCCACCACGGTCTCCAACCTGAAGACGAGTGCCATAGGCGTCGGCTCCTGGAACGACGCGATCTCCTCGATCCATCCCGTCCCCGTCAAGATGTGCTTCTACGAGAACACCGACTACGGAGGCTCCTACGTGGTGTTCCCGGCCGGGGACTCCGCCGGTGACCTCACCAAGGTGACCTTCATCGAGGGCGGAAGCGTCCTGAACTGGAACGACAGGATCTCCTCGTTCAGGCCTTGCTGAGACCGCCCTGCTCCCGGTCCGTCACCCCACCGACGCCAGGTTCGCGGTGCTCTTTGACGAACGCCGTCGGAGTGGTCCCGTAGGCCGCCTTGAAGTGCCGTAGGAAATGGCTGGTGTCCGAGAAGCTCCAACGCGCGGCGACGTCGGCCACTCGTGCGCCGGGCGTCATCAGATCGATGCGGGCCCTGCCCAGCCGTCGACGTCGGGTGTACGCCATGACGGATTCGTCGGCGTCCTCGAACGCCCGGTGCAGGGTACGCGGTGAGACGTGCAGCGCTTGAGCGATCATGCCCGGGGCGAGGCTCGGGTCGTCGAGCCGCTCGTCGATGAACCGGCGGGCCGCGGCCAGCACCACGTTCGAGTGCTCGCCGGTCTCGGCGCTCCGGGCGGCGCCCATGGCGGCGGCCAGGGCGGCGGCCAGCAACTGGATCCCGACGTCCTCGCTGACACTCCGCCCGAGAGGGGAGAGGGTGTCGTCCCCGAGGCGCCGCGCCAGATCCAGGAATCCGGTGAGGAGCCTGACCTCGGCGAGATCGGTGTCCGCCACGACGACCTGAGGCAGTCTCCCCGGCACCGCCGCATGGCGGACGAGTCGGTCCCGCGGCACGACCACGGTGCGTGATCTCGTCGCGGGACCGAACCAGAACCGCCAGGGCTTCGCGGTGTCCCGGAAGACCACCTGCCCAGGGCGGACGGTGACGGATTCCGTCCCGTTCTCGAACCGGGCCCACCCCGAGCGGATGACATGCGCGACCACGGAATCACCCTCCGGGACACCGCCCGAGACGCCGGAGAACTCGTCGGAGTAATGGACGGCGTGCAGAAGGCTGCCGACCTGCCCGCCGCGCGCGTGGCAGCGGAAACCGTCGCGTTCCGCCGAGGGCCCCAACCGCAGGCTGCGGATGTAGGAGAACGGCCCGAAATCCCACTCCCTCGCCGAGTGCGGGTGATCCCTGTGTTCCCTGTGTTCCCGGTGATCCTGGTGACTTCCGCCGCTCCGTGCCGGCAGATACAACTGGGCCAGGATCGGCCCGTGTTCGGGTCGTACGAGATATCGCTCGGTATGTCGCTCGGTCGCGCGGGCTTGCACAGTGCGAGACCGTAGTGCGACCGACTTCCTGTCGAGTGGACGCTTTGTGGACCGCCCGGGGCGTCGCGCTCCGCTGCGGCAACAAGACCTCTTCATCGGTGCCTGACAATCCCATGACATCGGCCCGGGACTGTTGAGCCATGTTCACGATCACAGACGGAGGGCGGCGTACGGCCGCCACAGCACGGTCCGAGCGCGGTCATGGCTGAGCGTGCCGCGCCCCGCGGATGGCGTGGCCATGGCCGGGTCGTCCCGACGGTGGTGCTCGGCACCGTGGTGGCCGTCGGCGCGGTCGGTGTCACCGCCGTGGCGGGACACTCGTCCGGCGCCTCCGACTCCCATGCCGCCGCCGCGCCTTCCGTGCGCACCGCCACGGTGACCCGCCGTGACCTGAGCAACAGTCAAACCGCGCAGGGCCACCTGGGATTCGGGCCGGTGACGGAGCTCAAGGGCGCAGGCACGGGCACGTTGACGAAGCTTCCCGCGAACGGGACGACGACCGGGCGCGGCAAGGCGCTCTACCGGGTCGACGACAGACCCGTACCGGTCTTTTACGGGGACACCCCGTTCTTCCGGGACCTGAAGAAGGTCGGGGTGGTCGGAAACGACGTGACCGTGCTGCGGAACAACCTCTCCGCCCTGGGCTACGACGTGGGCCACGACGTGGGCCATGAGGACACGGCGCGGCGATCGGCGGACCGGACGCGGGCGCAGGGTTCGGCGTTCACGGCGTCCCTCGCGTCGGCGCTGAAGAAGTGGCAGCAGGACATGGGCCTGGAGCCGACCGGCGAGCTGAAGACGGGGGACGTGCTCGTGCTGCCCGGGCCCGTACGCGTGAGCAGCGTGAAGGCGCAGGTCGGCGACCCGGTGGCCGAGGACATCCTCGGCTATGTCGCGCCGAAGAAGGTGATCACTGTGCCCGTCGACGCCCAGCAGGTGTCCGCGATCGAACCCGGTGACTCCGTGACCGTCGCGCTGCCCGGACGGGACGTCCCCGGCACGGTGTCGGCGGTCGGCGACCCAGGGCAGAACGACTCCGGGCAGAACGACTCCGCGCAACCGGACGCGGGAGACGGCTCCACGCCCAAGACCGACGTGACGGTCCTGCCGAAGCGGGCGTCGGACGTGGCGGACCTCGATGACGCGGACGTCCAGGTCGAGTTCGTCTCCGAGATCCACAAGAACGTGCTCACGGTGCCGATCGGCGCCCTCCTCGCCCTCAGCGGCGGTGGTTTCGCCGTACAGCGCCCCGACGGTGAACTACTGCGCGTGCGGACCGGCATGTTCGCCACCGGGCTGGTCGAGATCAGCGGCAAGGGCCTCAGCGCGGGCCTCGACGTGGTGGTCGCCTCGTGAGCCCCGTCCAGCCCGTTTACCCCGTGAATCCCCTGCGCCCCGTGAACTGCCCGCCGTCGGACGGCGACATGTCCCGTCCCGTATTGCTCCTGGACCGGGTCGGCCGGAACTTCCCGGGCGGTGTCACCGCGCTGCACGAGGTGTCGTTGTCGATCGACGCGGGCGAACTCCTCGCCGTCGTAGGGCCGTCGGGGTCCGGGAAGTCCACACTGCTCCACCTCATGGGCACGCTGGACCGGCCCAGCAGCGGCCGGGTGGAGATCGGCGGCACCGACGTCACGGCGCTCGACGACCGCCAACTCTCCACCCTGCGGGGCCGCATGCTCGGCTTCGTCTTCCAGCAGTTCCACCTCACAGACGGGCTGACCGCGCTGGAGAACGTGTCAACAGGCCTGCTCTACGCCGGAGTTCCGCGCCGCGACCGACCTGGCCTGGCCGAGGAGGCGCTCGGCCGGGTCGGGCTCGCGCACCGAATCGGTCATCTGCCGCCCCAGCTCTCCGGCGGTGAGCGACAGCGCGTCGCCATCGCGCGCGCACTCGTCCACGGCCCGGCCCTGATCCTCGCCGACGAACCGACCGGCGCGCTCGACACCGCCAACGGGGAGTCGGTCATGGAACTGCTGGCCGAACTCCACCAGGAGGGCACGACCATCGCCGTCATCACCCACGACCGCGACATCGCCGCCGGGTTCCCGCGCCGAGTGGAGATCCGCGACGGACGTCTGACCAGCGACACGCGAAGCGGAGCGACCCATGCCCTCGGATGACCGGACGCAGCCCCTCCGGCGCGCGACCGCCCGCAACGGCCGTGCGCGAACGGCCCAGGTGGTCCGCCTGGGACCCGCCGACCTGATCAGGGTCGGCGTCATGGGACTCCGCATGCGCAAGGTGCGGGCCCTGCTCTCGGCGCTCGGCATCTCGGTGGGCGTCGCCACGCTCGTCCTCGTCACCGCCGTCCCCGCCTCCAGCCAGCAGGCCCTGCTGGACCGGCTGACCGCGCTGGGCACCGACCGGCTCAAGGCCCAGCCCCTGGTCCCCGAGGGACAGAAGCCGATCGAACTGCCGTCACAGGCCGCCGACATGGCCGCGCGGATCGGACCCGTGACGGCCACCAGCGAGGTCGCCAACACCCACCGAACGGTACGGCGCACCGAGGCCGACAACCCCGACGACACCGCCGCGCTGACCGTGCTGGCGACCCGGCCCGATCTGCTCGACCTGGTCGGCGGCTCGGTCCGTACCGGACACTTCATCGACGCCGGAACCGCGGCACTTCCGAGGGTGGTCCTCGGGTACCAGGCCGCCCGGACCCTCGGCTTCGACCGGCTGACGGTCGGCGCGGACGCCCCGTTGCTCCGGCTGGGCGACCGGTGGTTCACCGTGACCGGCATCCTCGACCCGATGCCGCTCGATCCCGACCTGGAACTGTCCGTGTTCGTCGGATGGAGCGCGGCCCGGCGCTATCTGGGCTTCGACGGACATCCCACCGTGGTCTACGCGAAGGCTCCGGACCGCGCGATCGACTCCGTCAAGTCCGTACTCGCCGCGACGGTCTACCCTCCGCTGCCGAGCTTCGTGAGCGTCACCAATCCCTCCGACGCGCTCAAGGCC
Source organism: Streptomyces sp. NPDC091280 (assembly GCF_044768565.1). Classification (NCBI taxonomy): domain Bacteria; kingdom Bacillati; phylum Actinomycetota; class Actinomycetes; order Kitasatosporales; family Streptomycetaceae; genus Streptomyces; species Streptomyces sp. NPDC091280. The sequence goes on from NZ_JBIVUZ010000002.1 coordinate 54,718, forward strand.
CAGCGTGCCGCCCGGAGCACCTACTCGACGCTGTACGTCGCGCTGGCCGGCATCGCGCTCGCGGTCGGCGGCATCGGCGTGGCCAACACCATGTACATCTCGGTCCTCGAACGCCGCCGCGAGATCGGCCTGCGGCGCGCCCTGGGCGCCGGCCGCGGGCACATCCGGGGCCAGTTCCTCACCGAGTCGGTGGTGCTGACGCTGCTGGGCGCGTGCGGCGGCGCGGCCATCGGGACGGCCTGTGCCACCGCCTACGCGGTGCTCCAGGGCTGGCCCGTCGTCATCCCCCTCGGCATGTTCGCCGGCGGAGTCGGCGCCGCACTGGCGGTCGGTGTCCTGGCCGGCGTGTATCCGGCCGTCAGCGCGTCGCGGCTCACCCCGACCGAGGCCCTCGCCACCACCTGAACTCCGCTCGATCCTCCAGGGAAAGGACCCGCACATGCCTGTGCACCAGAGCCGATCCGGGCTCGCTCTGCCGTCGCTCGCCGCCGCCGTGCTCCTCGGGGGACTGCTGGTCGGCGGCTGCTCCGGCCCCGACCGACAGACCGCGAAGACGGCCGTGGTCTCGTTGCCGCCGGCCACGGCTACGGCCACGGGTTCGCCGGGCTCTTCCGCTTCCGGCAACGGAAAGTCCGTCTCGCCGGACGACTCGGCGGACGCTTCTCCGGGCGTACAGCTCCGGCTCGACGACACCACCGAGAAACGGCAGCAGATCCGGAAGATCTACGCGAGCTGTCTCGCCGAGAACGGCATGGGGCCGAACGGCCAGGTGAGCGACACCGTACGCACGAAGGCGGAGGCGGCCTGCAAGGACAAGGCCCCGATTCAGCCGCCCGAGCTGGATCCCGCCAGGAATCCGCACTACAACCAGGACGTGGTGGCCGAGGTGAAGTGCCTCAGCGGCCACGGCATTCCGGCGGTGATCGTACCGGCCACCGCCGGCACACCGATGAGCTGGACGCTGACCACCGCCGACGTCCCCGACGACTACCCGCAGATCAACACGGCGTGCCTGGTCGCGTCGTTCGGGTCCGCGTCCTGATGGCGATGACGCGCGGCGGACTCCGCCGCCCCATCGCTTATATTGTCCGTCAGCTTTCCGCTGCCGAGCGCAGGGTGCGAATCGTCCCCTCTCCGGCATGACATCCTCTGGAAAAGCCCGCATGCGCGCAGACATAGTGTTGGCGGAGGACGACGCCGATCAGGCCGAACTGATTCGCCGTTACCTCGAACACGAGGGTCACACCGTCACGGTGGCGGGTGACGGCCGGCTCGCTCTCGACGTGTTGCGCCATCGGCTCCCGGACCTCCTGGTGCTCGACGTGATGATGCCGTGGATCGACGGACTCGACGTGTGCCGCATCATCCGCGCCGATCCACGGCTCGCGCACCTGCCAGTACTGCTGCTGACCGCCAGGTCGTCGGAGGACGACCTCCTGACCGGGCTGGATCTCGGCGCCGACGACTACATGACGAAGCCGTTCAGCCCGCGTGAACTGGTGGCTCGCGTACGGTCGTTGCTGAGGCGCGGCGGATTGACCGCGCCCGCCGTCACGGAGCCGGCGGAACGCGACTCCGTCGTACGGGCGGGTCCCGTGTCGCTCGACGTCGCCCGGCACGAGGTGTACGCGTACGGGCAGCACATCACCTGCACGCCCGGCGAGTTCAAGCTGCTGGAGATGCTCGCCGAACACCCCGGTCACGTGTTGTCGAGAAGTCAGATACTCGAACGGCTGCACGGCTCCGATCCCTTCATCACGCCCAGGACGGTCGACGTGCACGTCATGAATCTGCGCCGCAAGCTGCGCGTGGCCGGCGGCGACGACCGACCGCCCAGCCCGCTGGTGACCGTGTACGGGGTGGGCTACAAGCTCGTGGACGAGCACCCGAAGCCACGCCGTGGCTGACCGCGCGACGATCCCGTTACGACGCAGCCTGCTGATACGTCTGCTCGCGGTGTCGGCCCTCGTCTCGATCTGCTCGATCACGGTGACGGCCTGGGTGGTCCTGCACACCACCGCCGTCGCCCTCGGCGGGGAGCGGGGACAGGCGCTCGCCGACGAGAACCGTGTCTACGACAGCCTGATGGGCTACGCGGCGACCCACACCGGCTGGAGCGGGGTACGGAGCACGGTGGAGCGACTCGGCCGGCAAGCCGGCCACCGAGTGGTTCTGACGGCCGAGGACGGACGGATCCTCGCGGACTCCGACTCCGACTCCGGTTCCGACTCCGGTTCCGACTCCGGCTCCGGTTCCGGCTCCGCACCGGAGCGCGGCCACGTCTTCCAGCCGCCCGCGAAGGCGACCGCCGTCGTCAACCCGCTGTCCGTCGACGCGCGGTTGGGCACCACGGCCCAGGGTGCGGTCGGCGTCCAGTTCCCCGGGACCGTCGGGTCGACGGCACCGGCTATCGACCCCCGGGCGGTCGGCCCCTTCGGGCTCTCCGCCCGGGACGCCCGCCACTTGCGCGTGGTCGCGAACCGCGTGGCGAAGTGCGTGGACGAGGACGCGGGTGTGCGGGCACGCGTCGAACTCCTGCCGAGCGGGCGCCCGCGCGTGATCGTGCCCGGCATCGACGAGGACGGCCTCCTCCTCACCAGGCCGTGCGCCGGAAGCACGCTCAACGAGCCGGTCGCGTCGGAGGTGAAGCCGCTGAAGACGCTCAACTCGCTCGTCAACGCCTGTCTACGGCACCTGAGGACCGGCACGGTGATCCTGAACATCGCCGGAGGCTGGTCGTCCTTCGACACCCCGGCTCCCTCGGGCGAGGCCGTCTCCTCGTGCCTGACGACGAGCCGCGCGCAACAACTCACGCCGTACGTGGCACCGGAGGCGCTGCTGTACGTCGACAGCGACAGCCGTACCGCGTCGACGTTCTTCGACCTGTCCGAGGCGAACCGGTTGAAGATCGCGGGCTGGGCGGCCGTCGTCGTCCTGCTCACCGTGATCGTGACGACCCTGGCGGGCATCCGCCTGGTGCGCCCGCTGCGCATGGTCACCGTGGCGGCCACGCGCATGGAGGACGGTGATCTGACCGCCCGGGTCCCGGTACGGGGCCGCGACGAGGTCGCCCGGCTGTCGGCCGCCTTCAACGCGATGTCCGAGCGCCGCGAGAAACTGGAGGTCCTGCGCCGTGACATGACCAACGACATCGCGCATGAACTGCGCACACCGGTCAGCAACCTCCGCGGCTGGCTCGAAGCGGTGGAGGACGGTCTCGCCCGCCCGGATTCCGCCCTCGTGACGTCACTGCTGGGGCAGGCGCTCCAGTTGCAGCACATCATCGACGACCTGCGGGACCTCTCGGCGGCGGAGGCCGGCGAACTGCGCCTGTCACCGGCTCCGGTGCGGGTCGCCGAACTCCTGCACAGCGTGGTGACGGCCGGCCGGGCGGCGGCCGTCCCGGCCGGTGTCCTGCTGCGCGCCGAGGCCGACCCGTCGATCACGGTCGGCGCCGACCCCGTCCGGCTCCGGCAGATGGTGGACAACCTCGTGTCGAACGCGATCAGACACACACCGGCGGGCGGCACGGTCACGCTCCGCGCCCGCGTCGAACACCGGGACGGCCCCGGCAGCCACGACACGGAGCGACCAGGACCCGGGACGACCGCCGTCGTCATCGACGTGTCCGACACGGGATGCGGGATCGACCCCGCCGAGCTCCCGCACGTCTTCGACCGCTTCTGGCGGGCCGAGAAGTCACGCAACCGGCAGAGCGGCGGCAGCGGCCTCGGGCTGGCGATCGTACGACGCCTGGCCGAGGCGCACGGAGGCTCGGTCACCGTCAGGAGCACGGTCGGCGCCGGGTCGACCTTCACCCTCGACCTGCCGTTGTGAAGGATGTGTCCGGTGGTGTCGACGGCTGTTGGCGTGACCGCGGCGACGGCGTGTAGGGTAAACCGTTGTTCGAAGGCGATGGCAGGGTCCGTCGCGCGGTGGCCGGGACTCGTCACGGCCATCCGGTACAGGTCATGTCGGTCTTCGGACACCCGGCTGAGACCCCACTTCGCGTGGGGTTTTCTGCTTGCCAGGGCCGCCGTGCGGTCGGCCGGCGGACGACATCCCACCTACCGGATCCCACCTACCGGGCGGGCCCGGCGAGGTTCGAAGCGATGTCGACGTATCCTTCTTGAGGTCTACGGCGTCAAATAGTGGGCGCCGAAAATGGAGGCAACACCCCGTGCTCATTGCTCAGCGTCCGTCCCTGACCGAAGAGGTCGTCGACGAGTTCCGTTCCCGGTTCGTGATCGAGCCGCTGGAGCCCGGTTTCGGCTACACCCTCGGCAACTCCCTCCGCCGTACGCTCCTCTCCTCGATCCCGGGTGCGGCGGTCACGTCCATCCGTATCGACGGTGTCCTGCACGAGTTCACCACCGTGCCGGGCGTCAAGGAGGACGTCACCGACCTGATCCTCAACATCAAGCAGCTCGTCGTCAGCAGCGAGCAGGACGAGCCCGTGGTCATGTACCTGCGCAAGCAGGGCCCCGGTCTGGTCACCGCCGCCGACATCGCGCCCCCGGCCGGTGTCGAGGTCCACAACCCCGACCTCGTCCTCGCCACGCTCAACGGCAAGGGCAAGCTGGAGATGGAGCTGACCGTCGAGCGCGGTCGCGGCTACGTCTCCGCCGTCCAGAACAAGCAGGTGGGCCAGGAGATCGGCCGGATCCCGGTCGACTCCATCTACAGCCCCGTGCTGAAGGTCACCTACAAGGTCGAGGCGACGCGTGTCGAGCAGCGCACCGACTTCGACAAGCTGATCGTCGACGTCGAGACCAAGCAGGCGATGCGTCCCCGTGACGCCATGGCCTCGGCGGGCAAGACCCTGGTGGAGCTGTTCGGTCTCGCGCGCGAGCTGAACATCGACGCCGAGGGCATCGACATGGGCCCGTCCCCGACGGACGCCGCCCTGGCCGCCGACCTGGCGCTGCCGATCGAGGAGCTGGAGCTCACGGTCCGCTCCTACAACTGCCTCAAGCGCGAGGGCGTCCACTCCGTGGGCGAACTGCTGGCGCGCTCCGAGGCCGACCTGATGGACATCCGCAACTTCGGTGCGAAGTCCATCGACGAGGTCAAGGCGAAGCTGGCCGGTCTGGGCCTGGGCCTGAAGGACAGCCCTCCCGGATTCGACCCGACCGCCGCGGTCGACACCTTCGCGGCCAACGACGCGGACACCCGGTTCGTGGAGACCGAGCAGTACTAGAACGCGGTACTGAACGCAGTACTGGAACGCGGTAAGCGGTAGGTCCCGGCGCCCCGGTCGAGCAGCAGCCCGACCGGGGCGCCGTGCTGTGCCGGGCCCCAGGGCCTGCTGCTGAGCGCCCGGCACCTCGGGCACCCGTGCCCGAGGGCTGCCCCCGCCGACAGGGGCAGCCCCATGTGAGTACCGCCAGGGGAGGTGCGGTGACGGGCGCCCTGCCATGACAGCCGTGGGGTTGACCAACACTGCCGGCGCCCGCGACGTCCCGTTCCCCTGGCGGTGCGACCAGCCTGCGGTGCCGGGCGGGTGCGGGGGGTGCGAACCCCGCGAGATCGGTGCACCCAGTCGTCGGCACGGCCCCGGAAGGGTGTACCTAGGTATGCGGGGACGGCCGGATACCTACGCCGTCGAGGTGCCCTCCGGCTGTGCCGGGGCCAGGATCTCGGTACGGGAGGTGATCCCCAGCTTGGCGAGGATGTGCTCCACGTGGGCGTCCACGGTGCGTTTGGAGATGACGAGGCGTTCGGCGATCTCCCGGTTGGACAGGCCCCGGGTCACGAGTGCGGCGACCTCGCGTTCGCGGCGGGTGAGGGGATCGGCGGGACGGCCGTCGGCGGTGCCGGGGCGGGGCGCGGGGAGACCGGGCGGTTCGTCGGCGTCCGCCCGTACGGCGTCCAGGAGTTCGCGGCCCGACATCCGGGCCCCCGCCTCCCGCCAGCGCTCGTACGGCTCGTCGCCCAGCGCGGCACGCACCGCCCGCTGCTGGGCCTCCTGCTCCTCCAGCAGCCGGGGCAGTATGCCGACCGGGTCGCCGCCCAGCCGGCGCGCGTGCTCGGCGTAGCCCAGCAGCCAGCAGGCCCTGACGTACCGCCGCTGCCCCGCCGCGTGCCAGGCGAGCCCCAGGGAGGCGAGCGCCGCGACGAGGACCTCGCCGATCTCGCTCGCCGCCTCCAGCCCCCGGCGCAACGCCACCGCGCTCTCCTCCGGCCGCCCGACGAGCCACAGGATGACTCCCTGGACGGTCAGCGTGGACCCGTACAACTGCCGCTCGCCCCGGCCCTCCAGATAGGCCAGCCCCCGCTCGCACCACTCCAGCGCCCGGTCCGTGAAGCCCAACGCCCCGTACAGCAGGGCCCCTTCGTAGTGCACGACACCGATGCCCAGCGCGTCGTCGGCGGCCACCATCCGCGCGCGGACCGCGTCGAGCGCCGCCATTCCCTCCTCGACGGCGCCGCCGAGCACGGTCATGGCGGCCAGATAGCCCTCGCTGAACAGCTCCACCCGGCTCTCGCCGACCCGCCGCGCCATGTCGAGGGCCTGCGGAAACCGGTCCAACGCCGTCTCCAGATCGGCCGTCCACACCCCGAACACCCCGGTCATGAACAGCGCCCAGGCCCGCACCGGGGAGTCCTGTTGGACCGGTCCGAGCCCCTTGTCGATCCAGTACCGGCCCTCGGACAGCGTCCCCGCCGCCCGCCAGTACGCCCCTAGCCGGGTCGCCAGCCACAGCGCGTCCGCGCCCCGGCCCTCGGTGGCACAGCCGTACTCCAGGGCCGCCCGCACATCGGCGATCTCCGCGCGCACCGCGTGGTGCAGCGGGACCTGCGCCGGGCCCACCAGACCGTCCCAGAAACGGCCGACGAGTTCCTCGTAGTACGCGAAGTGCCGTCGCCGTAAGGCCTCCGCGTCCTCGCTCGCCGCGAGCCGCCCGGCGCCGTACTCGCGGATGGTGTCCAGGAGCCGGTAGCGGCCCCCGTCCTCGCCGAGGCGCTGGACGACCGACTTGTCGACCAGGCCGATCAGCGCCTCGACGACCTCCTCGCCGCCCGGGACGCCCGCGCCACCCGGTCCCTCTGCGCCACCCGGGCCGTCCGTGCACACCCGCTCGGCGGCGGCCAGCCCGAAGGAACCGGCGAACACCGACAGCCGTGCCCACAGCAGCTGTTCCTGGGGTGTGCACAGGTCGTAGGACCAGTCGATGGCCGCGCGCAGCGTCTGGTGCCGGGTCAGGGCCGAGCGCCGGCCGCCGGTCAGGACCTCGCAGTGGCGGTCCAGCCGGGCGACGAGTTCCGCGAGCGGTACGGCGCGCAGGCGCACGGCCGCCAGTTCGAGTGCGAGGGGGATGCCGTCGAGGCGGTCGACGAGCGCGAGGACGTGCTCCCGGTCGGCGCCGTCGAGGGCGGGGCCGCCGGTGACGGCGGCGGCCCGCTGGGCGAACAGGTCGACGGCGTCGGCGCGAGCCAGCGGGGCGACCGGCAGACAGTACTCACCGGGCACGTCGAGCGGCTGCCGGCTGGTGGCGAGCACACTCAGGCCGGGAGCCTCGCGCAGCAGGACGTCGCAGAGCATCGCGCACGCGTCGACCAGGTGCTCGCACGTGTCGAGGACGATCAACATCCGCCGCCCGCGCAGGTGTTCCACGATCGCGTCCAGCGGCGTCATCCCGGACTGCTCGGGCAGCTCCAGCACGCCCGCGAGCGTCGGCGGCACCAACTCCGGGTCGCGCAGGGCCGACAGCTCCACCAGCCGCACCCCGTCGGCGAACCGGTCGGTGACCGCGCGGGCCGCCCGCAACGCCGTACGGCTCTTGCCGACACCGCCCGGACCGACCAGCGTGACCAGCCGCGAACGCGCCAACTCGGCCTGTAGCGAGGCGAGTTCGGCGGTGCGTCCGACGAAGCTGGTCAACTCGACGGGGAGTTGACCGCCGCGCCGCTGTCCGAAGCCGTATCCCATGCCGCCCCCATACCCGTCCGCCATCGGTCACCACAGCGTAGGCGAGTGACTCCCGAGCGTGAACGGTAATCGAGTCCGGCGGGTGGACGCGAGATCGCGCCGGTGGCTCAGTGCGGGGGCGCGCAGGTCGGCGTGCGCGCGCACCCCTCGCGCCGGTCTCAGCGGGTGCCGCCCACGTCGCTCACGCCGGGCTCTCCCAGCCGCCGCTCTCGACCGAACGCACCATGGCGTCCAGTACGGCCGCGCTGTGCACGGCGTCCGGGACGGTGGCGCCGTAGGGCTTGCCCTCGGCGACGGAGCGCAGGAAGCGGTACGCCTCGATCACCTTGAGGTCGTCGTAGCCCATCGCGTTGGCCGCGCCCGGCTGGAAGGCGCCGAACTCGCCGTCGCCCGGGCCGACATACACGGTGGTGACGGGCTGGTCCTGGTACGAGGTGCCCCGGCTGACGGCCAGTTCGTTCATCCGGCGGAAGTCCCAGAACACCGCGCCCTTGGTGCCGTGCACCTCGAAGCCGTAGTTGTTCTGCTCGCCGACCGAGACCCGGCACGCCTCCAGGACACCCCGGGCGCCGGAGGCGAAACGCAGCAGGCAGTTGACGTAGTCCTCGTTCTCCACCGGGCCCGACTCGCCGCCCGTGGCCAGCGCGTGGCCCGCGGTCGCGCCCGTGGGGCGGGCCCGCCGCGGCAGGAAGATCGCGGTGTCGGCGGTGAGGGAGGCGATGTCGCCGAGCAGGAAGCGGGCGAGGTCGGCGCCGTGCGAGGCCAGGTCGCCGAGGACTCCGTGGCCGCCGCGCTCCAGCTCGTAGCGCCAGGTCAGGGCGCCGTCCGGGTGGGCCGCGTAGTCGCTGAACAGGCGGACGCGGATGTGGGTGAGCGTGCCCAGCTCGCCCGAGGCGATCAGGTCGCGGGCGGCCTCCACGGCGGGCGCGTTGCGGTAGTTGAAGCCGACCGCGCCCTGCACGCCCGCCTTGGCGACCGCGTCGGACACGGCGGAGGCGTCCGCCGTGGACAGGCCCACCGGCTTCTCGATCCAGATGTGCTTGCCCGCCTCGGCCATCGCGACACCGATCTCGCGGTGCAGGAAGTTCGGCGCGGTGATGCTCACCGCCCGCACGCGCGGGTCGGCCACGACATCGCGCCAGTCGCGGGTGGTGGCGGCGAAACCGAACTGCTCGGCGGCCTGCTCGGCCCGCCCGGGCACGTCCTCGGCGACCGTCACGAGCTCCGGCCGCAGCGTGAGCTGCGGAAAGTGGTGCGGGACCCGGGCGTACGCCTGGGTGTGCACCCGCCCCATCCATCCGAAGCCCACGACGGCTACACCCAGCGAGGTCACCATGACTGCCCTTCTTTGGACCGGTCCATAAGCTGTTCCCGCCACCCTGAAACGCATACGTCCTTATGTCAATACCTTTAGCTGCCTTTGACAGCCGACCGGAGCGCGTGGAACGGTCCAACCATGAGAGCACCGACCATCCGAGATGTCGCCGAACGCGCCGGTGTGTCGAAGTCCCTGGTCTCCCTGGTGCTGCGCGGCTCCGAACAGGTGCGGCCCGAGAAACGGCAGGCCGTGCTCAGTGCCGTCGAGGAGCTCGGCTACCGGCCCAACGCCGCCGCCCGCAGCCTCAGCGAGCGCCGCACCCGCTCGGTCGGCGTCCTCCTCAACGACCTGCGCAACCCCTGGTTCGTGGAACTCCTCGACGGCCTCGGCTCCCGGCTCCACGAGCGCGGCCTGCACCTGCTGCTCGCCGACGGCCGCCTCAACCGGCGCCTCGACGACGACCTCTCCCGCACCTTCACGGAACTGCGCGTCGACGGACTCGTCGCGGTCGGCACCCTCCCCGCCACGGACGAACTGCGCGCCGCCGCCACCCACATCCCGACCGTGGTCGCGGGCGCCCGCGAGCCGGTGCTGCCGCACGTCGACGTCGTCGCGGGCGACGACGCGCACGGCGCGCGCCTGGCCACCGAGCACCTCGTCGACCTCGGCCACCGCCGCATCGCCCACATCGCGGGCCACGGCGTCGTCGGCGAACTGCGCCGCACCGCCTTCGAGACGGTCGTGCGCGAACACGGCCTGACCGACCTCGCGCGGGTCGAACAGGGCGACCTCACCGAGGAGGGCGGCTACCGCGCCATGGTCCGCCTGCTCCACACCCCCGAACCACCCACCGCCGTCTTCGCCTTCAACGACATCGCCTGCGTCGGCGCCCTGTCGGCCGCCGAGGAGTCGGGCCTGCGGGTCCCGCACGACCTCTCCCTCGTCGGCTACGACAACACCTACCTGGCCCGCCTACGACACCTGTGGCTCACCACCGTCGACAACGCCAGCCACGACATCGGCCGCCGCGCCGCCCAACTCCTCCTGGACCGGATGACGACCCCGACCCGCCCGGCCGAGACAGTCCTCTCCCCACCGACCCTCCAGGTACGCGGCACCACGGGCCCACCCTCGACGCCGTAGGCCTGGCACGGGGATGATCGGCACGGTGCCGATCGAAATCGCACCGCTTCCCACCCCCCGTTCCACGACTTCGCCCGCATGTCCGGAATAGGTCGCTACATCGTCCTCTGCCCCGCGCTGGTACCTTGCTCGGGCGTCGGAGCCGTCCGGCGCCCCATCGCACCCGGGAAGAAGGGGAGGCGTCCAGTGGCCCCGCGCGGGACGCGCCGCAGGTCGGCGGCACTGTTCACCTTCGTCCTCGGGCTCGTCCTGCTGGCCGGACCTGGCTGTGTGCCCGGTGGCGAACCCCCGCCCCCGCCCCCGCCCGTGCGGGCGGCCCCGGCGGACCCGTCCGGGCCGTCGACCGCCTACGGCGCCTATGTCGGCTACGGTCCCGAAGCGGTGCGCAGGGTCGCGGAGTTCGGGGCCTGGCTCGGCCGGTCCGAACCCCGGGTCGGTCACGCGTATCTGCCCGGTGACACCTGGGCCGGCATCGAGGGTGCCACCGGCGACCTGGAACAGTGGGCCGCGTGGCGCCGGGACCGCCAGGACCGGCTGCTGGTGCTCAACGTCCCGATGCTGGACCGCAGCGAGGCCCATCTGTCCGACGACGTGGTCCGCGCCGAGTTGGGGGACGGAGCGGGCGGACGCTACGACGACCACTTCCTCGCGCTCGCCCGCCGACTGGTCGATCTCGGCGTCCCCGACACCGAGATCGTCCTCGGCTGGGAGATGAACGGCACCACCTACACCCACCGTTGCGCGCCCGACCCCACGTCCTGGAAGCGGTACTGGGCGCGTATCGTCACCGCGATGCGCTCCGTCCCCGGCCAGCGCTTCCGCTTCGACTTCACCCCGAACCGCGGCCACGACGCGATCCCCTGGCCCGACTGCTACCCCGGCGACGCCTACGTCGACGTCATCGGCATGGACGCCTACGACGCCCCCCGAGGCCTGTCCTTCACCGACCAACTGACCGAGCCGTACGGCCTGTTGGCGCAGGTCGACTTCGCCCGCGCCCACCACAAGCCCATCGCCTACCCGGAGTGGGGACTGTTCGACAACGGCGACAACCCCGCCTACATGGGCGGCATGCTCACCTGGATGGCGGCGCAGCACCCCCTCTACCAGACCATCAGCGACTACTGCCCGCACGGAGTGTGGCGCTGTCGCGCCAACCCCAAGTCCGCCGCCGTATACCGCGCGCTGACGGATCGTCTGTCCTGAGCGCTGATCGCCGAGTGGTGGCGGGAGCGAGCGGCGCCGCCCGTCCGCCGGACGGGCGGCGCCTTTCGCGGGGCGTCGAACTACCCCGCTACGCCGTCCACTTCACGTTCGGATTCACCTGGCCGGTCCAGTTGAAGATCGCCATGTTGTCCCAACCGTCGCCGCTGGTCGCGATGTTGGCCGGGTCCCAGCCGTTGCCCGTGACCGCGTACCAGGTCGGCTCCCAGTAGAAGACGCCGATCGCACCCGCGCTGCGCGCCGTGTTCTGCACGGCGGTGAACTCCGCGCCCTGGCCCGCCCAGGTGAGCGGATAGCCGGAGCAGCCCGACGTCACCGAGTTCGCCGTACTGTCCGCGTCGGACGACGTGAACGGATAGGCCGTCTCCGCGATGATGACGTCCTTGCCGTAGCGGGACTTCATGTCCGAGACGACGCTGCCCATGTTGGCCAGCGTGCCGTGCCACATGCAGTAGTAACTCAGCCCGGTGATGTCCCAGTTGACGCCCTGCGCCTTGATGCCGTCGTAGAACCAGCGCGCGTTGGAGTCGCTGTCCGCGTCGGCGGTGTGGATGATCACCTGGGTGGAACTGTTGCACGCCTTGGTCGCGTTGTAGCCCGACTTCAGGAGCAGTCCGAGGTTGGTGAAGTCGTTGTTGACGACCTTGCCGTCGTCCCACAGCATGCCGACGTTGATCTCGTTGCCGATCTGCACGCTGTCCGGGGTGGTGCCCTGGGACTTGAGGCTGTTGCAGACGTCGTAGGTGTAGTTGTAGACGTCGGTCTGCAGTGCGCTGATGCCGTGGCTCGCCCAGGCCGCCGGCTTGTACTGCTTGCCCGGGTCGGCCCAGGTGTCGGAGTAGTGGAAGTCGATCAGCAGTTTGAGGCCCTTGGCCTTGACCTGCTTCGCGTAGGCCAGCACCTTCGCCTTGTTGTTGTAGCCGCTGGCGGGGTTGTTCCAGATCCGCAGGCGTACGTAGTTGACGCCGGCGCCCTTGAGGATGTCGAGCGGGTCCTTGGCGGTCCCGGTGGAGTCGTAGTACTTGGCGCCGAGATCGATCGCGCGCTGGGCGGAGGAGACGTCGGCGCCGAGCATCGTGAGCGAGTTCGCGGCGGCGGCGTCCGTGGGGGTGAGCATCGCCGCCGGGAGGGCGACTGCGGCCAGCAGCAGGGCGGCCTTCACTATGCGGCCCGGGATTTTCACGGTGTACCCGACCTCCTTGGGTCGACTGACATGCGCATGCGGTTGGTTCTGAGAACGTTCACAGTAAGAGAGGTAACAGGCACTGTAAATATGTGTGACGGTTGCATTTCCCGCAGTTGGTGGACGTGAAGTGTGTGTTTGTGGAGTGGGAACGTACACAACTCGCTGAGTGGTGTCGTACCGAGGTACTACGCCCGGCCCCGCAACGGCCCCTCGGTACGACGGGTTCGGGGCCCCCTCCCTCCTAGCGTTTCCGGTGTCCGGCAGGGGCCGTGACCCGAGCGTGAGGGAAGCCGATGATCGAGGCGCAACAGCTGACGAAGCGGTACGGGGAGAAGACGGCGGTCGACCGGCTGGACTTCGTCGTCAAGCCGGGCACGGTCACCGGCTTCCTGGGGCCCAACGGCGCCGGGAAGTCCACCACGATGCGCATGATCGTCGGCCTGGACGCGCCCACCGCGGGCACCGTCACGGTCAACGGCAAGCCCTACGCCGAGCACACCGCGCCCCTCCAGGAGGTCGGCGCGCTCCTGGAGGCCAAGTCGATCCACCCGGGCCGCTCGGCCTTCGACCACCTGATGGCACAGGCCCACACGCACGGCATCCCGCGCCGCCGCGTCGATGAGGTCATCGAGCTGACGGGCCTGCGGTCCGTGGCCAGGAAGCGGGCCGGGGCCTTCTCCCTCGGCATGGGGCAGCGGCTCGGCATCGCCGCCGCGCTGCTCGGCGACCCGGCGACCGTGATGCTCGACGAACCGGTCAACGGCCTCGACCCCGAAGGGGTGTTGTGGATCCGCAACCTGCTGACCGGGCTCGCCGCGGAGGGACGTACCGTCTTCGTCTCCTCGCACCTGATGAGCGAGATGGCACTGGTCGCCGACCACCTGATCATCGTCGGACGCGGACGGCTGCTGGCCGACACCACCGTGCGGGACCTGGTCCGGCAGGCGGGCGGCGACACCGTCACCGTGGCCTCCGAGCAGCCCGTCCGGCTGCGCGAGGTGCTGGCCGGACCCGGTGTGGAGATCACCGGCGCGGTCGGCTCCGAGGAACTGCACGTCACCGGGCTGAGCGCGCGGGCCATCGGCATCAGGGCCGCCGAGCACCGCATCCCCCTCTTCGAACTCAGCGCGCGCACCGTCTCGTTGGAGCAGGCGTTCATGGACCTGACCCGGGACGCCGTCGAGTACCACGGCACCACCACCGTCGACACCCCCGGGAGGGCCGCGTGAGCACCGCCACCACGACCGACACCGCCGCACCCGCGGACCTGCGCCCGACCCGTCCGGCGTACAAGGTCACCGGGCGCCGCGTGCTGCGCTCCGAGTGGGCCAAGCTGTGGTCCCTGCGCTCCACCTGGATCACCCTGGGCCTCGGCCTGCTGTTCCTGATCGCGTTCGGCCTGATCGCCGCCGCGCACTACAAGTCCGACTACGGATCAGGGCACTTGAGGCCCGACGACGCCCACGACACCGCCCTCGACCTCTCCCTGTTCGGCACGAACTTCGCGCAGCTCGCCCTCGGGGTGCTGGGCGTCCTGGTCACCGCGGGCGAGTACTCGACCGGCATGATCCGCTCCACGCTGGCCGCCGTACCGCGCCGGCTGCCGGTGCTGTGGTCCAAGGCCCTGGTGTTCGGCGCGGTCGCGCTCGGCGTCTCCCTCGTCGGCGTGTTCGTCGCGTTCCCGATCGTCGGCGGCATCGTCTCCGGCACCCCCGCCGCCCTCGCGTTCGGGCACTCCGGGGTCCTGCGCAGTCTGCTCGGCGCCGGTCTCTACCTCGGCCTGGTCGGTGTGATCGGCACCGCGCTGGGCGCGTGGCTGCGCTCGGTGGCGGGCGGCATCTCGGTCCTGGTCGCCTCGCTGATGCTGGTGCCCGGACTGATCTCGCTGCTGCCCAGTTCCTGGCAGGACGACATCAACCCCTATCTGCCGAGCAACGCCGGCCAGGCGATGTTCGCGCTGACCCACGACTCGACGACCCTCTCGCCCGGCGCCGGACTCCTGGTCTTCGCCGGCTGGACGGCGCTCGCGCTGGCCGGCGCCGCCCACCGCCTGGCGCGGACCGACGCCTGAGCCGCGGAAACGGCATCCGGCCCGGCCGCCGGCCGGATGCCGCTTCCGCGCGGAGCGCCACAATGGACAGGTGACCTCCATGGACCCGGACCGGTGACACCGATGAGCCCCGACGACCCCGCCCGCGCGCCGCTCGCGGAGACGGACCTCCCGTGGAGCCACCCCGTGGCCGGCGGGCTGTCCCGGTTCGGCCGCCGGGTCAAGCAGGGCGACCGGCGCCACCCCTGGGTGCTGGACACGGCGCTGATCGTCCTGGTCGTACTGATGTTCTGCCTGCCGGACCTGCTGGACGACGACCACGGCCGACGACGCGGCTTCGACAACAGCTTCATCCATCTGCCCTGGCCCGCCACCGTCGCCCTCCAGGCCGGACTGGTGCTGCCCCTGCTGTGGCGGCGGCGCAGACCGACCCTCGCCTTCGCGCTGATCGCCGCGGTCTTCTTCGTCCAGGCCGCGCTGGGCGTCTGGCTGCGCGCCGACGTCGCCCTGCTGATCTCCCTCTACAGCCTGGTCCTGCACGGGCAGTTGCGGCGGGTGCCCGCCGCCTGCGCGGTCGCGCTGGCCGCCCTGGGGCTGTTCACGCTCCGGCTGCCGTCCCAAGTGCCGTTCCTGGACGCCCTGTTCGTCCTGTTCAGCACCGTCACCGCGGCTGTCGCGCTCGGCTTCGTGGTGCGTATCCGACGTGCCCAGCTCGCCGTGCTGCGCGACCGCGCGGCCCGCCTGGAGGTCGAGCGCGACCAGCGCAGCAGACTCGCCGCCGCCGCCGAACGCACCCGGGTGGCACGGGAGATGCACGACATCATCGGCCACAACCTTTCCGTCATCATCACCCTCGCCGACGGCGGCGCCTACGCCACCGACCTCGCCCCCGAACGCGGAAAGCAGGCACTGCTCCTCATCGGCGACACCGGCCGCCAGGCGCTCGGCGAACTCCGGCGCATGCTGGGCGTGTTGCGCGTCCAGAGCCCCACCCCGCACGCCCCCGAACTCAGCCCGCAGCCGGGGGTCGCCGACCTCGACGCCCTGTGCGCCCGCATCCGCGCGGCCGGTCCGCAGGTCGTGTACCGCACCGGCGGCGACCCGGCCGCCCTGGACCGGGGGGTCCAGCTCGCCGTGTACCGCATCGTGCAGGAGGCCCTGACCAACGCCCTCAAGCACGCGGGCCACGACACCCGCGTCGAGCTCACGGTCGTAGTGGAAGACACCCGCGTGCTCATCGACTGCCACGACACCGGCCCCGGCACGGCCGGCACCCGACCCGCACCGAGCCACGACGAAGGACACGGACTCGCCGGCATGAGAGAACGCGCCGCCCTCTACCACGGCACCGTCACCACCGGCCCCGCCCCCGGCGGCGGCTGGACGGTCCGGGCCGTCCTCGACCTCACCCCGCTCGACGCGATCGGGCCGGCCGTATGACGACCGTGCTCATCGTGGACGACCAGCCCCTCCAACGGCTCGGATTCCGCATGCTGCTGGAGGCCAACCCCGACACCGAGGTGGTCGGCGAGGCCGGGCACGGCGGCGAGGCGGTGCGGATGGCCGCCGAACTACGCCCCGACGTGATCCTGATGGACGTACGGATGCCCGGCATGGACGGCATCGAGGCCACCCGCCGGGTCGTCGCGGCCGGCGACCGCTCCCGCGTCCTGATCCTCACCACCTTCGACCTCGACGAGTACGCCCACGAGGCCCTGCGCGCGGGAGCCAGCGGCTTCCTCCTCAAGGACGCCCACCCCGAGGAACTCCTCGCCGGCATCCGCGCGGTGGCCTCCGGCGACGCGGTCATCGCGCCCGCCCTCACCCGCCGCCTGCTCGATGCCTACGCCCAGCACCTGCCGAAAC
Source organism: Streptomyces sp. NPDC091280 (assembly GCF_044768565.1). Classification (NCBI taxonomy): domain Bacteria; kingdom Bacillati; phylum Actinomycetota; class Actinomycetes; order Kitasatosporales; family Streptomycetaceae; genus Streptomyces; species Streptomyces sp. NPDC091280. Next base: position 71,438 of record NZ_JBIVUZ010000002.1, read on the forward strand.
ACGCGCCGCGGGCCCCGGACCGGGCTCCGGCGGCGGACGACCCCCGCATCAGCTCGCTCACCGAACGCGAGCGCGAGATCCTGCTCGCCATCGGCCAGGGCTGGACCAACGGCGAGATCGCCGAGCGCCTCTTCGTCTCCGAGTCCACGGTGAAGACCCACGTCGGCCGCGTCCTGGCGAAGGTCGGCGCCCGCGACCGGATCCAGGCGGTGATCCTCGCCTACGACCTCGGCCTCGCCCGCCCCAACTCGTCCGACCAGTAGGCCGGGGCGTCCGCCGCCTGGCCCGAAAGAGTGCCCCACCGGTTGCCCGCCGACCGGTGAAACCCCTGCTCACACCGGGTTTCCCACCCATCAGGCCGACGGGCAACAGGAAACCCGTCGACCCCACGACAGCCCGGGGACAGGCTTCTCTCCGTCAGCACGAAGCACGTCCTGCCACGACGCAGGAGTCCCATTAGGGGGATACATGCGCAAGATGTTGGGTGCCGCCGCCGCGTTCGCCACCGCCGCCGTCACGGTGGTCGCGATGAGCGGAGCGGCCCAGGCGAAGCCCGCCGACGGGCCCTCGTGGGACGGGTGTCCGTCCGGAGCGGTCTGCATCTACGGCGAGGGAGTCGTCCCCGCGAACAACCCGCACCCGACCGACGTGTACTACAGCTACGGCGCCCACAACCTCAGCAACCAGACCGGACAGCACTGGATCCTCAACCACCAGACCGGCGGCGCGTCCGTGAGCCTGTGCAACGGCTACAACGGCACGAACTGCACCGAGACCATCGCCCAGGACAACGGCCTGCTCCGCAACTTCACCCCCATCAACTCCATCGTCCTCAACCGCCCGTAGGGGGACCCTCCACCACGGGGGAGCACTGCCGGGACCGGTCCCCACACCGGTCCCGGCAGTCCCGCTTTCGTCTCTCCGGGTGAAAATCCTGTCTTCGCGTCCGACCCCCGCAGTAACCTGGGCATCCGCCGTCTCACGATCCGGACAGGCCATGCCAGGGGGGACGCCTTGGGGGATCAGCACCACGACCACGCGGGCGCCGACCGGTCCGACCAACCGGCAGGCACCGCACAGGCCACACCGTCCTTTCCCGCGCAGCTACGCCGGCTGCGCCGGGAGCGCGGACTGTCGCTGGCCGATCTCGCACGTCAGACGCACTACAGCAAGGGCTATCTCAGCAAGATCGAGACCGGCGTCAAGCGGGCCACGGTCGACGTGGCCCGCCAGTGCGACCACATCCTGCGCGCCGACGGCGAGCTGCTCCGCCTGGTGCGGGAGACGGGACCGGCCGAGCGCGGCGCCGGCGCGGCCACCGACACCTCCGAGCCCGCCTGTCCGTATCGCGGACTGTCCGCGTTCACCCCGCAGGACGCGGCCTGGTTCTTCGGCCGGGAACGGTCCACGGCCGCGCTCGTCGAGCGGGTCTTCCAACGCGTCGGCGGCGGACCGCTGTTGCTCGTCGCCCCGTCCGGGGCCGGCAAGTCCTCGCTCCTGAACGCCGGACTGATCCCGGCGCTGCGCCGCCCCGGCGGCTTCCCGATGCCCGGTGCCGAGCGCTGGCCGGTGGTCGCCCTGACCCCCACCGTGCATCCGCTCGACGAACTCCTCGAACGGACGGCGAAGGCCCTCGGCAGCGATCTCCACCTCACCGCGCGGGAGTTGACCGAGCGGCCCGAGGCCCTGCTGGAAGCGGTCCGGGCCCGCTCCGAAGGCGCCCCGCCCGGGCCCGACGGGCGCCGCCCGCCGCCGGTCCGCCCGGTGCTGCTGGTCGACCAGTTCGAGGAACTCTTCACCCTCTGCTGCGACGACAGCGAGCGACGGGCCTTCGTCCGGGTGCTGCGCGCGCTGTCCACCGGCGGCCCGGACCCCGCCGTCGTCGTGCTCGGCTTACGCGCCGACTTCACCGGCCGCTGCCTCGAACTCCCCGAACTCGCGCCGGTGTTCACCGACGGACTGTTCGTCCTGCTGCCCATGTCCGTGGCGGAACTGCGCGAGTCCATCACCCGCCCCGCCGAACTCGCCGGCATCACCCTCGAACCCGGTCTGGTCCCCCTCCTCCTGCGCGACGCGGGCCTGCGCGAGGACCCCGGCACCGAGCCGCACAGCGCCACCCCCGACACGAACCCCTCCGACACCACCCCCTCCGGCGCCCTGCCCCTCGTCTCGCACGCCCTCCTCGCCACCTGGCAGCAGCGCGAGGACACCACCCTCACCGTCGCCGGGTACGAGCGCACCGGAGGCATCCAGGGCGCCGTCGCCCGCACCGCCGAGACCGTGTTCGCCCAGCTGTACCCGGCCGAACAGCACACCATCCGGCGGGTGTTGTCACGTCTCGTCCGCGTCTCCGACGAGGACACCGCCGCGACCCGCCGCCGCGCCGGCCGCAGCACCCTGATGGAACAACTCGCCGACGCGGACGCCGCCTCGGCCGCCCTCGACGTCTTCGTCCGGGCCCGGCTCATCACCGTGGACCGGGACACCGTCGAGATCACCCACGAGGCGCTGCTGCACGCCTGGCCCCGGCTGCGCGACTGGATCCACGCCGACCGCGCCGGACTCCTCATCCACCAGCAACTCGCCCACGCCGCCGCCGAATGGGAGCGCGAGGACCACGACCCGTCCGCCCTCTACCGCGGCACCCGCCTCGACACGGTCCGCTCCTGGGCCGACGACCTCGACGGCCGCAGCCGCCTCGGCCCCCGCGAACTCGCCTTCCTCCAGGCCAGCCAGACCGAGGAGGACGCACGACAGCAACTGGCGCGACGTCAGATCCGGTTCCGCCAGGCCCTGTTCGCGACGCTCGCCGTCCTGCTGGGCCTCGCGCTCACCGCCGGAGGCCTCGCCTACCAGCAGCGCGCCGGCGCCCTCGACCAGGAACGCGTCGCACGCTCCCAGGCACTCGCCGTGCAGTCCACCTCCCTGGCCGGCGGCCGGCCCGAGGCGTCCATGCTGCTCGCCGAGGAGGCCTACCGCGCCGACCGCACCCCCGAGGCCCGCGGCGCCCTGCTGAGCACCCAGGCCCAGGCGTTCTCCGCCCGCCTCGTCGGCCGGCACGGGCCGGTCAACGCCGTCGCCTTCGCACCCGACGGCCGCTTCCTCGCGACCGGCGGCGCGTACGGCGCCGTACAGCTGCGCCGTATCGCCGACCGCCGGACGACCGCCACGCTCCCGGTGCCCGGACGGGTCCGCTCGGTCGCCTTCAGCCCCGACGGCTCCACCCTCGCGGCGACCTCGTCGGACGGGCCGGTTCGGATCTGGGGCGCCACCGACCACCGGCTGCGGACCCTGCTGCCCGCGGCCACCACCGGCGCCCGCGCGCTCGCCTTCGACCCGCGCGGCCATACCCTCGCGGTCGCCGGGGACGGTGGAACGGTCCAACTGTGGGACATCGACGCCGACCGCCCCACCGTGGTGCGGCTCGTCGGGCACACCGGCCGGGTCAACACGCTGGCCTACGCCCCGGGCGGCCGGACCCTCGCCTCGGGCGGCTCCGACCGGACCGTACGCCTGTGGGACACCGACCGGGGACGGCCGCTCGCCGTGCTCAGGGGGCACACCGACGAAGTGCTCGGGGTGGCGTTCGCGCCGGACGGGCGGAGCGTGGCCTCCGGGGGCGTCGACCGGACCGTACGCCTGTGGGACGTGGCCTCGGACCGGTCCACGGCGACGCTGACCGGCCACAGCGACGACGTCAACGCGGTCACCTTCACGCCGGACGGCGCGACGGTCGTCAGCGCGGGCGGCGACGGCACGACCCGGCTGTGGGACGTGCGGACGGGCCGGCCGGTCGCGGTCCTCGCCGGGCACACCGACTACGTGATGTCCGTCGCCGTCGACTCCACCGGGACGACGCTCGCCACCGGCGGCTTCGACCAGTCGGTGGTGCTGTGGGACCTGCGCGGCCCGGTGCTGACGGCCCGTCCCTTCACCGAGGTCTCGCAGTCCGCGTACAGCCCGGACGGAAAGCTTCTCGCCGCCGCCGGCGCCGACCACACCGTACGGCTGTGGGACGTGGCCCGGCGCCGGCTCGTGACCACGTTCACGGGCCATCACGAGAGCGTGTTCTCGGTGGCGTTCGCGCCGGACGGACGGACCCTCGCGTCGGCGGGCTCGGACGGCACGGTCCGGCTGTGGGACGTCCGTTCGCACCGCGCGCTCGCGACCCTCACCGGCCACACCGGCGACGTGTTCTCGGTGGCGTTCGCGCCCGACGGCAGGACCCTCGCCTCGGCGGGCGCCGACCGCACGGTCCGCCTCTGGGACGTCGCCGGCCGCCGTCAACTCGCCGTCCTCGACGGCCATACGGACTCCGCCAACGATGTCACGTTCAGCCCCGACGGCCGCACGCTGGCCAGCGCGGGCGACGACCTGACCGTCCGCCTCTGGGACACCGCGACCCACCGCCCGCTCGCCACCCTCACCGGCCACACCGGCGCGGTGCGGGGCGTGGCCTTCAGCCCCGACGGCCGCACCCTCGCGAGCAGCGGCAACGACGGCACCGTCCGCCTGTGGGACGTCCGCCACCGCCGCTTCGAGGCCTCCCTGACCGGCCACACCGGCTCCGTGCGCGGCCTCGCCTTCTCCCCGGACGGCACGCTCCTCGCCAGCAGCGGCAGCGACCGTACGGTCCGGATCTGGGACGTCGCCGGGCGGCGGCCGTGGGCCACACTCACCGGGCACACGAACGCGGTCTGGGGCGTCGCGTTCGCACCCGGCGGGGGGACCCTCGCGAGCAGCAGCAACGACGGGACCGTACGACTGTGGGACCTCGACCCGGCCGCCCAGCTCACCCGGATCTGCCGGCTGCGCGGGGCGATCGGCCCCGAGGAGCGCAGGACGCTCATGCCGGGTCTGCCCGTGTCCCGCACCCCCGCCTGTGTGAAGCACTGAGCGCCGATGGTCGACTCCCGCAGGTGGGAGGGGGTTTCCCAAGGGTTTCCCGTTGCCTCTCGGGGTGGGGTGACGCCGGGTCCTCGACCGGCCCGGCCCGGGTCGGCAGGCTGGTGCACGACCACTTGCGGATCACAGAAATCGGGGGTCCCGGCATGCTCCGGCGGACCGGAATCATCGGCACACTCATCGGACTACTCGCCCTCCTCCTCTGGGCGCCCGCGGCCCTCGCGGTCCCGGCCGCACCGGCGACGGGCGGCTGCGGGGTCCTCGCACCGGGCGCCTCGGCCGCCGCGCGGAACGCGATCGCCGCGGCCTGCGCGCAGGTCGACGCGAACACCTGGTACAGCTGGGGCGGCGGCCACGGGGACACACCGGGCGCCACCCTCGGCCACTACGACGGCCACGACGAGGCCAGCAGGCAGGACGGCGAGCGGGTCGGCTTCGACTGCTCGGGCCTGGTCCGCTACGCCTACGCGCAGGCCGCCGGCTCCGACATCCTCGACGGCGACGCGAGCGGGCAGTACTACACGACCCGCGCCGCCGCCCGCTTCACCGCCGCCCAGGGCGAGGCCCCGCTGCTGCCCGGCGACCTGCTCGCCTACGGCGACTCCGCCGACCTCCACCACATCGCGATCTATCTCGGCGCGGGCAAGATGGTCGAGGCCCGGCAGTCCGGCACCCATGTGATGGTCAGTGATGTGCGCCTGGGCGGCGACTACTTCGGGGCCGTCCGCGTCAACACCGGCGCGGTGACCGGGCATGTCTTCCAGACCTGGGGCACCGGCGTCTGGACGAAGACCGCACCCTCCGCCGGCGCCGCGCGCGTCTACGCCTTCCCCGGTCCGACCGGCATCCGCGTCGAGTGCCAGAAGCACGCCGAGACCGTCACCTCCGACGGCTACACCAACGACGCCTGGGCCTACCTGCCCGACTACCAGGCGTGGATGACCAACATCTACATCCAGGGCGCGGCCTGGCTGGACGGCGTCCCCACCTGCACCACCCGATAAATACCGCGCTCCGCACCCCGGGCTTCCCTACACTCGCCACATCCGTCGACGAGTGAGGGGAGCCCGGCCGTGTGTCACACCACCGCTGTCCCCGCTCCCCGCTCCCGGTACGAGGTGATCCTCGTGTCTCGGCTCCTCCGGTGCCCGCCGCGCGGCCGGTACCGGAACACCCGTGCCGTGACAGCTTTCTGACGCTGCGTCAACTGCCTTGCTCCGCACGGGAATCGCGCCGCCCTGCACGGAATCACTCTCGAAAGGCCACGGGCCGTGCGCACCGAACGCCCTGTCACCAACCCGCTCACCGCCGTCCGCAACCTGGGCATCCTCGCCCACGTCGACGCCGGGAAGACCACCGTCACCGAGCGGTTCCTCTACCTCACCGGCGGCACGCACAAGCGCGGCGAGGTCCACGACGGCACCACCGTCACCGACTTCGACCCCCAGGAACGCGACCGCGGCATCACCATCTTCGCGGCGGCCGTCAGCTGCGCCTGGGACGGGCACCGCGTCAACCTGATCGACACCCCGGGGCACGTCGACTTCGCCGACGAGGTGGAGCGTTCGCTGCGCGTCCTCGACGGCGCCGTCGCGGTGTTCGACGCCGTCGCGGGCGTGGAGCCGCAGAGCGAGTCGGTGTGGCGGCAGGCCGACCGGTACGGCGTGCCGCGCATCGCCTTCGTCAACAAGCTGGACCGCGCGGGCGCCGACCTCGACACGGCCGTCGCGTCGATCCGCGCACGGCTCCATCCGGCGCCGCTGGTCGTGCAGTTGCCGATCGGCGCGGAGGACGGCTTCACCGGAGTCGTCGACCTGCTGCGGCTGAGGGCGCTGGTGTGGACGGACCCGGACGGCCCGATGGCCGAAGTCCCGGTGCCGGACGACCTGTTGGCGGAGGCGCGACACCGTCGGCGGCTGCTGGAGGAGGCGGTCGCGGAACTGCATCCGGGCGCGCTGGAGGAGTTCTGCGCCCGATCCACCCTGTCCGCCGGGGCGTTGGGCTCGGCACTGCGCGACCTGACCCGCACCGGCGACGGTGTGGTCGTGCTGTGCGGCTCGGCCTACCGCAACCGGGGCATCGAACCGCTGCTGGACGCCGTGGTGGCGTATCTGCCCTCGCCCTTGGATGTGCCCCCGGTGCGGGGGACGTACGACGGCGGCGAGCAGGAGCGGCCGGCCGATCCCCAAGCCCCGCTGTCCGCGCTGGCGTTCAAGGTGAGCGCGGCGGGGACCGGGCGGCTGACCTGTCTGCGGATCTATTCGGGAACGATCGAGAGGGGGGACACGGTGTGGGATCCGGGCACGCGGCGCACCGAGCGGATCGGGCGGATCCTGCGGGTGCAGGCCGACCGGCACGAACGGCTGGAGCGGGCGGTCGCCGGGGACATCGTCGCCGTGGCCGGACTCAAGTCCGTCCGCGCCGGCTCGACCCTGTGCGCCCCGGACGCCCCGATCCTCCTCGAACCGCCCGCGGTCGCCGACCCGGTGGTGTCCGTGGCGGTCGAGGCGCGCCGCGGCACCGACACCGACCGGCTGACGTCCGCCCTGGCCCGGCTCGCCGAGGAGGACCCCTCGCTGGTCGTGCGCACCGACGCCGAGACCGGCCAGACGGTCCTGTCCGGCATGGGCGAACTGCACCTGGAGGTCGCGGTGGAGAAGATCCGCCTGGCCACCGGGGTCGAGGTCGACGTCGGCCGCCCCAGGGTCGCCTACCGGGAAACCGTCGTGCGCGGGGTGTCCGGGACGGTCTTCCGGCATGTCAAACAGGACGGCGGGGCAGGGCAGTTCGCGCACATCGTCCTCGACGTCGAACCGTTGGAGGGACCCGGTTTCGAGTTCCGCTCGGCGGTCGTCGGCGGGCGCGTGCCGCAGGAGTACGTCCGCTCGGTGGAGGCCGGGTGCCGTGACGCCCTCACCGAGGGGCCGGTCGGCGGCTTCCCGGTGACCGGGCTGCGCGTGACGCTGACCGACGGGGCGACCCATGTGAAGGACTCCTCGGAGCAGGCGTTCCGCACCGCGGGCCGGCTGGGTCTGCGGGAAGCCCTCCGCGCGTGTACGACGGTCCTGCTCGAACCGGTCGTCGAGGTCACCGTCACCGTCCCCGAGGACGCGGTCGGCGGTGTGCTCGGCGATCTCGCCGCCCGGCGCGGACGGATCACCGGCTCGACGGCCCGGACGGGTTCGGCGACCGTCACGGCGACCGTGCCGCTGGCCGAACTCTTCGGCTACGCGACGCGGTTGAGGAGCCGGACGCAGGGCCGGGGCACGTTCACCGCCCGGCCGACGGGTTACGCGCCCGCGCCGGGAGCGGTGACCGTCCGGTGACGGTGGCGGGTGCGGGCCGAAGGGGGAGCTTCGGCCCGCACCCGCCACGACCTCAGGGGTACGACACCACCGTGGACGGGACCGTCGACGTGCCCGAGGTCGCCGCTCCCGTCTCGTTGACGACGTGTTCGTACTGCCCCTGCCCGCCGAGCGAGACGACGAGCAGGTCGTGGAACCTCACGCCCGGACGGTTCGGCGCCGCGAAGCCGTTGTGCTGCACGATCGTCGGGTCGACGTTGTAGTAGCAGTAGCTGCCGAGGCCCCAGCCTTCGTGCGTCGTCACCTGGGAGCCGACCTTGTAGGCCGCGTACCCCTTGACCGGGCCGTTCTGGATCGCCGCCTGGTTCGGGGCGTCGTAGGCCTTCTCGTTCTGGAAGAAGATCGTGCGGCCCCGCTCGCCGTTCCACTGCACGTCGTACTTGTTGAAGTGCTCGACGAACAGGCCGGTGGCGAGGACGTCGGCGCCGCCCACCACGAGGCCGTAGTCGGCCCGGTTGGTGTCCCAGCCGACGCCCGTGCCGTGGTCGGCGCGCCAGAGCCAGGTGTGGTCGACGATGGTGTGCCGGTTGTTGACGACCATGCTGGTGGTGGCCCGGCCGGCGCCCGCGCCGCCGATCCGGACGAACACGTCCTGCACGGTGGTCGGGTTGGCGGAGTGGTCCGTCGTGGTGCCCGAAGGACCCACCTCCAGCAGGGTGTTGGAGGTGACCGGGCCCGCGTCGATCAGGAAGCCCGCGAGGCGCACGCCGTCGACGTCGGCCGTCCTGAGGGCGGTGACCCCGTTGTCGGGGACGAGAGTCGCGTAACCCAGGCCCAGCACGACGGTGTTCGCGCGGTTCACCTGGATCGGCCGGTCCAGGTGGTAGATGCCCGGCGTCAGCAGGAGGTGAAGCCCTTGCGCGAGCGCCTGGTTGAGGGTGGCGGCCGTGACGCCCGGCTTCGCGACGTAGAACTGCGACAGCGACAGCGAGGTGCCGCGCGGGGTGCCGTTGCCCCAGGTGACACCACTGGAGTTGGTGCGCTTCGCGGGCAGGAAGACGCGGTACTCGCCGCCGTTCAGGTACAGGAAGGGCTTCTCGCGGGAGACCGGGGTGGTGGCCAGCGTGGTGTACACCGGGTCGGGGAAGCCCTGCGCGGGAGCGCCCTGCACGCCCGAGAAGACCATGTTCCAGACGCCGTTGAGCCAGCCGCCGATCGCGCTGTCCCGGGTGTACCACTGCTGCTGCGAGTACGGCTGGACCTGGCCGTCGATCCGGCTGTCGGCGATGTAGCCGCCGCTGGCCCAACCGTAGCCGCTGGGCGCCAGGTTGAGGTTGCCGCGCACGTGGATACGGCGGAAGGGGGCCGCCTGAGCCACGGCCCACCGGTTGGTTCCGCTGACCGGGACGAGCGCGAGGTTCTCCGCCGAACGCCAGAAGTTCTGGGTGGCGTTGCCGTTGAACCAGCCCGCGTCGACGGTGACGTCGCCGTTGATGGTGGTGTCGTCGGGGGAGAGGCCGAGGCCCGCGATCGAGGTGTAGAAGCCGAGTTGGGCGTTGAGCCCGGAGTAGGTGCCGGGCTTGAGGAGGAAGGCGTAGCGGCCGGTGCCGAACTGGGCGCTCTCCTGCTGGGCGAAGACCTGGTCGAGCCGGGCCTGGATGCCGGGCGTCGACGGGTCGAAGACGATGACGTTCGGGCCGAGGTCGCCACCGCCGGGCAGGGCGCGCGGTGCCGCGGCGGTCCGGCCGGCGGGGGTCCGGGTCGCGGGGGCGGCGGAGGCGGTGGCGGGCAGTCCGGCCACGGCGGACACGGCGGCGGCCGTGCCGAGGACGGCTCTGCGGGGAACTGGGGTCATGTCGCGGCTCTCCTTGCTCATCGTTCATGAAATGAACGCCGGTGGGGTTGGGAGCGCTCTCTCGCGGGGGAATGCTTCAGGTCCGTGAACGCGGCCGTCAAGAGGTACGACCGAGTTCGACGAGTGGCGTCCAAACTCTTGACGCCTCCACCTTCCGAGGTTTAACTCACGTCCTAAATTAAGTCGTGAGTGCATTCCCTGAAGGGACATCCGGAGTATGCGCAGCATCCGAGCCGCGGCCGTAGGCGCCGTCACCATGTCACTCGCCCTGGCGGCCACGGCCTGCGGAGGCGGTTCGTCCACGGGTGGGGGATCCAACGACTCGCCCAAGACGCTCACCTACTGGGCCTCCAACCAGGGCGCCAGCATCGCGATCGACAAGAAGGTCCTCCAGCCCGAACTGGACAAGTTCAAGAAGCAGACCGGCATCACGGTCAAGCTGGAGGTCGTGCCCTGGTCCGACCTGCTCAACCGCATCCTGACCGCGACCACGTCCGGCCAGGGCCCCGACGTCCTGAACATCGGCAACACCTGGAGCGCCTCCCTCCAGGCCACCGGCGCCTTCCTGCCGTGGAACGCGGCCAACTTCGCGAAGATCGGCGGCAAGGACCGCTTCGTCGACTCCGCGCTCGGCTCCACCGGCGCCACCGGCAAGGACCCGGCCGCCGTCCCGCTGTACTCGATGGCCTACGCGCTCTACTACAACAAGCAGATCTTCGCCGACGCGGGCATCTCCCAACCCCCGGTCACCTGGGCCGAGTTGGTCGCCGACGGCAAGAAGATCCAGGCCAAGGGCAAGCAGGTCCTCGGCGCCGAGGGCGCCAACGTCTCCGAGAACATCCACCACACCTTCGTCTTCGCCAAGCAGCACGGGGCCGACTTCTTCACCGCCGACGGCAAGGCCGACTTCACCAACGACGGGGTGGTGGCCGCCGTCAAGCAGTACGTCGACCTGATGGCCACGGACAAGGTCATCCCGGTCGGCAACGCCGAGTACGCGCAGAACCAGTCCGTCAGCGACTTCGCCAAGGGAAAGACCGCGATGCTGCTGTGGCAGTCCGCGTCCGCGAACCTCAAGTCCCAGGGCATGAGCGAGAGTTCGTACGGCATAGCCCCCGTCCCCGTGCAGTCCGGCACCCCCGGCACGGGTTCGCAGGTCAACTCGATGGTGGCCGGCATCAACCTCGCCGTCTTCAAGAACACCGACAACCTCGACGGCTCCACCCGGTTCGTGAAGTTCATGACGAGCGACGCCGAGCAGCAGATCCTCAACACCGCCTACAGCTCCATCCCGCCGGTGAAGGCGGCACAGCAGGACACGGCGTTCAACACCCCGGCGAACTCCGTCCTGAAGAACACCCTCGCCACCAGCGCCGCCGCGCTGCCGCAGGTCGCCGACGAGTCGCAGTTCGAGACGGCGGTCGGCACCGCCGTCAAGAACCTGTTCGCCGACGCCGCCGCCGGACGCGCGGTCACCACCGCCACCGTCAAGGCGGAACTCGAAAAGGCCCAGCAGCAGATGCCGGCGAAGTGAGCGCGACCGTGACGAGCACTGTCACCCCGGAGGCCGCCGTGCGGAAGACCCCTTCCGACCCGGCGGCCCCCGGCCCGCGCCGCCGGCGCGGCGAACGGATCCGCCGGATCGGACTGCCCTACCTGCTGCTCCTGCCCGCCCTGTTCCTCGAACTCCTGGTCCACCTGGTGCCGATGGTCATCGGCATCGTCATGAGCTTCAAGGAACTCACCCAGTTCTACATCCGCGACTGGGGCACCGCGCCCTGGTCCGGGTTCGGCAACTACAAGGTGTCGGTGGACTTCAGCGCCCCCGTGGGCAAGGCGCTGCTGCACTCCTTCTTCGTCACCGTCGCCTTCACCCTGCTCTCGGTCGGCCTGTGCTGGCTGATCGGCACGGTCGCCGCGGTCTACATGCAGGACACCTTCCGCGGCCGGGGCCTCCTGAGAGCGCTCTTCCTCGTCCCGTACGCGCTGCCGGTCTACGCGGCCGTCATCACCTGGGTGTTCATGTTCCAGCACGACAACGGCCTGGTGAACCACGTCCTGCACGACCAGCTGCACCTCACCGACAAGCCGTCGTTCTGGCTGATCGGCGACAACAGCTTCTACGCGCTGCTGGTCGTCTCGGTGTGGAAGGGCTGGCCGTTCGCCTTCCTCATCGTGATGGCGGGCCTCCAGAACATCCCCAAGGAGCTGTACGAGGCGGCCTCCATCGACGGCGCGGGCCGCCTCCAGCAGCTCGGCCGCATCACCCTGCCGTCGCTGCGCCCGGTCAACCAGGTGCTGGTGCTCGTCCTGTTCCTGTGGACGTTCAACGACTTCAACACGCCCTACGTCCTGTTCGGCAGGTCGGCGCCCGAGTCCGCGGACCTCATCTCGGTGCACATCTACCAGGCGTCGTTCGTCACCTGGAACTTCGGCACCGGATCGGCGATGTCGGTCCTGTTGCTGCTGTTCCTGCTCGTCGTCACCGGCGGGTATCTCGTGCTCACCTCACGCGGACGGAAAACGGCCGATGCCTAGTCACCCCCCGGCCATGGCCTCACCCATGGCACCGCCCCGCTCCTTCGTCTGGTCGCGGCGGATCTTCCTCACCCTGCTCACCGGCTTCGTCCTGGTGCCGGTGTACGTCATGCTCTCCAGCTCCCTGAAACCGCTCTCGGACGTCACGGGCGAGTTCCGCTGGCTGCCGAGCGGGCTCACGGTCCGCCCGTACATCGACATCTGGTCCACGGTCCCGCTCGCGAAGTACTTCATGAACTCGCTGGTCGTGTCCGTCGCCGCGACCCTGTGCTCGGTGGTGATCGCGGTCTTCGCCGCGTACGCGGTCAGCCGCTACGAGTTCCGCGGCAAGCGCGTCTTCACGGTCACCGTCCTGTCGACGCAGATGTTCCCGGGCATCCTCTTCCTCCTCCCGCTGTTCCTCCTCTACGTCAACATCGGCAACGCCACCGGCATCGCCCTGTTCGGCTCGCGCGGCGGCCTGATCCTGACGTATCTGACCTTCTCGCTGCCCTTCTCCATCTGGATGCTGATCGGGTACTTCGACTCCGTCCCCAAGGACCTGGACGAGGCGGCGCTGGTGGACGGCTGCGGCCCGCTCGGCGCGCTGCTGCGGGTCGTCGTACCGGCCGCGATCCCCGGCATCGTCGCGGTCGCCGTCTACGCCTTCATGACCGCGTGGGGAGAAGTCCTCTTCGCCTCCGTCATGACCAACGACTCCACCCGCACGCTCGCCGTCGGACTCCAGGGCTACTCCACGCTCAACGACGTGTACTGGAACCAGATCATGGCCGCCTCGCTGGTCGTCAGCGTGCCCGTGGTCGCCGGCTTCCTGCTGCTCCAGCGCTATCTCGTCGCCGGGCTGACGGCGGGCGCCGTCAAGTGAACCCTTCCCCCGATTCCCCTCACCGCAAAGGGACTTCAGTGACCATCGATTTCGCCGCACTCCCGCACGACTTCCTGTGGGGCACGGCCACCGCCGCGTACCAGATCGAGGGAGCCGTCGGCGAGGACGGACGTTCGCCGTCGATCTGGGACACCTTCTCGCACACCCCCGGCCGGATCGCGAACAACGACAACGGCGACATCGCCTGCGACCACTACCACCGCTGGCGCGAGGACATCGGCATCATGCGTCAACTCGGCGCCAACGCCTACCGGTTGTCGATCGCCTGGCCCAGGGTGGTGCCGGGCGGCGACGGCCCGGTGAACCCCAAGGGCCTCGCGTTCTACGACGAGTTGGTCGACGGACTCCTCGAAGCGGGCATCACGCCCTCCGTCACCCTCTACCACTGGGACCTGCCCCAGGCCCTCCAGGACCGCGGCGGCTGGCCCGAGCGCGCGACCGCCGAGCACTTCGCCGCCTACGCCTCGGTCGTCGCCGACCGCCTCGGCGACCGCGTCACCTACTGGACGACCCTCAACGAGCCGTCCTGCTCGGCCTGGATCGGCCACCTCGAAGGCACGATGGCACCGGGTTGGACCGATCTCACGGCCGCCGTCCGCGCCTCCTACCACCTGCTGCTGGGCCACGGCCTGGCCGCCCAGGCCATCCGTGCCGCCGCCCCCGACGCCCAGGTCGGCATCGTCAACAACCTCTCCACGGTGCACCCCGCCAGCGACCGCGACGAGGACGTCCGTGCCGCCCGCAGGCAGGACGGCCATGTCAACCGCTGGTGGCTCGACCCGGTCCACGGCCGCGGCTTCCCCGCCGACATGGTCGAGACCTACGGCGTCGAACTCCCGGAACAGCCCGGCGACTTGGCGACGATCGCCGCCCCGTTGGACTGGCTCGGCCTGAACTACTACTTTCCGGCGACCGTCGCCGACGACCCCACCGGCCCCGCCCCCCACACCCGCGCCGTGCGCCGCCCCGGTGTCCCGCGCACCGGCATGGACTGGGAGATCGACGCCTCCGGCATCGAGACCCTGCTGCTGCGCCTCACCGAGGAGTACGCCCCCCGCCGGATCCATGTCACGGAGAACGGCTCGGCGTTCCCCGACGTCGTACGCCCCGACGGCACCGTCGACGACCCGGAGCGCCAGGACTACCTGGTCCAGCACCTCGCCGCCTGCGCCTCCGCGGCCCGCAAGGGCGCCCCGCTGGGCGCCTACTTCGCCTGGTCGCTGCTCGACAACTTCGAGTGGGCCTACGGCTACGAGAAGCGCTTTGGACTGGTCCACGTCGACTACGACACCCAGGTCCGCACGATCAAGGGCTCCGGCCACCGGTACGCGGACATCATCCGCGACCACCGCAGCCGGGCCCGCCGCGCGGCCTGACCGGGACAGCTCCGGTGGGTGTGAGCGGGGGAGCCCGCACCCATCGGAGCCCGCACTCATCGGGGCCCGCGCCCATCGGGACCCGCACGCACCGGAATCCGGTTGCCGCGCGTCCCGCCCCCTGACACCCTCGCGCCCATGCCGACCTTCACCGCACCCGACGGAACCCGTCTCGCCGCGCACGCCTCCGGCGACGGCCCGCCCCTGGTCTGTCTGCCCGGCGGGCCGATGCGGGACTCGGCCTATCTCGGCACCCTCGGCGGTCTCACCGCCCACCGGCGGCTGATCCGGCTGGACCTGCGGGGCACGGGCGCGTCGCAGGTGCCCCGCGACGAGGCGTCGTACCGCTGCGACCGGCTCGTGGCCGACGTCGAGGCGCTGCGCGTCCACCTGGGACTGGACCGGATGGATCTGCTGGCGCACTCGGCCGGGGCCAACCTGGCCGCGCTGTACACGGCCCGGCACCCGGACCGGGTGGCCCGGCTGACGCTGGTCGCTCCCAGCGTCTACGCGGTCGGCATCGAGATCAGTGCCGAGGACCGGCTCGCGGTCGCGCGGCTGCGCGGGCGCGAACCGTGGTTCGCCCCCGCGTTCGCCGCCCTGGAGGAGATCACCGCCGGCCGGGCCACCCCCGACTCCTGGCAGGCCATCGCGCCCTTCGCGCACGCCCGTTGGGACGAGACGGCGCGCGCCTTCGAGGAGGCCGACGCGAAGGAGAAGAACCCGCGGGCGGCGGCCGGCTACGCCGCCGAAGGCGCCTTCAGCCCGGCCGACACCCGCGCCGCGCTGGCCGGTTTCACCTCCCCGGTGCGCGTTCTCGCCGGGGAGTTCGACATCTCCGCCCCGCCGCAGGTGATGGCCCGGTACGCGGAACTGTTCCCGAACGCCGAGTTCGTCGTCCAGCCGGGCGCCGGGCACATGCCGTGGCTGGACGACGCCGAGCGGTTCCTCGCGTCGGTCCTGCCGGTCAGCAGTCCCTGAACTCCGGTGACTGGTTCAGCACTTGGGAGCGCAGCGAGGTGAACTTGGCGTAGGTCTCGCCGTCCCGCGCGGCCGGCCGGAACGCGGCCACCCGGTGGCAGTTCTGGAAGGCGAGCGCCACCCCGAAGTGGCGCTCCAGGCTGCCCCGGATCGCGTCGCTGGCCAACGCCCGCAGCAGCTGGCCGCGTTCCCTCTCGGACGGCGGCGGGGTCTGGTTGTCGGTGAACTCGGCCGTGCCGTCGCGGAGTTCGGCGGCGAGCGCGGCGACGAGGTCGTAGGCGTACGGCAGGGACGTGCGGACCGTGTCCACGAAGTCCGCCTCGCGGATGTCACCGTGCTCGGCTGCGGCGAGGAGCTTCGGGGAGACGTCGAGAGACATGAGAAGAGGTGTCCTGTCGGGTAGGTGGTGAGTGGTGAGTGGTGAGTGGTGAGTGGCGAGTGGTGAACGGGTGAGGGTCAGGCCAGGGCGGGCGGGCCCGGTACATAGCCCGGGTCAACCTGGGCGGCCAGGTCCAGGCCGGTGGCCCGGTCCGCCCAGGCGCGCGCGTTGCGCAGATGGAACTCGACGGCGTGGCGGTGCAGGGCGGCCCAGTCCCGGGGGCAGGAGTCCACGGCCTCGCGCAGCACCCGCAGGGCGTGCGTGTTGTGCGGTTCCAACTCGCCCTGCGTACGGCCCTGTTCGGCGGCGCGGACGGCGGGGGAGTGGACCAGGTGGGTCAACAGGTCGTCGCCCACCTCCTGTTTGAGGAAGAGCAGGTCGTCCTCGCCGGTCACCTTGTTGCCGATCACGGCGATCCGGATCCCGAACTCCCGCGCGTGGTCCCGGTACTGGCGGTAGACGCTGACGCCCTTGCGGGTGGGTTCGGCCACCAGGAAGGTGAGGTCGAAGCGGGTGAACAGGCCGGAGGCGAAGGCGTCGGCGCCGGCCGTCATGTCGACCACCACGTACTCGCCGGGGGTGTCGACGAGGTGGTTCAAGTACAGCTCCACCGCGCCGAGTTTGGAGTGGTAGCAGGCCACCCCGAGATCGCTCTCGGTGAATTCGCCCGTCACCATCAGCGGTACGTCACCGGCCCGGACCACGTGCCGGGCGTGCACCTCGTCGTCGCCGAGCAGCCGCAGCAGACGTGAGCCGCGCCCCGGCGGGGTGGTCTTGATCATGGCCTCGCGGGAGGCGACGCGCGCGTTGGTGCCGCGCAGGAAGTCCTTCAGCTCGCCGAGGCGGGCGCCGAGCGGCGGGGCGAGGACAGGGGCGCCGTCCGGGGCCAGGGCCTCGGCCAGGTGCTGGTTGATGTCGCCGTCGATGGCGAGCACGGGCGCGCCGGAGCGCGCCAGGTGGCGGGCGAAGAGGGCCGAGAGCGTGGTCTTTCCGCTGCCGCCCTTGCCGACGAACGCGACGCGCACTACCGGTCCGCCGCTTTCGCGGTTTTGAAAATGAATGTCATGTGGCTAGGTTTTAGGGGCTGGCCCCAGGGCTGTCAAATCGAGAGCGATCACATGCGTGATCAAGAGTGGGAGTCTTAATGCATATGATGTGCAAGTGCTTGACTACTGCATCAGGGCGGCAGGCCCGGACGACGTCGACGGTGCGCGTGCCGTGATGCTCGACACCGTCTACCGCGACTTCGCCACCGGCTACGTGCCCCGCTGGCACGCCGACATCATCGACCCGGCCGCCGCCTATCTCGCCCCCGAACGGCACACCCTCCTCGTGGCCCTCGACCCGGCCGACGAGCAGATCGTCGCCACCGCCGCGCTCGACTCCCGTGGACCGGTCCACCCGCCGAACCCGCGCGAACTCGCCGAGCGCTACCCCTGCGGCGAGACCGCGCAACTGCGCCGGGTCTACGTCCGCCCCGCGCACCGCCGCCGCGGCCTCGCCCGGCACCTCGTCGCCGAACTCCTCGCCTTCGCCGCGGCGGACGGCGGCTACCGCGCCGCGTATCTGCACACCGATCCGGCCGTCGCGGGCGCCGAGGCCTTCTGGCGCTCGCTCGGCACGGTGGTCCACGACGAACGCGACGACGCGGGCGGCGGACAGGGAATCGTCCACTTCGAACTGGCGATGGAGCGATGACCGTGCCGCGACGACGACGCACCCGCCCCACCCGACTGCTCCTCGCCCTCGCGCTCGCCCCGCTCCTCACCGGCTGCTTCGCCTCCGCCGGTGAGGAGAGCGGGGAACAGACGACCGGGAAGTCCGGTTCCCGGCTGCGGGTCGCCCTCGCGTTCCCGCCCGCGGAGAACCTCTCCCCGTACGGCGCCGACGCCACCATCCTCAGCCGGCTCGGCGTCACCGAGGGCCTGACCTCGCTGGACGCCAACGGCGCCGCCGCCCCCGCGCTCGCCCGCTCCTGGCAGCGCGAGAGCGACCGCCGCTGGACCTTCACCCTGCGCGAGGCCACCTTCCAGGACGGCACCGAGGTCACCCCGGCCCGCGTGGCCGCCGCCCTCACCCACGCCACCGAGGCCAAGCCCGCCCCCGCCGCCCTCTCCGGCGTCACCCTCACCGCCGAACCCGCGGGCGGCGACCGGATACGCGTCACCACCGACGCCCCCGATCCCGTCCTGCCGTTGCGCCTCGCCGGACCCGCCCTCGCGGTCCTCTCCCCGAAGGCGTACGAGACCAAGGGCCGCGTCGACCCCGTCGGCACCGCCACCGGCCCCTTCGAGATCACCGAGGTCACCGGCTCGACGGCCGCCACCCTCGACCGCTTCGACGACTACTGGGGCGGCCTCGCCCACGCCACCGGCATCGACGCGCGCTTCATCGCCGACGGCACCGCCCGCACCAACGCGCTGCGCACCGGGCAGGTCGACATCGCCGAGGCGATACCCGTCGCCCAGGCCGCGACCCTCGACGGCGCGGTCCGCCGCGAGACCGCGACCACCCGCACCACGAGCCTCCACCTCAACACCCGCACCGGCCCGTTCAAGGACCCGGCGCTCAGGGCCGCCGCCCGCGCGGCCCTCGACACGGGTGCCCTGGCCAAGGGTGTCTACGAAGGTCACGCCGACGCCGGCACGGGCATCTACGGCCCCGCCGTCACCTGGGCCGCAGGCCTGCGCGAACAGCCCCTCGGCCGGGCGAAGCCGGCCACGGCGGACGGCACGGCGATCACCCTCGCCACCTACGACAACCGGCCCGAACTGCCCGAAGCAGCGCAGGTGTTGAAGCAGCAGCTGGAAAAGGCCGGATTCCGGGTCGAGTTGGTGGTGCGCGAGTACTCGCGGATCGAGAGCGACGCGCTGGCCGGGAAGTTCGACGCGTTCGTCGCGGCCCGCAACTCCCTGCTGGACACCGGAGATCCGGTCGCCGTGCTCGCCGGCGACTACACCTGCGACGGCGGCTACAACCTCGCCCTCCTGTGCGACCAGGACGTCGACCGGGCCGTGGCGAAGGCCGAGGCCGCCACCGACACCTCCGCGCGCCAGAGTGCCGCGATGGCGGCCGAGGCCGCGATCCTCGGCACCGACGCGATCGTGCCGCTCGTGCACCAACGCGTCGTCACCGGCGTCGGCGCCTCCGTCGAGGGCGTCCTCCTCGACCTGTACGAGCGCACCCTCGTCGGCACCGGAACCCGGCGCTGAACCATGCCGCACCGCACGACCGCGCCGCTGTGGCGCGCCCTGCTCGCGGCCGGACTCGTGTGCGCCGTGGGCCTGTTGCCCTGGCTCTCGCGCACCGACCCGGCGCTCACCGTCCTCAGGGCGCGGTCGGCGGAACGCGACCCCGACCCCGAGGTCCTCGCCGCCATCCGCGCCCAACTCGGCCTCGACGACGGCCCGTTGCGACTTCTCGGGCGCTGGCTGGCCGGTCTGCCGCGCGGGGACGCCGGGCGTTCGTGGATCTCCGGCGACGAGGTCATGCCGGGGGTGCTGCACGCGCTGGGCGCGTCCCTGCTGCTGATGGCCGCGGCCCTCGTGGTGGCCGTGGTCACCGCCGGGCTGGTGTGCGCCCGCACCCTGCGGCGGGCGGGGGCCGGGGCCGGGGCGGTGCGCCGGGGCGGCTCCGGGTCCGCCGTGCTCGCCGCGCTCCCCGAGTTCCTGATCGCGTCCGTGCTGGCCACCGTCGTCGGGGTGCAACTGGGCTGGCTGCCCGCGCTCGGGTGGTACGGGCCGCGGTGGACCGTACTGCCGGCGCTCGCCCTCGGGCTGCCCGCCGGGGCCGTCATGGGGCGGCTGCTCGACGACCTGCTGCCCGGTGCCCTCGCCGAGCCGTGGGCGCGGGCCGCCGTCGCGCGGGGGCTGCCCCGGCGGCGCATCGCCCGGCAGGCCGTACGGCGGTGTCTGCCCGGACTGCTGCCGAACCTCGGGCTGTTCGTCGTCGGGCTGACCGGCGGGGCCGTCGCCGTCGAGCAGCTCTTCGACATCCCCGGCCTCGGCCGGACGACGCTCCAGGCCGCCCTCGCCCAGGACCTGCCCGTGCTCCAGGCCGGCACCCTCGCCCTCCTCCTGCTCGCCGCCCTCGCCGCCGGACTCTCCCGCACCGCCACCCACCTCCTCGTCGGCCCCGCCCTCCGGGACGGCTCCCTCCCCTCCCTCCACGGCCCCACCCCCGCACCCGCACGAACCCCGCCCCTCGTCTACGGCTGCCTCCTGCTGGGCGTTCTCGCGCTCGGCCTGCCCCGCGACCCCCTCGCCCTGGACACCGGGCTGCGCCTCCAACACCCCACCTGGGCCCACCCGTTCGGCACCGACGCGCTCGGCCGCGATCTCCTCGCGCGGATCGCCCACGGAGCCCTCGACACCCTCCTGCTCGCCCTCGGCATCAGCGCCGTCGCGCTCGTGACCGGCGTCCTGCTCGGACTGCTGCCCCGGCTGTCCGGACCGCTCGCCGACACGCTGAACGCCGTACCGCCCGTCCTCGCCGCCCTGTTGGTCACCGCCGTGGCCGGCGGCGGGAGCCGTACGCCCGCCCTCGCCGTGGCCGTGGTGGCGTGGACCCCCCTCGCCGCGCACACCTCCGCGCTGCTGCGGCAGGAACGCGCCACCCTGCACATCACCGCCAGCCGGGCCCTGGGCGCGGGCCGCCTGCATCTCCTGCGCCGTTCGCTGCTGCCCGCCGTGCTGCCGCCCGTCACCCGGCACGCCCTGCTCCGGCTGCCCGGTGTGGCCCTCGCCCTCGCCTCGCTCGGCTTCCTCGGCCTCGGCGCCCAGCCGCCCGCCCCCGAGTGGGGCCTCCTCCTCGCCGAGAACCAGCCCTACGCCGAACGCGCCCCCTGGGCCGTCCTCGCCCCCGCCGCCGTCCTCGCCCTCCTCGGCGCCCTCGCGGTGACGGCGGCGGGCGGCCTGCGCGCCGCCGGGCAGAGCTCGTCGGCGGCCCGGTGAGCGCGCCTAGCGGCGTGCGGACGCCGCTCCCGCCCCTGCTCCGGCTGCTGATCCTCACCCAACTCGCCTTCAACGTCGGCTTCTTCGCCGTACTGCCGTTTCTCGCCGAGCACCTCGCGGACGTGATCGGCATGGCGGGCTGGCTCGTCGGACTGGTGCTCGGGCTGCGGACCTTCAGCCAGCAGGGGCTGTTCGTGGTCGGCGGGGCCCTGGCCGACCGGTACGGAGTGCGGCCCGTGGTGCTCGCCGGGTGCATGCTGCGGATCGCCGGGTTCGGCTGGCTCGGATACGCCGAACACACCCCCTCGGTCGTGGCGGCCGTGCTGCTCATCGGGTTCGCCGCCGCGCTCTTCTCCCCGGCCGTGGAGTCGGAGGTCGCCCGGCAGGCCGTCGAGTGGGAGGCGGCGGGCGGCGGCCAACGGGCGCGTGTGCTCGCGCTGTTCACCGTCGCGGGTCAAGCCGGCGCGTTCGTCGGGCCGTTGCTCGGCGCGCTGCTGCTCGCGGTGGACTTCCGGGTGGCGTGTCTCGCCGGGGCCGGGATCTTCGTGCTGGTGCTCGCGGGGCACGCCTGGCTGCTCCCGCAGCACATCCCCGGGCGCACACGCGTCACGGAGCGCGGCGGCCTACGCGCCCTGCTGCGCAACCGGCCCTTCCTGGCGCTGTGTTGTGCCTACGGCGCCTACCTCCTCGCCTACAACCAGCTCTATCTGGCCCTCCCCGCGGAGGTCGAGCGCGCGGCGGGCTCGCAGGCACCGCTGGCCTGGCTGTTCGCGCTGTCCTCGCTGCTGGTGGTGACCGCGCAGCTGCCGGTCACCCGCTGGGCCGGGACCCGGCTCGATCCGCGCCGGTCCATGGCGGCCGGGCTGCTGCTGATCGCCGCGGGATTCGCCGCCGTGGCCGTCGCCCGACCCGCCCAACTCACCGGTACCACCGGGCTGTTGCCCGCCGCCGTCCTTGTCGTGCTGCTCACCCTGGGCCAGATGCTGATCGCCCCCGTCGCCCGCGCCTGGATCCCCGACCTCGCCGAATCCGGCCGCCTCGGCCTCTACACCGGGGCCCTGTCCTCCGTCTCCGGGCTCGTCGTGCTCGTCGGCAGCGCGGCCACCGGCACGCTCCTCGACACCGCGCTGCCCGCCGCCGTTCCCTGGCTGGTGCTCACCGCCGTCCCCGTCGCGGCGATCACGCTGCTGCCCCGCACCGGCGCCCCGGCCGACGTATCCCGGTAAATCGCCGCATCCGCGCACGAGAGGGCCCACCCGCGCTGAACGCCCCACGCGTCACCGCCGTACCAAGCCATGAACCAGATATGAGCTGCCCCCTAAACAGCCATCGACGGCTGCGGCGGCAGCGGCCCGTGGGAGGATCCGTCACCATGAGCGCGTCCCCGGCGGTACGGAGCCTGCGCGCCGCGGTGTTCGCCGCGGTGTGCGTGCTGCTGGCTGCCGCCGGACACGGGCTCGCCACCGGCGCGACACCCCCGCTGTGGGCGGACGGTGCCGGATTCCTCGCCGTGTTCGGCATGGGCTGGCTGCTCGGCGGGCGGGAACGGTCCCTGTCCGGCATCGGCGCCGCGATGCTCGCCACCCAGGCGGGACTGCACGTCGGCTTCGGCCTCGCGCGGCCCCGGGCCGCGATGGCGATGGCCGGGATGTCCACCCTGCCGGGGCACTCCATGGCCGCCATGCGGCCGACGCAGGCGATGACCCCGCACGCGGTGGCCGCGCACGTCGTCGCCGCACTCGTCGCGGCCTGGTGGCTGCGGCGCGGCGAGGCCGCGCTGTGGTCGCTGCTGCGCTGGGCCGTCGCCCTCGTGCCGGGCCTGGCCGCCTGGTGGCGGGACGCCCCCGCCCCGCTGCCCGCCCGCACCGCGGGCCGCCCCGGACGCACCGCCGCCGACGCGGCCCCCGCCCGCCAGCTCCTGCTGCGGCACGCGGTCAGCCGCAGAGGCCCGCCGGTCCCGGTTCCGTACCCGGTCTGACCACCCAACGTCCTTTTCCCGTACGGAGATCACCTCACCATGTCCGCACACCGCACCACCCTGCGCCGCGCAGGCACCGTCGCAGCGCTCGCCACCGCCGGAGTCCTGGCCGCCGCCGGCGTCGCCTCCGCGCATGTCACCGTCCACCCCGAGAGCTACGCCAAGGGAGCCACGGACGGTGTCATCACCTTCCGGGTCCCCAACGAGGAGGACAAGGCCAGCACCACCAAGGTCCAGGTGTACCTGCCCACCGACCACCCCGTCCTCGGCGTGCTGGTCACCCCGCAGAGCGGCTGGACCGCGAAGGTCACCACCAGCAAGCTGAAGACGCCGGTCAAGACCGACGACGGCACCATCACCGACGCCGTCTCCGAGATCACCTGGACCGGCGGGAAGATCGGCGCCGGGCAGTACGAGGACTTCAATATCGCCTTCGGCCAACTCCCCGACGACACCGACCAGTTGACGTTCAAGACGCTCCAGACCTACTCCGACGGCGATGTCGTGCGCTGGATCGAGGAGGCCGCGCCGGGCGACGACGAGCCGGAGAACCCCGCGCCCGTCCTCAAGCTCACCGCGAAGGGCGCCGAGGACGGCGACCAGACCCCGGCCGCCTCCGCCTCGACGGCGGCCACCGCCACGAAGACCACCTCGGCCTCCTCGGCGGGTTCCGACAGCGACTCCACCGCCCGCGGACTCGGCATCGCCGGGCTGGTCGTCGGCGTCCTCGGCCTCGCGGCCGGCGCCTTCGCCGTCGTACGCAGCCGCTCCCCGCGGCCGTAGCCCCCGCGCCGTTCATGGCGTAGGAGCACCACCGCACGCCGAAGGGCCCGGATCCACCACCTGGTGGTCCGGGCCCTTCCGGTGGGAACCGGTGCTACCGCGCGGCCAGTTCGAGGACCTTCTCCTCGGCCGGGGTCCCGGCGACGGCGGCGGTGCGGGAGGTGCGCCACAGCCACAGCACGTCGCGGCCGAAGGACCACACCAGCGTGGTGAGCGCGAGGGTCACCACGGCGAGGTTGGCCGCGTGCGGGAGCAGGTCCGAGCCCGCCAGCAGCAGCAGGATGCCCTGGGTGGCGGCGACCGTCTTGCGGGCCGTGCTCGGCGGCAGCGGGGCGTTCAGCCACAGCCAGACGCGGGCGGCGGCCACGAACACGTACCGCATGGCGCCGATCAGCAGCACCCACGGGCCGAGCTGCGCCGACACGTACACGCTCAGGACGAGGATCAGGAACGCGTCGACCTCCATGTCGAAGCGCGCGCCCAGCGCCGTGGAGGTCCCGGTGCGGCGGGCGACCTTGCCGTCGACGCCGTCCAGGATCAGCGCCACCGCCGTCAGCCCGACCAGCAGGGTGACCGGGGGCGAGCTCTCGAAGGAGTCCGCGACCAGCGCGGTCACCCCGCCGACCAGGATCGCGCGGCCGAGCGTGACCCGGTTGGCCGGGCCGAACGTCCGCGTCCGCGACCTGTGCAGGGCCTGCGAGAGCACCGCCCAGGTGGCGATCGCGAACGCGAGTCCGGTCAGCCAGCCGGCCGGGCCCATCCCGATCGCCGTACCGAGCAACGCCAGCACCAGGATCTGAACGCCCGCTCCCACAGCGGTCTCCTGCTGGACCAGCCTTGCTTCGTATGTGTTGTTCAGGGCCACCGCACACCCTCCGGCCAGATGACAGAGTCGATCAACGCCGCGTACTGTGCGCGGCCTGTGGTTACCCGTACGTGAACAGCTTCCCGATCGTTCAGGAGGATTCCGATGAAACGCACCGCGAGGGCGTTCTGGATCGGCTCCCCGGGTCACGGCGAGATCCGTGACGTGCTCCTGCCGGACCCGGCCGAGGACGAGGTCCTGGTCCGTTCCCTGTGGTCGGGCGTCAGCCGCGGCACCGAGACCCTGGTCTTCCGCGGGGGAGTCCCCGAGAGCCAGCACGCGGTGATGCGGGCACCGTTCCAGGAGGGCGACTTCCCCGGCCCGGTCAAGTACGGCTACCTCAACGTCGGGGTGGTGGAGGAGGGCCCGGCCGCGCTGCTGGGCCGTACCGTCTTCTGCCTCTACCCGCACCAGACGCGCTACGTCGTCCCCGCGAGCGCCGTCACCCCGGTGCCCGACGCGGTGCCCGCCGGGCGGGCCGTGCTCGCCGGGACCGTGGAGACCGCCGTCAACGCCCTGTGGGACGCCCGGCCGCTGATCGGCGACCGGATCGCGGTCGTCGGCGGCGGGATGGTCGGGTGCTCGGTGGCCGCGCTGCTGGCCCGCTTCCCGGGCACCCGCGTGCAGTTGGTGGACGCCGACCCGGCGCGCGCCAAGACCGCCGAGGCACTCGGCGTCGGCTTCGCGCCGCCCGCGGACGCGCTCGGCGCGTGCGACCTCGTCGTGCACGCCAGCGCCACCGAACAGGGCCTCGCCCGCGCGCTGGAACTCCTCACGCCCGAGGGGACGGTCCTCGAACTGAGCTGGTACGGCGACCGGAAGGTGAGCCTCCCGCTCGGCGAGGCCTTCCACTCCCGGCGCCTGGTCATCCGCAGCAGCCAGGTCGGCACCGTCTCCCCGAACCGCGCCGACCGCAGCTACGCCGACCGCCTCGCCCTCGCCCTCGACCTCCTCGCCGACCCCGCGCTGGACGCGCTGGTCACCGGGGAGAGCGACTTCGAGGAGCTGCCGGACCTGCTGCCGAGGCTCGCCTCGGGAGAGATTCCGGCCCTGTGCCACCGGGTCGGGTACGCCGACATCGGCTGAGAACTGTTCAATTCCGTACGACAAGCACGTCTGACCTGAGAAAAGAGTGAGAGAGGGCTTGAACAGGGGGCAGCGTGCAGCCGTACTACACGGCATCCCCCGGCAGGGATCAGCCGGGGGACCAGACGCGCCGCACCTGGAGGGTCGTCCGTTGTTCAGCATCACCGTCCGCGATCACAT
The DNA here is from genome assembly GCF_044768565.1 of Streptomyces sp. NPDC091280. Lineage (NCBI taxonomy): Bacteria > Bacillati > Actinomycetota > Actinomycetes > Kitasatosporales > Streptomycetaceae > Streptomyces > Streptomyces sp. NPDC091280. The sequence continues at coordinate 97,507 of NZ_JBIVUZ010000002.1, forward strand.
CATGATCGCCCACAGCTTCCACGGCGAAGTGTTCGGACCCGCGCAGCGCCTGCACGGAGCCACGTTCCTGGTGGACGCCACCTTCCGGCGCGCAGAGCTGGACGACGACAACATCGTCGTCGACATCGGACTGGCCACCCAGGAACTGGGCGCAGTCGTCAGCGAGTTGAACTACAGAAACCTGGACAACGAACCCGATTTCGCCGGGGTCAACACCTCCACCGAGTTCCTCGCGAAGGTCATCGCCGACCGGCTCGCCGAGCGGATCGAGAAGGGCGCGCTGGGCGAGGGCGCCCGCGGCCTGGCCGCACTCCAGGTCACCCTGCACGAGTCGCACGTCGCCTGGGCGAGTTACGAGCGTGCCCTGTGAACGACACGACCATCGACCGCGCCCCCTCGCTGGGATTCCTGCCCGCACAGCGCGCGGCCTCCCGGAATGCCGAGCTGCTCCCCATGTCCCTGCGCACCGTGCACTTCGTCCTGCCCGGCGGCGTCGACGACCCGGCCGCGCCCAGCGGCGGCAACGCCTACGACCGGCGGGTCAGCCTCGACCTCCCCGGCTTCGGCTGGCAGGTCCACCAGCACGCCGTGGACGGCACATGGCCCCGGCCCGGTGCCGCCGCCCGCGCTGAACTCGCCCGGGTGCTGCGCGAGTTGCCCGACGGCGCCGCCGTACTCCTGGACGGACTGGTGGCCTGCGGCGTCCCCGAGATCATCGTCCCGGAGGCCGACCGGCTCGGCCTCGCGGTCCTCGTCCACCTCCCGCTCGGCGACGAGACCGGCCTCGAAGCCGCCGTCGCCGCCGAACTCGACGCCAAGGAACGCACGGTGCTGCGGGCGGTGTCCGCGGTCGTCGCCACCAGCGACTGGGCGGTCCGCCGCCTCGTCTCCCACCACGGCCTGGCCCCCGAGCGGGTCCATGTCGCCACCCCCGGCGCCGACATCGCGCCCCTCGCCTCCGGCACCGACGGCGTCTCCCGCCTCCTGTGCGTCGCCGCCGTCACCCCGCGCAAGGGCCAGCACCGGCTGATCGAGGCCCTGGCCGCCGCGGCCGACCTGCCCTGGACCTGCACCTGCGTCGGCGGCCTCGGCCACGACCCCGAGTACGTCGCCCACCTGCGCGGCCTGATCAGGCAGTACGGCCTCCAGGACCGGCTGCACCTCGCCGGCCCGCAGGCCGGCGCCCAGCTCGACGCCAGCTACGCCGCCGCCGACCTCATGGTCCTCATGTCGTACGCCGAGACCTACGGCATGGCCGTCACCGAGGCCCTCGCGCGAGGCATCCCCGTGCTGGCCACGGACGTCGGCGGACTGCCCGAGGCGGTCGGCCGCGCCCCCGACGGCGGGGTGCCCGGCATCCTCGTCCCGCCGGAGGACCCCGCCGCCCTCGCCGCCGAACTGCGCGGCTGGTTCGGCGAGGCCGACGTACGCCGGCGCCTGAAGGCCGCGGCCCGCGGCCGACGCGCGGCGCTCGACGGGTGGGCCACCACCGCCCGCAGTCTCGCCGGTGTCCTCACCCGGCTCCCCAGCGAACCCCGGAGGGCGGCATGAGGAAGACGGCGACCACCCCGCCGGCCACCGGACAGGGCATCCCGGCCCAGCCGGGCCCCCGGGGCGTACCGCTGGGGATGCTCGTGCCCCCGGCGCAGACCGCAGTGGAGGACGCGATGGCGGCAACCGTCCCGGCGGACACCGGCGAACAGGCCGGACACGGCGCCGTGATCCCCGGCGCCGGACCCGCGACCCGCCCCGGCGAACGCGCCACCGTACGGCTGCGGGACGTCGGACCCGACGACCCGCCGCGCTACGCGCCCGAGTGGCTGGAGCTGCGCGAGGGCGCCGACGCCGTCGCCCGGGCCCCCGAACTCCTCGACCCGCTGCGCATCCGGCTCGCCAACCTGCCCGGCCGCTCCGGGGTCGTCATCCACGACCTGGGCTGCGGCACCGGCTCGATGGGCCGCTGGCTCGCCCCCCGCCTGGACGGCGCCCAGCACTGGATCCTGCACGACCGCGACCCCTACCTCCTGCACTTCGCCGCCGTCGCCTCCCCGCGCGCCGCCGCCGACGGCAGCCGCGTCACGGTCGAGACCCGGCGCGGCGACGTGGCCCGGCTGACCCCGGACGCGCTGGTCGGCGCCTCCCTGGTGACCGCCTCCGCGCTCCTGGACGTGCTCACCCGCGAGGAGGTCGACGCGCTCGTCGCCGCCTGCGTCGGCGCCGGCTGCCCCGCCCTGCTGACCCTCTCGGTCGCCGGCCGGGTCGAACTGACCCCGGCCGACCCGCTGGACGCCGAGATCGCCGACGCGTTCAACGCCCACCAGCGGCGCGACGGACTCCTCGGCCCCGACGCCGTCACCGTGACCTGCGAGGCCTTCGCCGCGCACGGCGCCACGGTCCGCGTCCACCCGAGCGCCTGGCACCTGGGCCCCGACGACCTCGCGCTGACCGCCGAGTGGCTGCGCGGCTGGGTCGGCGCGGCCGTCGAGGAACGCCCGGAACTGAAGGAACGCGCCGACCGCTATCTGCGCGAACGTCTCGCCGCCTGCGCGGCGGGGGAGTTGACCGTGCTGGTCCACCACAGCGATCTGCTGGCGCTGGCCCGGCCGACAGGGGGAACATCATGAGCGTCGAGACGATGCGGACGGTCGCACCGCGACCGGGCACCACCAGGCGCCGGGTACGCGTCGAGCGGAGCGCGCCGGTCGCACTCCAACTGCGCGACCGGGGCACCGTCGAGGAGGTGCGCAGGCGGCCCGCGCACACCCCGCCGCTGCACCGCGCGGCCGTCTCCGGCGACCGTATCGGAGTGATCGTCGCCGCCCCCCGGCCCGGCACCGACCGCGCCTCCGGCGCCCGCCGGGTGCTGCGCGCGATCCTGACCCGGGTGAACTCCCGCGCGGTACGCACCCACTTCGGCTCCGTCGCCGGTCTCACCATCCTCGGCGTCCTGCTGTGGCGCCTGGGCACCGGCGTCTTCCTGGACGGCCTGCGTCGCATCGACGCGCCGACCCTGCTGATCGGCCTCGCCATCGGGGGCGTCACCACCGTGTTCAGCGCCTGGCGCTGGGCCCTGGTGGCGCGCGGACTGCGCATCAGGCTCCCGCTGGGCCCGGCCGTCGCCGACTACTACCGCGCCCTGTTCCTCAACGCGGCCCTGCCCGGCGGCATCCTCGGCGACGTGCACCGCGCGGTACGCCACGGACAGAGCGCCGGCGACATGGGCCGCGCCGTCCGCGCCGTCGTCCTCGAACGCGTCGCGGGTCAACTCGCGCTCGCCGTCGTGGGAGTGACCGTCCTGCTCGGCCTGGACTCCCCGGTGATGGCCGACGCCCGCAGCATCGCCCCGCTCGTCCTGCTCGGCGCCGTCGGCGCGTTCGCGGTCGTGGCCGCCCTGCGGATGAACCGCCCGCCCACCGCCACCCGGCGCGGCCGGGCCCTGCGCACCACCCTCGACGAGGTACGCGCCGGACTCTTCTCCCGCGCCAACTGGCCCGGCGTCGCCCTGTCCTCGCTGGTCATCCTGGCCGGCCACCTCGCGATGTTCGTGGTCGCCGCGCACGCCGCCGGATCCGCCGCCACCGTGGGGCAGCTCCTGCCGATCGCGATCCTCGCGCTGGTCGCCATGGGCCTGCCGCTGAACATCGGCGGCTGGGGCCCCCGCGAGGGCGTCACCGCCTGGGCGTTCGGCGCCGCCGGCCTCGGCGCCAGCAGCGGACTGTCCGTCGCCGTCATCTACGGCGTCCTCAGCTTCGCCGCCGCCGCGCCCGGCCTGCTCGTCCTGCTCGCCCGCTGGTACACCGGCCTGCGCACCGCCGGGCCCGCCACCGCGGCGGACCCGGCGCCCGCTCAGGAGTCCGCGGTCAGCACCGAGAAATACGCGCCGAAGGAATCGGCGAGGCTCGCCAGCAGTGCCTTCCCCTTTTCCGCCGAGCCGAGGGACGGGCGCCCGATGACGCCCGACTCGGTATAGCCGGCCATACCGAGCGTCAGGAGATGGCGACGGTCGTCGGCGACGAAATCGGAGGTCTCATAACCGGGACGGATCAATTCGGGATGAGCGTGCAGAAGAATGGAGGTCTCGATTTCCCCCGCGTGCATATCGGTGAGCAGCGAGGTCAGCACCCCGGCCCGCTCCCGCGCCGTCTCCCAGTCCTCGGCGGCCGGGAACAGCGCCATCCGCTCACCGCGCGCGGAGGACTCCTGAACGACGTTGCCCAGTACGTAGTTTCCGCCGTGTCCGTTGACCACCACCAGGGTCTCGACCCCCGAGCGGCGGAGCGAGTCCGCGATGTCCCGCACCACCGCATGAAGGGTCACGGAAGAGATGCTGACGGTCCCCGGCCAGGCCGCGTGCTCCTGCGAGCAGGCGATCGTCACCGGCGGCAGCAGGTGCACCGGGTACGCCCCGGCGATCTCCCGGGCCACCGCACAGGCGACGAGGGTGTCGGTCGCCAGCGGAAGATACGGTCCGTGCTGCTCGAAACTGCCGACCGGAAGGACGGCGACCTGTGACGGGACACCTGCCCCCCGGGCCCGTACGTCCTCCGTGGTGTCCGCCGGCACCAGTCCGTATGCCGCCGTCCGTGAGCCCGAACCATTCATTGTTTCACGGCCTTTCGTCTCTGCTTAGGAACCAGATCATGACAGAAAACATTGGCGTACTCGGCAAGCAGAAGTCCGCGCAGCCCAGGGGCGCGGAACGTGTCGTGAATGCTCCGTTGCCCACTGTGTACGGCAAATTCCAGGCGGTCGGTTACCTGGACCACGACCGCGGTGACGAGCAAGTGGCCCTGGTCTACGGCGACATCGGCACGGACGACGTACTGACCCGGCTGCACTCGGAGTGCCTGACGGGCGACGCCTTCGGCTCGCAGCACTGCGAGTGCGGCGACCAGCTGGACGCCGCGATGCGGGCCGTGGTCGCCGAAGGCCGGGGCATCGTCGTCTACTTGAGGGGCCACGAGGGCCGCGGCATAGGCCTGCTGGCCAAGCTGCGCGCGATGGCGCTCCAGGCGGAGGGCCTGGACACCGTCGAGGCGAACCTCGCCCTCGGCCTGCCCGTCGACGCCCGCGACTACGGCGTGGCCGCCGAGATCCTGCACGACCTGGGGGTGTCGAGCGTCCGCCTGCTCTCCAACAACCCGCGCAAACGCGAGGCGTTGCTCGAACACGGCATCAAAGTCTCCGAAGAGGTACCGCTGTTGATCCCGCCCTGCGAGAACAACATCACCTACCTGCGCACCAAGCGGGAGCGCCTGGACCACCACCTGCCCCATCTGGACGCGGTGGCGCACTGGTCCTGATTCCGGTGGGCGGAGTCCGGACAGGAAGAGGGAATGACCGACGACGTCCTCTTCCTCTCCGGCGACCGGGTCACGCGCCTGCTCGACCCCGACGCGGCCATCGCCTCGCAGCGCGCGGCCTTCACCGCGCTCGGCGAGCGCACCGCCGACCTGCCCGGCAAGATCATGCACCCGAGCCGCTTCGACGACAGCGTTGTCTTCGCCTACGTCTCCCGGCTGTCGGCGGACACCGGGGCGGTGGCGAAGTTCGGCAGCGTCAACCCCGCCAACGCGCGCGCCGGACTGCCCACCGTGCACGCGGTGATCAGCGCCCTGGACCCGCACACCGGGCGGCTGGTCGCGGTCATGGACGGCACGGCGGTGACGACCCTGCGCACGGCCGCGGGCAGCGCGCTGGCCGTCGACGCCCTGGCCAACCCCGACGCCGCGCACCTCGCGGTCCTCGGCTCCGGCACCCAGGCCCTGGCCCACGTCCGCGCCATCGCCCAGGTCCGCGACCTGGCGGCCGTACGACTGTGGAGCCCGGACCCCGCACGACGCACCCGCGCCGCCGCCACCCTGGACGCCGAACTGCCCTTCCCCGTCGAGGCGGTGGACAGCGCACACCGGGCCGTCACCGACGCGTCCCTCGTCGCCACCTGCACACTCAGCACCACCCCCGTGGTGCGCGGCGCATGGCTCGCGCCCGGCTGCACGGTCGTCAGTGTGGGCTCCTTCGAACTCACCCGCCGCGAGGCCGACCCCGAGGTCCTGCGGCGGGCGGCGGCCGTCGTGGTCGACGACCCGGAGACCGCCGCCGCCCACGCCGGGCCGATCGTCGACGCCCTGCGCGACCGCACGCTCGCCCCCGACGACCTCATCCCGCTCGGCGCCGTCCTCACCGGCCGCCGCAGCGCCCGTACCGGCCCGGACGACATCGTCCACTACAACAGCGTCGGACTCGGCATCCAGGACGCCGCGGCGGCCTGGGCCGTGGTCCGCGCGGCACAGAAGGAGCGCCCGTGAAGCGTCAGGCTGAGGTCGTCGTCATCGGCGGCGGGGTCATCGGCACCAGCATCGCCTACCACCTGGCCCGCGCCGGCGTCAGAGACGTCGTCCTGGTCGAACGGGACGAACTCGCCGCCGGTTCCACCTCGAAGGCGGCCGGCGGGGTACGGGCCCAGTTCTCCGACGAGCTCAACGTGCAGCTCGGCGCCCGCAGCCTGGAGGCCTTCGACCGCTTCGAGGAGGACACCGGGCACGACATCGGGTTACACCGCGTCGGCTATCTGTTCCTGCTGTCGCGGCCCGAGGACGTCACCTCCTTCGAGGCGGGCGTCCGGCTCCAGAACTCCCTCGGCGTGCCCAGCCGGCTGATCGACCCGGCCGAGGCCCGCCGCCTCTCCCCGCTGATCGACACCGAGGGCCTCATCGCCGCCGCCTACTCGCCCGACGACGGCCACTGCACCCCCGAGGCCGTCGTGCACGGCTACGCCTCCGCCGCCCGCGCCCACGGCGCGACGATCATGCGGCACACCGACGTCACCGGCATCGAGACGTACGGCGACCGGATCACCGCCGTGCTCACGACCCTCGGCCGCCTCGACACGGACACCGTGATCTGCGCGGCCGGCGCCTGGTCCCGGGGCATCGGCGCGATGGCCGGCGTGGACCTCCCCGTGCAGCCGCTGCGCCGGCAGATCGCCGTCACCGAACCCGTCACCGGCCTCCCGCCCGTGCTCCCCATGACGATCGACTTCACCACGAGCCTCTACTTCCACGCGGAGGGCCCCGGCCTCCTCGTCGGCATGTCCGACCCCGAGGAGCGCCCTGGCTTCGCCACCGACACCCACGACCGCTGGATCCCGCGCCTGGCCGAGGCCATGCGGCGGCGCGCCCCCGGCCTCCTCGACCTGCGCCGCACCGGCGGCTGGGCGGGCCTGTACGAGAACACACCGGACCACAACGCCCTGATCGGCGAGGCGAGTTCGCTCTCCCGCTTCCTGTACGCGACGGGCTTCTCCGGCCACGGTTTCCTCCAGGCGCCGGCCGTCGGCGAGGTTGTCCGCGACCTGTACCTCGGCCACGTACCCTTCGTGGACGTCAGCCCCCTGAGCGCCGGCCGGTTCGCGGCCGACGCCCCGCGTCCGGAGGTCAACCTCGTATGACCGAGCTGCATCTGTGGCTGCGCCACGAGCCCCGCACGACCGAACGCCGCACCCCGGTCGTCCCCGCCGACGCCCGCCGGCTCGTCGAGAGCGGGGTGCGCCTCACGGTCGAGGAGTCCCCGCAGCGGATCTTCCCGATCGAGGAGTACGAGGCGGTCGGCGCCGCGGTGGCCCCCGCGGGTTCCTGGGTGTCGGCGCCGAAGGACACGGTGATCCTGGGACTGAAGGAACTCCCGGACGAACCGGCCCGGTTGACGCACCGTCACATCTTCTTCGGGCACGCCTACAAGGGTCAGCCGGGCGCGCGGGAGCTGCTGCGCCGCTTCGGCGCCGGGGGCGGGGCGCTGCTCGACCTCGAATACCTGGTGGACGACACCGGCCGCCGCCTGGCCGCGTTCGGCTTCTGGGCCGGCTATCTCGGCGCGGCCCTCGCCGTCCTCCAGCACCGGAACCGCCTGACCGCGCCGCTCACGCCCACCTCGAAGGAGGAACTGGACGACAGGCTCCGACCCGCCCCGGGCGACGAGGAGTTCGGCGCGCTGGTGATCGGCGCGCTCGGCCGCAGCGGACGCGGGGCGCGGGCCGCGTTCGCCGCGGCCGGGATCGAGCCGACCGGTTGGGACCTCGCGGAGACCCACGACCTGGACCGTCCCGCCCTGTTGGCGCACGACGTCCTCGTCAACTGTGTCCTGGCGACCACCCCCGTCCCGCCCTTCGTCCGCCCGCGCGACCTCGACGACCCGGCCCGCCGTCTGCGCACCGTCTGCGACGTCACCTGCGACGTCGGCTCCCCCCTCAACGTCCTGCCCGTCTACGACCGCACCACCGAATGGGACGCCCCCGTACGGCGGTTGCACGAACGGCCCCCGCTCGACCTCATCGCCATCGACAACCTGCCGTCCCTGCTGCCCCGGGAGTCCAGCACCGACTTCTCGGCCGCCCTGCTGCCCCAGCTCCTGGACTTCGGCACCGGCGGCGCCTGGGGGCGCTGCCTCGACCTGTTCCGCACGAAGACCCGGGAACTCGGCATCGCCGTACCGGAAGGGGAGTTGGGCCATGTCTGAGGTGGTTCGCGCGAGCGGCACCGTGCACTGGATCGGTGCCGGGCTGTCCACGGGCAGCGGACTGGCCCGGCTGTGCGAGAAGGCCGCCCGGGTCCGGCTGTGGCACCGCACCGAGGAGCGGGCGGCGCGGGCCCTGGACCGGCTGGGGCTGACCGGCCGTGCCGAGCCGCGCGCCTTCGATCTGGCCGCGCTCGACGCGGAGTTGGTGCCCGGAGACGTCGTCGTCTCCATGCTGCCCGCGCCCGGACACGCGGACCTGCTGGCCGTCTGCGTCCGGCGGCGGGCCCACTTCGCCTGCTCCAGCTATGTCTCGGACGCCGTTCTGGAACAGGTGCCGGCGGCCGAGGCGGCGGGCGTCGTGGTCCTCACCGAGGCCGGACTCGACCCCGGCATCGACCACCTCTTCGCGCACAGCCTGGTCGCCCGCGCACAGGAGGCGATCGGCGCGGACACGGCGGCCGACCACCGCTTCACGTCGTACTGCGGGGGTGTCCCCGCGGTGCCCAACGACTTCCGCTACCGCTTCAGTTGGGCACCCGCCGGAGTCCTGGGCGCGCTGCGGTCACCGGCACGCTATCTGGCGGACGGGACGGAGACCGTCGCCGACCGGCCCTGGGAGGTGACCCGGCCGTACGTCCTCGACGGCGAGACCTTCGAGGTCTATCCCAACCGGGACAGCGTGCCGTTCATCGCGCAGTACGGGCTGCCCGAGGCCTGGCAGGCGCACACGTTCGTGCGGGGCACGCTGCGGCTGGAGGGCTGGCTGCGGGCCTGGGAGCCGGTGTTCGAGGAGCTGAAGGCGGGCGACGACACCCGGATCGCCGCGCTGGCACAGGAGTTGGCGGCCACCTACCCCACCACGGAGGCCGACCACGACCGGGTCGTCCTCGCCGTGTCCCTCGACGTCCGCGCGGCCACCGGCCCCACCTGGTCCGGGAGTTACCTCCTCGACCTGGTGGGCGACGAGGAGGAGAGCGCGATGGCCCGCTGTGTCTCGCGCCCGCTGGCCCTCGCCGTACGGCACATCCTCGCCGACGACCTGCCGTCCGGCCTGAACCGGGCGGCCGAAACGGCGACCCGGTCCCGCGAGTGGCTGAGCGAACTCGCGGGGGAGGGACTGGAGTTCACCCTGCGGGTGGACGAGTGAGCGGGCGGTCGGCGGACCGGTGAGCGGGCGGTCGCGGCTCAGTCCGTGACCGCCTCGTGCACCAGCTGCTTCAGCTCGGACATGATCTTCAGCGAGGACTTCGGCCGGAGCTGGGTCATGAACTGCACGGTCAGGTCCCGGCTCGGGTCCACCCAGAACGTCGTCGTCGCGACCCCGCTCCACCCGAACGTGCCGAGCCCCGCCGGGGCCTGGGTGCGCTCGGGGTCGACGACCACCGAGACACTGAGGCCGAAGCCGATGCCGTCGTTGCCCGGCTCCTGGTGGGCGGGGCTGCCGAAGGCACGCATGTCCACCCCGCCCGGGAGGTGGTTGCTGGCCATCAGGTCGACGGTCTCGGGGGCCAGCAGCCGGACCCCGTCGAGTTCGCCCCGGCGCCGCAGGAACTCCGCGAACCGGTGCACGTCGTAGGGGCTCGCCGCCATCCCGCCGCTGCCCGACAGGAACCGCGGCCGGCCGCCCCGCAGCGGCAGCCCGAGGATCGGCTCGATGCCGCCGCCCTCGGCGTCGCCGTACAACTCGGCGAGCCGGTCGGCCTTTTCGTCCGGGACCTGGAAGCCGGCGTCCGGCATGCCGAGCGGGCGGAAGATCCGTTCGGCGAAGAACTCGTCGAGCCGCTGCCCGGACACCACCTCGACGACCCGGCCCAGCACGTTCGAGGAGACGGAGTAGTTCCACTGGGTGCCCGGCTCGAACTGGAGCGGCAGGCTCGCGTACACCTCGATCGTCTCGGCCAGGTCGGCGCCGGCCGGCACGGACGACTCCAGGCCCGCCTCCCGGTAGAGGGCGTCGACGGGGTGCGAGTGGTAGAAGGCGAAGGTCAGGCCCGAGGTGTGGGTCATCAGATGCCGGATCAGCATCGGCCGCGCGACCGGCCGGGTCTTGAGGTCCGCGCCGGAGCCGCTGTCGTAGACCCGCATGTCGGCGAAGGCCGGGAGGTGGTCGGCGACCGGGTCGTTCAGGGAGAGCTTTCCCTCCTCCATCAGCAGCAGCGCGGCGACGGCGGTGACCGGTTTGGTCATGGAGTAGATCCGGTACAAGGTGTCGGGCGTGACGGGCAGTCGGGCCGCCACGTCGCGGTGCCCGTGGGCGGTGAGGTGGGCGACACGGCCGCCGCGGGCCACGGACACCAGGAAGCCCGGCAGGCGCTCCACGTCGACGTAGTGGGCGAAGTGCTGGTCCAGGCGGTCCAGTGCCTTGTGATCCAGTCCGACCTCGTCCGGGTCGACTTCTTGTCGCAGCTGTGCCATGGCTCTCCTCCGAAGTGCGTTCACGAGGTGGGGTCCCGCATACCCGGCCCCGGACACCTCGGAACTCATCGTCCCGCAGGAACACCTGCGCGGTCTCCAGTAACGGGGGGATGTGTGAGCGACGCGACTGTCCGGGCGGGCAGCGCGCGAGCGGCGAGAGCGCCGGTCAGGGCCACCGCGGCCAGGACACGGAGGGCCGCCGCCGGGCCGCTCGCGGTCAACAGCGCGCTCCCGGCGGCGATCCCGAGCACCGGACCGATGTTCACCGCGGTCTGCTTGAGCCCGCCCGCTACCCCGGCCGACTCCACGGCCGCCGCCCGCACCACCACCTGGGTCGCCGCCACCGTCACCGTCCCGAACCCCGCGCCCAGCAGGGCGAATCCGCCGCACACCGCGACCGTGCCCGAGGCCCCCGACAGCAGCAGGACGCCCAGCGCCACGGCCACCGTCGCCGCCGCGGCGGTGCGACGCGCCCCGGCCCGGCGCAGCAACCACGGGCACACAGGCGCCGCGAGGACCATCGCCGCCGCCAACGGCAGTCCGCGCAAGGCGCTTTGGAAGGGGCTGAGCCCCATCGCGCCCTGGAGGACGCAGGTGACGACGAACAGCGTTCCGCCGAGCGCGGCCGAGACCGCCAGCAGCACGGCGAGCGCGCCGCGGATCGCCGCCGACCGGACGACGTCCGCCGGCAGCAGCGGCTGCGCGGTACGACGCTCATGGCGGACGAAGGCGCAGCCGGCCGGCGCGGACACCGCCAGCCCGGCCGCCGCGCCGCGCGGATCCGCGAGCGCCCGGACGAGCGCGGCCAGGGACAGCGCGAGCAGCAGGGCCCCGGCCAGATCGAACCGCACGTCAGGAGACTTTGGCCGCTGAGGCTCCGGCGCGGTGAGGGCGAGCAGACCGAACACCAGCGAGGGCACGACATGGAGGAAGAACACCGCCCGCCAGCCCACCGCGCTCACCAGCGCCCCGCCCACCAGGGGTCCGGCCGCCGCGGCCACACCGATCACACTCGTGCGTACGGCGATCGGCGTCCCGAGCCGGTCGGGCGGGAACGCGGTCCTCAGCATGCCGAGCGTGGCCGGCTGGAGCAGCGCCCCGAACACCCCCTGCGCGACCCGCAGTCCGATGACCCAGCCGATTCCGGGCGCCAGCCCGACGCCCGCCGAGGCGGCCCCGAAACCGAGCATCCCCAGCGCGAACACCCGCTGATGCCCGTACCGGTCCCCGATCCGCCCGGCCGACACCAGCAGACTCGCCACGGCGACCAGATACGCGGTGCTCGTCCACTGGACCTCGGCGAGCGAGGCCCCCAACTCCCGGCGCAGCGTGGGCTGTACGACGGTGAGCACGGTTCCGTCCAGGGCGACCAGCGCGGCCCCCGCCACACTGCACGCCGACACCAGCCGCCGGTGCCCGGTCACCGGGCGGGCCGCGGACCGAGGTGCGCGTCGAGGACCGACCGCAGCAGGGGCGTGAAGTCGTCGGCACCGGTGGCGAGTTGGAGACTGCCCCAGCGCCAGAGCTGGGCCAGGCCGTGCAGGTTCGCCCACAGCGCGCCCGCGACCCGGCGGGCGTCCACATCGGGACGGGCCCGCCCGACCAGGTCCACCAGCACACCGAACAGCGGCAGGCTGGTCTCCCGCAGCCCCAAGTGCCCGCTCTCCAGCAGATCGTGACGGAACATCAACTCGTACATGCCGGGGTTGTCGAGCGCGAACTCCAGATAGACCCGCCCCAGCGCCGCCACCTGCGCGCGCGGGAGGGCCGTGCCGTCCCCGACCGCGCCCGCCGCCCGCTCGCCCAGGTCGGCGAAGCCGCGCCGCGCGATGGCGGACAGCAGTTCCAGGTGGGTGGGGAAGTGGCGGCGCGGCGCCCCGTGCGAGACCCCCGCCCGCCGGGCGATCTCCCGCAGGGTGAGCGCCCGCACCCCCTCACCGGCCAGCAGCTCGACGCCGACGTCGACGAGCCGGTCCCGCAGTCCCGTTGCCTCCGCATCACTCATGGACACGGTCTACCAGTCGGCCGTAGACAGTGTCTACCCGGGAATGGAGGAGGCGCCCCGCCCGTTGTGCGCGATATGACTCAGGACACGACACAGGACGACACCCCGCTCCTCCGACTGCTGTCCGAGGGCCACGGCGGAGTGCTGGTCACCCTCAAGAGCGACGGCCGGCCCCAGCTCTCGAACGTCAGCCACGCCTACGACCCCGACGAGCGCACCCTCCGCGTCTCGATCACCGACGACCGCGCCAAGACCCGCAACCTGCGCCGCGACCCCCGCGCCTCCTACCACGTGACCAGCGCCGACCGCCGCGCCTACACGGTCGCCGAGGGCGCGGCCGACCTCACCCCGGTGGCGGCCGACCCGCACGACGGCACGGTCGAGGAACTGATCCGCCTCTACCGCGACATCCTCGGCGAGCATCCCGACTGGGACGAGTACCGGGCGGCCATGGTGCGCGACCGGCGACTGGTCCTGCGGCTGCGGGTGGAGCGGGCGTACGGGATCCCCAAGGGCGCCGGCCTCGGGTGATGGATCGTCACCTCCTGCCTCCCACCCGCGCCCGGAGCGGTGACGTAGACGGCGAGGGCGCGGCGCGGATGCCGGGCCGTACCGGAACACCACGTCGGCCAGGGGGAGTTGGTCCCGCTCACGCGTGTCCTCGTGTACTGCCCTAGGACCGGCACCCGGATCCACTCGGCCCCCGTACGCGCCTCGACCACCTCTCGCGCATGTGATCGGGCAACGGCGGTCAGCCCCGGGGCCGCGTGCACCGGCCGCCCCTGAAATCGGCCGGTACACGCGGAGACCCCACCGGGCGGCGCGGGGCCGCAGGGCCTTGTCGGCGCCCCGCGCGCGCAGGTCCACCGGGGTCGGTGCCACCCGGCACCGGCCCCTTCAGCGTCCTACCCCGGTTGGAGTCGTGCCACGTGCCGGCCGGGGGAGCAATGCCGTCGCCGTGCGGCGGCGGTGTCCTTTTCTGCTCGCTCGGGCCGATGTTCTTGCGTGAAACGTCAACTGTCAACGGAGGCGGTCAGGCCGTCACCGTCTCCGGCCGCGCGGTCTCGTGGGGCTCGCGCGCGCCGAGCAGTTCGGTCGGGACCTTGTGGGTCTCGCGGGCCGACAGCGCGGCGACGACCGGCGGGACGCACAGCGCCGCCGTGAACAGGGCCACCGACGACCAGTCCGTACCGTCAGGCCCCGCGATCCGCGCCGCGAACGTGACCGCGAACCCGGCCACCGCGAACCCGATCTGCGTGCCGATGGCCATGCCCGACAGCCGGACCCGGGTCGAGAACATCTCGCCGTAGAAGGCGGGCCACACGCCGTTCGCCGCGCTGTAGACCACGCCGAAGGCGACGATGCCGAGGACCAGGGTGAGGGCGTAGGAGCCGGTCGAGATCGCCCAGAGGTACAGGAACATGGTGAGCGCGCTGCCGATCGCGCCGATCAGATACACCGGGCGGCGGCCGATGCGGTCGGACAGGGCGGCCCACAGGGGGATTGTGCCCAGGGCGACGAGGTTGGCGAGGGCGCCGACCCAGAGCATCGACGTACGGGACATGCCGACCGAGTCGCTGGTCGCGTAGGCCAGCGCCCACACCGTGAAGATCGTGGAGACGGAGGCGATGAGCGCGCCCGCGATCACCCGCAGGACGTCCGCCCAGTGATCGCGCAGCAGCACCACGAGCGGGAGTTTCACGACGCCTTCGGTCGCCGCCTGCTCGGCGAAGGCCGGGGTCTCCTGGAGCCTGCGGCGGATGAACCAGCCGGCCACCGCGACCAGCACGCTCGCCCAGAACGGGACCCGCCAGCCCCACGACAGCAGCTGCTTGTCGGGGAGCTGGGCGACGGCGAGGAACACGAGGGTGGCGATGAGCTGGCCGCCCTGCGTGCCGCTGAGGGTGAAGCTGGTGAAGAAGCCGCGCCGGTCCGACGGCGCGTGCTCCAGCGTCATCGAACTGGCGCTGGCCTGCTCGCCCGCCGCGGAGATCCCCTGGAGGACCCGGCACAGCACGAGCAGGACCGGGGCGAGGGAGCCGACCTGGTCGCGGGTGGGCAGGCAGCCGATGAGGAACGTCGACAGGCCCATCAGCAGCAGCGTGAAGATCATGACCTGCTTGCGGCCGACCCGGTCGCCGAAGTGCCCGAGGAACAGCGCGCCTACCGGGCGGGCCGCGTAGGCGACACCGAAGGTCGCCAGGGAGAGCAGGGTCGCGGTGGCGGGGTCCGAGTCGTCGAAGAAGACCTTGGGGAAGATCAGCGCGGCGGCGCTGCCGTAGATGAAGAAGTCGTAGTACTCCAGGGCGCTGCCGATCCAGGCGGCGGTCGCCGCCTTCTTCGGCTGCCCGACGGCTTTGGCGGGGACGGACACGGCTTGCTCCTTCGGGGAGACTCCACCGTAGGCGGAGGGTGCGGAGGCAGGGGAGACGGAGGGGGTGGGGGGAGGTGGGGGAGGAGACGGGGAGCGGTGAGGGTGAGTGCCGGGTCGCGGCTAATTAACCCACTGGGTAGTTAGTCTCGGTGGGTAGGGATGTTGCGCTCACGTTTCCCGGGTGTCAAGAGGTGCCGCCGGACCGTCTCAGTCCGTCGTGCGCTCCGCCGTCAGATAGGCGATCACCATGTCGCCGAGCATGGTCCGGTAGTGCTCGCGCCGGTCCGGGGCGGTCAGGTCGCGGCCGAACAGGGCGCCGAAGGTGTGCCGGTTGGCGACCCGGAAGAAGCAGAAGGAACTGATCATCGCGTGCAGGTCGACGGCGTCCACGTCCGCCGTGAACAGGCCGGACTCCTGCCCCGACGCCAGGATGCGGCGGATCACGTCGACGGCGGGCGAGCCGATCTTGCCGAGCTTCGCGGAGGCGGCGATGTGCTCGGCGCCGTGGATGTTCTCGATGCTCACCAGGCGGATGAAGTCCGGGTGCTGCTCGTGGTGGTCCAGGGTCAGTTCCGCGAGCCTGCGGATGGCCGCGACCGGGTCCAGGTGCTCGACGTCCAGGCTCTGTTCGGCCTCGCGGATCACGCCGTAGGACCGTTCCAGGACGGCCGTGAAGAGCTGCTCCTTGCCGCCGAAGTAGTAGTAGATCATCCGCTTGGTGGTGCGGGTGCGGGCGGCGATCTCGTCGACGCGGGCGCCGTCGTAGCCGGCCCGCGCGAACTCCTGGGTCGCCACGTCGAGGATCTCGGCCCTGGTGCGGACGGCGTCGCGGATCCGCCCGCCTTGTCGTGCCGGTTCTTCGACGCTGGTCATCGGGTTCCTTCGGGCGAGGGGCCAGTGCCGGTGATTGTAGAAGCCGGGCCCGGGCGGCGGGGCGCCTAGTTCCCCGCCGGGGGTTCCCGGGGGCCACCGATCCTGATATAGCTAACGTACTGGTTCGTACATTAAAGAGTCGCTCGGGAGGACCGCCGTGGCCGATGACGTCAAGGACTCGTATCTCATCGGGCTGATCGGTGCCGGTATCGGACCCTCTCTCAGTCCGGCCCTGCACGAGCGCGAGGCCGACCGGCAGGGGCTGCGCTGTCTGTACCGGCTCATCGACATCGACGTGCTCGGCGTCGCCCCGGAGGCGGTCGGCGAGCTGCTGCGCGCCGCCCGCGACCTGGGCTTCGACGGGCTGAACATCACCCACCCGTGCAAGCAGCTCGTCATCGAGCACCTGGACGGGCTCGCCCCGCAGGCCGAGGCGCTGGGCGCGGTCAACACCGTCGTCCTCGCGGCGGACGGCCGCGCGATCGGCCACAACACGGACGTCACCGGCTTCGCGGCCTCCTTCGCGCGCGGGCTGCCGGACGTGCCCATGGAACGCGTCGTCCAGCTGGGCGCGGGCGGGGCCGGCGCGGCCGTCGCGCACGCCACGCTCACCCTGGGCGCCGAGCGCGTCACCGTCGTCGACGCGCTGCCCGAGCGGGCCGCCGCGCTCGCCGACTCCCTCAACCGCCACTTCGGCCCCGGCCGCGCGGCCGGCGCCGCCCCCGACCGGCTGCCCGCGCTGCTCGCGGGCGCCGACGGCGTCGTCCACGCCACCCCCACCGGTATGGCCGCCCATCCCGGACTGCCCTTCCCCGCCGCCCTGTTGGACCCCTCGCTGTGGGTCGCCGAGGTGGTCTACCGCCCGCTGGAGACCCAACTCCTGCGCACCGCACGCGCGTTGGGCTGCGCCACCCTCGACGGCGGCGGGATGGCGGTCTTCCAGGCGGCCGACGCCTTCCGCCTGTTCACCGGCCGCGAGCCGGACAGCGCGCGGATGCTGGCCGACATCGCCGAGCTGGCCGGTGCGGTGACCGCGCCCAAGTAGCAGTGCCCCCAGCGGAATCGAGAGGTACCCCGATGCGTACGTCCATCGCCACCGTCTGCCTCAGCGGCTCCCTCACCGAGAAGCTCACCGCCGCCGCCCGGGCCGGCTTCGACGGGGTCGAGATCTTCGAGAACGACCTCCTCGCCAGCCCGCTCACCCCCGAGGAGATCCGCGCCCGCTGCGCCGACCTCGGCCTGAGCATCGACCTCTACCAGCCGATGCGGGACGTCGAGGCCGTCCCCGAGGCCGAGTTCGCCCGCAATCTGCGCCGCGCCCGGCACAAGTTCGAGCTGATGCGCAGGCTCGGCACCGACACCGTCCTCGTCTGCTCCAGCGTCTCCCCGCTCGCCGTCGACGACGACGCCCTCGCCGCCGCACAGCTGCGCCGACTCGCCGACCTGGCCCAGGAGTTCGGCGTCCGCGTGGCCTACGAGGCGCTGGCCTGGGGACGGCACGTCAGCACGTACGACCACGCCTGGCGCATCGTCGAGCGGGCCGACCACCCCGCGCTCGGCACCTGCCTGGACAGTTTCCACATCCTCTCCCGGGGCTCCGACCCCAAGGGCATCGCGGACATCCCCGGCGAGAAGATCTTCTTCCTCCAACTCGCCGACGCCCCGCTGCTTGCGATGGACGTCCTCCAGTGGAGCCGCCACTACCGCTGCTTCCCCGGCCAGGGCGGCTTCGACGTCGCCGGACTCCTCCGGCACGTGCTGAGCGCGGGCTACGACGGCCCGCTCTCGCTGGAGATCTTCAACGACGTGTTCCGGCAGGCGGAAGCGGGCCCCACGGCGATCGACGCCCACCGCTCGCTGCTGGTCCTCCAGGAGACGGTCGGTCTCGCACAGCCCCCCGCGCCCGTCGTCCCCACCGGCATCGCCTTCGCCGAACTCGTCACGCCCGACGCGGAACCCGTCTCGGAGCTCCTGCGCGCGTTGGGCTTCGCCCGCACGGCCCGCCACCGCGGCAAGCCGGTCGACCTGTGGCAGCAGGGCGAGGCCCGCATCCTCCTCAACACCGGCCCGGCCCTACGCCGCGACGGCACCGCCCTCGCGGCGATCGGCCTCCAGTCGCCCGACCCGGAGGGCGCCGCCCGCCGCGCCGAAGCCCTCCTCGCCCCCGTGCTGCCCCGCCGCCGCACCCCCGAGGACGCCCGACTCGACGCCGTGGCCGCACCGGACGGCACCGAACTCTTCTTCTGCGCCCGCACCGCCCCCGAACACCCGGGCTGGCGCGCCGACTTCACCGACATCCCCGGCCAACTCCCGCCCGGGACAGGCGTCCTGTGCATCGACCACCTCGCCCTCACCCAGCCCTGGCACCAGTTCGACGAGGCGGCCCTCTTCCACCGCAGTGTCCTCGGCCTGCACGCCGAGCAGAGCGTCGACGTGGCCGACCCCTACGGCCTGCTGCGCAGCCGCGCCGTCACGACCCCCGACGGCAGCGTCCGGATCGCCCTGAGCGTCGGCCCGGCCCCCACCGAGGACGGCGCCCACGCCCAGCACATCGCCCTCGCCGTCGACGACGTGGTCGCCGCCGCCCGCCGCTTCCGGGCGGCGGGCGGCCGGCCGCTGCGGATGCCCGCCAACTACTACGACGACCTCGCGGCCCGATTCGACTTCACCGAGGACGAGTTGGCGGCCTACCAGGACCTCGGCATCCTCTACGACCGGGACGCGGGCGGCGAGTTCCGGCACTGCTACACCCGCACGGTCGGCCGCGTCTTCTTCGAACTGGTCCAGCGCGACGGCGCCTACCGGGGCTACGGCGCCCAGAACGCCCCGGTGCGGCTGGCCGCCCAGCACACCGCGAAGCGCCTCACTGGCGGCTGACGGTCCTGGTCACACCGGTGACGACCGTCGTGGCCAGGATCCAGCCGGTGATGATCAGGGCATAGCCCAGGTACTGGTACCAGCCGGTCGGCGCGAACGCCTCCTCCTGGCCGAAGGAGATCACCGGCAGCAGCAGGTCCAGGGTGTAGAACACCGGGTTGAAGTGCGGGGCCTCGGACGCCTTGAGGGCGTGCGGGTGGTGCAGCCCGTAGGCGATCGACCCGATGGCCAGCAGCGACAGCAGCCAGCCGCAGGCGCGCAGCGGGCGGAAGCCGTAGCCGACGGTGGCGTCCTGGACGTAGCCCCAGATCCGGCTGTACCACTGGAGGGTGCCGCGCAGCCTGCGCTGCTTGGCGAGTTGGACCTGACGGGCCGCGTAGTCGTCACCGGTGCGGCGGTAGGCGCCCGCCAACTGCTCGTAGGCGTGCGGTACATAGCCGTCGCCGTCCTGCTCCAGCATGGCCAGGCGGCGCTCGGCGGGCTCGTGCGGGATGAGCGAGGCGTACACGAGGCTGGTGAGATACACCTGGCCCGGCACCACCCGCGGCTCCAGCAGCAGCACGTCGATCTGGGCGCTGCGCAGGACGACCCCGCCCACGACCGGCGGGCTCTCCCGCAGCCAGAGTTCCCCGATGGTGGCGCTGCTCGCCAGCAGCACGGAGCTGCCGGGGTTCGACAGGGTGCTGTAGGACAGGTCGAGGCGGCCCGCGATCCGGGCGCCGCGCAGGCCGACCCAGCCCTCCGCCCGGGCGTGCCGGAGCAGGACGTTGCCCGCCACGACCAGCACCTCGGCGTCGATGGCGGAGTTCCCGGGGTGGTGCAGGTGCGCGGTGTTGAGGTTGACCGACCCGGCGACGCTCGCGCCGCTGAGCCGGATCTGCCCCTGCGTGCGCAGTCCGGCGGCCCGGAGGTCGTCGCCGACCGAGGCCTGGTTGAGCTGGAGGACCGGCTCCTCGGCGTCCGGGGCGAAGACCTCCGCGCCCTCCATGAACAGACTCCCGGCGACCTTGACCTCCGCGAGCCGCACCACGCCCCGGAACCGGGCCCGGGTCAGCCGCAGTACGCCGTCCACGCGCATCGCGTGCGCGGTCAGTCCGGGCAGGAAGGAGTCGCCGAGATTGAGTTCGCGCAGCCGGGCCGCGTAGCAGCGGGGCACTTCCTCGAAGTGGCAGTAGCGAAGCCGCACCGGGTGGTCGATCGTCGCGTACTGGAGGTCGAGCCGTCCGGTGATCCGGGCGCCCGCCAGACTCAGCGACGCTATCTCCCCCGCTTCCTGGGGCCCGTTGAGCAGCAGCGCCCGCAACACCGAGGCGCGCACGGTCCGTTCGGGACCCCAGTCGCCGCCGAGGCCGATGTCCTCGTCCTGCGCGGTGCGGAAGTCCACGGACTCGCCCAACGGGAAGGCCCGCCACACCTGTTCCTCGGCCGGTGTCAGATCGTTGATCTCCATCAAGGGGCGACTCTAGTCCGGCGGCCGTCGTCGGCACAGGGGACGAGAGCGGCCCGGACCGCGTGTCAACGCGCGGTCCGGGCCGGGGAGTTGTGCCGTCAGGGCCGGGTGTTCCACTCCGCGACGACCGGCCGGTCGTGCTCGGTGGAGAGGCGGCTGACGGTGCCGGTCGCCAGCTGGAACAGCCGGCCGTCCGCCGCCGGCAGGCCCAGCCTGCGCGCGGTGAGGACGCGCAGGAAGTGGGCGTGCGCCACCAGCACCACATCGCCGTCGCCGAGCGCGGAGTCCACCCGCTTCAGCACCCGGTCGGCCCGCTCGGAGATCTCGTCGGGCGACTCGCCGGGGTGTCCGGCGGGGCCCGGCGGTACTCCGTCGCTCCACAGGTACCAGTCGGGGCGGGTGCGGTGGATGTCGACGGTGGTGACACCCTCGTAGCCGCCGTAGTCCCACTCGTGCAGGTCGGGCTCGGGTACGGCCCCGGTGACGCCCGCGAGTTCGGCGGTGCGTATCGCGCGGTCCAGCGGGCTGGTCAGGGCGAGTGCGAAGGCCCGGCCGGCGAGGAGCGGGGCGAGGGACCTGGCCTCCTCCTCGCCGTGCCGGGTCAGCGGCAGGTCGGTCCAGCTGGTGTGCCGGCCCGACACGCTCCACTCCGTCTCGCCGTGGCGGACCAGCAGAAGATCCCCCACGGCGCGCCTACTTGGTCTCGACGGCGTGGCCGCCGAACTGGTTGCGCAGGGCCGCGATCATCTTCATCTGCGGTGAGTCGTCCTGGCGGGAGGCGAAGCGGGCGAAGAGGGAGGCGGTGATGGCGGGCAGGGGTACGGCGTTGTCGATGGCGGCCTCCACCGTCCAGCGGCCCTCGCCGGAGTCCTCCGCGTAGCCCTTGAGCTTGTCGAGGTGCTCGTCGTCGTCCAGGGCGTTGACGGCGAGGTCGAGGAGCCAGGAGCGGATGACGGTGCCTTCCTGCCAGGAGCGGAAGACCTCGCGGACGTCGGTGACGGAGTGGACCTTCTCCAGGAGTTCCCAGCCCTCGGCGTAGGCCTGCATCATGGCGTACTCGATGCCGTTGTGGACCATCTTGGAGAAGTGTCCGGCGCCGACCTTCCCGGCGTGGACGAAGCCGAACTCGCCCTCGGGCTTGAGGGCGTCGAAGACGGGCTGGACCTTGGCGATGTTCTCGGCGTCGCCGCCGACCATGAGGGCGTAGCCGTTCTTCAGGCCCCACACCCCGCCGGATACGCCCGCGTCGACGAAGCCGATGCCCTTGGCACCCAGCTCCTCGGCGTGCTTCTCGTCGTCCGTCCACCGCGAGTTGCCGCCGTCGACCACCGTGTCACCGGGCTGGAGCAGTCCGCCCAGCTCGTCGATGACCGACTGCGTGGGGGCGCCCGCCGGAACCATCACCCAGACCGTGCGCGGGGCTTCCAGCTTGTCGACCAGTTCGGCCAGGTCGCTCACGTCGGAGATCTCGGGGTTGCGGTCGTAGCCGATGACGGTGTGGCCGGCGAGGCGGATGCGCTCGCGCATGTTGCCGCCCATCTTGCCGAGGCCGATGAGTCCGAGCTGCATGTCAGTTCACTTCTTCCGGAGAGTGCGGTAGGTGGCCACGAGGGCGGCGGTGGAGGAGTCGAGGCCGGGTACGTCGGTGCCTTCGGTGAGGGCGGGTTCGACGCGTTTGGCGAGGACCTTGCCCAGTTCGACGCCCCACTGGTCGAAGGAGTCGATGTTCCAGACCGCGCCCTGGACGAACACCTTGTGCTCGTAGAGCGCGATCAGCTGGCCGAGCACCGAGGGGGTCAGCTCGCGGGCCAGGATCGTGGTCGTGGGGTGGTTGCCCTTGAACGTCTTGTGCGGGACCAGCTCCTCCGCCACACCCTCCGCGCGCACCTCGTCGGGCGTCTTGCCGAACGCCAACGCCTGGGTCTGCGCGAAGAAGTTGGCCATCAGCAGGTCGTGCTGCGCCTTCAGCCCGTCACTCAACTCCGCCACCGGGTCGACGAAGCCGATGAAGTCCGCCGGGATCAACTTCGTGCCCTGGTGGATGAGTTGGTAGTAGGCGTGCTGCCCGTTCGTCCCGGGCGTGCCCCACACCACCGGGCCGGTCTGCCACTCCACCGGATTCCCGTCCCGGTCCACGGACTTGCCGTTGGACTCCATGTCCAGTTGCTGCAAGTAGGCGGTGAACTTGGAGAGATAGTGCGAGTACGGCAGCACCGCGTGCGACTGGGCGTCGAAGAAGTTGCCGTACCAGACGCCCAACAGGCCGAGGAGCAGCGGTGCGTTGGACTCGGCGGGCGCGGTGCGGAAGTGCTCGTCGACGAGGTGGAAACCGTCGAGCATCTCCCGGAAGCGGTCCGGACCGATGGCGATCATCAGGGAGAGCCCGATCGCCGAGTCGAACGAGTAACGTCCGCCGACCCAGTCCCAGAACTCGAACATGTTGTCCGTGTCGATGCCGAAGTCCGACACCTTCCCGGCGTTCGTCGACAGCGCCACGAAGTGCTTCGCCACGGCCTTGTCGTCGCCCCCGAGCCCCTCAAGGAGCCACGTCCGGGCGGACGTTGCGTTGGTGATCGTCTCGATCGTGGTGAACGTCTTGGAGGCGATGATGAACAGCGTCTCGGCGGGGTCGAGGTCATGGGTCGCCTCGTGCAGGTCCGCGCCGTCCACGTTGGAGACGAAGCGGACCGTCAACGAGCGGTCGGTGAAGGCGCGCAGGGCCTCGTAGGCCATGGCGGGGCCGAGGTCGGAGCCGCCGATGCCGATGTTGACGATGTTCTTGATACGGCGGCCGGTGTGGCCGGTCCACTCGCCGGAGCGGATCCGGTCGGCGAAGCCGGCCATCTTGTCGAGGACGGCGTGGACCTGGGGCACCACGTTCTCGCCGTCGACCTCGATCACCGCGTCGCGCGGGGCGCGCAGCGCGGTGTGCAGGACCGCGCGGTCCTCGGTGACGTTGATCTTCTCACCGCGGAACATCGCGTCCCGGAGGCCGAACACGCCGGTGACGGTGGCGAGTTCCTGGAGGAGGGCGAGGGTCTCGTCCGTGATCAGGTGCTTGGAGTAGTCGATGCGCAGCTCGCCGACGGTGACCACGTACCGCTGCGCGCGCTCCGGGTCCGCCGCGAACAACTCGCGCAACTGCGGGTGCGGTTGAGCCGCGCGGTGGTCCTCCAGGGCGGCCCACTCGGGCCGCCGCACCAGCTTGGGGGAGTCAGACATGAGAGGGGGTCTCCTTGGTGCCCTCGGCCCGCAGGGCGATGGCGTACATCTCGTCGGCGTCGAGGCGCCGCAGCTCCTCGGCGATGAGTTCGGAGGTCGTGCGGACCTTCAGCGCGAGGGTGCGGGAGGGCTGTCCGGGCAGGGACAGCGTCGCGAGGGGGCCCTCGGGACGGTCGATGACGATGTCTCCCGCCCCGGTGCCCAGCCGCACGGCCGTGATGACCGGCCCGTCGGTGACCACGCGGTCGATCTTCACGTGGAGGCGGGCCTCCAGCCAGCGGGCCAGCAGCTCGGCGGCCGGGTTGTCCGCCTCGCTCTCCACGGCACCCGAGGTGATCTTCGACTTGGCCTGGTCGAGGGCCGCCGCCAGCATCGAACGCCACGGGGTGAGCCGCGTCCAGGCGAGGTCGGTGTCGCCGGGCGCGTAGGAACGGGCCCGGGCGTCCAGCGCCACCAGCGGGTCCGCCGCCGCGTACAGGTCGGTGATCCGGCGCTGCGCGAGGGCGCCCAGCGGGTCCTTCGCCGGGATCTCGGGCGCCTCCACCGGCCACCACACGACGACCGGCGCGTCCGGCAGCAGCAGCGGCAGCACCACGGAGTCGGCGTGGTCGGACACCTCGCCGTAGGTCCGCAGCACGACCGTCTCGCCGGTGCCCGCGTCGGCGCCCACCCGGACCTCGGCGTCGAGGTGCGAGTTGGTGCGGTCGCGCGGGGTGCGCGCGTGCCGCTTGATGACGACCAAGGTGCGCGAGGGGTGCTCGTGCGAGGCCTCCTCGGCCGCCTTGATCGAGTCGTAGGCGTTCTCCTCGTCCGTGACGATGACCATCGTCAGGACCATGCCCACGGCAGGGGTGCCGATGTCGCGGCGACCCTGCACCAACGCCTTGTTGATCTTGCTTGCCGTGGTGTCGCTCAGGTCGATCTTCATGGCCTGCGCCAGCTCCGTCCGTCTCGTGCGAGCATCTCGTCCGCCTCCTCGGGGCCCCAACTGCCCGAGGAGTACTGCGCGGGCCTGCCGTCTCGTGCCCAGTACTCCTCGATCGGGTCGAGGATCTTCCAGGACTCTTCCACTTCCTGGTGACGCGGGAACAGGTTGGCGTCGCCGAGCAGTACGTCCAGGATGAGCCGCTCGTACGCCTCCGGGCTCGACTCCGTGAACGACTCGCCGTAGGCGAAGTCCATGGACACGTCCCGGATCTCCATCGAGGTGCCCGGCACCTTCGAGCCGAAGCGGACCGTCATGCCCTCGTCGGGCTGGACGCGGATGACGATCGCGTTCTGGCCCAGCTCCTCGGTGGCGCTGGAGTCGAAGGGGGAGTGCGGGGCGCGTTTGAAGACGACCGCGATCTCCGTGACCCGCCGCCCGAGGCGCTTGCCGGTGCGCAGATAGAAGGGGACGCCCGCCCAGCGGCGGTTGTCGACCTCCAGCTTGACGGCCGCGTAGGTGTCGGTCTTCGACTGCGGGTCGATGCCGTCCTCCTGGAGGTAGCCGACGACCTTCTCGCCGCCCTGCCAGCCCTCCGCGTACTGCCCGAACACCGTGTGCTCGCCCAGCTCCCGGGGCAGCCGCACCGACTTGAGCACCTTGAGCTTCTCGGTGAGCAGCGCCTCCTCGTCGAAGGCGATCGGCTCCTCCATGGCGGTCAGCGCCATCAGCTGGAGCAGGTGGTTCTGGATGACGTCACGGGCCGAGCCGATGCCGTCGTAGTAGCCGGCCCGGCCGCCGATGCCGATGTCCTCGGCCATCGTGATCTGGATGTGGTCGACGTAGGACCGGTTCCAGATCGGCTCGTACATCTGGTTGGCGAAGCGCAGCGCCAGGATGTTCTGGACGGTCTCCTTGCCGAGGTAGTGGTCGATGCGGAACACCTGGTCCGGGTCGAACACCTCGTGCACGATCTTGTTCAGCTCGCGCGCGCTCTTCAGGTCGCGCCCGAACGGCTTCTCGATGACCGCCCGCCGCCAGGCCCCCTCCGGGGCGTCCGCGAGCCCGTGCTTCTTCAGCTGCTGGACGACCTTCGGGAAGAACTTCGGCGGTACGGAGAGATAGAACGCGTAGTTGCCGCTCGTCCCGCGCGAGGTGTCCAACTCGTCGACGGCCGCGCGCAGTTGCTTGAACGCGGTGTCGTCGTCGAAGTCGCCCGGGATGAACCGCATGCCCTCGGCGAGCTGCTGCCACACCTCCTCGCGGAACTCGGTCCGCGCGTGCTCGCGCACCGAGTCGTGCACCACCTGCGCGAAGTCCTGGTCCTCCCAGTCCCGGCGGGCGAACCCGACCAGGGAGAAGCCCGGCGGCAGCATGCCCCGGTTGGCCAGGTCGTAGACGGCCGGCATCAGCTTCTTGCGGGACAGGTCACCGGTGACCCCGAAGATCACCAGGCCGGACGGGCCCGCGATGCGCGGCAGCCGCCGGTCCCGGGCGTCGCGCAGCGGGTTGTCCCAGCCGGTGGCCGCCTCGTCCGTCAACTGCTCGACGGTCAGAGCCTGTTCACTCATTCCCCGTCGACCTCCTTCTCCTTGCCGCTCAGCGACTTCGCGACGGCGCCCAGCAGGTCCTGCCAGGCCACCTCGAACTTGGCGACGCCCTCGTCCTCCAACCGCGCGACGACGGTGTCGTAGGAGATCCCCAGACGTTCTACGGCGTCCAGGTCGGCGCGCGCCTGCGCGTAGCCGCCGGTCACCGTGTCGCCGTGGATGTCACCGTGGTCGGCGGTCGCGTTCAGAGTGGCCTCCGGCATGGTGTTGACCGTGCCGGGCGCGACCAGCTCGTCGACGTAGAGGGTGTCCTTGTAGGACGGGTCCTTCACACCGGTCGAGGCCCACAGGGGACGCTGCTTGTTGGCCTTCGCGCCCGCGAGGGCGTTCCAGCGGTCCCCGGCGAAGACCTCCTCGTAGGCCTGGTAGGCGAGCCGCGCGTTGGCGAGCGCCGCCCGGCCCTTGAGGACGAGGGCCTCCTGCGTGCCGATCGCCGTCAGCCGCTTGTCGATCTCGGAGTCGACGCGGGAGACGAAGAAGGAGGCGACGGAGTGAATGCTCCCCAGGTCCAGGCCGGCGGCCCGCGCCTTCTCCAGGCCGGCCAGGTAGGCGGCCATGACCTCGCGGTAGCGCTCCAGGGAGAAGATCAGCGTGACGTTGACGCTGATGCCCGCGCCGACGACCTCCGTGATGGCCGGGAGACCGGCCTTCGTCGCCGGGATCTTGATCATCACGTTGGGGCGGTCCACCAGCCAGGCCAGCTGCCTGGCCTCGGCGATCGTCGCCGCGGTGCGGTGGGCCAGGCGCGGGTCGACCTCGATGGAGACCCGGCCGTCCCGGCCGCCGGTCGCCTCGTACACCGGGCGCAGGACGTCGGCGGCGGCGCGGACGTCGGCCGTGGTCATCATCCGGACGGCCTCCTCGACCGTCACCCCGCGGACGGCGAGGTCGGCGAGCTGCTCCTCGTAGCCCGCTCCGGAGCCGATCGCGGCCTGGAAGATGGACGGGTTGGTGGTGACGCCGACGACGTTCCTGGTGTCGATGAGCTCGGCGAGGTTGCCGGACTCGATGCGCCCGCGCGAGAGGTCGTCCAGCCAGATGGAGACGCCCTCGTCGGACAGGCGCTTGAGTGCTCCCGCGGTGGCGGTCACTTCGGTCACTGTGATCATCTTCTTTCTGGCGATCGGATCAACCGCGCGCGGCGGCAAGGGATTCCCGGGCCGCAGCGGCGACGTTCTCGGCCGTGAAACCGAACTCGGCGAACAGGGTCGTGGCATCGGCGGAGGCGCCGAAGTGTTCGAGGGAGACGATGCGTCCTGCGTCACCCACGAACCGGTACCACGTGAGACCGATCCCGGCCTCGACCGCAACGCGGGCCTTCACGGACGGCGGAAGGACGCTGTCGCGGTACTCGCGCGGCTGCTCCTCGAACCACTCCACGGACGGCATCGACACCACCCGGGTGCCCACGCCCTCCGCCTCCAGCCGCTCGCGCGCCCCGACGGCGAGGTGGACCTCGGAGCCGGTCGCGATCAGCACGACGTCGGGAGTCTCGGTGGAGGAGTCCTTCAGGACGTAACCGCCGCGCGCCGCATCGGAGTTGGGCGCGTACGTCGGCACACCCTGGCGGGTCAGCGCGAGTCCGTGCGGGGCGGGCTTCGTGGCGTGCCGCCGGAGGATCTCGGCCCAGGCGACCGCCGTCTCGTTGGCGTCGGCGGGGCGGACGATGTTCAGCCCCGGGATCGCGCGCAGCGAGGCGAGGTGCTCGACCGGCTGGTGGGTGGGGCCGTCCTCGCCGAGGCCGATGGAGTCGTGCGTCCACACGTACGTCACCGGGAGCTGCATCAGCGCGGAGAGGCGCACGGCGTTGCGCATGTAGTCGGAGAACACCAGGAAGGTGCCGCCGTAGACGCGCGTGTTGCCGTGCAGGGCGATGCCGTTCATCTCGGCCGCCATGGAGTGCTCGCGGATGCCGAAGTGGATCGTACGGCCGTACGGGTTCGCCTCCGGGAGCGGATTGCCCTCCGGGAGGAAGGACGAGGTCTTGTCGATGGTGGTGTTGTTCGAACCGGCCAGGTCGGCGGAGCCGCCCCACAGCTCGGGCAGGACCGTTCCAAGTGCCTGGAGGACCTTGCCGGAGGCGGCCCGGGTGGCGACGGAGGAACCCTCCTCGAAGACCGGCAGGGACCGCTCCCAGCCCTCGGGGAGCCGGCCGCCGACGATCCGGTCGAAGAGCTCCGCCCGCTCGGGCCGGGCACCGCGCCACTTGTCGAGCTGCTTGTCCCACCCTGCGTGCGCCTCGGCACCCCGGTCCAGGGCCCGGCGGCTGTGCGCGAGGACCTCGTCCGCGACCTCGAAGGACCGCTCCGGGTCGAAGCCGAGGACGCGCTTGGTGGCCGCGATCTCCTCGGCGCCGAGCGCGGAGCCGTGGGCGGCCTCGGTGTTCTGGGCGTTGGGGGCGGGCCAGGCGATGATCGTGCGCATGGCGATGATGGAGGGGCGCGTGGTCTCGGCCTGCGCCGTCCTGAGCGCCGTGTACAGCGCGTGCGGGTCGATGTCGCCGTCGGCGGCGGGCTCGATGCGCTGGGTGTGCCAGCCGTAGGCCTCGTACCGCTTCAGCACGTCCTCGGAGAAGGCGGTCGCGGTGTCGCCCTCGATGGAGATGTGGTTGTCGTCGTAGACGAAGACCAGGTTGCCGAGCTTCTGGTGGCCGGCCAGGGAGGAGGCCTCGGCGGAGATGCCCTCCTCCAGGTCGCCGTCGGAGACGATCGCCCAGATGGTGTGGTCGAAGGGCGACTCGCCCTCGGGGGCGTCCGGGTCGAACAGGCCGCGCTCGTAGCGGGCCGCCATCGCCATGCCCACGGCGTTGGCGACACCCTGGCCCAGCGGTCCGGTCGTGGTCTCCACACCGGCCGTGTGCCCGTACTCGGGATGGCCAGGCGTCTTCGACCCGTGCGTCCGGAACGCCTTCAGGTCCTCCAGCTCCAGCTCGTAGCCCGCCAGGTACAGCTGCGTGTACAGCGTCAGCGAGGTGTGGCCGGGGGAGAGGACGAAGCGGTCACGACCGGTCCACTCGGGATCCGCGGGGTCGTGACGCATCACCTTCTGAAAGATCGTGTACGCGGCGGGGGCCAGGCTCATCGCGGTGCCCGGGTGTCCGTTGCCCACCTTCTGCACCGCGTCGGCGGCCAGAACACGTGCGGTGTCCACGGCTCGACGGTCGAGATCGGTCCACTCGAAGTCATCAGGTGTGTGCGCGTTCATCTTCAAGAAGTCCTCGGTTGGAGCGGCAGAACTGCTCGGACACCTTCAAATCTAAAAGTCTGACTTTTATGAGGGAAGGTGCCGGTGTGCCAGCCTGTGGTGAAAGTGGGACACCGGAACGCGTACTGAGGCGGCACGAGAAGGACATGGCGGACAGAACCATCCAAGGCGTCGGCGGTGACGACGACATGATCAGAACGTTTCCCTTCCCTGTCGATCTGAGCGTCTGCGGGGTCGGCATGCAGGTCGGCCCGATGGGCACCGGACGCACCTGGCACGCCGACGCACCCCTCAACCGGGTCCACCGCATCGACTTCCATGTGGTGATGCTCTTCGACGAGGGCCCGGTCCGCCACATGATCGACTTCGCCGAGTACGAGGCGGCGGCCGGCGACGTCCTGTGGATCCGCCCCGGCCAGGTCCACCGCTTCTCCCACCCCGACGCCTACCGCGGCACGGCCCTGACCATGCAGCCCGGCTTCCTGCCCCGCGCCACGGTCGAGGCGACCGGCCTCTACCGCTACGACCTGCCGCCCCACCTGCACCCCGACCCGCCCCGCCTCGCCGCCCTCCGCTCCTCCCTGGCCCAACTGCGCCGCGAGTACGAGGACTCGACGACCCTCCCCCTCAGCCTCCACACCTCGGTCCTACGGCACTCCCTGACCGCGTTCCTGCTCCGGCTCGCGCATCTCGCGGCCAGCTCGGCGGAGGCGGCCCGGCGACAGGCCGACACGACGTTCACGCTCTTCCGCGACGCGGTGGAGAAGGGCTTCGCCACCAACCACAGCGTCAGCGCCTACGCCGACGCCCTCGGCTACTCCCGCCGCACCCTGGTCCGCGCCGTCCGCGCGGCCACCGGCGAGACCCCCAAGGGTTTCATCGACAAGCGGGTCGTCCTGGAGGCCAAGCGGCTGCTGGCCCACACCGATCTGCCGATCGGCCGGGTGGGGGCGGCCGTCGGCTTCCCCGACGCGGCGAACTTCTCCAAGTTCTTCCAGCAGCACACGGATGTGACGCCGGCGGGATTCCGCGCGGAGCTGCGCTGAGGACGGGACGGGGCGGGGCGGGGGGAACGCGGGGCAGGGGGAGACGTGGGCACGGCGAGAAGGGGCTCCACGCGCACGCGTGAAACCCCTTCTCCCCGTGGGCGATCGGGATCAGTGACCGAAGTCGAACCAGTTCACGTTCACGAAGTCCGCCGACTGGCCGCTGCTGAACGTCAGATACACGTCGTGCGTGCCCGTCACCGAACTGATGTTGGCCGGGACCGTCTGCCAGGTCTGCCAACCTCCCGTACTCGCGATGGAGAAGCTGCCGATCGGGGTCGCCGTCGGACTGTCCAGGCGCACCTGGACCAGACCGCTCACCCCGCTCGCCGCCCCGCTGGCCACCCGGGCGTAGAACTGGGTGGCCGCCGTCGAACCGAAGTTGACACCCTTGTAGAGGGCCCAGTCGCCGTTGGCGATGTAACCGATGTCCTGTCCGCCGCCGGTGTCCGTGGTCGTCTCGGCCGTCACACCGGACTGGCTGTCGTACGACTCGGCCTGGATGGCGCTGTACGCGTCCCGGCTGCCGGTCGGCGGGGTCGTGGTACCGCTCCCACTTGACTGGAGCACCTGGACGTAGTCCACCGTCATCGGGTGGTTCGGGTCGGTGGCGCTGGTCGGGCCGCCGCCGTACGCCGCCGGGAAGCCGCCGCCCATCGCCACGTTCAGGATGATGAAGAAACCGTGGTTGGTGGCGTTGGCCCAGGTGGTCGCGTCGACCTGACTGGCGTTGACGGTATGGAAGTTGACGCCGTCGAGGTAGAAGCGGATCTGCTCGGGGCTCGTCGAGCGGTCCCACTCCATGGCGTAGGTGTGGAAGCCGGCCTGGCATGTGGTGCCGGTACACGCGGTGTTGCCGCCGATGCCGGTCGTCTCGTTGCAGGGGCCGCCCGGGTTGGTGCCGCAATGCATCGTCGCCCAGTCGGTGTTGAGGCCCTGGACGTTCTCCATGATGTCCAACTCGCCCACGCTGGGCCAGTTCTGGTAGTTGCCCCGGAAGGGCGCGCCCAGCATCCAGAACGCGGGCCAGTAGCCGAGCGCCGACGAACCGGTGACGTTCGGCAGCTGGATGCGGGCCTCCACCCGCAGCTTCCCGCCGGCCGGCGGCTGGAAGTCGGTGCGGTTGGTCTCGATCCGGCCCGAGGTCC
Organism: Streptomyces sp. NPDC091280; assembly: GCF_044768565.1. Lineage (NCBI taxonomy): Bacteria > Bacillati > Actinomycetota > Actinomycetes > Kitasatosporales > Streptomycetaceae > Streptomyces > Streptomyces sp. NPDC091280. Next base: position 129,170 of record NZ_JBIVUZ010000002.1, read on the forward strand.
AGTTGCCGGAGGCGTCCCGGCGCGGGGTGATCAGCAGGTTGCCGTTGCCGTCGAGCGCCACGTTGTTGGTGGACGAGGTCATCGACTCGACCTCGCCCGTGCCCCAGTTCGCGGCGCCGCCCGGATACGAAGTGCCGGTGTCGTACTGCCAGTTGGTGGTGGAGACGCCGGAGCCCGCGGCGCCGTTGAAGTCGTCGAGGAAGACCTGCGTCCAGCCGGTGGGGGGCGTGGGCGCGGAGGCGTCCGCGGGCAGGGTGAAGGCGGTGGCGGTGGCGATCGCGAGGCCGAGGGTGCTGAGGGCGGCGATCAGCACACGCCGGAGGGGACGGGGTCTGCGCTGCGTGCCGGAGGTTTCACTCATGGGTGCCTCTCGGGTACGGAGTGGGGGTGCGGGTGCCGCGCCCACTGTCTGAGAGCGCTCTCACGCAGTGGGTGCGCGGTCAATGTGCTCGCCGCAACTCCGGTCGTCAAGAGGTGAAGCCGGGAAAGTCCTTTCGCTGTGCGGGAGTTCAGGTGATGAAGGCGATGAATGCGGGTGAAAGAGGCGGATTCCGTGGGGCTCCCCGGCGGGCGGGGCGCCGGGGGAGCGGTGGGCGGGCAGGGCTTGGGGCATGTGGTTCGACCACGCGGGTGGTTCGAACGCGGGGCGCGGGCGCGGGTGGGGGTGCGGGTGGGGACGAGGGCGGGGGCGGCGGTGGTGGTGGGGGCGGTGGGGGCGGAAGCGATGCCGGCGGTGCGTATGACGGTGTCGGTGCTGGTCATCTGGGTCGCGCTGACCGTTCGTCCGCCCCGCGGCCTCAGACCGCGCTGCCCGCCTTCCAGTCCGCCCAGGACAGGTTCCACCCGTTGAGGCCGTTGTCGGCCGCGACCGTCTTCTCGCCCGAGTTCTTCACGACGACGACATCGCCGAGCATCGAGCTGTCGTAGAACTTGTAGCCCGCCACGGAACTGTCGCTCGCGCCCTTGGCGTCGTGCAGGCCCACGCAGCCGTGGCTGGTGTTCTCGTGGCCGAACACCGAGGTGGACGCCCAGTAGTTGCCGTGCACGAAGGTGCCGGACGTGGTCAGGCGCTGGGCGTGCGGGACGTCGGAGATGTCGTACTCGTCGCCGAGCCCGACCGTCGAGGACTCCATGCGGGTCTGCTTGAACCGCTCGCTGATCACCATGATCCCGGACCAGGTGGTGTGCTGGGCGTTGCCGCCGCTGACCGGATAGGTGGCGAGGGTCGTGCCGTTCCGCTTGACCACCATCTCCTTGGTGGACAGGTCGACCGTGCTGATCTGCTCGCGCCCGATGTGGAAGGTGACGTCCTTGGACTGGATACCGTAGACACCGTCCTGCCCCTCGACGTCCTTCAGCCGCAGGCTGAGCGTGATCTTCGTGCCCGCCGCCCAGTAGGTCTCGGGGCGGAAGTCGAGGCGGGTGTCGCTGAACCAGTGGCCGACCACCTCGACGGCGGGCTCGGCGGTGACCGTGATCGCCTTCTGGACGGCGGCGCGGTCCTTGACGGCGTGCGTGAAGTTGATGGACACGGGCATGCCGACGCCGGAGGTGGAGTTCGCCTCGGGGGTGAAGTAGCCGACGAAGGTCTCGCCGGGCGACTTGGTGGTGAAGGTCGCGCTCTTCACGGCGGCGCCCCGCGCCTGCGCGGCGACCGTGTACTTCGTGCCCGAGTACGGGTTCTTCGTGGACGTCCACTTCGTCTTCGCGTCGTTGAAGGTCCCGGCGAGCGTGGAGCCGTCGTTGCCGGTCACCTTGACCGTGGCGAACGTGCCGTCGGCCACCGTCACCGTCACCGGGGTCGAGAAGTCGGCCTTCTTCGTGCCGTCGGCGGGGGAGACCGTGACGGTCGGTGTCTTCGCGGACTTCACCGAGGCCTTCGCCGACGCGCCGCCGGACGCGGCGCTCTCCGTGGCGCCCGCCGAGCCGCTGCAACCGGTCAGCACGGCCGCCGGTACCACCCCGAGCACGGTGAGGACCCCGCGCCGGGACCACCTCTCCGACGGCTTCTCGGACCGGTTGGATATGTGCGACACGCCCACGGCAGGCCTTCCTCCAGGTGTCGCGCACACCACTGGCCGTACGCGACGAGATCACCAGTGCCGTTGCATCCTGCGTCACTTCCATGGGTTGAATCTTTGAATCCCAGGGCCCTCACCTGAGATTCCTGTGAAGAGCGCCTGAAAGAAGGCCTGAAATAAGGCCCCAGTGAAGGCCCCAGTGAAGGCCCCGGTGAAGGTCTCAGCGAAGGCCTCAAAGGTCGCCTGAAAAATCGCCTGAACACATCGCGTGGAAGAAGGCTGAAAGACCGCGCCGCCACACGGAGGGCAGTTCACCGGCCGGCTGTCTCACCGCTCCGGACGCCACCCGAGCGCCCGCGAGATCCCGCGTGCCGCGAGCCGGACCGCCGGGATCAACGCCGCTACCTGGGCGTCCACTTGGGGTACGACGACCGACACGGCCGCCACCACCGCACCGCCCGGCCCGCGCACCGGAGCGGCCACCGACAGCGCGTCGTCCGTGACCTGACGGTCGCTCACCGCCACACCGGCGCGCCGCACTTCGGCCAGTACCCGCCGCAGCCGTACCGGATCGGTGATCGTGTACGGCGTGAAGGACGCCAACTCGCCCGCGCAGTAGGCCTCTTGGCGGTCCGGCTCGTCGTGGGCCAGCAGGGCGAGGCCCACTCCGGTGGCGTGCAGCGGCCAGCGGGCGCCCACCCGGATGTGCACGCCGACCGCCGAACGGCCCGAGAGCCACTCGGTGTAGACGACCTCAGTGCCGTCCCGCACCGCCAACTGCACGTTCTCGTGCGTCGATTCGTAGAGGTCCTCCAGGTAGGGCAGGGCCAGCTGACGCAGGGCGAGACCGCGGGGCGCCAGCGCCGCGATCTCCCACAGCCGCAGTCCCACGTGGTAGACGCCGGAGGTGTCCCGCTCCAGCGCGCCCCACTCGGCGAGGGCGCCCGCGAGCCGGTGCGCGGTGGTCAGGGTGAGCCCGGCCCGGCGGGCGATGTCGGACAGCGACAGGGCCGTGTGCTCGTGGTCGAAGGCGGCGAGCACGGCGAGCAGCCGGTCCGGGGCGGAACGCGCGGGGAGCGTGGTGCGCACGGGTCGTGCGGGGTGCGCGGCACGTACGGGGTGCGCGGTGCGCGCGGACCGGGCGGTCGGCTCGGAAGGTGAGGTCGGTTTGGAAGGGGAGATCGGCTCGGAAGGCGCAGGCGTCTCCGGGCTCACGGGCGTCTCCGGGCTGACGGGCGTCGCCGACCGGGTCGTGGTCATCGCCGTACCTCCTCGTCCGTCCTTGTTCCGCCTTGTTCCGCCTTGTTCAGCCTTGTTCGTCTCGTCCCGTTGTCAGGCGAGCCCGTCCTCGGCGACCTGTTGCAGCAGCGTGTGCAGGGTCTCCCGCTGGGTCGCGTCCAGCGGGCCGAGCAGTTCGTTCGTCACGCGCAGTCCGGCCTCGTCCGTGTCGCGCAGAAAGCCGCGGCCGTCGCTCGTGAGGACCACGATGCGGCTTCGCCGGTCGTCGGGGGAAGGGCGGCGCTCGGCGAAGCCCAGTTTCTCCAGGTCGTCGACCAGGCCGACGATCGCACTCGGGTCGTAGCCCAGCCGCGTGCTCAGCTCGCGCTGGAGGGCGCCCTCGGAGGTGGCCAGGAAGCGCAGCAGCGCGTAGTGGCGCAGCCGCAGGCCCGACTCCTGGAGGAACGTGTTGAAGAGCTGGCCGGAGCGCAGGCCCAGCCGGTACAGGAGGTAGCCGGTGTCCGCGTGCAGCCCGCGCATCCACGGCTCGTGCGCGTCGATCGGGGGGTTCGCGGCGTGCTGCTGGCGGGCGATGGCGGGCTCCCTGGGTCGAGGCCCCGGGCGGGGCGTGCGGTGGTTCGGGGCCAGTGTGACGCACCTGGTCCGTCGGCAACAACTATTGACGTCAACAATTATTGCTCTTAGCTTCGATCTCGCAGCCGCCCCCGGTGCGCCGGTAGCCGCATCGGGGCGCATCGTCTTGTGAAGGGACTCGCTCGTGCCCAGCATCGATCTGACCGGCAAGGTCGCCGTCGTCACCGGCAGCGGCCGGGGCCTCGGCCTCGCCTACGCGCACGCCCTGGCCGACCGCGGCGCGTCCGTGGTCGTCAACGACATCGACGAGGCGGTGGCCGAGCAGGCCGTGAAGTCGATCACCGAGGCGGGCGGCACCGCCGTCGCCGAAGTGGTCCCGGTCGGCACGACCGAGGCCGCCGAACGGCTGGTCGGCCGTGCCGTCGAGGAGTTCGGCCGCCTGGACGTCCTGGTCACCAACGCGGGCATCCTGCGCGACAAGGTGCTGTGGAAGATGACCGACGACGACTTCGACGCGGTGATCACCACCCACCTCAAGGGCACCTTCACCTGCGCCCGCGCCGCCGCCGTACGGATGCGCGAACAGGGCGAGGGCGGCAGCCTGATCCTGGTCGGCTCGCCGGCCGGCCAGCGCGGCAACTTCGGCCAGACGAACTACTCCGCCGCCAAGGCCGGCATCGCCGCCTTCGCCCGCACCTGGTCGATGGAGCTCGGCCGCGCGGGCATCACCGTCAACGCGATCGTGCCGGTCGCCGCGACCGCCATGACCGAGACGATCCCCGCGTTCGCCCCCTATGTCGAGGCCCTGCGCGACGGAGAGCCGCTGCCCGACTTCCTCCGCAAGGGCGAGGGCTTCGGCACCCCCGAGGACTGCGCCGCCCTCGTCCCCTTCCTCGCCTCCGAGGCCGCGCGCGGTATCACCGGCCAGGCCATCGGCATCGGCGGCGACAAGGTGGCACTCTGGTCCCACCCGCAGGAGATCAGCACGGCCTACGCCGACGGCGGCTGGACCCCCGAGACCCTGGCCGTCGCCTTCCCCACCTCGGTCGGCGCCGAACTCCAGTCGGTCGGCATTCCCGCACCGAAGCTGCCGGAGGCGTGATGACATCCCCCATGGACATCGGCGACCTCGTCGCGATCGACGTCCACACCCACGCGGAGGTGTCCTCCAAGGGCCACTCCTCCCTGGACGACGACCTCCACGACGCCTCCTCGGCCTACTTCAAGGTCGAGGGCAAGCGGAAGCCGACCCTTGAGGAGACCGCCGCCTACTACCGCGAGCGGAAGATGGCCGCCGTGATCTTCACGGTCGACGCCGAGTCCGCGACCGGCACCGAGCCCGTCCCGAACGAGGAGGTCGCCGAGGCCGCCGCCGCCAACGCCGACGTCCTCATCCCCTTCGCGTCCATCGACCCGTTCCGGGGCCGAGCGGGCGTGAAGCGGGCCCGGCGGCTGGTCGAGGAGTACGGCGTCAAGGGCTTCAAGTTCCACCCCAGCATCCAGGGCTTCTTCCCGAACGACCGGGCCGTCGCCTACGACCTGTACGAGGTCATCGAGGAGACCGGCACCATCGCCCTCTTCCACACCGGCCAGACGGGCATCGGCGCGGGGGTGCCGGGCGGCGGCGGCATCCGCCTGAAGTACTCCAACCCGCTGCACGTGGACGACGTCGCCGCCGACTTCCCGCACCTCAAGATCATTCTGGCGCATCCGTCCTTCCCCTGGCAGGACGAGGCCCTCGCCGTCGCCACCCACAAGCCGGGCGTCCACATCGACCTGTCCGGCTGGTCGCCGAAGTACTTCCCGCCGCAGCTGGTGCAGTACGCCAACACCCTGCTCAAGGACAAGGTCCTCTTCGGCTCCGACTACCCCGTCCTCACCCCGGACCGCTGGCTCGCCGACTTCGAGAAGCTGCCCATCAAGGACGAGGTCAGGCCGAAGATCCTCAAGGACAACGCCGCCCGCCTGCTCGGGCTGACGTAAGGGGCGCCGGATGCGCAACGAGGGACTGGGCTCCTGGCCCGCACGCCGGGCCCGCAAGACCCCACACCGCACGGCTTTGATCCACGGTGGACTGTCGACGGTCGGCGGAGGATCGTTGGTGGTCGGGAGTGGTTCGTCGACAGTCGACGGTGGACCGTCCGCGGTCGGTGGTGGATCATCGGCGGTCGACGGTGGACCGTCTACGGTCGCCAATGGGTTGTCCACGGTCGACGGTGGACCGTCGGTGGTCGGCAATGGGCCGTCGACAGTCGACGGTGGGTCGTCCGCGGTCGTCGGCGGGGCGTCCACGGTCGGCGGTGGATCGTCGACAGTCGACAGCGGATCGTCGACGAGCGGCACCAGCGCGTCGATGGACTACAGCACACTGCATACACGAACCACCCGCCTCGCCCACGCCCTGCGCACCCGGGGTGTCCGCCGCGGTGACCGCATCGCCTATCTCGGCCCCAACCACGCCTCCTACCTGGAGACGCTGTTCGCCGCAGGCGTTCTCGGCGCGGTCTTCGTCCCGCTCAACACCCGCCTCACCACTCCCGAGATCGCCTACCAACTCGCCGACTCCGGCGCCAAGATCCTCGTCTACGGCCCGACGCACACCGCCCTCGTCGCCGGCCTGCCCGGCAGCACCGACGTACGCGTCTACATCGAAGTCGGCCCGGAATACGAGGAGTTGCTCGAAGCCGCGTCCGCCGAGCCGATCGACGAGCCCGTCACCGCAGACGACACCTGCATCATCATGTACACCTCGGGCACGACCGGCCGCCCCAAGGGCGCCATGCTCACGCACGGCAACCTGACCTGGAACGCGCTCAACGTCCTCGTCGACACCGACCTGATCGCCGACGAACGCGCCCTGGTCTCCGCCCCGTTGTTCCACACGGCCGGCCTCAACATGCTCACCCTGCCGGTGCTGCTCAAGGGCGGCACCTGCGTGCTGGTCGAGTCCTTCGACCCGGACGCCACCTTCGATCTGGTCGAACGGCACCGGATCACCTTCATGTTCGGGGTGCCGACGATGTTCGACCAGATCGCCCGCCACCCCCGCTGGGCCGACGCAGATCTGTCCTCGCTGCGCATCCTCACCTGCGGCGGCTCCCCGGTGCCGTCCCCGCTGATCGCCGCCTACCAGGAGCGGGGTCTGACCTTCCTCCAGGGCTACGGCATGACGGAGGCCGCGCCCGGCACGCTGTTCCTGGACGCCGAACACGCCGTGAGCAAGGCGGGTTCGGCCGGTGTGCCGCACTTCTTCAGCGACGTACGGGTCCTGCGGCCGGACCTCACCCCGACCGACGTCGGCGAGACCGGCGAGGTCGTGGTGCGCGGGCCGCATGTCATGCCCGGCTACTGGGGGCTGCCCGAGGAGACGGCCGCGGTCTTCGCCGACGGCTGGTTCCGCAGCGGGGACGCGGCCCGGACCGACGACGACGGCTACGTGTACATCGTCGACCGGATCAAGGACATGATCATCTCCGGTGGGGAGAACATCTACCCCGCCGAGATCGAGGACCTGCTGCTGGCCCACCCCGACATCGTGGAGTGCGCGGTCATCGGTGTCGCGGACGACAAGTGGGGCGAGGTGCCGCGCGCGGTCGTCGTCCCGCGCGAGGGTGCCTCGCTGGACCCCGACGAGGTACTGGCCTCACTGGCCGGCCGGCTGGCCAAGTACAAGATCCCCAAGTCGGTGGTGGTCGCGGACGAACTCCCGCGCACCGCCTCGGGGAAGCTCCTCAAGTCCCGGGTGCGCCAGCGCTTCGGCGACCGATAGCGACCCGCAACTCCCTCAAGGAACAGGCTACTCATGACCATCACCGTCAACGGTCTCGACGAACTCAAGAAGCTCGCGGGCAGCGACCTCGGCTCCAGCGAGTGGATCGAGGTCACCCAGGAACGCGTCGACACCTTCGCCGACGCGACCGGCGACCACCAGTGGATCCACGTCGACCCGGAGAGGGCGGCGGCGGGCCCCTTCGGCGCGCCCATCGCGCACGGCTATCTGACCCTGTCCCTCTTCATCCCGCTCTTCACCGAGCTGCTGGACGTCGAGGGCGTGTCCACGAAGGTCAACTACGGCCTGAACAAGGTGCGTTTCCCCGCACCGGTCAAGGTCGGCTCGCGGATCCGGCTGGTCGCGAGGCTCGCCTCCGTGGAGGAGGTGCCGGGCGGGGTGCAGATCGCCGTCGACGGCACGATCGAGATCGACGGCGGGCCGAAGCCCGCCGCCGTCCTCCAGAGCCTCTCGCGGTTCTACGCCTGAGCGGCCCTCAACTCCACACCCGCTACTGCTGCTTGTACGAGTAGACGCTGGTCGACACCGCGCACACGCCCGGCTGGACCACCTCGGCGCGCAAGGTCTGGCTGTTCACGTCGTAGTCGACGCCCTCGGCCTCGAACGTGCCCGTGCAGATGCTGCGTTGGGGCAGCGCGAACAGGCTCGTGACCGTACCGGTGATCGGCTGCCCGTCCAGCTTGTGCGGCAGGTCGACCTGGAGCAGCGGGCGGATCTCGGGGAACTTGGTCCCCGACGCGTCGTCCGAGACGCACACCAGCCGGGTGTCCGTCACGAAGTCGCAGCCCTGGATGTCGTTCACCGTCCTGTCCAGGGTGATCTGCCCGGCCTGCGGCAGCGTGCCACCCGTCGCCGGAGTGGACGGATTGAGCAGGGGAGTGGGGAAGACCTGGAGTCTGGACTGGTCGCCCCACTCGCCCGACACCATCCACTGGGTGTCCGGCGAGATCGCGTCGAAGGAGTTGTTGATCTTCTCGCCCGAGTCCAGCGGGTGGACGTACGTGTAGCGCGTCCCGGACGGTGTGGTGACCGCGAACATCTTGGACGTGGCCGTGTCGGCGCCCTGGTAGGCGTCGAAGACATAGCCGTTCGCGATGTCCGGGTCGCCGATGTGGTTCCAGCCCTGGACGCGCAGATCCAGCGGGATGGACGCGAGCCCGCGGTACAGCAGCGAGCCGTCTGCGCGGGACGCGACGCCCTCGCCGCCGCCGAGGCTGTCGGTGTAGGCCGTGCCGGTCTCCACCCAGGTGGTCGCGGCGGCGGCCGAGGAGGTGCTCACGCCGAGCGTGAAGGCACCCAATAAGGCAGCGAGGGCGGTGAGTTGACGCTTCATCAGTTACCTGCCAGATCGACGAAGATGGGGTTGGAATAGAACCACGTGTCGGCCCACGGGTCACCGTTTCCGGGCTCGTGGGGGATCGGGCCGTGCGGATCGACCGAGGCACCCAGGTAGCCGGCGCCGTGCCGCCGGCCGTCGCTGCCGCGCAGCCGCAGATAGAACGGCTCGTCCCCGACGGTCACCGGGACGCGCAGGGTGTACGTCCCCTTGCGGCCGTCCACGTCGGCCGTGCGGACGACCTTCGTGTCGGGCGCCCGCCAGGCGTCCCGGTCGGTCACCGCGCCGCGCACCGCGCCCCGGATCACGTCCACGTGCGCCAACTCCGGCAGGATTCCCTGGGCGTTGGGCCGCGAGGCGGTCGTCACGGTGACGCTCAGCGTGAGCCGGTCGCCCCTGCGCGCCCGCAGCCGGCCGCCCAGTGTGACGCCCCGGCCGCCGTCGCAGTCCCGCTTGAGGCGGACGTCGAGCCCGTCCAGCAGATGCCCGTGGTCGACCCAGACCCGGCCCGCGCGCATCCCCTCCATCACCGCGCCGTAGCCGTAACGCGTCACGCCGACATGCGTGCGGCTGAACTCGCCGGGCCAGAAGTCGCTGCCGGGCTGCGGGGTGCCGGTCTGCACCGGGTCGGGCAGCTTGCCGGTGTTGTCGAAGTTCTGCCCCTCGGGCCAGGCGCCGTTGGCCCAGGTGTCGTAGACCGTACGGTGGTTGTCCGAGTTCGTGGTGATCGAGAACAGCCGGCCCTCGGCCAGCATCGAGTCCCACAGCCCGCCCACGGTCGCCGTCGCCCAGTCGAAGCCGCCGTAGGTCAGATACGCGTCCGTGGGATAGCCCGACCAGGACTGCGCCGAGGGCTTGTTCTCGTACTCGCCCCGGATCGACGTCGTACTGCGCAGACCGGGCAGGGCCGCGCCCTGGGCGCCCGGCGCGCCCTCCATGCCGATCATGATCTCGGGGGCCGCGTCCCGCCAGGCCCGCATCTCGTGCGGGGAGTCGATGCCCAGGCGCAGCGGGTGGTTGGCCAGGACCAGGACGTCGTCGACGTAGCCCGAACGGCGCTGCTCCGCCAGCCACTTGATGGCCTTGACGGCGTGCGCCTCGTTGCGCGCGGTGTCCGTGGCCCCGGCCGAGCCCTCGGTGTAGCCGAGCAGCTTCCCGTCGTAGGCCAGCTCGAACTGCGTGAGGAGATCCACTTCGTGGCGGCCGGGCGCGGCGAAGATCGTGCAGTGTTCGGCGGCCGGGATGTACCACTCCAGGCCCTGGAAGATCAGCTGGCGCGGGTTCTCGGCGCGGGCCTTGAGGATCTCCGCGTGCTCCAACTTCGCTCCGTAGGAGGCGTGTCCGAAGTTGGAGTGCTCGTTGAACACCATCCAGTCGAGGCCGTACGTCGCGGCGGCCTTCGCCTGCTGGGAGAACGTGTACTTGGCGTCGTGGCTGTACACCGAGTGCACGTGGTGGTCGCCCACGAGGTAGGCCAGGCGCGGGTCGTTGCCGCCGTAGCCCCGCCCGGCCGCCGCTGCCGGGGTGGCGAGCGGTCCCGCGCCGAGGGTGAAGGCGGCGCCGAACAGGCCCGCGCGGCGCAGGAGTTGGCGTCGGGAGACGCCCTGCGCGTCCAGGGCGGCGGGGGAGACGGACGGGTCGGCCCAGGTGGGCAGCTGCTGCTCGGTCATGATCTTTCGGAGTCCTCTGGAGGGCTGTCAGTGGGTCATGAAGGAGGTCACGGGCAGCGCCCGGGAGACGATCCGGACGTCGCCGAGGCGGCCGTGCAGGATCTGGTCGATCTTGTCCGCGTAGGTGTAGCCGCCGAGCAGCCACGGCAGGCCGACCGAGGCGAGGCCCACGGCGGCGGCCTTCGGGTTGCGTACGACCGGGCAGCCGTCGACGTACAGGGTGGTGTGCCTGCCGTCGTTCACGACGGCGAGGTGCGTCCAGGTCTCCAGCGGGGTCTCCTGGCCCCAATTGCTGGCGATGCCTTCCTGGTTGAGCGGACGTACCGCCCACTGCGGCTCGCGGTCGTTGGACAGGGAGAGCGTGGCGAGGGGCTCGTCCGGGTCGTCCGCGGTCTTGCCCGCGTCACCGCCGGTGCCGGTCCGGCTCACCAGCCCGGACCAGGCGTTGTGGTCCGGGTCCCAGTCGGCGGGCAGCCGGAAGAACGCCTCGATCGTGTAACCCCGCTCGAACGTCGCGGAGTTGAGCGGTGCACGGTCGACCGTGCGCAGGTAGGCGCCCTTGAGCGGGGACTTGTAGCCGGTGAACTCCAGGCTGCCGTGGCCGGGTTGGTCCGGGTGGTGGTCGGCGGTCCAGCCGAGCGTGCCGCCGTTGACCGCGACCACGGTGAGGTCGTTGCCGTGGCCGGACAGGTCACGGACGGTGCCGGAGGCCGGGGACTCGAAGCGCCAGTAGGCGGTCGTGCCCGGGATCACCATCTTCGACGCGGGACGCGCCGCGCGGGCAGGCACCGGGTCGAAGCCCGCGAAGCGCTCCGCGAAGTCGATGCCGACGGAGAACCGGTCGGCGTCGCCGCTGAGTTCGATCTCCTGCCGCTCCAGCTCGTTGAGGCCCCTCGCGGCCCGGCCCAGGATCCACGGCGACACCGTCTCCACGTCGATGACGTCGCGGTCCAGGTCGAAGTGGTAGAGGCGGATCATCGCCGCACCGCCGAAGTAGCGGTTCTGATAGTTCGTCAGGTGCAGGTGGACGTCGTTGCCCGCCGCGTTCTTGCGGGTCGCCCGGCCGGCGGGCCAGTAGTGGCCGTTCAGGGTGAGGAAGATCTGGTCGTGGTCGGCGATGAGCTGGTCCCACAGCTGCTGGCCGTAGTCCGACAAGGTGTCGTCGGACACGACGAGTTCGTGCGTGGTGAGGACGACCGGCGTCTTCGGGTGCTGCGCGATGACGTCCTTCGCCCACGCGTAGCCCTTCGCCGAGAGCCGCCAGTCCAGCGCCAGCACGAGCCACTCCCGCCCGGCCGCCTGGAACACGTGGTACGTGTTGTAGCCGTCCGAAGAGGCCCCGCCGAACGTGGACTTGTTCTTGAACCGCCGCGGACCGAACGTGTCCAGGTAGGCCGACGTCCCGCGCTGGTCGTCCGTCGACGACGAGATGTCGTGGTTGCCCGCCAGCACGCTGTAGCCGACGCCCCGCCGGTCCAGCAGCCCGAACGCCTCCCCGATGGCGGCGAATTCGGTCACGGCGCCGTTCTGCGTCAGGTCGCCGAGGTGGGACAGGAAGACGATGTTGTCGTCCTTGCCGTGCTCCAGCAGATAGCGCAGCGAGGCCTCGATCGGCGCCTTGTCGATGCTCGGCCCGTCGAAGAGGTACTGGGTGTCCGGCATCACGGCGAGCGTGAAGCGCCGGCTGTCGGTGTCGGGCCGCCAACCCGCCTTCGTGGACGCCGTGTCGGGGGCCGCCTCGGCGACGCCCGGCACGGTGACGGCGGCCGTGGCGGCGGCACCGAGCAGCGCGGTGGCCCGGAGGAAGTTGCGCCGCCCGGCGCCCGCCTGGGCCCGCTCGCACTGCTCTTGCTCGTGGTCATGCGAAGTACACACGGGTGCTCCGTACAGGGTGAGTGCTCGTGAAAGCTGCTGAGAACCGGGAGGTTCAGAGAACGCGCAGGGTCCAGCTCCAGCGATGGACACCCGGTGCGACGAGGTACTGCGGTGTGGTGTCGGGGCCGCACGATGCCGTGCCCAATCCCCGGTGCGCCGCGTCGAGTTGCACCACGCAGGCGGCGCGCGGCACCAGCTCGTCGTGATGCCGTACGGCGGTCAGGTCGTCGGCGCGGTAGCGGGTCACCGAGACCTGGCGGGGCTCGTCGAGTTCGACCGTGAGACCGGTGGCGTCCGGTGCCGACAGCGTGAACCGCCGCACCCCGTGCCGGCCGCCGCTCTCCTGCGGGCGCAGATACGGGGTGAACAACTCGTCGACGGGGACCGAGTGGTGGCCCACGGGCGCACCCGCGGCCCGGTCGGGGTACGACTCCCACGGACCCCGGCCGAACCACTCCAGCAGATCGAGCCCCGGCACCGTCTCGAACACGGTGCCCACCCGGGCCACGTCGTCGAACTCCTCGGGCAGTTCGGCCGATTCCTCGACCCGCACCCCGCCCTCCACCGGTGTGAACACCTGACAGTGCCGCACGACACCGACGGCCCCCGCGTACTCGGCGACCGCCGTCACCCGCTCGCCGTCCCGCCGTACGGACACCACCTTGCGGACCAGCGAGTCGAGCCCCCAGGTCCGCCAGCGCAGCGCCATCCCGCCCAACTCGTCGTTGTCGGTGGGCGCCCGCCACAGCGACAGGGTCGGCGCGACCGTCAGCAGCGGGTGGAGCAGCAGCCCCTCGCCGTCGACCTCGACCCGTCCGCCGCCGACCACCGGCGGTGTCACGACAGGCGCCGCCCGCAGCTGCACCTGGGGCGCGCACACCTCGGTGCCGCGCGGTGCCCACGTCTGGTCCTCGGCCGTGGTCACCCGCAGCGTCAGCCAGGCCTCGCCGCCGTCCTCCGGCAGCCCGAACGGCAGCGGCACGGCCGCCGTCTCACCCGGGCACAGCGCGGGCAGCTCGGCCGGGGCGGTCAGCGTACGGCCGTCCGCGAGCGCCAACTCCCAGGTCCCGGAGAGCCATTCGAGGCCCCGGAAGTGCTGGTGGTTGCCGAGGACGATGCCCTCGTGCCGGAAGCTCTCGATGCGCAGCGGCGCCGCGATCTCCCGGTGCTCGAACATGACCGGCTTGGGCGTGCGGTCGGGAAACACCACGCCGTCCGCGATGAACGCGCCGTCGTGGATCGTCTCGCCGAAGTCACCGCCGTACGCCCAGCGTTGACCGGGCGCGGCGACACCGTTGTCATACAGTCCGGCGCCCGCGCGGCCGGTGGGTCTTCCGTCGCTCACACGCTGGAGGATTCCGTGGTCCCAGAACTCCCAGATGAAGCCGCCCTGAAGACCCGGGGTTGACTCGATGGCGGCCCAGTGGTCCGCGAGCGTGCCGTTGCTGTTGCCCATCGCGTGCGAGTACTCGCACTGGATCAGCGGTTTCGTCTGCTCGCCGGACAGCGCGTGCGCGACGCAGTCCTCCAGCGAGGCGTACATCGGGCACGCGATGTCGGAGGCGAGGGACAGGTCCGCCCAGCCGCGCTTGGCGGCCCCCTCGTACTGGATCGGCCGGGTGGGGTCGTGCCGCCGCACCCAGCCGGCCGCCGCGTCGTGGTTGGCGCCGTAGTCGGACTCGTTGCCCAGCGACCAGACGATGATCGACGGGTGGTTCTTGTCGCGCAGCACCATCCGCGACACCCGGTCCACGAAGGCGTTCAGGTAGCGCGGGTCGTCGGCGATCTCGTGCGCGTGGTCGTGCGACTCGATGTCCGCCTCGTCGACGACATACAACCCCAGTTCGTCCGCGAGGTCGTAGAGCGCCGGGTCGTTCGGATAGTGCGAGGTGCGCACCGCGTTGAACCCGAACCGCTTCAGCAGCACGAGGTCCGCGCGCATGTCGTCGTACGACACCGTGCGGCCGGTCAGCGGGTGGAAGTCGTGCCGGTTGACGCCCCGGATGAACACCCGCTCCCCGTTGACGAGCAGGTCCCGCCCGACGATCTCCACGTCACGGAACCCGATGCGTGCGTGCGCCGTGTCGGCGACCGTGCCGTCGGCCCGGTGCAGCCGGACCGTGAGCCCGTACAGCTCGGGCGTCTCGGCGTTCCAGGTGCGTACCTCGGGGACGGTGTCCCGGATGCGGGCCTCTCCGAGGAAGTCGGAGACCCGGTCGTCCTCCGTGTTGAACCGGTCGAACTCGGTGTCCTGGGCGAGAGGCCGGCCGTCGAGGTCGCCGCTGATCCACCACCCGGCGGGCAGCGCGCCACCCGCGTCCCGCACCTGGCAGTCGACCTGCAACTGCCCGTCGTGGCACGCCCGGACGGTCACGTCCGCGAGATGCAGCGGGTCGGTCGCGTACAGCAGCACCGACCGGCTGACGCCGCCGTGCCACCACTGGTCCTGGTCCTCGATGTGCGTGGCGTCCGACCACTTGACCACGGTCAGCCGTACGGTGGCGCGCCCGCCGGGCCGTACGACGGCCGAGAGGTCGAAGTCGGCGGCGAGGTGGGAGTCCTTGGAGACACCGACGGGCCGCCCGTCCACCTGGACGAGCAGCACGCTCTCGGCGGCGCCCACCCGGAGCACGATCCGCCGGCCCGCCCACTCGGCGGGGACGTCGATCTCCCGCTCGTAGACACCCGTCGGATTGTCGGCGGGCGACAGTGGAGGGAATTCCGCATACGGCATACGGACGTTCGTGTACTGCGGAAGGTCGTCGGCGCCGGCGGACTGCATGGTCCATACACCCGGCACGTAGGCGGACGACCAGGCATCCGCGAGCGGGGCGTCCGGGGCCGGCAGCAGCTGGAAGCGCCAGTCGCCGTCCAGGGACAGCGCTCCGGTGTGCCGGTCGACGGCGTTCATGGGGAGCCGTGCCCAGGAGGTCAGTTCGGGTGCCTCCCAGGGGCGGAGGGCGATCAGGGGATCGGCGGGCCGGGGCCCGTGGATCGACGGATCGTTCATCGGCGGACGGCTCCCTCTGGGGTCTGCGCGAGTGGCGGGGACGGTGTGGTGGGGCCGGGCAGGACGCGTCCGGCCAGGCCCCAGGCCGGGTCGGCGGGGATGCCGAGCCGGTCCAGGACGGTGGGGGCGATGTCGACGAGCCGGGGCGCGTCGAGGCGGGTGCCGGCGGGTGTGCCGGGACCGGTGAGGACGACGAAGACCTCGCGTTCGGCGCGGGTGTCGCCGCCGTGGCCGCCGGTGTCGAGATGCCCGTGGTCGGTGGTGACCAGCACGGTCCACCGCTCCCCGGCCGGCCGGGCGTCGAGCGCCGCCAGCAGCCGCCCCAGGTGGGCGTCCTGGGCGAGGAGAGCGTGGTCGTAGGTGGCCGAGAGCGGGCCGGTGGCGTGGCCGGCCTCGTCGGTGGCGCCGAAGTACACGAACAGCAGGTCGGGATCGTCCTCGGCGAGCCAGCGCAGCGCGGTGCGGGCGACGAGCTCGTCCGCGGTCGCGTAGCCGTCGCTCTCGCCGTCGTACTGCACCCGCTGTCCGACGGCGGGGCCCAGGACCCCGCGGTGGACCAGTTCCGGCCAGGACACCGCCGCCGCGGTGCGCAGACCGGGGCGGGCGAGGGCCGCGCGGGTGAGGAAGTCGGGGTGGCGGGCGTAGTCGGCGCCCGCGAAGTCGTTGCCGGTGACCCCGTGGCGGTCGGGCCACACCCCGGTCAGCACGCTGGACCAGCCGGGCCCGGAGTCGGTGTAGGCCATGCTCGTCCGCGGCCCGCCCTCCGCCTGGCCGTCTGCCTCGCCGTAGGGCAGCAGGCTGGTGCCGTGGGCGCCTGCGGAGAGCAGGCCGTGCAGGACGGGGGCGTGGGCCGGGGAGCGCATGAGCCGGTCGTTGCGCAGCCCGTCCATGCCCACCACGAGCACCTTGTCGCGCGGCGGGGGCGCCGCGGGCGCCTCGCCCCGCGCCGCCCGTGTCCGCTCGGCGTCGGTGTCCGTCACCGGATCCTCCTCTGTGCTGCGCGTATCGCGCGAATGCGCGGTGCGTACCGCGCGGCTGTACCGCGCGGGCCGGGGCGGCCCGCGCGGGTCAGGTGCCCTGCGCGGGTCAGGTGCCCTGCACCGCGCCCTCGGTGGCGCCCGCGATGAAGCCGCGCGCGAAGATCGCGAAGACCAGCACCAGCGGGAGCGAGGCCATCAGCACCCCGGCCATGACCATGCTGTAGTCCGTGGTGTGGCCGACGTTCAGCTGGGCCAGCTCCACCTGGAGGGTCACGTGGTCCGGGTTGGTGAGCACGATGAGCGGCCACACGTAGTCGTTCCAGGCGCCGACGAAGGCGTAGATGGCGAGGAAGGACAGCGCGGGCCTGATCATCGGCAGGGCGATGTTCCAGTACTGGCGGAAGAACCCGGCGCCGTCGATGCGCGCGGCGTCGAGGAGTTCGTCGGGCACGCCGTTCTCGATGTACTGGCGCAGCCAGAAGATGCCGAAGGCGTTGGCCAGGGCCGGCGGGATCAGTGCCTTGAGCATGCCCACCCAGCCGATGTTCGACATGAGGATGAACTGCGGCAGGATCGCCAGTTGCAGCGGCAGCATCATGAACAGCAGCAGGGTGCCGAAGAGCACCTTGCGGCCGGGGAAGTCGAACTTCGCGAAGGTGAACGCCGCCAGCGAGTCGATGAACAGCACCAGGACGGTGGTGACGGTCGCGACGACGATCGTGTTGAGCATCGACCCGAAGAAGTCGATGGTGTTCAGCACGTGCCGGATGTTCTCCAGCAGGTGGGAGCCGAAGGTGAACTTCGGCGGGCTCTTGTAGATGTCCTGCGTGGTGTTGGTGGCCATGACGATCGTCCACACGAACGGGAAGACCGAGAGCAGGACGGCCGCCATGAGAATGATGTGCGCGGTCAGGCCCTTGGGGCGGCGCAGCCGTCGCGCGCGCGGGGCCGGCCCGGTCGGGTCGGCCGCTGCGGGGGCCGTGGTGTCGGCTGTGGTCACGGCTTCCTCCCTCGTTGGGTGATGCGCCAGTTGACGGCGACGAGGACGATGATCAGCAGGAAGAAGGCCCACACGATGGCGGCGCCGTAGCCGTAGTCGTTGTTGAGGAAGGCCGACTGGTAGAAGTACAGCAGCGTGGTCAGACCGGCCTGTCCCGGGCCGCCGAGATTCGCGTTCGCGGCGTTGCTGGCGAACAGCACCTGGGGTTCGCTGAAGCTCTGGAGGCCGTTGATCGTCGAGATGATGACGGTGAACAGGATGATCGGCCGCAGGATCGGGACGGTGATCTGGAAGAAGGTGCGGACCGGGCCGGCGCCGTCCATCTTCGCCGCCTCGTAGATCGAGGTCGGGATCGCCTGGAGACCGGCCAGGTAGATGATCATGTTGTAGCCGGTCCACATCCAGGTCATCAGCAGCGCGATGACCACCTTGATCAGCCACGGGTTGCTCAGCCACGGCACCGGTGAGATGCCGACCGTGCCGAGGATCGCGTTGACCAGGCCGAAGTTGTTGCTGAACACCGCGCCGAAGAAGATCGCCACGGCGACGATCGAGGTGACGTTCGGGACGTAGAGCGCGATCCGGTAGAAGCCCTTGAAGCGGCGCACCGAGTGCAGCAGCGTCGCCAGCACCAGGGCGCCCAGCAGGGTGGGCACCGTGGACAGCACCCAGATCACCAGGGTGTTGCGGATCGACAGCCAGAAGACCGGGTCCGACCAGAGGAACTTGAACTGCTGGAGGCCCACGAACTGCTTGTCCCCGAGCCCGTCCCAGCGCTGGAAGGCCAGGTACAGCGAGTAGAACACCGGGAAGAAGGAGAACGCGGCGAAGATCAGGTAGAACGGCGAGATCGCCAGGTACTGGCGCCAGTACGCGAGCGGGCCGCGCCGCTTCGGCCGGACGGTGCCGGCGGGCGTGGCGCGTCGTGGGCGGAAGCGGGCCGGGCCCGGCCCGCCGCGGTGTTCTGGCACCGCGGCGGTACCGGTGACCGGAGGGGATGTCACCTCAGTTCACCCCCTGGCGGCGGGCGATCTGCTTGGCCTGGCTGACCGCGTCGTTCCAGGCGGCGTCGGGCTTCTTGCCCTTGGCCTCGATGTTGGTCAGCTCCGTCATGTACGGGGCCATGACGGCCGCGTCGGCCGGCGCCTCGTAGCTGTCCGGGATGGCCTTGGCGGCCGGGCCGAACACCTCGATGATCTTCTGCCCGCCGAAGAACGCGTCCGGGCCCGTCATCGCGGGCATGGCGTACGCGGCCGGGGCGGCCGGGAAGATGGCGGCGTCGGTGAAGCCGCGGGCGTCGTTGGCGGGGCTGAGGATCCAGCTGATGATCTTGAAGGCTTCCTCGGGGTTGCGGCACTGCTTGGGCAGCGCCAGGTAGGAGCCGCCCTGGTTGGACGGTCCGACCGGGTTGGCGCAGACCCGCCACTTGCCCTTGGTCTGCGGGGCGGCCTGCTCGATGTCCAGCGCGTGCCAGGCGGCACCGAGCTCGGTGAGCAGGTTCTTGCCGATGGCCGCGTTCCAGCTGTTGTCGTTGATCTTGGCGTCGATGCCCAGGGTGTAGGGCCGCACCGCCGTGGTCCACGCGGCGCGGATGTGGTCCTGGTCGCCGATGAAGTGGTTGTTCTTGTCGATGAACCGCTGGGTGCCCTGGCCGACCACGACGGTGAAGACCGAGCCGATGTTGTTGACCAGGTAGCTGCCGGGGTTCTTCTTCTGCAACTCGGTGCCGAGCGCGAAGTAGTCGTCCCAGGTCTTGACCAGGGCGGCGACCTTGTCGGGGTCGGTGGCCACCCCGGCCTTGGCGAACAGGTCCTCGCGGTAGAAGAGCGCGGTGGGGCCGATGTCGATCGGGAAGCCGATCTGCTTGCCGTCGGAGGTCTGGGCGAGCTTCGTCTTCCAGCCCAGGTACTGCGAGGAGATCTTCTTGAAGCCCAGGTCGTTCAGGTCCAGGAAGCGGGAGGCGTTGGGCAGGAAGGACGCGATGTCCTCGCCCTTGATGCCGGTGATGTCGGGCACCGAGGAGCCGCCCGCGGCGAGCGTGGTGGTGAGCTTCTGCTTGAAGTCACCGCCGATGGAGGCGGCGGTCAGCTTGACCGTGCTGCTGAAGTGGGTCTTCGCCTCCGCCACCACCTTGTCGCTGAGCGCGCCGCCCCAGTACCACAGGGTGAGGTTCTTGCCGTTCTTGGTGCCGCCCGATCCGGAGCCGCCGCCGCATGCGACGGTCAGGCCGGACGCCGCCGCGGTGAGCGCGGCGGCCTGGAGGAAGCCTCTGCGTGAAAGGTCCACGGGTCACTCCTGTTGTTCCTGTGCGTGGTACTGAGGGGCGTGGTGGTGTGGGTGTGTCGGCGGTGGTGCTGTGGGGTTCTGGGGTGGGGCGGTGGATCGGGTGCGGGTCAGGGCTGCCGGGCGGGCGGGGTGACGGGCGCGTGGCGCACCGGGGGGCCCACGTCCGCCGGCAGGCGGTCGGCGAGGAAGCCGTAGGTCCGCTTCAGGCCGGGGTCGGTCAGTGAGCGCCACCAGCGGTCGACGCCGTACCAGCCGGGGGCGGCGAGGGCGCCGCCGTGCTGCTGGACGGAGAGTCCGGCCGACAGGACCGCGAACCGCAGCCGTTCGGCCAGCGGCCAGCCGGCCAGCGAGGCGGTGACGAAGCTGGCCCCGAAGACGTCCCCGGCGCCGGTCGCGTCCAGGACGTCCACGGCCAGGGCCGGGACCTCCGCGTACTCCCCGGTGATCTGGTCGACGGCGACAGCGCCGTCCCCGCCCCGGGTGACGACCGCCACCGGTACCAGCTCGGCGAGCGTGCCGAGGGCCGCCACCGCGCTGTCGGTGCGGGTGTAGGCCATCGCCTCGGTCTCGTTCGGGAGGAAGGCGTGGCACAGCGCGAGCTGGTCGAGGAGGTCGCGGGACCACTCCTGGGTGGGGTCCCAGCCGACGTCCGCGTAGACGTGGGTGCCGTTCGCGGCGGCCTTGGCGATCCACTCGCGCGGCTCGGCCTCGATGTGCACCAGCGCCGTGCGCGCCTCGGGCGGGTCGCCCATCAGCGTGTCCTGCGAGTACGGGGGTTCCTGGCCGTGGGTGACCAGCGCCCGGTCGTCGCCGGTCGCGAGCGAGACGGTGACGGGGGTGGGCCAGCCGTCCGCGGTGCGGGAGAGCGAGAGGTCGATGTTCTCCTGGTCGCACAGGACGTCCCGGCAGTACTCGCCGTAGAAGTCGTCCCCGAAGACCGTGGCCAGCGAGGTGCGCAGGCCGAAGCGGGCGGTGGCCACCGCGAGGTTCGCGATGCCGCCCGGGCCGCAGCCCATGCCGGCCGTCCAGATCTCCTCGCCCGGCGTCGGCGGCTTTCCCAGACCCGTCAGGACGAGGTCGTAGAAGAGCAGCCCGGTCAGCAGCACATCGGGCCTGTCGTCGTCCACGCGCACCACCTCTCGTCAAAACTCGTCATTTTCGATGCCGGAATCGTGCGCTGCTCGGGGAGATTGGTCAATACCCGAGCAGAACTGAGCATAGAAATGATTGAAGATGACGAGTAGTGTGCACCGCGTGCTGGCAGAACGACGACACCAACTCATCCTGCGGGCCCTTCGCTCCGGTGGCCCCGCCTCTGTGACCGACCTCTCCGAGCAACTCGGCGTGAGTCCGGCCACCATCCGGCGCGACCTGCTCAAACTGGAGGAGGACGGGCTGCTCACACGTGTCCACGGCGGTGCCGTGGCCGACGAGGGCGACCAGCCCTTCGCCGAGGTGGCCGAGGTGCGGGTGGCCGAGAAGGACGCGATAGCCGCCCAGGCCGCCTCGATGGTCGCGGACGGCGAGTCGGTCCTCCTCGACATCGGCACCACCGCCTACCGGCTCGCCCGGCAACTGCGCGGTCGCCGGCTCACCGTGATCACCAGCAACCTCGTGGTCTACGAGGAGCTGGCCGACGACGAGGGCATCGAACTGGTGCTGCTCGGCGGCATGGTCCGGCGCGAGTACCGCTCCCTGGTGGGCTTCCTCACCGAGGACAACCTGCGCCAGCTGCACGCCGACTGGGTCTTCCTCGGCACCAGCGGGGTGCGGCCCGGCGGGCAGGTGATGGACACGACCGTCGTCGAGGTGCCGGTCAAACGGGCCATGATCAAGGCCGGCGAGAAGGTCGTCCTGCTCGCCGACGCGCAGAAGTTCCCGGGTACGGGCATGGCGAAGGTGTGCGGTCCCGAGGACCTGGACGCGGTCGTGACGAACGCCCCGGTCGACCCGGCGACCCGCTCCTCCCTGGAGGAAGCGGGCGTGGAGGTCGTCGTGGCAGGAAAGGTGCAAACGTGAGGTTGACGATTCTGGGCGGCGGCGGATTCCGGGTGCCGCTCGTGTACGGGGCACTGCTGACGGACCGCGGTGAGGGCCGGGTCACCGAGGTGGTGCTGCACGATCTCGACGACAGTCGACTGTATGCGGTCGCCCGTGTACTGGCCGAACAGGCCGCCACCGTGCCCGACGCCCCCACGATCACCGCCACCACGGACCTCGACGAGGCCCTGCGCGGCGCCGACTTCGTCTTCTCCGCGATCCGCGTCGGCGGCCTGGAGGGCCGGGCGAACGACGAGCGGGTGGCCCTCGCGGAAGGCGTCCTCGGCCAGGAGACGGTCGGCGCCGGCGGTATCGCCTACGGTCTACGAACCGTCCCCGTGGCCGTCGACATCGCCCGGCGCGTGGCCCGCCTCGCCCCCGACGCCTGGGTCATCAACTTCACCAACCCGGCGGGCCTGGTCACCGAGGCCATGTCCCGCCACCTCGGCGACCGCGTCATCGGCATCTGCGACTCCCCGGTCGGCCTCGGCCGCCGTATCGCCAAGGTGCTGGGCGCCAACCCGCGCGAGGCCTTCATCGACTACGTCGGCCTCAACCACCTCGGCTGGGTACGCGGCCTGCGGGTCGCGGGCCGCGACGAACTCCCGCGCCTGCTCGCCGACCCCGACCTGCTCGGCTCCTTCGAGGAGGGCAAGCTCTTCGGCACCGACTGGCTCCAGTCGCTGGGCGCCATCCCGAACGAGTACCTGCACTACTACTACTTCAACCGCGAGACCGTGCGCGCCTACCGCGAGGTCGAGCGGACCCGCGGCGCCTTCCTGCGCGACCAACAGGCCCAGTTCTACGACGAGATGAAGCGCCCCGACGCCGCCGCGCTGACCGCCTGGGACCGCACCCGCGCCGAGCGCGAGGCGACCTACATGTCGGAGAACCGGGAGACCGCAGGCGCCGGCGAGCGCGACGCCGACGATCTCTCCGGCGGGTACGAGAAGGTCGCCCTCGCCCTGATGCGGGCCATCGCCCGCGACGAGCGCACCACCCTGATCCTCAACGTCCGCAACCAGGGCGCCCTGTCCGTCCTCGACGCGGACGCCGTCATCGAGGTGCCGTGCCTGGTCGACGCCAACGGCGCCCACCCGGTCGCGGTCGCCCCGCTGCCCGACCACGCCACCGGCCTGGTCTGCGCGGTCAAGGGCGTCGAGCGCGAGGTCCTCGCGGCGGCCGAGAACGGCTCCCGCGCGACCGCGGTGAAGGCCTTCGCGCTGCACCCGCTGGTCGACTCCGTGAATGTCGCGCGCCGCCTGGTCGAGGGCTACACCGAGGTCCACCCGGGTCTGGCGTACCTTAAGTAGGCATCGTTCGGTAAGCGCTTTCCCCCGAGATCTCGGCAGCGAGTTCTCACCAGCTCCCCAAGCTCTCAGCAGCTCAGCTCCCTGGTTCCCTGGAGACCTCCCATGCACGACGAACGCAGCCGGATCGAGGAGCGCGTCCAGCGCGCCCACGACCAGCGGATCAAGCCCGCGATCTACGCGGCCACCGCGCCCTTCACGGTCGAGGCCTGGCAGGCCCCGGGTGAGCCGGTCTCCTTCGAAGAGGCGGCGGCGGCGCCGTACGCGCCGTTCGCGATGGACACCCCCTGGGGTCCGCCCTGGGGCACCACCTGGTTCCGGATGCGCGGACAGGTGCCCGCGGAGTGGGCCGGGAAGCGCGTCGAGGCCGTCATCGACCTCGGGTTCGTGGGCGACTGGCCGGGCAACCAGGCCGAGGCGCTGGTCCACCTCGCGGACGGGACGCCGCTGAAGGCGGTCAACCCGCTCAACCAGTACGTCGCGATCGCCAACCCGGCCGCGGGCGGCGAGGTGATCGACTACCTGGTCGAGGCGGCCTCCAACCCCGACATCCTCGCCGACAACTTCTCGAAGACGACACCGCTCGGCGATGTACTGACCGCGGGCGACCGTCCACTGTATACATTCCGCCGCGCCGACCTCGCCGTCCTCGACGAGGAGGTCTTCCACCTCGACCTCGACGTCCAGGTGCTGCGCGAACTCATGCTGGAACTGGGCGAGCACGACCCCCGCCGGCACGAGATCATGCACGCCCTCGACCGCGCCCTCGACCTCCTCGACCTCGACGACGTCGCCGGTACGGCCGCCGACGTCCGGGCCGCGCTCAAGCCGGTGCTCTCCAAGCCCGCCAACGCCAGCGCGCACATCGTCTCCGGCGTCGGGCACGCGCACATCGACTCGGCGTGGCTGTGGCCGATCCGCGAGACCAAGCGCAAGACGTCCCGCACCTTCTCGAACGTGACCTCGCTCGCCGACGAGTACGAGGACTTCATCTTCGCCTGCTCCCAGGCCCAGCAGTACGAGTGGGTGCGCGACAACTACCCGCAGGTGTGGGCCCGGATCCAGGAGTCCGTCAAGCGCGGCCAGTGGGCGCCGGTCGGCGGCATGTGGGTCGAGTCCGACGGCAACCTGCCCGGCGGCGAGGCCATCGCGCGCCAGCTCATCCACGGCAAGCGGTTCTTCATCGAGCACTTCGGCGTCGAGACCAAGGGCGTCTGGCTGCCCGACTCCTTCGGCTACAACGCGGCCTACCCGCAGCTCGCCAAGCTCGCCGGCAACGAGTGGTTCCTCACCCAGAAGATCTCCTGGAACCAGACCAACAAGTTCCCCCACCACACCTTCTGGTGGGAGGGCATCGACGGCACCCGCATCTTCACCCACTTCCCGCCGGTCGACACCTACAACGCCCGCTTCAGCGGCGAGGAGATGTCCCGCGCGGTCCGCAACTACGCGGAGAAGGGCGGCGCGACGCGCTCGCTGGCCCCCTTCGGCTGGGGCGACGGCGGTGGCGGCCCCACCCGCGAGATCATGGAACGGGCGCGCCGGCTCGCCGACTTGGAGGGCTCCCCGAAGGTCGTCGTCGAGCACCCCGACGAGTTCTTCGCCAAGGCGCGCGCCGAGTACCCCGACGCCCCGGTCTGGGTCGGCGAGCTCTACCTCGAACTCCACCGCGCCACCTACACCTCCCAGGCCCGCACCAAGCAGGGCAACCGGCGCAGCGAACACCGGCTGCGCGAGGCCGAGTTGTGGGCGACCACGGCCGCGCTGCACGTACCGGGCTACGCCTACCCCTACGAGAAGCTCGACCGGCTGTGGAAGACGGTGCTGCTGCACCAGTTCCACGACATCCTTCCCGGTTCCTCGATCGCCTGGGTGCACCGCGAGGCCGAGGCCGAATACGCCCGGGTGGCAACGGAGTTGGAGGAGCTGACGGCGGCGGCCGTGGCCGCGCTGGGCGGCGGCGCGACCCGGGTCTTCAACACCAGCCCCTACGACCGCGCCGAGGTCATCCGCACCGCGACCGGCGTGCCCATGTACGCGACGGTCCCCGCCAACGGCAGCGCCCCGCTGGCCGCCGAGTACGTCCCGCAGGCGGTGAGCGTCACCGACCGCGTCCTCGACAACGGCATCGTCCGCGTCGAACTCGCCGACGACGGGACCCTCGCCTCCGTGCGCGACCTGCGCCACGGCGGCCGTGAGGTCCTCGCCGACCAGGGCAACCTGCTGCGCCTGCACACCGACCTCCCCAACTACTGGGACGCGTGGGACGTCGACAAGCACTACAAGAACCGCTTCACCGACCTCCTGGACGCCGACTCGATCACGGTCGTCGAGCAGGACCCGCTGCTCGGCGCGATCCGTGTGGAGCGGTCCTTCGGTAAGGGCTCGAAGATCACGCAGACGATCACCGTCCGCGCGGGCAGTGCCCGGATCGACTTCGAGACCGACATCGACTGGCACGAGGCCGAGAAGTTCCTCAAGGCAGGCTTCCCGGTGGACATCCGGGCGGCGCACTCTTCCGCCGAGATCCAGTTCGGCCACATCCAGCGGCCCACGCACACCAACACCAGCTGGGAGGCGGCCCGTTTCGAGGTCTCCGGCCACCGCTGGGTGCACCTCGCCGAGCCCGGCTACGGCGTCGCCGTCATCAACGACTCGACGTACGGCCACGACGTCTCCCGCACCGTCCGCGAGGACGGCGGTACGACGACCACGGTCCGGCTGAGCCTGGTGCGCGCCCCGCGCATCCCGGACCCGGGCGCCGACCAGGGCAGGCACCGCTTCGTCTACTCGCTGCTGCCCGGCGCGAGCATCGAGGACGCGGTCGCCGAGGGCTACGCCCTCAACCTCCCGCTGCGCGTGGCCGATTCGGACGGCGCCCCGCAGCCGGTCGTCTCCGTGGACGGCGACGGCATCACCGTCGAGGCGGTCAAGCTCGCCGACGACGAGTCCGGCGACGTAGTGGTCCGCCTCTACGAGTCGAGCGGCGGCCGTGCCGAGGGCGTACTGCGCACGGGCTTCCCGCTCGCGGGCGCCGGCATCACCGATCTGCTGGAGCGCCCGCTGGAGGACGCCCCGACCGACGGCGACTCGGTCGCGGTGACCCTGCGGCCCTTCCAGATCCTGACGCTCCGTCTGAAGCGGGCGGGCGCAGGTCAGTAGAACCCCAGGGGGCGGGACCGGTTGTCGCACACCGGTTCCGCCCCCTGGCCTTTCCCCGACTGGCCTTGTACACAACGGAGTTCAGCCGTGCCCATGCAACCGTGGTTCACCGACGCCAAGTTGGGGATCTTCGTCCACTGGGGGATCTACGCCGTCGACGGTGTCCAGGAGTCCTGGTCGTTCTACGACGACATCGTGCCGCACGACCGGTACATGTCCCAGCTCGACCGCTTCACCGGCGCGCACTACGACCCGCGCGCCTGGGCCGACCTGTTCGCCCGCGCGGGCGCGAAGTACGCCGTCCTCACCAGCCGCCACCACGACGGAGTGGCCCTGTGGGACACGGAGTTCGGGGATCTCAACCTCGGCCGGGACTACCTCACCGGGTACGCCGACGCCCTTCGCGAGCAGGGCCTCAAGGTCGGCCTCTACTACTCGCACTCCGACTGGAACCACCCCGACTACGCCACCACCCGCAAGCCCGGCCGCCCGCCGGAGCTGGAGGACAACCGGTACTCCGAGTGCTCCGCGCAGGACGAGGACCTGGCGGCCTGGGAGCGCTTCATCGCCTACCGGGACGGCCAGATACGGGAGTTGGCCTCCCGCTACCGGCCCGACCTGATGTGGTTCGACGGCGAGTGGGACCGCAGCGAGGAGCAGTGGCGCATCAAGGACCTCGCCGCGCTGATCCGCTCGTACGCACCGCACGTCGTGTTCAACGCCCGCATGCTCAGCGAGGGCGACTACGCGACACCGGAGCAGGGCGCCCCCATCGAACCCCCGGACGGGCCCTGGGAGTTGTGCCTCACCATCAACGACTCGTGGGGCTATCAGCACCACGACGACAACCACAAGTCGCTGAGCCAGCTGATCCGTTACTTCACGGAGACGATCGGTGGGGGCGGCAACCTCCTCCTGGACGTCGGCCCGATGGAGGACGGCACCGTCCCGCAGCCGCAGGTCGAGCGCCTCGAAGGCCTGGGGGAGTGGATCCGCAAGCACTCCGACGCCGTGTACGGCACGGTCCGCGGCCTGCCGGCCGGGCACCACTACGGGCCGAGTACCCTCTCCGCGGACGGCCGCACCCTCTACCTCACCCTGTTCGACGTCCCACGCGCCGAGATCGGTGTCCGGGGGCTGGTCACCCCGGTCCGCCGGGTCACCGTGCTCGGCACCGGCACCGAACTCGCCCACCGGGTGATCGGCGGCCTGCACGAGGCGGTCGGCGTGCTGTGGATCGACCCGCCCGCCGAGGCCGACCTCGACCCGCACGCGACCGTGCTCGCGGTGGAACTCGACGGGGAACTGGAGCTGTACCGGGGCTCGGGCCGCTTCTGAGCGCCGTGCGCGTCCCAAGGCGCGGACCAGTTCCCATGAAGAATTAAGGAAACGGTAAGTGGGCAGGTCGGCGGCCCTTCTCGACCGTTTTCCGCAGCCGGCGTTCGACTCCGTGACACCTGGAGTTCGCCTGCTCCCTCTGGGATCCGAGGGAACGGCGAGAGAAAGGTGTCAGCATGCGAGACCCGCGGATGTCCGCGATCGGCAAGGGGCTCAGGCGGCGGGGGAGGCTGATGGCGCAGGCGGTCAGCCCGCCGCGCCGCCACCTCGACGCGCTGCCCGCGCCCCGGCCCGCCGCCGACGCCTACACCGCGCCGCGCGCCCCGCGCCTGGTGGACTCGCCGGTGTTCGTGCTGTCCTCCGTGCGCTCCGGGTCCACGCTGCTGCGGGTCCTGATGAACAGCCACAGCCGCATCCGCGCCCCGCACGAGATGCATCTGCGGACCCTGCACGTCCATCTCTCCCGCGAGTTCACCGACGACGCGATGCGGGCGCTCGCGCTCGACAAGGAGGAACTGGAACACGTCCTGTGGGACCGGGTGCTCCACCTCGAACTGGAGCGCAGCGGCAAGGACGTCATCGTCGACAAGACCCCGCCCAACACCCTCATGTGGCCGCGCCTGCACCGATGTTGGCCGCACGCCCGCTACATCCTGCTGCTGCGCCACCCCGGTGCGGTGCTCGCCTCGCTCACCGCGCGCCGGGACGATCCCGACCACGCGGCGATCCGCGCCGAAGTCCTGGGCTACGCCGAGAAGTTGGAGGAGGCCCGGCAGCATCTCGACGCCCACGTCATGACCTACGAGGACCTCACCGCGCACCCGGAGAAGGCGACCCGGGACCTGTGCGCCTACCTCGGTGTCCCCTGGGAGAGCGGCATGCTCGACTACGGCAGCAAGGACCACGGTCTCTACCGGCCCCAGCTCGGTGACTGGAGCAGCACCCTGAAGTCGGGCCGGGTCCAGCCCGCCCGCACGGCCGATCCGGCCGTGGAACTGCCGTCCAGGCTCGCGGAGTTGGCGCGGGCGTGGGGGTACCCGGACGAGGCACCCCCACGCTGACGCTCAGCCGGTGAAACCGGCCGTGATGGATGTGAACTGCCAGGTGCTCTGGTTGATGCCGGAGCAGTTGCTGACCACCCCGCCACCGGCGCACGGCCGGTCGCGGTTGACGGCCCAGTAGGCGAGCCGGGCGATGTGGTGCGCGTTGGACCAGTCGCGGATCTGGGTCCAGATCGCCGGAGTGGTGTTCTCCTGCTGGTCGCTGAGACCGTTCATGCCGGAGATCCCGATGTGCGCGTAGGCCGTCGCGTCGTCCCACCCGAAGGTGGACTTCAGCTTGGCCTTCAGGCCCTCGGCCGCCGCGACCGTGTTGCCGTACATGTCGGAACCGCCGCCGAAGTCGAACGGCATGATGGTGAAGACGTCGATACCGGCGTTCAGCGACTGCGCCTGCTCGATCAGCCGGTTGCCGTAGTACGTCGGGCCGGTGGTCGAGGTGCCGAAGGTGACGATCGTGCGCAGGCCGGGGTTGTTGGCCTTGACGGTCTTCAGCGCGGTGAGGATCTTCGCCTGGACGGCCTCGTTCTCGAACTCGTCCGTGTTCTCGATGTCCATGTCGATGGCCTTGAGGCCATAGGCGCTGATCACCTTCTGCAGCGCCCCGGCGAGCGCGCTCGCGGAGGAGCAGTTGGCGCCGAGCTTGCTGCCCTGCCAGCCGCCGAACGACGGCACGATGTCACCGCCGGCCGCGCGGATCTGGTTGATCGCGGTCTGGTCGACGCCGCCGGTCAGCGCCCGGCTGCCGTCCCAGGCGGGGGTGCAGCCGCCGGAGTCCAGCACGAACGCCATCGTGAACCACTTGACGCCCGTCGCGGCCATCACCGTCGCCGGGTTCGGCGGGTCGCCCCACCCTTCGTACAGATAGGGCGCGGCCTGCTTGAAGCCGGTGCCGCCGCCGGTGCCCGCGTCCGTGGTGACGCTCACGGAGTTGGAGGCCGCGGAGGAGTTCCCGGCCGCGTCCCGCGCCTTCACGGTGAAGGTGTAGGCGGTGCTGGAGGAGAGCCCGCTGACGGTGGCACTCCTACCGGAGACGCTGAGGACCTGGTTGGAGCCGCTGTAGATGTCGTACGCCGTGACGCCCACGTTGTCCGTCGAGGCGCCCCAGGACAGGGACACGCTGGAGGACGTCTTGCCCGTGGAGGTCAGTCCGGTGGGCGCGGTCGGCGCCTGGGTGTCACCGCCGCCACCGCCGCCGGGACCGTCGAGGCTGATGTCGTCCGCGTAGTAGGTGCCCTGCGCGTACCAGCCGTGGACGTAGATGGTGGCGCTGGTCTGGGTGGCGCCGGTCGTGAACGACGTCGTCAACTGCGCGTACGCCGACGGGGACGAAGTCCACGTGGAGGAACCGCCGTTGACACCGAGGTAGACATAACTGCCGCGCACCCAGCCGCTGAGCGAGTACGCCGTGTTCGGTTGCACGGCGACCGTCTGGGAGCACTGTGCGGTGTCGCTCGAACTCACCGCGCCCGCAAGGGCCTTGGAGCCGCCGTGCACCGGAGAGGAGACCACCGAGCCGAGGTTTCCGGTGCAGGACCAGGGGGAGAGGGAGCCCGACTCGAAGCCGGGGTTGGTCAGGACGTTGGCCGCCTGCGCGGTACCGGGCAGCGCGATGGCCCCGGCCATGGCCAGGGCTGCGGTACCGAGCAAAGCGAGGAGGCGACGTCTGGAACGTCTGAGTGTGTCGCGCACGCGATCTCCCTGAAGGAATGGGGGTGTTCGGGAGTACAGGAAGGTGCGCAACCAAGCTGGTATGGACCAATCATGGTGTCAAGGTGCTGCGCCATGATTGGTCCAGACCGGTATGGAGTTGTAGTGCGGTGGAGGGGGACGGGGGCTTCGGAGGCCTAGGCGCGGGCCGCCGCGTGGCTGCCCAGCTCCGGTGCGAGGGCGCTCTCCGGCTCCGCCTCGGTCTGCGCCGGGACCGTCGCGGGCAGCGGCTCCGACTCCTCCGCGCGCTGGTGCGGGAGGGTCACGGGACGCAGCTGACGCGGGCCCGAGACCACCGCGTAGTCCGCGCCCAGGAACGGCGGCTCCATCGTGCCCGGGTCCTCGCCGAGCGCCAACTGCACAGCCGCCCAAGGGGCGTTGACCCCGCACAGCGACAGCTGGTGCAGCCCGCCCGCGGGCCGGGTGTTGACGTCCATCAGTACGGGCGTCTCGCCGAACATGCGGAACTGGATGTTGGAGAGGTAGTGCAGCCCGAAGCCCTCCGCGATCCGGCGGGCCGGCTCCAGCCACTGCTCGTGCAGGGTGAAACCGCGTCGGCGGCCGTTCTTCGTGCGGCCCACCGCGAGCCGGACCAGGTTGTCGGGACCGGTCAGGCAGTCCACCGACACCTCCGGCTCCTCCAGGCGCGGCATGACCAGCCAGTCGACCTGCTCGTCGGCCTGCTCCAGCGCGTCGACGACCGTGTCGAGCGGGACGTAGGGGCTCGGGAAGCCGTTGAGGTGCATGAGCGAGAAGGGGGCGCGCGTGATCACCCGGAAGCCCACCCCGCCCGCGCCGGACGCCGGCTTGAAGCACGCCTTGTGCCCGGCGGCCTCCAACTCCTCGACGGCGGCCACGAGTTCGGGGGCCGTGCGGACGCGCCACCACGGCGGCACGGGCACGCCGATCGCCTGGACGGCCTCGTAGGCGATCACCTTGTCGTGGAAGACGGCGACGGCCTCGGGGGTCGGCGCCAGCAGCGCCGTGCCCACCGCCTCGAAGTCCGCGCGGTGCGCCACGATCTCCGACTGGTGCAGTCGGGGCACGAACACGTCGATGCCGCGACGGGCGCACTGGTCGAGCGCGAACTCGACGTATCCGGCCGGGGACAGGCCCTCGGGCTCGAAGTCGGCGGTGTCGGCCGCGGCCAGTACGGGGGAGTCCGCGTCGCCGTGCGTGGCATGGATCTCGACGGCCCGATCGCTGGGATTTCTCCGCAGCTGATCCATGAAGAACACGTTCTCCGCGTACGTGCGGTTGAGCCAGACGCGTACGCGAGAGACCATGCAGGGCCGTCCTTTCGGGTTCGCGGGCACGGCGGAGCGAGGCCGTGCCCGGCCAGGGTGGTTGGAGGGACACCAAACCGCCCTCGGCGAAGAGGCGTTCGTGGCGGTGGTGTTGGGGCGATCATACGGCTTTCAAGGGGTGCCGCGTGCAACGCCCGTGTTACGGATTTCCCGATGCTGCCCACCCGGCACGTGAACTCCCGCCGTCGACCCGCCCCGACCTGCCCGCACGCCCCTGACGGCCCTCCCCGCCCGCCGTCTTGTCGCGCGCGGCGGGATGTGATCTCGTGACCTCATTCGTGCGCGGCTAAGGGGGCGAGAGGTGGAGTCGACGGCCGGTGGTGCCGGACAGCTGCTGGCCATCAGCGACCTGCACATCGGGTACGCCGAGAACCGCGCCCTGGTGGAGCGGATGCGCCCCGGCACGGACGAGGACTGGCTGATCGTGGCCGGCGACATCGCCGAGACAGTGTCCGACGTCCGCTGGGTCCTCGAACTCCTCGCCGGCCGCTTCCGCAAGGTCCTGTGGTCCCCCGGCAACCACGAACTGTGGACCCACCCCAAGGACCCCGTCACCCTGCGCGGAGTCGCCCGCTACGAACACCTCGTCGCCCTCTGCCGGGAACTGGGCGTCCTCACCCCCGAGGACCCCTACCCCCTCTGGGAGGGCCCCGGCGGCCCGGTCGTCGTCGCCCCGCTCTTCCTCCTCTACGACTACTCGTTCCTCCCGCCCGGCTGCGCCACCAAGGACGAGGGACTGACGTACGCGCACGGCACCGGCATCGTCTGCAACGACGAGCTCCTGCTGCACCCCGACCCCTACCCCAGCCGCGAGGCCTGGTGCCGGGCCCGGGTCGCCGCGACCGAACGCCGCCTCGCCGAGATCCCCGACACCCTGCCCACGGTCCTGATCAACCACTACCCCCTGGACCGGCACCCCACCGAAGTCCTGTGGTACCCCGAGTTCGCCATGTGGTGCGGCACCACCCTGACCGCCGACTGGCACCGCAGATTCCGGGTGGACACCATGGTCTACGGCCATCTCCACATCCCGCGGACCACCCACCACGAGGGAGTCCGCTTCGAGGAGGTGTCCGTGGGATACCCCCGCGAGTGGCAGAAGCGCCCGGAACCCCCGGGACGACTGCGCCGCATCCTGCCGACGGAGGTCGCAGCCGGTGATCGAGGAACTGCTCCCGGAGTCCGTGGTGACCATGGAGACCCACGGTGACGAGGGGTTCCACGACACCCCGCTCTACCCCGAGGAGGCGGCCCGGGTGGCCCGCGCGGTGCCCAAGCGGCGGCGCGAGTTCACCGCCGTACGGGCCTGCGCCCGGCGCGCCATGGAGAAGCTCGGGGTGCCCCCGCAGCCGATCCTGCCCGGCGCCCACGGCGCGCCGATCTGGCCCGCCGGACTCATCGGCAGCATGACCCACTGCGACGGCTACTGCGGCGCCGCGCTGGCCCGCGCCACCGACCTCGCCTCGCTCGGCATCGACGCCGAACCCCACGCACCGCTCCCCGAGGGCGTCCTGCCCTCCGTCGCGCTGCCCGCCGAACAGGAACGCCTCACCCGGCTCGCGGCCCGCGTGCCCGCCGTGCACTGGGACCGGCTCCTGTTCAGCGCCAAGGAGTCCGTCTACAAGGCCTGGTTCCCCCTCACCGGGAAGTGGCTGGACTTCTCGGAGGCCGACATCGACCTCTTCGCGGACCCCGGCGACGAACCGCGCGGCGGCCTGCGCGCCCGTCTCCTCGTCCCCGGCCCGGTCCTCGGCGGCGAGCGCCTCGACACCTTCGAGGGCCGCTGGACCGTACGCCGGGGACTGGTCGCCACCGCGATCACGGTCCCCCGTCCGTGACCCCGCTCATCCCTGCGGGCACCAGTTCTCCAGCAGCCGGAAGAACGCCTCCTCGTTGCCAGCGAGTCCGGCGTCCGTCAGCGCCCGGTCCGCCTCGGCCAGCACCGAGGGTGGGACCAGCACCGGGCGCGGGTCGCCCGGCGGGCCGTCGAAGGCGGCTCTGACCGTGTGCAGCAGCCGTAGATAGGCCTGGACGGCGGCGCGCTCGCGGTCGGTCATCACGGCGGTCTGCATAGGACGGCTCTCCCCTGATCGGCGTCGTGCGCCCCCGCACGGCGGTGGCACGACTCCAGCTTGCCGCCTGCCACTGACAATCCCGTTTCCCCCGGCCCCGGTTCGCCCGCTTAGCGGAGGCGAAACGTCCCCGAAACCCCCCGTGGGACAGCGGCCCTACGCTGGGAGGAAGGGCTTTCGGCCGCCTGCGGGCGGCCAGGTGAACGGGAGGCGAGTGCGTGGAGGACGTCCCGGCACGGCGCCCGGAGCGCGCCGCACGGCTGCGCCCGGTGGGCGACGCGGAACTCACGCTCCAGTACCGCGTCGTGCACGGATACCGCCGTGCCTTCCGGATGGCCGGGCAGGGCCCGGCGCTCGTCCTCATCCACGGCATCGGCGACTCCTCGGCCACCTGGGCCGAACTGATCCCGCAGCTCGCCCGCACCCACACGGTGATCGCCCCCGACCTCCTCGGCCACGGCGCCTCCGACAAACCACGCGCCGACTACTCGGTGGCCGCCTACGCCAACGGCGTGCGCGACCTGCTCACCACCCTCGGCATCGAGTCCGCGACCCTGGTCGGGCACTCGCTGGGCGGGGGAGTGGCGATGCAGTTCGCCTACCAGTTCCCCGAACGCACCGAGCGGCTCGTCCTGGTCAGCGCCGGCGGTGTGGGCCGCGAGGTCAACCCCGTGCTGCGGCTCATCACGCTCCCGGGTGCCCATCTCGCCCTGCCCGCGCTGCGGTTGCCCGGCATGCGCCTCCAAGTCGGCCTCACCGTGGGCCTGATGAGGCTCCTCGACACCGACCTCGGCCAGGACGCCCCCGAACTCCTCACCGTGGTCGACGCGTTGCCGGACGAGACCGCCCGCAACGCCTTCATCCGCAGCCTGCGCGCGGTCGTCGACTGGCGCGGTCAGGTGGTGACCATGCTGGACCGCTGCTATCTGACCGAGGGCATGCCGACCATGCTGCTGTGGGGCGACCGCGACAGCGTGGTGCCGGTACGGCACGCCCACGGCGCCCACGAGGCCATGCCGGGCAGCCGGCTGGAGATCTTCGAGGGGTCGGGACACTTCCCGTTCCACACCGACCCGGCCCGATTCCTCGCCCTGGTCACGGAGTTCACCGCGACCACCACCCCGGCCCACTGGAGCCGCGAGCACTGGCGCGACCTCCTGCGCGAGGGCCGGCCCGGCACCACGGCCCGCAGCGGCGCCCTGGAACGGGACTTGAGGGAGGCGAGCGAACGCAGCGCGACCTGACACCCCGTCAACTGTCGGTGCTGCGGCCCCGGATCACGCCTCGGGGCGTTTCACGCTCTCCAGGAGCATGTCCAGCCACTCGGCGACCTTGTCGCGGTGCTGGTCGGTGGGCAACTGCGCGGCGCGCCAGGCGATTCCGCGCACCCCGTGGTCCTGGAGCAGCCGCTCCAGCGGGTCCCCGGCGGCCTCGGCCGCCGCCCGCTCGCGGTCGGCGAGCTTCTGCAACAGGTCCTGCTCGGCGCGCTGGAGGGCGCCCGCGAGGGCCTCGGGGTCCTCGGCCGTGAGGAATCCGGCGTGCACCCGGAAGAAGCGCTGGAGCGCGTCGCAGTGCTCCATGGTGGGACGCCGGTCGCCGTTGATGAGCGCGCCCGCCTGCTGACGGGACATGCCCGCGCCGTCCGCGATCTCCTGCTGGGTGTACCGGCGCCCGTTGGGCTTGAGCCGGGTACGGCGCAACAGGTCCAGGCGCTGAAGGAACCGCGCCTGCACATCGGGCTCGCCCGCCGGACGGCCGCTCAGCAGTGCTCTGACCACGGGGTCGGGGACACCGGAGGCCCTGGAGAGCCGGCCCACGTGGAAGACCTCGGCCTGCGGGACGTCGAGCCGCTCGGCGAGCGCGGTGACGCGGTCGACCACGGCGGGCAGCACGGCGCCCGCCGTCGCGCCCGGTACCTCGAAGCCATCCGACACCGACAGATCTCCTACGTCTCTCACAGGCTTCTCACAAACGGTCGCCGTGAACATCCCGGAGGGTAGCGGTTCGTTCGAACTCGCATCCAGGTCTCGCCACAACTGTGGCCAATTTCAGCCGTCAACCAACGTGAAATGCCACGATAGTTGACACGGCTCGCGTCGGGGCAGCAGGATCGGGGCGCCGCGAGAAGGCCGCATAGGCAAGAGGGGTGACCTCCCGATGGCGTATCAGGCAGGTGGGCAGCGGTCCGTACCGCGACCCGCCCCCGAGAGTCCCGAGGCCCAGGCGTATCTGCTGGACTACGCCGCACTGCTGGAGGCCGTCCCTTTTCCGTCCGTCGTCATGGACCACCGCTGGGACGTGGTGTTGACCAACGGCGCGTTCAAGTCACTTTTCCGCGCGGTCGGTCCGCATCCGACGGCGATGCCGGGCGACAACTTCCTCAGGTTCGTGCTCTTCCACCCCGACGCGGGCACGGTGCTCGGTGAGCACGAGTCGAGCTGGTGCCTGCCGATGCTGGCCCACTTCGCCTCCGCCGTGGAGAGCCACGGCCACGACCACGGCCTTCAGGCGATCCGCCGCGACATCGCCCAGGACCCCATCATGGAGGCCGCCTACCGGCAGGGCCTGCCGCACTGGATCCGCGCGGTGGGCGAGGAGGCCGTGGAACACGACGGCGCGGTGCGCCCGGTGCTGCACCCCGACCCGCGCTGGGGCGCCACGGACTGCCGGATCGTCGGCGAGACCCCCAAGACCCTTCAGAACATGGGCTATACGCGGCTGACCCTGGTCCTGCGCGAGGCCCGCCGCACCCCGCCGCCCAGGACCCGCAGGCCGGGCCGCGGCGCGGGACACCTCAGGGTGGTCCCGGCGGCCGACTGAGCCATCGCGCCGACTCCCGCCGAAGCACGCGTCAACTCCCGTCACGGCGGGCCGAGTTCCGCCGTGACTTGGACTCGCGCCGCCACCGGGCCGGTCGGGTCAGCGCTCGGCGACGGCCAGCACCAGCGGCACCCCGTCGCACGGCACCAGCCGCAGCCCGCGCGCGTACCCCGCCCGGCCCACCGCGAGCGCCTCCGCGAAGTCCGGGCCCTTGCTGAGCGAACCGACGAGATGGCACGGGTCGGTGGACGCGGCGACCCGGCCGCGCGCGTTCACCAGCCGTGCGGGCGCGGGCAGTTGACGCAGCATCGGCATCACGGCCGCCTCGAAGTGCCGTAGGTACACGTCCGCCGCGGCCACCCCCGCGAACCGTCCCGCCAACTGCACCGGCGCCGACAGGGTGAGGCTGTACTCGTCCGAGCAGAGGTAGTCGACGTACGGTCCGGCCACCGCGCGCTCCCCGGTGTCACGGGGCAGCGCGAACCAGTCCCAGTGCGTGTAGTCGGCGTACGCCGAGTGCTCGGGATCGAGGTCGAGCAACAGCGGCCGGACACCCCCGTCGGCGGTCGTCTGCCACCACTCCAGCCACGCCGGTACGTCGCCGAGCAGACCCGGCGCCGCGACGAAGCCGACGCCGGACACCAACTCGTGCCGGGCCAGCCGGAGATGGAGACCGGGGCGCAGCGCGGCGAGGTCCACGGTCGCGGGGTGGCGGCCCTGCGCCGACACCTCGGCGAGCACGGCGGTGGTGTCGGCGCGGGTGGCGGCCACGGCGTCGAAGACGGACTCCAGGGCCGAGCGGACGCCCGCCGCGACGGACTGCTCGGGTGCCGTGGCCGGCGGTGCCGTCGCGAGGCTCATGCGTGCCCTCCAGCAGACGGGGAGCGGGCGCGCGGCGACGACTACAGGGCCAGCCGCTCGGCGATCAGCCGCGCCGTCGATTCCCGCACGCACCGCTCGGCCAGCTCCCTGGCCCAATCGTGGGCCCCATCTTGCACGGCCGAGATTACGGAGCGGTGACGGTCTGCGGCTTCTTCACGATATTCGTCGCTGCCCAGCACGAGGCACAGCAGCGCCCCGACCTCCGTCTGCAACGCGACCTGTTCCCGGGTCAGCCGGGCCGACTGCGCGGCGGCGGCCAGCTCGACATGGAACCGCCCGTACACCCGGCCGCGCGCCGCGACGTCCTCGGCGTGCGTCAACTCCTCGGCCGTACGGCGGAGTTGCAGGAGATCCTCGGGCTCGGTGCGCTCGGCGGCGAGCCGGGCCGCAGTGCCGGACAGGGCGGCCCAGTGGTCGCCGAGGTCGCGC
Source organism: Streptomyces sp. NPDC091280 (assembly GCF_044768565.1). NCBI lineage: Bacteria > Bacillati > Actinomycetota > Actinomycetes > Kitasatosporales > Streptomycetaceae > Streptomyces > Streptomyces sp. NPDC091280. The sequence goes on from NZ_JBIVUZ010000002.1 coordinate 167,078, forward strand.
AGCTCCTCGGTGCTCCAGCCGCGCAGCCGGACCCTCAGCCGCTCCTCGCCGGGCACCTCGGGCAGGGAGACGAAGCTGCCGCCGCCGCGCCCGCGCCGGGTGGTGACCAGACCTTGCTGGCGCAGCGCCATCAGCGCTTCCCGCAGGGTCACCGTGGACACGCCGAGCTGCCCGGCGAGCTCGCTCTCGCCCGGCAGCTGCTCGCCGTCGGCGAGCAGCCCCAGTTCGATGGCGTCCCCGAGCCGGCTGACGACGGCGTCGACCCGCGCCCGGTTGTCGACCGGGGCGAAGACGGCTTTTCGGGCGCCGCCGTTGAGGTGCTGCTGCTGGTTCACGGCCACCACCTTGCACGTTGACTCAAGCTTTACCCTAAGGGGGCCTTGAGCTTTGAACTATGACTTCATATGTTTCCGTGCAACGTCACAGAGCACCAGAAAGGTTCCCGCCCATGGAGGGGATTGCGATCCGGCTGCGGGATCTGCGGAAGTCGTTCGGCGAGACGACCGCCGTGGCCGGCGTCGACCTGGAGATCAGGGACGGCGAGTTCTTCTCGATGCTCGGCCCCTCCGGCTCCGGCAAGACGACCGTGCTGCGCATGATCGCCGGCTTCGAGAGCCCCACCGGCGGCACCGTCGAACTCGCCGGCCAGGACGTCACCGGCCTCGCCCCCTTCGAGCGCGACGTCCACACCGTCTTCCAGGACTACGCCCTCTTCCCGCACATGACCGTCGAGCAGAACGTCGCCTACGGCCTCAAGGTCCGCAAGGTCCCCAAGGCCGAACGACTGTCCCGCGCCCGAACAGCCCTCGCGGACGTACGACTTGAGGGCTACGGCACCCGCCGCCCTGCCCAGCTCTCCGGCGGCCAGCGGCAGCGCGTCGCCCTCGCCCGCGCCCTCGTCGGCCGCCCCCGGCTGCTGCTGCTCGACGAGCCGCTCGGCGCCCTCGACCTGAAACTGCGCGAGCAGATGCAGGTCGAACTCAAGGCGCTCCAGCGGGAGGTGGGCATCACCTTCGTCTTCGTCACCCACGACCAGGAGGAGGCCCTGACGATGAGCGACCGCATCGCCGTCTTCGACCAGGGCCGCATCCAGCAGGTCGGCACCCCCGCCGAGGTCTACGAGCGGCCCGCGACCCCCTTCGTCGCGTCCTTCGTCGGCACATCCAACCTGCTGGCGGGCGAGGCGGCCGAGCGGATCGTCGGCACCGCGGGCACCTACAGCGTCCGGCCCGAGAAGATCCGCGTCCTCAAGGACACGGCCGAGACCGGACCGCCGGACCACGAGAGCGCCGCCGGAACCGTCGCCGAGGTCGTTTACCTCGGGGACTCCACCCGCTTCCTCGTCGACCTCGACGCCGGCGGCCGGCTCACCGCGCTCCAGCAGAACCTGGAGACCTCCGCCGAGGACGTGGCCGCCTACCGCGGCAGCCGGGTGCGCCTGCGATGGCACCGGCGGCACACGGTGCACGTCCCGGACCCCCGCTGACCCGCCCGCTCCCGTCCCCAGCGCCCGACCCCGTTGCTCACCCATCTCCTCCACCCATGGAGAACGCCGTGCGTCTCACCCGAACCCTCCGGGCGGCGGCCTGCGCCGCCGTCCTGCTCGCCGCCACCGCCTGCGGCTCCTCCGACAGCGGCTCGTCGGGCGGCGGCCTCAACCCCCCTGATCTCAAAGCCCAGTCGAAGCTCGGCAAGAGCGAGGGCGAGGTCAACCTGATCGCCTGGGCCGGCTACGTCGAGGACGGCTCCAACGACCCCAAGGTCAACTGGGTCAGTGACTTCGAGAAGCAGACCGGCTGCCAGGTCAACTCCAAGGTCGCCGCCAGCTCGGACGAGATGGTCAAACTGATGAAGACCGGCGAGTACGACGCCGTCTCCGCCTCCGGCGACGCCTCCCTGCGCCTCATCGCCTCCGGCGACGCCGCCCCCGTCAACACGAGCCTGGTCCCCAACTACAAGGACATCTTCCCGGACTTGAAGCTCCAGGCCTGGAACTCCGTCAAGGGCAAGGCGTACGGCATCCCGCACGGCCGCGGCGCCAACCTGCTGATGTACAACACCCGGAAGGTCACCCCCGCCCCGACCTCCTGGGCCGCGGTCTTCGACGACGCCTCGACGTACAAGGGCCATGTCACCGCGTACGACTCGCCGATCTACATCGCCGACGCGGCCCTCTATCTCAAGTCCACCAAGCCCGAGTTGAAGATCAAGGACCCCTACGCGCTCGACCAGACCCAGTTCGACGCCGCCGTCGCCCTGCTGAAGAAGCAGAACGCGGACATCGGCGAGTACTGGAGCGACTACCTCAAGGAGATCTCCGCCTTCAAGAGCGGCGACTCCGTCATCGGCACCACCTGGCAGGTCATCGCCAACCTCACCGCCGACGAGGGCGTCGGCGTCAAGGCCTTCGTCCCCAAGGAGGGTTCGACCGGCTGGTCCGACACCTGGATGATCTCCGCCAAGGCCAAACACCCCAACTGCGCCTACCAGTGGCTCAATTGGATCGTCTCCCCGAAGGTCAACGCCCAAGTCGCCGAGTACTTCGGCGAAGCACCCGCCAACTCCAAGGCCTGCGCCGAGACCAGCGACAAGAACTTCTGCACCACCTACCACGCCGCCGACACGGCGTACTGGAAGAACATCGCCTTCTGGAACACGCCGATCGAGCAGTGCCTCGACGGCCGCACCGACGTCAAGTGCGTGCCCTACGCCAAGTGGGTACAGGCCTGGACCGAGATCAAGGGCTGAGGCATGTCCCTGCTCAACCGGACCGCGGGGGCGCTGTACCGGCGCCCCCGGCTGCGGCTCTCCCTGCTGCTCACCGCGCCGCTGCTGTGGCTGGCCGTGCTCTATCTCGGCTCGCTGAGCGTGCTGTTCGTCTCCGCGTTCTGGACGACGGACTCCTTCACCTCCGAGGTGGTGAAGGTCTTCTCGACCGACAACTTCCACGAGCTGTTCACGGTGCCCGTGTACCGGCAGGTGATCCTGCGCAGCATCGGCGTCGCGCTCGCCGTCACCGTCCTGTGCGCCGTGATCGCCTTCCCGCTCGCCTTCTACACCGCCCGCGTGGCCGCGCCGAGGTGGCGCCCGCTGCTCGTGGTCGCCATCCTCACCCCGCTGTGGGCCAGTTACCTGGTCAAGGTGTACGCGTGGCGGCTCATCCTGTCCCAAGGCGGCCTGGCCGACTGGATGTTGAAGCCGTTCGGGCTCAGCGGCCCGGGGTTCGGACTCCCCGCCGCCGTCCTCACGCTCACCTACCTCTGGCTGCCCTACATGGTCCTGCCGATCCACACCGCGCTGGAGCAGCTGCCCGCCAACCTCCTCGACGCGTCGGCGGACCTGGGCGCGCGAGCGGGCCGCACCTTCCGGTCGGTGGTGCTGCCGATGGTGCTGCCGTCCGTCGCCGCCGGGTCGGTCTTCACCTTCTCGCTCAGCCTCGGCGACTACATCACCGTGCAGATCGTCGGCGGCAAGACCCAGCTGATCGGCAACCTCGTCTACTCCAACATCGAACTCAACCTGCCGATGGCCGCCGCCCTCGGCACCGTCCCCGTCGTCGTGATCGTCGTGTACCTGCTCGCGCTGCGCCGCACGGGCGCGCTGAGCAGCCTGTAACACGCCATCGACCGCCTCTGAAGGAGGTGACATGTCATGCAGCTCTCCCGTTCCGCGCGCATCGCCCTGCGCGTGGCCGCCGGGTTCGGCTTCGCGGTGATCTACGTCCCGCTCCTGCTCGTCCTGGTCAACTCCCTCAACCCGGACCGCAGCGCGAGCTGGCCGCCGTCCAGCCTGACCCTGCACTGGTGGTCCGTCGCCTGGCAGAACGCGGGCGCCCGCGCGGCGCTGTGGGTGTCGGTGAAGGCCGGCCTCGGCGCGACGGCCATCGCCCTGGTGCTCGGCACCCTGATCGCCTTCGCGGTCGCCCGGTACCGCTTCTTCGGCCGCGACGCCGTCTCCTTCGTGGTCGTGCTGCCGATCGCGCTGCCCGGCATCGTCACGGGCATCGCCCTCAACTCGGCGTTCAGCACGGTACTTGAGCCGCTCGGCGTGGGCCTCGGCCTGTTCACGGTGATCGTCGGACACGCCACCTTCTGCATCGTCGTCGTCTTCAACAACGTCGTCGCCCGCCTCAGGCGCACCTCCGGGTCGTACGAGGAGGCCGCGATGGACCTGGGCGCCGACAGCTTCCGCGCCTTCGTCGACGTCACCTTCCCGCTGGTGCGCTCGGCGCTGCTCGCGGGCGGACTGCTCGCCTTCGCGCTGTCCTTCGACGAGATCGTGGTGACCACCTTCACCGCCGGGCCAGGCATCGAGACCCTGCCGATCTGGATCTTCGACAACATGACCCGGCCCCAACAGGCGCCGGTCGTCAACGTGGTGGCCGCGGTACTCGTCCTGCTCTCCGTCCTCCCGATCTACGTCGCCCAGCGGCTGTCCGCCGACACGGCCGGCGCGGGCCGGGTCTGACGCCCTGAACACCTGTTTCCCGGAGCGTGGACCGGTCTAAGCTCTGCGGATGACCTTGGAATGGGAACAGGTAATCGTGCACTCGGCGGACCCGACGGCCCTGGGCCAGTGGTGGGCCACGGCTCTGGGCTGGGTGGTGGTCCACTCCTCCGACGACGAGTTCGAGATCCGTCCGGCGCCGGACCGCCTGCCGGGGATCGACTTCGTACGGCTCGCCGAGAGCAAGAAGTCCAAGAGCCGGCTGCACCTCGACTTCAGGCCCGACGACCAGGCCGCGGAGGTGGCCCGCCTGGTGGCCCACGGCGCGCGGCGGGTCGACATCGGCCAGGGCGACCAGTCGTGGGTCGTGCTCGCGGACCCCGAGGGCAACGAGTTCTGCGTCCTCGGGCAGCGGAGCCAGTAACCGGTCCTGCGGGAGCGGTGTCCCCGGTCGGCCACCGCTCACCGTCGGCGCGGCGGTGACCTACGCGCGGGACATTCTCAGCCGCAGAGGTATGTGACATAGTACTGACGTGAGCAAGCGACTGACCTGCGATGTCGTGGTCGTCGGAGCCGGAGTGGTGGGGGCGGCCTGCGCCCTGTACGCGGCCCGGACCGGCCTCGACGTCGTCGTCGTGGATCGCGGCCCGGTCTCCGGCGGCACGACCGGCGCCGGTGAGGGCAACCTGCTCGTCTCCGACAAGGCCCCCGGTCCCGAACTCGACCTCGCCCTCCTGTCTCACCGCCTGTGGGAACAACTCGCCCAGGAGCTGGGCGAGTTCATCGAGTACGAGGCCAAGGGCGGCCTGGTCGTGGCCGCCACGCCCGGCGGACTCACCGCCCTGGAGCGCTTCGCCGGGGAACAGCGCACCGCCGCCGTCGTCGCCGAACCGGTCGACGCCGAAGCCCTGTACGAGCTCGAACCCCGGCTCGCCCCGGACCTCCCGGGCGGTGTGCACTACCCGCAGGACCGCCAGGTGATGCCCGCCCTGGCCGCCGCCCACCTGATCCGGGTCTCCGGCGCCCGCCTGCTCACCGGCCGCACGGTGACCGACGTACTCCGCGCGGCGGACGGAACGGTCCAAGGCGTCCGCACCCCCGCCGGGGACATCCTCGCCCCGGCCGTGGTCAACGCCGCCGGCACCTGGGGCGGTGAACTCGCCGCCCTCGCCGGCGTCACGCTCCCCGTTCTCCCGCGCCGCGGCTTCGTCCTCGTCACCGAACCGCTGCCCCGCCTGATCCGCCACAAGGTCTACGCCGCCGACTACGTGGCCGACGTGGCCAGCGACTCGGCCGCCCTGCAGACCTCGCCCGTCGTGGAGGGCACGGCCGCCGGACCCGTCCTGATCGGCGCCAGCCGCGAACGCGTCGGTTTCGACCGGGAGTTCTCGCTGCCGGTGGTCCGGGCGCTGGCCGCCGGCGCGACCCGGCTGTTCCCGTTCCTGGCCGACGTCCGGGCGATGCGCTCCTACCTCGGCTTCCGCCCCTACCTGCCGGACCACCTCCCCGCCATCGGCCCCGACCCCCGCGCCCCCGGCCTCGTCCACGCCTGCGGACACGAGGGCGCCGGCATCGGACTCGCCACCGGCACCGGGCACCTGATCGCCCAACTCCTCGGCGGCACCGCCCCGGACCTCGACATGACCCCCTTCCGGCCCGACCGCTTCCAGGACGACGAGGAGGCCCAGTGAGATCCCGCTCCCCACGAAACACCGCCGCCCACCAGGGCGCCGCGTTCACGGTCACCCTGGACGGCCGCGAGATCCGGGCGCTCCCCGGCCAGACCGTCGCCGCCGCCCTGTGGTCGGCGGGCGTGACCTCCTGGCGCACCACCCGGGTCGACGGAGCGCCGCGCGGTGTCTTCTGCGGCATCGGGGTCTGCTACGACTGCCTCGTCACCGTCAACGACCGCCCCAACCAACGAGCCTGCCTGGTGCCCCTGCACCCGGGCGACGCCGTCCGCACGCAGGAGGGAACGGGCCACGATGACTGACCGACCGCACCTCGCCGTGATCGGAGCGGGCCCGGCGGGACTCGCCGCCACGCTGGCCGCCGCGGCACAGGGCGTCCGGGTCACACTGCTCGACTCGGCGGCGCGCGCGGGCGGCCAGTTCTACCGTCGGCCCGCCGCCGAACCACCCGCCGCCCACCCGCGGACCCCGCACCACCACCGGCGCACGGGGCGGCGACTCGACGAGGACCTCGCCCGCCACGTGGAGGCAGGCCGCGTAACGCACTTGACGGACCATCACGTCTGGTTCGTGGAGCGGAGGTCGCACCGGCCGGCGGAGGACCCCGTCGACGGCGGCGGCCCCCGTGACTCCTTCACCGTGCACGCCCTCCTCGGACCCGACCAGGACGACTCCGTCGAAGTCCGCGCCGACGCCGTCCTCCTGGCCACCGGCGGCTACGAGAAGGTCCTCCCGTTTCCCGGCTGGACCCTGCCCGGAGTGCTCACCGCGGGCGGCGCGCAGGCCATGCTCAAAGGCTCCCTCGCCGTCCCGGGACGCACCGCCGTGGTCGCGGGCACCGGCCCGCTCCTCCTCCCCGTGGCGACCGGACTCGCGGCGGCGGGTGTGGAGGTGGCCGCGCTCGTCGAGTCCGCCGATCCCAAGGCCTTCCTGCGGCGGACCCGCGCGCTGGCGGCGCAGCCCGGCAAGGTCGCCGAAGCCGCCCAGTACGCGGCCCGACTCCTGCGCCACCGCATCGAGTTGCTCACCCGGCACACCGTCGTGAAGGCGCACGGAGAGGAACGCCTGGAGGCGGTCACCGTCGCCGCGCTCGACGCCGACGGACGGGTCCGCCCCGGCACCGAACGGCGCCTCGCCTGCGACACCCTCGCCGTCGGCCACGGCCTGCTCCCGCACACCGACCTCGCCGAGACCCTGGGCTGCCGGCTCGAAGGGCTCGCCGTCCACGTCGACGCCGAACAGCGCACCGACGTCCCCGGCGTCTGGGCGGCCGGCGAGACCACCGGCATCGGAGGCGTCGACCTCGCCCTCGCCGAGGGCCACATCGCGGGCCGCTCCGCCGCCGCCCGCCTGACGGGCGCGCCGCCCGACCAGCGCGCGTGGGCGCCGGCCGCCAAGTCCCGTGCCGGACTGCGGGAGTTCTTCGCCGCCCTCGACACCGTCTACGCGCCGCCCGCCTGCTGGACCGATCTCGTCACCGACGACACGGTCGTGTGCCGGTGCGAAGAGGTGACCGCAGGCGCGATCCGCGAGGCCGTGGCCCGGCTCGGCGCCGGTGACCCGCGCACGGTGAAGCTGATGACGCGGGCCGGGATGGGCTGGTGCCAGGGTCGGATGTGCGGACCCGCGGTCGCGGGACTCGCCGGATGCGAACTCGCCCCGTCCCGGCGGCCGTTCGCCAGACCCGTGCCGCTCGGCGTCCTCGCGCACGCCGGTGAGGCCGACGACGACCCGTCCGAACAACGATGACCAGTCCCACCCGACCGAGAGGGGAATCTCCATGACGACCACCGCGAACCGCCCCTGGCGCGGCGTCCTCGTCGCGACCGCGCTCCCGCTGACCCCCGAACTCGCCGTCGACCACGACAAGTTCGCCGAGCACTGCGCCTGGCTCGTCGACAACGGCTGCGACGGCGTCGTACCGAACGGCTCGCTCGGCGAGTACCAGGTGCTCACCCCCGAGGAGCGCGCCAAGGTCGTCGAGACGGCCGTCGCCGCGATCGGCGGCGCGCGCGTGATGCCCGGGGTCGCCGCCTACGGCTCCGCCGAGTCCCGCCGCTGGGCCGAGCAGGCCCGCGACGCGGGCTGCGCGTCCGTGATGCTGCTGCCGCCCAACGCCTACCGCGCCGACGAGCGTTCGGTCCTCGCGCACTACGCGGAGGTCGCGAAGGCGGGCCTGCCGGTCGTCGCGTACAACAACCCCATCGACACCAAGGTCGACCTGGTGCCCGAACTCCTCGCCAAGCTGCACGGCGAGGGGTACATCCAGGCCGTCAAGGAGTTCTCCGGCGATGTCCGCCGCGCCTACCAGCTCGCCGAACTCGCCCCGGAACTCGACCTGTTGATCGGCGCCGACGATGTCCTGCTGGAACTCGCCCTCGCTGGTGCGAAGGGCTGGGTGGCCGGCTACCCGAACGCGCTGCCCGCCGCGAGCGTCGAGCTCTACCACGCGGCCGTCGACGGCGACCTGGCCACCGCGAAGAAGCTGTACGAGCGGCTGCACCCGCTGCTGCGCTGGGACTCCAAGGTCGAGTTCGTGCAGGCCATCAAGCTGTCCATGGACATCGTCGGACGGCACGGCGGGCCGGTGCGCCCGCCGCGCGTCCCGCTGCTGCCCGAGCAGGAGGCCGTCGTACGCGCCGCCACCGAGCAGGCGGTCGCGGCCGGACTCGCGTAACTCCCCTCGCACCGGCCCCGATCCACCAGGAGCGTCATGCGCAGCAAACTCGTCCTGCACGCCGTCGACTCGCACACCGAGGGCATGCCGACCCGGGTGATCACCGGCGGCATCGGCACCATCCCCGGCGCGACGATGAACGAGCGGCGGCTGTACTTCCGCGAACACCGCGACCACATCCGGCAGTTCCTGATGAACGAGCCGCGCGGCCACTCCGCGATGAGCGGCGCGATCCTCCAGCCGCCCACCCGGCCGGACTGCGACTGGGGCGTGGTCTACATCGAGGTATCCGGCTATCTCCCGATGTGCGGGCACGGCACGATCGGCGTGGCCACCGTGCTCGTCGAGACCGGCATGGTCGAGGTCGTCGAACCGGTCACCACCATCCGGCTGGACACCCCGGCCGGGCTGGTCGTCGCCGAGGTCGCGGTCGAGAACGGTGCCGCGAGGAACGTCACCCTGAGGAACGTCCCGTCGTTCTCCGTGAGCCTGGACCGCGAGGCCACCCTCGCCGACGGACGGACGGTGACCTACGACATGGCGTACGGCGGCAACTTCTACGCCATCCTGCCGCTGGACCGGTTCGACCTGCCCTTCGACCGGTCCCGCAAGGACGACATCATCAAGGCGGGCCTGTCCCTCATGGAGGCGATCAACGAGAAGGACGAGCCCGTCCATCCCGAGGACCCCTCCATCCGCGGCTGCCATCACGTCCACCTGTACGCGCCCGGCGCGACCGACCGGCACTCCCGGCACGCGATGGCCATCCACCCCGGCTGGTTCGACCGCTCGCCCTGCGGCACGGGCACCAGCGCCCGCATGGCGCAGTTGCACGCGCGCGGCCGGCTCCCGCTGCACACCGAGTTCGTGAATGAGTCCTTCATCGGCACCCGGTTCACCGGGCGGCTGCTCGGCACCACCGAGGTCGCCGGAGTGCCCGCCGTACTGCCCAGCTTCACCGGCCGGGCCTGGATCACCGGCACCGCGCAGTACTCGCTCGATCCCACCGACCCGTTCCCGGGCGGGTTCATCCTCTAGCGCGGGGGACAATGGCCGGTCACGCGTGACATGGCACCCGTGCCGTCGCACCTGTGATGTCGCACCCGTGACATGGCACCCCTCGCACCACAAGGAGATCCGATGGCCGTCCAGCGCACCGGCGCCCCGCACCCCACTGCCCCGGATCTGCCCGCGCTGGGCGGGCGGAGCAGCTACCGCGAGCGGGTCGCCGACGCGCTCAGGGCCGCGCTGATCGCGGGGGAGCTGCGGCCCGGCGAGGTGTACTCCGCGCCGACGCTCGCCGCCCGCTTCGGCGTCTCGGCCACCCCGGTCCGCGAGGCCATGCTCGACCTCGCCAAGGAGGGGCTGGTCGACACCGTCCCGAACAAGGGGTTCCGGGTCACCGCGGTCTCCGAGAAGCAGCTCGACGAGTACACCCACATCCGCGCCCTGATCGAGATCCCCACCGTGGCGGGGCTGGCCGCGACCGCCGACCCCGTCTCGCTGGAGGCGTTGCGGCCCGCCGCCCGGGAGATCGTGCAGGCGGCCGTGGCCGGTGACCTCATCGCGTACGTCGAGGCCGACACCCGCTTCCATCTCGGGCTGCTCGCCCTGGCCGGCAACGCCCATCTCGTCGCGGTCGTCGGCGATCTGCGCAAGCGGTCCCGCCTGTACGGGCTGACCGCCCTGGTCGAGGAGGGGCGCCTGCTGGCCTCCGCGCAGGAGCACCTGGACCTCCTCGACGCGCTGGCGGACCGTGACGAGCGGGCCGTGCGGGAGATCATGACCCGTCATCTGGGACATGTCCGCGGTCTGTGGGCCGCGCACGACCGAAGCGGGCCGTGACGCCGAGCCGCCGCGAGCGTCCACGAGCCGCCGCGTGCCTCCACCGGGTGACGGCAGAAATCGGTTTCGTTCCGTCGCCCCTCGACGCAAACCACTTGCGTCACTTGCGCTATTCTTGCGCGCATGACGCGACGACTTGCTGAGGTGGCGAAGAAGGTCGGGGTCAGTGAGGCCACGGTCAGCCGGGTGCTCAACGGCAAACCCGGTGTCTCCGACGCGACCCGGCAGTCGGTGCTGTCGGCCCTGGACGTCCTCGGCTACGAGCGGCCCACCCAACTGCGCGGTGAACGCGCGCGCCTGGTGGGCCTGGTGCTGCCCGAGTTGCAGAACCCCATCTTCCCCGCCTTCGCCGAGGTGATCGGCGGCGCGCTCGCCCAGCTCGGCCTCACCCCGGTGCTCTGCACCCAGACCAAGGGTGGGGTCTCCGAGGCCGACTACGTGACGCTGCTGCTGCAACAGCAGGTCTCCGGCGTCGTGTTCGCCGGCGGGCTGTACGCCCAGGCGGACGCGCCGCACGACCACTACCGGCTGCTCGCCGAGCGCAACATCCCGGTCGTGCTGCTCAACGCGGCCATCGACCACCTCGGCTTCCCCGGCGTCTCCTGCGACGACGCGGTCGCCGTCGAGCAGGCCTGGCGCCACCTCGTCTCCCTCGGCCACGAACGCATCGGACTGGTCCTCGGACCCGCCGACCACGTGCCGTCGGCAAGGAAGTTGACCGCCGCGCGGGGCCTCTGCCCGGAGCTGCCCGAGGAGTTCGTGGCGCGTGCCATCTTCTCCATCGAGGGCGGCCACGCGGCGGCCTCCCGGCTGATCGACCGCGGTGTCACCGGCATCATCTGCGCCAGCGACCCGCTCGCCCTCGGCGCGGTGAGGGCCGCGCGCCGCAAGGGACTTGACGTCCCGTCACGGATCTCCGTCGTCGGTTACGACGACTCCGCGTTCATGAACTGCACCGAGCCCCCGCTGACCACCGTCCGCCAGCCCATCGAGGCCATGGGCCGGGCCGCCGTCCAGCTGCTGAACTCCCAGGTGGGCGGCGCCGTCGTACCCGCCGAAGAGCTGCTCTTCGAACCGGAACTGGTGGTCAGGGGTTCCACCGCGCAAGCCCCGCGCGGCTGACAGTCGTACCACTGTCGAATAATTACAGAATCTGCGCGACATCTTGCGGGTGGATGTCGGCGGTGCTTGAGTGTGGGCGCCCACCGCTCCTGACCAGAGGGGTCCATCCATGAGAAGCACCGGGTTCCGCCGTACCTTCGCCGCGATCGGCGTCTGTTCCCTCGCGCTCACCGCCACCGCCTGCGGGTCCGGCGACGACTCGGCGAGCGGCCGGACACGCATCACGGTCAACTGCCAGCCGCCCAGGAGCGCCAAGGTCGACCGCGGCTTCTTCGACTCCGACGTCGCGTCCTTCGAGAAGAAGAACCCGGACATCGACGTCGTCGCCCACGACGCGTTCCCCTGCCAGGACCCGAAGACCTTCGACGCCAAACTCGCCGGCGGCCAGATGGAGGACGTGTTCTACACCTACTTCACCGACGCCAAGCACGTCGTGGACATCCACCAGGCGGCCGATCTCACGCCGTACATCAAGGAGTTGAAGAGCTACGACTCCCTTCAGCAGCAGCTGCGCGACATCTACACCGTCGACGGCAGGATCTACGGCATCCCGCGCACCGGCTACTCGATGGGCCTGCTCTACAACCGCAAGCTCTTCCAACGGGCCGGCCTCGACCCCGACAGGCCGCCCACGACCTGGGCCGAAGTCCGCGCCGACGCCAGGAAGATAGCCGCGCTCGGCGACGGCACCATCGGCTACGCCGACTACAGCGCCCAGAACCAAGGGGGTTGGCACTTCACCGCCGAGATGTACGCGCAGGGCGGCGACGTCGTCAGCGCCGACGGCAAGAAGGCCACCGTCGACACCCCGCAGGGCCACGCCGTCCTCCAGAACCTGCACGACATGCGCTGGAGCGACGACTCGATGGGCAGCAAGCAGCTCCTGGTCATCAACGACGTGCAGCAGCTGATGGGTTCGGGCAGGCTCGGCATGTACCTCTCCGCCCCGGACAACATCCCGATCCTGGTCAAGGAGAAGGGCGGCGACTACGACGACCTCGCCCTCGGCCCGATGCCCGGCGGCCAGGGCACCCTCATCGGCGGCGACGGCTACATGTTCAACAAGCACGACACGCCCGCCCAGATCCGCGCCGGCCTCAAGTGGCTCGACAGCATGTTCCTCACCCCGGGCAGCGGCTTCCTCGGCGACTACGCCCGCGCCAAGAAGGCCGACGCCCCCGTCGGACTGCCCGAACCGCGCCTGTTCACCGGCGCCGCCGACGCCAAGGACCAGCAGGTCAAGAAGGCCAACGCCAACGTCCCGGTGCAGAACTACCAGGCCTTCCTGGACGGCAACGCGCCCCTGCGGAAGAAGATCGAGCCGCCGGACGCCCAGCAGATCTACTCCGTCCTCGACTCGGCCGTCTCCGCCGTCCTCACCAAGAAGGACGCGAACATCGACCAACTCCTGGGCGACGCCTCCGAGAAGATCGACGGCATCCTGGCCCGGGGCTGACCCGATGACCCGGACGGCCACCCGGAGCCCCGCCCCGACGACGGCGGCAGGACCGGTCCAGGCGCCGCCCCCGGCAGGGGGCCGGAGGCGGCGCCGCCTCCTCGACCAGGCCCGCGCCTACGCGTTCCTCGCCGGCGGCCTCGTCTGCTTCGCCCTGTTCTCCTGGTACCCGGCGATCCGCGCGGTCGTGATCGCCTTCCAGAAGTACACGCCCGGCTCCTCGCCCGAATGGGTCGGCACCGCCAACTTCACCCGCGTCTGGCACGACCCCGAGTTCACCGCCGCCTGGCGCAACACCCTCGTCTTCACCCTGCTGGCCCTGCTCCTCGGCTTCGCGATCCCGTTCGTACTCGCCCTGGTCCTCAACGAGTTGAGACACTGGAAGGCGTTCTTCAGGATCGTCGTCTACCTCCCCGTCATGATCCCGCCGGTGGTCACCGCCCTGCTGTGGAAATGGTTCTACGACCCCGGAGCGGGCCTCGCCAACGAGACGCTGCGCTTTCTGCACCTGCCCACCTCGAACTGGTCCAACGGCACCGACACCGCCCTCATCTCCCTTGTCATCGTGGCCACTTGGGCCAACATGGGCGGCACCGTCCTCATCTACCTGGCGGCGCTCCAGTCCATCCCCGGCGAGCTGTACGAGGCCGCCGAACTCGACGGCGCGGGACTGCTCCAGCGCGTACGCCATGTGACGGTCCCTCAGACCCGCTTCGTCATCCTGATGCTGATGCTCCTTCAGATCATCGCCACGATGCAGGTCTTCACCGAACCCTTCGTCATCACCGGGGGCGGCCCGGAGAGCGCCACCGTCACCGTCCTCTACCTGATCTACAAATACGCCTTCCTCTACAACGACTTCGGCGGCGCCTGCGCGCTGAGCGTGCTGCTCCTGGTGCTGCTCGGCGCCTTCTCCGCCGTCTATCTGCGGCTGACCCGCTCCGGAGAGGACGACCTGTGAGCACCCGCACCCTGCTCTCCCCGGCGGCGCTCGCCCGGCCGCGCGGCCGGGCCGTCTACTGGACCGTGTTCACCGGCGTCGTCGTCCTGTTCGCCGTCGCCTTCCTCTTCCCCGTCTACTGGATGGTCACCGGCGCCATGAAGTCGCCGGACGAGGTGGCGCGGACCCCGCCCACGCTCGTCCCCGACCACTGGCACCTCGGCGGCTACACGGACGCCTGGGACCTGATGCAGCTCCCGCGACACCTGTGGAACACGGTCGTGCAGGCGGCCGGCGCCTGGGCGTTCCAGCTGGTCCTGTGCACGGCCGCCGCCTACGCGCTGTCCCGACTCAGGCCCGCCTTCGGCACGTTGATCCTCGGCGGCATCCTCGCCACCCTGATGGTCCCCGCGCAGGCCCTGGTCGTACCGAAGTACCTGACCGTCGCCGACCTCCCGCTGATCCACACCAGCCTGCTCAACGACCCCCTCGGCATCTGGCTGCCGGCCGTCGCCAACGCCTTCAACCTGTATCTCCTCAAACGGTTCTTCGACCAGCTCCCGCACGACGTGATGGAGGCCGCCGAGATCGACGGCGCCGGAAAACTCCGCGTCCTGTGGTCCATCGTGCTGCCCATGTCCCGGCCCGTGCTCGGCGTCGTCTCGATCTTCGCCCTGGTCGCCGTGTGGCAGGACTTCCTGTGGCCGCTGATGGTCTTCTCCGACACGGACAAGCAGCCGATCAGCGTGGCCCTCGTCCAGCTGTCGCAGAACATCCAACTGACCGTGCTCATCGCCGCGATGGTGATCGCGAGCATCCCCATGGTCGCCCTGTTCCTGGTCTTCCAGCGCCACATCATCGCCGGGATCAGCGCGGGCGGCACGAAGGGCTGACACCGCCCCTCGACGCCCTCCGACAGAAAGGCCAGCACCGTGGGACAGCCCACCCCCGCCCTCAGCCCCGACTGGTGGCGCTCCGCCGTCATCTACCAGGTCTACGTCCGCAGCTTCGCGGACGGCGACGGCGACGGCACCGGCGACCTCGCGGGCGTCCGCTCCCGGCTGCCCTACCTCGCCGAACTCGGCGTGGACGCCCTGTGGTTCAACCCCTGGTACCTGTCACCGCTGAAGGACGGCGGCTACGACGTCGCCGACTACCGGGCCGTCGACCCGGCCTTCGGCTCGCTCGCCGAGGCCGAGAAACTCATCAGTGAGGCACGGGAGTCGGGCATCCGCACCATCGTCGACATCGTGCCCAACCACGTCTCCGACCAGCACCCCTGGTTCCGCGCCGCCCTCGCCGGCGGCCCCGAGCGCGACCTGTTCCACTTCCGCCCAGGACGCGGCGAACACGGCCAACTCCCGCCCAACGACTGGCCGTCCCAGTTCGCCGGCTCCTCCGAACCCGTGTGGACCCGCCTCCCGGACGGCGACTGGTACCTCCACCTCTTCACCCCCGAACAGCCCGACCTCAACTGGGCCCACCCGGCCGTCCGTCAGGAGCACGAGGACATCCTGCGCTTCTGGTTCGAGCGCGGTGTCGCGGGCGTCCGCATCGACTCGGCCGCGCTCCTCGCCAAGGACCCGGCCCTGCCCGACTTCGTCGCGGGCCGCGACCCCCACCCCTTCGTCGACCGCGACGAACTCCACGACATCTACCGCGCCTGGCGGGCCGTCGCCGACGAGTACGGCGCCGTCTTCGTCGGCGAGGTCTGGCTCCCCGACACCGAACGCTTCGCCCGCTACCTTCGCCCCGACGAACTCCACACCGCCTTCAACTTCGCCTTCCTGGCCTGCCCCTGGGACCCGGACCGGCTGCGCGCCTCGATCGACGAGACCCTCGCCGAGCACGCCCCGATCGGCGCCCCGGCCACCTGGGTGCTCTGCAACCACGACGTGACCCGCACGGTCACCCGCTACGGCCGCGCCGACACCGGCTTCGACTTCGCCACCAAGGCCTTCGGCACCCCGACCGACCTCGCGCTCGGCACCCGGCGCGCGCGGGCGGCGGCACTCCTGTCCCTGGCCCTGCCCGGGGTGGTCTACCTCTACCAGGGGGAGGAACTGGGCCTGCCCGAGGCCGAGCTGCCGGTCGACCGGATACAGGATCCGATGTACCTCCGCTCGGGCGGCACCGACCCCGGCCGCGACGGCTGCCGGGTACCGCTCCCGTGGCTGGCCGACGCACCGTACGCGGGCTTCGGCTCGCGCGGCGAACCCTGGCTGCCGCAGCCGGACGACTGGACATCGTATGCGGTCGACCGTCAGCGGCGGACGGTCGACTCCATGCTCAACCTCTACCGCGAGGCGATCCGCCTCCGGCCGGCCTTCGGGGACGGCCCCCTCGCCTGGCTGCCCGCCCCGGCGGGCGTCCTCGCCTTCGCCCGCGCGGACGGCGCGACCTGCGTCGTCAACCTCTCCGACACGCCCGCCGACCTCCCCCCGTACACCGAACTCCTGCTCACCAGCGCCGCCCTGGACGAGCGGGGCCGGCTGCCGTGCGACACGGCGGCCTGGCTGCGCACCGCGTGATGCCGCCGC
This sequence comes from Streptomyces sp. NPDC091280, assembly GCF_044768565.1. Taxonomy (NCBI): domain Bacteria; kingdom Bacillati; phylum Actinomycetota; class Actinomycetes; order Kitasatosporales; family Streptomycetaceae; genus Streptomyces; species Streptomyces sp. NPDC091280. The sequence continues at coordinate 183,795 of NZ_JBIVUZ010000002.1, forward strand.
CCGCCGCGTGGAGCGCGCGGTGGGCGGCCGGGCCGTCACGGTCGGCGCAGTGGAGGCGGGTCCGACTTCGTGAGCCGGTCCTGGACCGGGAGCGTCCCGCGCTTCGCCGCCTGGATCTGCTCGTACACATGGGTCCGCAGTTCGGCGAAGCGCGGGGCGACCCGGGTGTGCAACTGGTCGCGCTCCACGGGCAGATCGACCTTCAGCTGCTCCTGCACGACGGTCGGCGACGCGGACAGGACGACCACCCGCTCGCCCAAGTAGACGGCCTCGTCGATGTCGTGGGTCACGAAGAGGATCGTGATGCCGCGCTCCCGCCACAACCCCCGCACCAAATCCTCCAGATCGGCCCGGGTCTGCGCGTCGACCGCCGCGAACGGCTCGTCCATCAACAGGACTTCGGGTTCGTAGGCGAGCGCGCGGGCGATCGCCACCCGCTGCTGCATCCCGCCGGACAGCTGCCACGGATACGCCCCGGCCGCGTCCGCGAGGCCCACCGACGCCAGCGCGTCCGCGACCAGTTCCCGGCGCCGCGACCTGCTCAAGTCCTTCTGTTTCAGCGGGAGTTCGACGTTCTCGCCGACCCGCATCCAGGGGAACAGGCTGCGCCCGTACTCCTGGAACACGAACGCCATCCCCGGCGGCGGACCGCTCACCTTCCTTCCGTTCAGGCGGACTTCGCCCGCGGACGGGGCGAGCAGTCCGCCCATGCACTTGAGCAGAGTGGTCTTGCCGCAGCCCGACGGGCCGACGAGACACACGAGTTCACCGGCCGCGACACTGAAGGTGAGGTCCCGTACCGCCTCCACCCGGCGGCCGGAACCCTCGTAGACCTTTTTGAGGCCGGATACGTCGAGTAGCGCGTGCATGGACCGCCCTTTCACGATTCACGAGGTTCACGGGGACCGGCGGGTGGCCGCGCGCAGACCGTGGTACCAGCCGAGCACGCGTCGTTCGACCACCTGGAAGACGACGGAGAGCAGGAACCCCAGCATCCCGAGGGCGAGGATGCCGGTCCACATGTCGGGCACCGCGAAACTGCGCTGGAACTGGACGACGGTGTAACCCAGTCCGTCGGTGCCCGCGAACATCTCGCTGATGACCATGAGGATGATCCCGATGGACAGCGCCTGGCGCAGCCCGGTGAAGATCTGCGGACTCGCCGAGCGCAGCACCAGACTCCGCAGACGGGCGGCGCCCGTGATGCCGTAGGACAGGGCCGTCTCCTTCATGACCGGGTCGACCGCGCGGACGCCCTCGACCGTGTTGAGGAGGATCGGCCAGACGCAGCCGCTCGCGATGACCACGATCTTCATCGTGTCGCCGATGCCCGCGAACAGCATGATGACCGGGACGAGGACCGGCGGCGGCACCGCGCGCAGGAACTCCAGGACCGGTTCGCACACCGCGCGCACCCGCCGGTAGGAGCCGATGACCGTGCCGAGCACGACGCCGGCGACGGCCGCCGTCGCGTAACCGGCCGTCAGCCGCAGCACACTTGGCACGACGTCCGTCCTGAACCGGTCGGCGGTCCACACGTCCGGGAAGGTCCTGAGGATGGTCCGCAGCGGGGGCCAGAACACATTGGTGCTGCCGTCCGACGCCAGCCACCAGACGGTGAGCAGCACCGCCGGGAGCGCGATCACGAACAGCAGCCGCAGCAGCACGCGCCTCACACCGTCACCTCCCCGCGCACCGACTGGTGCCAGGCCAGCGCCCGCCGCTCCACCGTCCGCGCGCCGACGTTGATGACCAGCCCGAGCAGACCGGTCACCACGATCAGCGCGTACATCTCCGGCACCGCCTGCGAACTCTGCGCGACCATGATGGTCGCGCCCAACCCCGGTGCCCCGATGACCAGTTCGGCGGTGATGGTGAGGATCAGCGCGACCGCCGCCGCCAGCCGCACCCCCGTCATGACGTACGGCAGCGCGCTCGGCCACAGCACGTGCCGCACCCGCGCCCAGGTGCCGAGACCGTAGGAGCGGGCCGTCTCCTCGGCGACCGGGTCGACGTCCTGGACGCCGTGCAGGACCTGGATCAGGATCTGCCAGAAGGAGGCGTAGACGACGAGCAGCAGCACCGACCTCAGTTCGGTGCCGTACAGCAGCACCGCGAGGGGGATCAGGGCGACCGAGGGGATCGGGCGGAGGAACTCGATGGTGGAGGCGGTCGCCTCGCGCAGATACGGCACGACCGAGAGCAGGATGCCCGCGACGACGCCCGCGCAGACGGCTATGGCGAGACCGAGGGCCCAGCCGGTGAGGGTGTCGCCGAGCGCCGACCAGAACGCGGGGTCCGTCAGTTCGTCCCGGAGCGCGGACGCGATCCTGCTGGTCGGCGGGAAGTACGCCTCCTTGACGATGCCGACGCGCGGCACGACCTCGCCGAGCGCGAGGAAGGCCGCGAGCCCGGCCGCACCGAGCGCGGTGTTCAGTCCCTTCACGGGAGCAGCGTGTTCAGGTCGGGGGTCTTCTTGAAGAGGCCGTCGCTCTCGCTCAGCTTCTCCAGCGCCTCGATCGACGAACGGTCGGGATCGGCGGGCCACTTGGGCAGGATCACCTTGGCCAGCACGCTCGCCGGGACCTTGGTGTAGGTGGCGACGATCTGGCGCACCTCGTCCGGGTGGGCGTCGGCGTAGGCCAGCGACTCGGCGGTGGCCTCCTGGAACTTCTTCACCACGTCCGGGTTCTTCGCCGCGTACGCCGACGACGTGAAGTACATGGCGACGGTGAGGTTCGGCGCGACGTCGACCAGCGGCCAGGCGATCTGCCGGGCGCCCTGGAGGAGCATGGTGGTGAGCGCCGGTTCGACGGCCATCGCCGCGTCGATCTGGCCCTTGTCGAGCGCGGCCGGCATCTGGTCGAAGGCCAGCTCCACGAACTTCACCTTGTCCGGGTCGCCGCCGGCCTTGCGGACGGACTCGCGTACGGCCGTCTCGTTGATGTTCTTCAGCGTGTTGACCGCGACCTTCTTGCCCTCCAGCTCCTTCGCCGACTTGAGGGTGCTGCCCTTCTTGACGACCAGGGCGCCGAAGTCCTTGCCCGACACGCCAGTTGAGGCGACACCGTTGGCGATGGCCTTCACCGGGACGTCGTTGCTCTGCGCGAGCATCAGCGAGGTCATGTTGGAGAAGCCGAACTGGAACTGGCCGCTGACCACACCCGGCACGATGGCCGCGCCGCCCTGTGCGAGCGTCATGGTGAGTTTCAGGCCGTGCTTGGAGAAGAAGCCCTGCTTCTGGCCGAGATAGAGGGGAGCGACATCGACGATGGGGATGACCCCCACCTTGACCGTGGTGGTCCCGCTGGACGAACTGGCCTTGTCCGACGCTCCGTTGCCGGACGAACCGCAGGCCGACGCGGCGACCAGCACTGTTCCGGCCGCGAGGCCGACGAGCAGACGACGCATGGCAACTCCTGTGCAGACGACGTTGTTCCGACAGGCTGTGCGTACTGCGCACAGTGGTGCTCACTTGGTGCTGAGCGGGAACGTAGAGGTCTGGCACGGCCGGGTCAATGGGTAATGCTCACAATATTGTTGACAGTTACCGAAGTGCGCTCTTGGCGGGCGGGCCTGCTGGGCCTTCCGGGCTTGCTGGGCCTGGATCTGGAGCGACTCGCCGACCTCCGCGGGGCGGGTGATCCTCGCCCACCTCCCCGACGAGGAGATCGAACGGCGCCTGGTCCGAGCCGAGTTGGACTGCGCTCGGTCGCCGCCCCGGTGCGGGACCGGGGCGGCGCCGCGGATCAGATATCCAGCACGAGCCGTTTCCCCGCGCAGCGCGAGACGCAGATGAGCATGGTCTCGCCGGCCGCGCGCTCCTCCTCGCTCAGCACCGAGTCCCGATGGTCCGGGACGCCGTCGAGCACGTCCGTCTCACAGGTCCCGCAGGTGCCCTCGGTGCAGGAGAACAGCACCTCGACGCCGGCGGCGCGCACGCTGTCCAGCACGGACACGCCCACCGGGACGGTCACGGTCCTGCCGCTCCGCTCCAGCACCACCTCGAACTCGCTGTCGGCGCCCGCCTCTTGGGCCTTGGGCTGGAACCGCTCCAGGTGCAGGACGCCGGCGGGGCAGCGGGCCTCGACCGCGTCGAGCAGCGGTCCGGGACCGCAGCAGTAGACGAGGGTGCCCTCGGGCACGTCGTCCAGCACGGACGGCAGGTCGAGGAGCCCGACCTCGTCCTGCGGGGCTACGGTGACCCGGTCGCCGTAGCCGCTCAACTCCTCTGTGAAGGCAATGGAGTTGCGGGTGCGACCGCCGTAGAGCAGGCGCCAGTCCGCGCCCGCCGCCTGGGCCGCGGCCAGCATCGGCAGGAGGGGAGTGATGCCGATGCCGCCCGCGACGAAGCGGTAGCGGGGGGCGGGCACCAGGCGGAAGTGGTTGCGCGGTCCGCGCACCCGCACCCGGGCGCCCTGCCCCAACCGCTCGTGCACATGGGCCGATCCGCCCCGCCCGTCCGGCTCCCTGAGCACCGCGATCCGCCACGAGAGGCGGTCGGCCGGGTCGCCGCACAGCGAGTACTGGCGCTCCAGCCCGGGGCCGAGCACGACGTCGATGTGCGCGCCCGGTTCCCAGGAAGGGAGTTGTTCGCCCAGCGGATGGCGCAGCGTGAGGGCGAGCACGCCCTCCGCCGCGAACTCCCGCCGCTCGACGACGAGTTCGGCTTCGTACCCGGTCATGACCCTGTTCCTCGCGGCTCGTCGACCGAGTGGCCCCGGGGGTGGGCGAGCATCCACTCCCACATCTCGATCGGATCCTGCGACGTGTGCTCGCGCCCGCAGTGACAGGTGCCGTGCAGGATGTCGGTGCCCGGCAGCCAGTCGACGCGGTAGACCTCACCGGTCGCAGCGGTCACTGGACCTTCTCCACCGGCTTGGCGCCCTCCTCGACCAGCCGGGCGAGGATACGGCGGGCGGCCAGACCGCCGGTGTCGATGTTGATGCTCAGCTCCTGGTAGCCGCTCCGCTCCGAACCCAGCGTCCGCTGAAGGAGGTTGAGGGCGTCCACGTCCTGCATGACGACCGTGTGGTTGTTGCTCCGCAGGAACTCGGTGACCTCGGCGTCGTCCGTCGCCCAGTCCCGCGAGACCGCCCAGAAGTCGTACACCTTGCCGTCCGAGGAGGGGGTGATGGCGTAGGTGATCTCGGTGTGGAAGCCGTTCGGGTCGCTGCCGTCCGCCTCGGGGAGCACACCGACCGGGGCGATGCGGCTGTGCAGGAGGTAGAGGCAGGGCGCGTGGTACTCGATGTCCTGCCAGCGGGTGATCCGCCCCTGTATCCCGGTCGACCTGGCGTAGAACGGCGGGCACTCGGCGTCGTCCATGTGCCGGCTCACCCGTACGACACCGGCGCCCTCGTCGACCTCCGTGGTGATCGGCGTCTCGGCCACCTCGGGGGAGCCGATGTAACCGCCGTGCAGATAGGTCTCGTGGGAGAGGTCGAGGAGGTTGTCGACGAGGAGGCCGTAGTCGGCGTCGATCGGCTCCATACCGCTGACCGTGACCCACTCGGGTGAGGCGAGGTGCGGGGCCCGGGGGACGACCTGCGGGTCCGCGAGCGCCGGGTCGCCGATCCACACCCAGACCAGCGCGTCCTGCTCGACCACCGGGTACGAGGCGACGCGGGCGGTGCGGGGGATGCGTTTCTGCCCCGGCACGTACACGCAGCCGCCGGTCGTGTCGTACGTGAAGCCGTGGTAGCCGCAGACGATCCGGTCCCCGTCGAGCCGGCTCTCGGAGAGCGGGAACCGCCGGTGCACACAGCGGTCGTGCAGCGCCACGGCGGTGCCGTCCTCCTCGGTGCGGTAGAAGACGAGCGGCTCGCCGAGGATCGTCCGGCCGAGCAGGTCACGGCCGACCTCGTGGCTGTAGGCGGCGACGTACCACTGGTTCCTGGCGAAGGCGGTGATGTGTGGCATGGCGGCTGATTCCCGTCTCTGTGGCGTGGTGACATCGTCCGGGGAGGATTTGGGGGGCCGCAATGGCGCTTCCGTCTCGCGGAAGCGGATTTCGAAGTTGCCTGGTCATAGGGGCTGTTGGCGTACGGCGGCTGCACCGCATCCTGCTCGTCGACTGAACGCGGCCGGCGAACTCGACTTGTCCCGCGCGTGTGTGGACGGCTCCCGCACCCGTGCGGAAAGCGGGGGGCCCGGACACGGGGCCGTCGCCGGTCGACCGGCGGAAGACGGGCAGTGAACACCATCTGATCTGCGACGGACGCGGCACTCCGCTCAAAGTCGTCACCACTGCGGCCAACGCCAACGATGTCACCCGGACCGTCGCCCTCGTCGACGGAGTTCCGCCCGTTGCGGGAAGGACGGGCCGCCCGCGGCGCCGGCGCCGCTCGCACCGAGGCGGCCAAGGCCACTGGGTGGAAACGGCCGCCCCGCACGGTGCGCGAAGGCCGGACGGAGTCACCCGGCTAAGGCAACCTACTTGTTATTGCAAGTAATGTGCAGCAAGCTGGGCGGGCCCTTACTGTGCGTCGAGGACGTGGAGCCTGCCATGCCCCGCCTGATTCCGAACGCCGGGCCGCAGCGCGTCCTCGCGGCCTCGAACTTCGTCTACACCGTCGGCAGCGGCCTCTACCTCACCGCCGGAGTGCTGTATTTCACCGAGGCGGTCCATCTTCCGGCAAGCCAGGTGGGGCTCGGGCTCGGCATCGCCGGTCTTCTCGCGCTGGCCCTGGGCGTCGCGGTCGGTCACCTCGCCGACCGGCACGGAGCACGCGGCATCTACGCGGCCACCCTGGTCGCCCAGGCGCTGGCCACGGCCTGCTTCGTCCTGGCGGACGGCTTCTGGTCGTTCGTCCTCGCGGTCTGCTGCGCCGCCGCGGCGAAGGCGGCCGGAATCGCCGCCCGCTCCCCGCTCATCCGGCATTACGGAGGCGACCGTCCCCAGGAGTTCCGGGCCTACCTCCGTGCGGTGACCAACGTCGGCATCTCCGTCGGTGCCGTGCTGGCGGGCTGGGTCGTCCAGGTGGGCACGCTCACCGCCTATCAGCTGATGGTCATCGGCAACGCGATCGCCTTCCTGGTCTCCGCGGCGGTCCTGGTCCTCCTGCCGCCCGTCGCGCCCCTCCCCACCACGGGCGGTCCTCGATGGGGCGCCCTGCGGGACCGTCCCTACCTGCTGCTCACCGCTCTCGACGGCATCATGGCCATCCAGTTCAAGGTCCTCACCGTGGCCGTCCCGCTCTGGATCGTCGGTGCCACCAGCGCCCCGCACTGGCTCATCTCGGCCACCATGCTCACCGGTACCGTCATCGTCGTCGCCTTCCAGGTGCGGGCCAGCGGCAACGTCGATTCCCCCGCCGCCGGAGCACACGCCTACCGCCGGGCGGGCGTGGCCTTCCTGATCGCCTGCTCGCTGATCTCGATGTCCGCAGGCATACCGGCGTGGGCCGCCGCAGCCCTGCTGATCTCCGCGGTGGTGATCCACACGATCGGCGAACTATGGCACTCCGCCGCGGGCTTCGAGATCTCCTTCGCTCTCGCCCCGCAGCACGCCACCGGCCAGTACCTGGGCGTGTTCGGCCTCGGCGCCGGCCTCGCCGAAGCTCTCGGACCGGGACTGCTCATCGCGCTCTGCATCACCTGGGGCCGCCCCGGGTGGTACGTCGCGGGAGCCATGTTCGCGCTGACAGGCCTGGCGGCACCCCGTGCTGTCCGCTGGGCGCAGCGCCGGCAGCACGGGGTGCGGACGCGGCTTGCGCCCACCGAGAAGGCGTCAACCGCCTGAAGGGCCTGAGGCCGTAGCTCGATCCGCGTTCCGGTGGAGCAGGTTCGCGCTTCTTCGACGTTCGTCGCGGCTTGGCCATCACCGCAAAGAGTTCTTCGCAAAGGATTCTTCGCGAAGAACCTTTTGCGAAGAACTCTTTGCGAACTACCGTGTGCCGTATGGCTGATGTGGTGGAGAGGCCGGATGGCCCGAACGATGAAGAGGACTCTGTTGTCCTGGATGCCAAGGGGCTGCGTGCCTTGGCGCATCCGGTGCGAGTGCAGGTGGTCGGGCTGCTGCGGAAGTACGGTCCGTCGACGGCCACCCGCCTCGCGGAGCGGCTGGGCGTGAATTCCGGTACGGCCAGCTACCACCTCCGGCAGCTCGGCGCGGCCGGTTTCGTCGAGGAGGACACCGGACGCGGGAACGCGCGAGAGCGCTGGTGGCGTTCGGTGCACCGGACGACCTGGTTCAACGATCCGGAGCTGGCCGAGCGGGAGCCCGAGGCCGCGCTGGCCTACCAGCAGTCCGTCGCCGCCATCTACACCCTGCGCACACAGCAGACCCTGAACGAGCTTCAGACGATGCCCCGCGCCTGGCGGAACACCTTCGACATGAGTGACTGGGCCCTGAGGCTCACGCCCGAGGAAGCCACCGCCCTGTACCGGGAGTTGGCGGACGTCATCGCGCGCTACCGGCGGGACGACCCGGAGACGGCGGCAAGTGCCCCAGAGGGAGCCGAACGGGTCGCCGTGATCACGCAGATCCTGCCCGAACTGGACGCGCCTACCGCGTCGTCGCTGCCTGCCGGCTCGCAGGAAGCGGAAGGAAGCGCGACGCCATGACCGACGGCGCCTCGCGGGCCGGCGGCATACCCGGCACAAGGTCCTTACGGCCGCTGGGTGGGGTGCTGGCGGCCATGGCCGTGTCACTGACCGGCACCCGGATCTCCGTGGTGGCCCTGCCCTGGTTCGTCCTCGTCACCACCGGCAGCGCCACCCGGACCGGACTGGTCGCCTTCTGCGAGATGACTCCCTACGTGGTGGTCAAAGCGCTCACCGGACCGCTGGTGGACCGGACCGGCCCGCGGGCCGTTTCCTGGACCACCGATCTGGCCAGCGCGACCGCCGCCGCCGCGGTTCCCCTGCTCCACACCTTGAACCTGCTCTCCTTTCCCCTTCTGCTGGTTCTGGTCGCGGTGATCGGCGCGGCCCGGGGCCCCGGCGACCTGGCCAAGGAGGTGATGGTCCCGGAGGCGGCAGAACGCGGCCGGGTGCCGCTGGAGCGAGCCACCGGTCTGTCCGGCGTGATCGAGCGGCTCGCCTCCACCGTCGGCCTGGCGGCCGGCGGATCCCTGGTGGCGCTGTTCGGTCCCTTGACCGGACTCGCCGTCAACGCGGGCTGCTTCGCCCTCGGATCGGTGATCATCAAACTCGCGCTGCCTCGCGGCATGGGGCACACGGCCGAGGAAGCCCGCTCGCCCGCCGGCGAGACGGGACCGGGCTACTGGCGGCGGTTCGGCGAGGGCTTCACGTTCCTGCGCGGCGAGCCGCTGTTGATCACCGTCATCGTCATGGTCGCCGTCACCAACCTGCTGGACGCGGCGATCACCTCGGTGCTCGTACCTGTCTGGGCCAGGCAGTCCGGCAACGGGCCCACCGCCATCGGCCTGATGGGCAGCACGATGGGGGCCGCGGCGGTCGGCGGGAGCCTGATCGCCGCAGTGGTCGCGCACCGGCTGCGGCGGCGGGCAGTGGTTCTCACGGGGTTCCTGCTGGCGGGGGCACCGAGGTTCCTGATCCTCGCCTTCGACGCCCCGCTGGGGACGGTACTGGCCGTCTTCGCGGTGAGCGGGTTCGGTGCCGGCTTCGTCAACCCGGTGCTGGGGGCCGTCCTCGTCGAGCGGGTGCCGCGCCGGATGCTGGGCCGGGTCAACGCACTCGGTGACTCGTTGGCCTGGGCCGGCATCCCTCTCGGCGGGCTCCTCGCCGGGGCGGCGGTCACCGCTGTCGGACTCGTGCCGGTGCTGCTCACCTGCGGGGTCGCGTACTTCCTCACCACGAATCTGGCCGGACTGCGGCCGGAATGGCGCGACATAGACCGAACGCGAGGGCAGGGCGTTCTGAAGCCGCACGCCAAGGTAGACGCCTTACAAGACAGGCAACATCCGAGTGGGTGGCCAGAACACAGGCCAGGCCATGCTCGGACCGATGGGCCTCGCTCAGGTGCCTGTCGTCGTGCCCGTAATTGACGGCCTTCGGCCCTCCCGGGACGCCGGCGCTCGCGCACACCAGACCCCTCTGATGGGTCTGCTCGCGGCGAAGCCGGGCGAGCCGAACGATCGTCGCAGGCGCCCATTCCGGAAGGGGCCGCATCCGTCGGCGCTCCGGACGGTGAGCCGGATCGCCTGAAATCTGACAGTCGTCAAGTATGCTGGGTCTGTCATGGCTTCGGGGCCGCCCCGTCTGTACGACGGCCGTGCGGGAACGTCCGAGCACCTTGGAGGCGAAACGTGGAAGCAAGAGTCGAGTCAGCTCGGCGTCCGGGGCGGCCGGGGCGGCCGAGTGCGGACACGCGGGCCGTGCCCGAGGAGGAGAGCATCCTGCGGCGCGGCCTGGAGGCCTTCGCGGAGCTGGGCTACGACCGGGCCTCAGCGCGGGAGCTGGCCCGCCGCCTCGGTGTCAGCCACAACTTCATCAACGACCGCTACGGCTCCAAGGCCGCCTTCTGGCGTGCGGTGATCGACTCGGCCCTGGGCGCGCAACTGGTGGGGCTGCCACAGCCGGATCCCGAGCTCGACGACGCCGAGTGCCTGCGGATGCTCATCGCCGGTTTTTATCGGGCCGCGGTCGAGACGCCGTTGATCGGGCGGATCTTCGTGGACGAGTTCTCCCGGGACACGGAACGGCTGGACTACCTCTATGAGGGCTACATCGCCCCGACTCTCCAACTCCTGCTGCCCAGCGTGGAGCGGCTCGTCGCGGCCGGGCGGATGGCGTCCGTTCCGCGCGACGTGCTGTTCTTCGCCGTCATCCCGCCGGTCTCCGGCATGCTGGACGGACCGTTGGCGCGGCGCCTCGGCCGGGCGGAGGCCGCCACGCCGGAACAGCTCACGGCCACCGCCGAGGCGCTCGCCGCGCTGGTGGTCAACGGGTTGCTGGCCACGGGGGGAACGGCGGGGCGGTGACCTCTGCTCCCGTAGTGCCCGTAGTGCCCGTATTTCCCGTAGTTCCCTAATCCCGTGTCACGCCCCCGGCTGTGCGTCCCCGGAGCCCGCCCTGCTGGTCATCGGGTGGTGCTCCCGGAGGGTGCCCCAGGGTGTGTCTTCGTCTTGACCAGCAGAGGGATCCGTCCCTGCTGGACTACGGCCTCCTCCGCGCCGAAGAGTGTCAGTCGGCGGTCCAGGACCCCCGAATCACCCGCGTTCGTACGGCGCGTGCTCAGGATCTCGACCTGGCACCGGACGGTGTCCCCGATGCGGATCGGCGCCAGGAAACGCCACTCCTCGACCGCCAGCAGTGCGATCGAGGATCCCTCGAAGACGCCGAGGCGGGAGACGAGGCCCATGGCGATCGACATGCCGAGCAGTCCGTGGGCGATCCGTTCGCCGAAGCGGCCCTCGGCGGCCCGGACGGAGTCGGTGTGGACCTCGTTGGTGTCCCAGGTCGTGGCGGCGAACGACACGATGTCCGACTCGGTCACGGTGCGGCCCTGGGTCGTGAACACCTGGCCGGGTGCGAAGTCCTCCAGGAACCAGGGGCCCGGAACCGTCGCCGTCATCGCAGCTCCCGTTTGAGGATCTTGCCCGTCGAGGTCATCGGGAACCCGTCCCGTACCTCCACGAGCCGCGGGTACTTGTAGGCCGCCAGGCGTTCGCGCGACCACGCGACCAGTTCCCCGGCTTCGACGGACGCGCCCGCGCGGAGAACGACGTACGCCTTGACCTCCTCGCCGTGTCTGGGGTCGGGCACCCCGACGACCGCGGCCAGCGAGATCGCGGGATGGGTCATCAGGACCTCCTCGATCTCCCTCGGGTACACGTTGAAACCACCGCGGATGATCATGTCCTTGGCGCGGTCGACGATGTAGTAGTAGCCGTCCTCGTCACGGCGTGCGAGATCGCCCGAGCGGAACCACCCGTCACGGATCACTTCGGCGGTCGCCTCGGGGCGGCCGTGGTAGCCCTTCATCACGTTCGGGCCGCTGATCACGATCTCGCCGACCGCGTCCGGACCGTCGAGCCGCGTCCAGTCGTCGGCGATCAGCGCCATCCGCACCCCGGGGATCGGCACGCCGATCGAGCCTGGGCGCGGCACCGTGTCCGGCGGCGCGAACGACGCGACGGGCGACGTCTCCGAGAGGCCGTAGCCCTCGCGCACCCGCAGGCCGAACCGGGCGTGGAACTCCCGCGCCAGCTCCACCGGCAGCGCCGATCCGCCGGCCAGCGCCAGCCGCAGCGAGGGCGCGGGCGGTGGGCCGGCGGGCCGGTTCTCCAGTGCCCGGAGCAGGCCCCAGTACATGGTGGGCACGCCCGCGAAGACCGTGATGCCGTGCTCGGCGAAGGCGTTCAGCGCGGCGTCCGGCTCGAAGCGCGGGAGGGTCACGATCGTGCCGCCGAACCGCACGGCGGAGTTCATCACCACCGTCTGCCCGAAGGAGTGGTACAGCGGCAGGACGCACAGATGGGTGTCGGGCCGTTCCTCGTCGGCCCCGAACAGCGGGGCCGACACCTCGGCGTTGCCGCGCAGGTTCGCGTGGGTCAGCTCCGCGCCCTTCGGCCGGCCCGTGGTGCCGCTCGTGTAGAGGATCACGGCGGTGTCCTCGTCGCCACGTACGGCAGCCCTCCGGTCGCCGTCCTGATCGTCGAGTCCGGACAGGAAGGCCGACGGTCCGTGCTCGCCCGCGGGGTCCATCAGGACGAGTTCCCGGCAGCCTTCCACGGCCGCGAAACCCTCCGACGCGCTCCGGCGCAGGGGCAGCGCGTCGTCGCCCACGGCCGCCACCAGCGCCACGGCGCCCGAGTCGTGGAGGTGGTAGGCGATCTCGCCGCCCTTCAGCAGGACGTTGAGGGGGACGACGACGGCGCCCGCCTTGAGGATGCCGTAGTAGGCGATCGGGAAGAACGGCCCGTTGGTGCACGACAGCGCCACCCGGTCGCCGGGCCGGACACCGTGTCCGGTCAGCATCGAGGCGAACTGGGCGGAGCGCAGGTCGAGGGCGCCGTACGTCAGGGTCCGGCCCTCCGCGACGACGGCCGCGCGGTCGGCGTGCCGTGCCGCCGTCTCCTCCAGGAGCAGCGCGAGGTTCGTCATGAGGCCCGCGCCCCGGTCGCCGGGAGGCCGCTCGCCGCCCACCGGCCGACGATGTTCTCCAGGGTGCCGAAGACCTCCGCGGCCGGGGCCGGCGCGGGAGTCCGGGAGAAGCGCGGCGAAGGGGCGGGCTGGGTCAGGCCGTCCACCGAGACGAACGCGGAACGGTCCACCAGGTGTGGGTGTTCGACGGCTTCGGAGAAGCTGAGCACCGGTGTCACGCAGGCGTCGGACCCCTCGAACACCGCGGCCCACTGCGCACGGGTACGGCTCGCGAAGGCAGCCGTGATCGCCCGGCGCAGCTCCGGCCAACCCGCGCGGTCGTACTGGGCGGGCAGTTCCCCGGGGTCGAGCCCAAGGCCCTTGAGCGCGAGGTCGTAGAACTTGGGTTCCAGGGCTCCGATGGCCATCAGCCCCTCGTCGGAGCAGGCGTAGGTGTCGTAGAACGGGGCGCCGCCGTCGAGGATGTTGGTGCCGCGGCCCCCGGGCCAGCGTCCCGCCGCACGCCATGACCAGACCATCGCCGACAGGGTCAGCGTGCCCTCCACCATCGAGACGTCGACGACCTGCCCGCGCCCCGAGCGCTCCCGCTCGACGATCGCCGACAGGATGCCGAACACGGCGAACATGGAGCCGCCGCCGAAGTCCGCCACGAGGTTGAGCGGCGGGACCGGGGGCCGGCCGGGGCGGCCGATGGCGTCGAGTACGCCGCTCGCCGCGAGGTAGTTGAGGTCGTGCCCGGCGACCTGGGCCTCGGGGCCGTGCTGCCCCCAGCCGGTCAGCCGGGCGACGACCAGGCGCGGATTGCCCTCGACGAGGTCGTCGGGCGCCAGGCCCAGACGCTCCAGGACGCCGGGGCGGAAGCCCTCGATCGCGACGTCCGCCATGGACAGCAGCCGGCGGACGGACGCGAGGTCGTCGGGGTCCTTGAGGTCGGTGGGCACGGTGTGGCGGCCACGGCGGACGATGACGTCCTGGGTGGTGATGCCGTCGGGCGAGTCGTCGTGGGTGTCCCGTTGCAGCCGGACGACCTCGGCGCCGAGGTCGGCGAGCAGCATCGCGGTGTGCGGGCCGGGACCGATGCCGGCGAACTCCACGACCCGCAGCCCGGCCAGGGGGCCGGCCGTCATGAGGCCCGGGGGGCGACGAAGCCCATGGCGTCGGTCATCCTGGTGGCGGTGGCGCACAGGTCGTCCATGTCGCCGTCGTAGTGCAGGACGCCTCCGATGCCGAAGCGGATGTAGTCGTCGGCCAGTTCGTCGCAGTCCATCGACGGGGTGAACCAGCCGCTGATGCCGTTGATCATGTCCATCAGCGCCACCGAGGCGCGCCGGGGGTTGACCACCTTGAACTCGCCCTTGCGCGCGCCCGCCATGACGACGTCGCGGACCCGCCGCTGGTAGTAGCGCATGTAGTCGTCGACGGTCCTGCGGTGCTCGGTGCTGAGTGCCTTGACCTCGGTCCACACGACGCGGTACTCGACCCGGCGCGAGGCGACGTGGATGACATGGCCGCGGCTCAGCGCGGCGAGGCGCTCCGCCGGGGTGCCGGGTTCGTCGAGCACCGTCATGTAGCCGTCCACCGAGCTGCGCACCACGATCAGCGCGATCTCGAAGAGGATCTCCTCCTTGGACTTGAAGTGGTTGTAGAGGCTGGCCCCGCGGATGCCGACGGCCTCGGCGACATCGCGCATCCCGACGTCGTGGTACCCGCGTTCGGCGAAGAACTGCGCGGCGGCCGTCACGATCTCGTCGCGGCGCGAGGGCTTCTTCTTGGGGGCGGGCTCGCTCGCCAGGTGCAGCGGGGCGATGTTCTCGGCGCTCTCGGGCGCGGTCATCGGACTTCCTCCGTCGAACGGCTCGCGCGCAACTCGCGCTTGAGCACCTTGCCTTGCGCGTCGGTGGGGAACGCCTCGACGATCCGCACCGACTTGGGCGCCTTGTACGACGCCATCGAGGCCTTGCAGTGGGCGATGAGATCGGATTCCGCGACGCCGGCGCCGTCCTGGAGGATCACGAACGCCGTGACGACCTCCGACCAGTAGTCGTCGGGCAGGCCGACGACCGCGGAACGCAGCACCGCGGGATGCCGTTGCAGCACCCGCTCGACCTCCTGCGAGGACACGTTCAGGCCCCCGGTCTTGATGACGTCCTTGCTGCGATCGTAGAAGAACAGGTTGCGGTCGGCGTCGACGCGGACGATGTCCCCGGTGTGGATCCAGCCGTCGCGCATGACCGCGGCCGTCTTCTCCGGTTCCTTGTAGTAGCCGACCATCGCGGACGGCGACCGGCACCACAGCTCACCGATCTCCGCGTCCTGCCCGTCCGGCCCGACCACGCGGGTCTCCAGGTGCGGGACCGCCTTCCCGATCCAGGTCGGGTCCTCGTCGGGCACCTCCGCGAGGGTCCGGAAGAAGCCGACCGAGCCCAGCTGGGTCAGCTCCCCCTGCCCCCAGTACGTGCCCCAGACCATGCCTGGAGCGGCGTTCGCCCAGGCGTCGGTGGCGAACTGCGACAGCATCCCGCCGTAGGTCAGGCAGCGCTGGACCGAGCCGACCGAAGCGGGGCCGAACAGGGGGTGCCGGCACAGGGAGAGGAAGAGGGTCGGTGTCTGCGCCACCACGTTGACCTGTTCGTCGCGGATCGTCGCGAGCGTCACCCCCGGCTCCAGGCTGCTCGGCAGTACGACGGTCGCGCCGATCAGGGTGAGGGAGGTCAGGCATCCGATGCCGGCGATCGAGTGGAACGGCATGGCGAACAGCCACACGTCGTCCGGCGTCACACGAAGACCCCAGGTCCACGAAGGCGTCGTGGAGATCATGTAGTTGCGGTGCGGGATCATCACGCCCTTGGGCGCCGACTCGGTGCCGCTGGTGTACACGATCAGCGCGAGGTCGTTCTCGTCGACCTCGCACTCCGGTTCCGTCTCCGGCCGGCCCTCGTGCAGCGCGGCCCAGGCGATCCACGGTCCGCCCGGTCCGTCCGGCGCCGTGTCCCCGAGGACGACGGCCAGGGGCACGGGCGCCTTGCCGAGCACCGGGTCCACCACGGGCAGCAGCTCCCGCGCCACCACCAGCACCGCCGGCTCGGCGTGCGCGAGCTGCTGGAGCACCTCGTCGGAGCGGAACATCGGGTTGATGCCGGTGAAGCTGGCGCCGATCTTGAGCGCCGCGTAGTACGCGACGACCGTCTCGGCCCGGTTGCGGGACATGACCGCGACCCGGTCGCCCCGGCCGACGCCGTGGGCGAGGAAGGCGTGCGCGACCCGGTTGGCCCGCCGGTCGAGTTCGGCGTAGGTGCACACGAGCCGCTCGCCGTCGGCGGTGTAGGAGACGACGGCGTTCTTGTCCGGCTGGTTGAGGGCGTGGCGGCGCAGCTGGTCGCCGATCGTGGCGCGGCCCAGCGGCGAGCGGTGCACGGGGGAGGGATCGGTCATCGGGACCTCCAGTCGGTCGGAGGGATCAGGACCCGAACAGCGGTGAGCCGAAGGTGTCGAGGTAGACGAACTCCTCGACCGGCGTCCGCGTCAGCCTGGTGGGGAAGGGCTTGGCGGGATAGCCGACCGCGAGGTGGGCGGCGGTCAGGAAGCCCTCCGGGATGCCGAGCAGCTCGGTCACGTCGGGCTCGACGGAGCACAGCAGCGTGGTGAGCGCCGACGCGATGCCCTGGTCGCGCAGGGCCAGGCAGAAGTTCTGCACGGTCGGGTAGACCGAGGCTCCGCCGACGACGCTGACGCGGTCCAGCGCCGAGTCGGTGGCGTGCAGGCTCTCGATCTCGGCGCACACCACCACGAGCACGGGATGGTGCGCGAGGTTGCGCGCGAAGTGGTCGGCGGCCTCGACGGTCTTCGGCACGGCTCCCACCCGCACGGCACCGGAGTGGATCCCGTCGTAGTACGCCCGCCACATCGGCTGGTAGAGGTCGGACAGCGCCTGCTTGGTGTCCTGGTCGCGGATGACGACGAAACGTACGGGCTGACGGTTGCCGCCCTGCGGGGCGCAGCGCGCCGCGTCGAACGCCGCGTAGAGGGCCTCGTCCGGAACGTGCCGGTCGGTGTAGTACCGGCAGGTACCGGTGGTGCGCATGACGTCGATCAGGTCCATGTTCTCGTCCTTCGATCCCGCAGGGCCGGAACTTACGGTTGTTAGCTCACCTGATCGGCATCCTGCGGCTGCGACGAACCTCATGTCAAGCACCATGCGGCAGGATGATGCACCTTTTCACCAGGTCAACCATGCTTCGAGGTCCATGCCGTCGATGACTCTGGCCATTCCAAACTATCCGTCGTTAGTATCGATGGCGTGACCGACATCCTTTCCCCCCGACCGCAGGTCCTCGACCCGGCGGAACTCGAGTCGGCTCTCCGGCTCGCGAACATCCCCGTACTCCTGGCCGTGACCTTCCAGCTCACCGGCGACCGGATCTGGCTCTCCGACCGCTACCGGCCGACCCGCAGCGCCGGCATGGACGAGAACCTCACCGGCGGCCTGAGCGAGAAGACGCGGGACGAGGTCAGACGCGGAGCCCTGGCCGCCGTCAAGGCCTGGAACTCGGGAGCGCCGCCCGCGGTGCCGCGTCCCGAGGGCGAACTCCTGCTGGAACTGCTGGCCTTCGTCAACGGCGAGGACGTCCCCGCCGAGTACGAACCGATGATGGCCGAACTCCTCGGCCACCGCCCGGTGACCTCCCCGGTGCCGCCTCCCCGGCCGGACCGGCGGACGAAGGTGCTGGTCATCGGCGCGGGCGTGGCGGGCCTGCTGTCGAGCCTGCGCCTCAGGGAGGCCGGCGTCGACCACATGGTCGTCGAGAAGAACGAGCGGGTCGGCGGCGGCTGGTGGGAGAACACCTATCCCGGATGCGGCGTGGACACGCCCAGCCATCTCTACTCGTTCTCCTTCGAACCGCACCCCTGGAGCACCTTCTTCGGCAAGCGGGACGAGGTCCAGGCCTACCTCGAGGCCTTCGCGGACCGGCACGACCTGCGCCGCGGCATCGTCTTCGGCACCGAGGTCACCGACCTGGAGTACACCGCAGCCGACGGGACCTGGACGGCGACCCTGCGCGCGGCGGACGGCACCGAGACGACGACCCGGGCCGACGCCGTGATCTCGGCCGTCGGTGTGCTCAACCGGCCCAAGGTGCCCGACCTGCCCGGCCGGGACGGCTTCCGCGGCGAGGCGTTCCACTCCGCGCGCTGGCCCGCGGGGATCGACCTCGCGGGGCGCCGGGTCGCGGTGGTCGGGTCGGGGGCCAGCGCGATGCAGATCGTCCCCGCCGTCGCCGGGACACCCGCGTCGCTCACCGTCTTCCAGCGATCGCCCCAGTGGATCGCGCACAACGCGGACTACTTCCGGCCGGTGGACCCCGGCGTCCACCGGCTCATGGAGCACGTCCCGTACTACCGCCGCTGGTACCGCGCCAAGCTCAACTGGATCTTCAACGACCGGGTGCACCCGTCCCTGGAGATCGACCCGGACTGGGACACCGACGGCCGTTCGGTCAACGCCGTCAACGACGGGCACCGCCGCTTCTACACCCGGTACGTGGAGCGGCAGTTGCGGGACCGGCCGGACCTGCTGGCGAAGTGCCTGCCGGACTACCCCCCGTTCGGCAAGCGCATGCTGCTGGACAACGGCTGGTACGCCGCCCTGTGCCGCGAGGACGTCCGCCTGGTCACCGAGGGCGTGCGCGCGTTCACGCCGACCGGCCTGGTCGACACCGCCGGCGAGCACCACGAGGCGGACGTCGTCGTGCTCGCCACGGGCTTCGAGAGCACCCGCTACCTCCACCCGATGCGGGTGCGCGGCAGGTCCGGACGGCTCCTCGGCGAGGTGTGGGGCGAGCACGACGCACGCGCGTACCTGGGGATGACCGTGCCGGACTTCCCCAACCTCTTCCTGCTCTCGGGGCCCAACACCGGCCTCGGGCACGGCGGCAGCTTCTTCACGATCGTCGAATGGCAGGTCCGGTACGTCGTCGAGGCGCTCGGTCTGCTGGACGCGAACGGCTTGCGGACCATGGAGTGCAGGGCGGACGTGTGCGCGTCGTACAACGAGGCGGTCGACGCCGCGCACGCGAAGCTCGTCTGGGTGCACCCCAAGATGACGAACTGGTACCGCAACGCGGCGGGCCGCGTCGTGGCCGCGTCCCCGTGGCGCATCGTCGACTACTTCACGATGACCCGGCATGTGGACCCCGCCGACTTCGTCTGGACGAACGCCGGGTAGGTCCGTGCTCCCTCCGTGCTGCCTGTTCCGGCCTCACGTGCCCGCGCGTAAGGGTTTCCACAAGGGATTACGCGGTTATTGACAGCTGATTTGAGCCAAGCCTAGCCTCTCGAAAGTGGGCTAACAGTGGTTCGCCCTTGCTGATCTCAAGGAGGAGATCGCATGAATTCCACAGCACGAAGGCGTGCCGCCGGCAGAAGAGTCCACCTGACCTTCGGCGGCATCACCCTCGCGGCGACCGTCCTGCTCAGCGCGTGCGGCTCCGGATCGGACTCGACCACGTCGACCGACCTCGGCAAGACGGCGACCAACGCCGTGGCGAAGGAGGCCGAGACCCTCGTCACCAGCACCATGGGCAAGTTCTCGTACAGCGCCGGCGACTTCCCGGTGAAGCCCGGCCAGATCACGCCCTACACCAGCTGGAAGGGCCCCACGTCGGCCCCGAAACCGGCCGCGAAGGCCGACCTCCAGGTCATCGCCTGCTCCAAGAGCGCCACGGCCTGCATGTCCTCCGCGAACGGCGTCGTCGCCGCGGCCAAGGCGCTCGGCTGGACGGCGGAGATCATCGACGGCGGCGGCACGCCCCAGGGCTACTCCCAGGCGTTCGACACCGCGATCAGCCGCGGCCCGGACGCCATCATCGGCATCGCGGTCCCGACCCTCGCCGTCGGCGACAAGCTCGCCGAGGCCCGCTCCAAGGGCATCATCACGGTCGTCAACGGCGACACCCGGCCGAAGTCCGGCACCCTGTACGACGCCTACGTGTCGTTCCGCATGCCGCTGATGGAGTCGCTGCTCGCCTACGCCGAGATCGCCCGCACGAACGGCAAGGCCGACTCGATCGTCGTCACCGACCCCTCCGCGCCGTCCCTCATCGAGGCGATGGGCCAGTACAAGAAGGTCATGGCCACCTGCTCCGGCTGCCGGACCACCGACGTGTCCTGGAAGATCACCGACGCGGCCGACCCGACCAAGGTCAACTCGATCGTCACCGGTGCCCTGGCCAAGGACCCGACCGCGACCTCCCTGGTCCTGCCCTACTCGGTGGGCCTGCCGGCGGCCGTCCAGGCGGTCGCCTCGGCCGGCAAGTCCGACCAGGTCAAGATCCTGGTCAAGGACGCCGACTCGACCGGCCTCGAAGCCCTCAAGAGCGGCCAGGTGCTCTACAACGCCGGTGCCTCGCCCGCCTGGGCGGGATGGGCCACCGTCGACCAGGTCGTCCGGGGCATGGCCAAGCAGCCCTACCTCCCCGGTGACCGGACCGGCCTCGGCGTCGTGACCTTCGACCGGGCGACCGTCCCCGCCGGCACCGACATCGACAAGTGGAGCGGGATGGTCGACTTCGCCTCGGAGTACAAGAAGATCTGGGGGGTCTCCTGACATGACAGGCGGCCACCCGTACGCCGCGGGACGGGACACGGACGCGGCACCCGCCCTGCGGGTGAGGGGCCTGACCAAGGTGTACGGCGGCGCCGTCGCCCTGGCCGGCGCGGACCTCAGCGTCGGCCGGGGCGAGATCCACGGCCTGCTCGGAGCCAACGGCGCGGGCAAGTCGACCCTGGTGAAGATCGTCGGCGGCGCCGAGACACAGGACGCCGGCACCGTCACGGTCGGCGGCGTCACCCTCCCGCCGCATCACCGCCCCTCGGCCGTCACGGCACTGGGACTCGCGATCATCCACCAGGACCGGGCGCTGTCCCCGGGCCTCACCATCGCCGAGAACATCGCCCTCGTCGTCGGCTTCCCCCGCCGCCGGCGCCTGATCGACCGCGCGGCGCTGCGCGCACTGGCCGAGACGTCCCTGCGACGCGTCGGGATGCGCACCGACGTCGACACGCTCGTCTCGGACCTGCCGATCGCCGAGCAGACACTCGTGGCGATCGCGCGGGCGCTGGCCCTGCGGGCCGACGTCCTCATCCTCGACGAACCGACCGCGAACCTCGGAGCCCTCGACGCCCGGCGCCTCTACCAGCGCATCCGCGACCTCGCCGCACAGGGCGTCGCCTGCGTCCTGATCAGTCACGCCCTCGACGAATGCCTGACGGTCTGCGACCAGGTCACCGTCCTGCGCGACGGCGCCGTCGTGGCGAGCCGCCCGGCGGCCGGGCTGACCGGCCGGGAACTCGCGGCGCTGGTCGTCGGGCAGGACGTCACCACCGACCGCCGCGAGCGGCGCGCGATCCTGTCCTCCGCCGTGCCGCGCCTGCGCGTGCGGGACATCGCGCACGAGCGGCTCGTCCCGCTGTCGTTCGACATCGCCCCCGGCGAGATCCTCGGCGTGACGGGACTGCCCGACTCGGGACACCTCCTCGTGGGCGAGATCGTCGCCGGTGTCGCCGCCGCGGACGGCGGCGGCATGCTGCTCGACGGAGCGCCCTACCGGCCCACGGCCACCCCGCGCCACCGCGCCCACCGGGTGGCGTACGTGCCACCGGACCGGGTGCGCGACGGCCTCGCCGTCGACCTCACCGCCCGCGAGAACCTCTACCTCGACGGACGGGCACCGGTCTCCAACGCCCGGATGAGCCGCGGCGAGGAGTCCCGCCGGGCTGCCGCCGTGCTCGCCGAGAGCGGCGTCCGCCCCGCCGACCCCGAGGCGACCCTGTCCACCCTGAGCGGCGGCAACATGCAGAAGGTGCTGCTGGCCAAGTGGCTCGCCACCGAACCGCGCCTGCTCGTCTTGGCCGAACCGACCGTCGGTGTCGACATCGGCGCCCGCGAGGACCTCTACTCCCGCGTCCGCTGGGCCCGGGACAACGGCATGTCGATCCTCCTCACCAGCTCCGACCTCGAAGAGACGCTCGCGCTCAGCGACCGGGTCCTGGTGATGCGCTACGGCGAGGCCATCGCCCGGCACGACCGCGACGACCTCACCCTCGACCGGCTCACCGCGCTCACGAACGGCACACGTGAAGGGCAACCGCAATGACCGCCCAGGACGCCATGACACCCACCTCCGGAAAGAAGTCCCCGCCGCCGCCGGACCGGCCCGCGCGCACCCGCCGCCTGTTCGGCCCGAACCTGCTGAGCACCTACTCGCTCGTCGGCGTGCTCGTCGTCCTGTTCGTGGGGTTCTCCCTCGCGCGCCCCGAGTCGTTCGGGACGGTCGACAACTTCCGCGCGGTCCTCAACAACCAGGTCACCGTGGTCTTCCTCGCCATGGCCGTGACACTGCCGCTCGTCGTGGGGGAGTTCGACCTCTCCGTCGCGTCGACGTTCGGCCTCTCCCAGATGCTCACCGTCGGACTCGTCCTCCAGCACGGGGTACCCGTCGTGGCGGCCATCGCGGCGGCCCTCGCCATGTCGGCGGTCGTCGGTCTGGCCAACGGGATCGCGATCACCCGGTTCGGCATCAACTCGTTCATCGCGACCCTCGCCGCCGGCAGCATCCTGACCGGCGTCACCCTGGCGTACTCGAAGGGCGAGAGCGTCTACGGCGCCGCGCCCGCCGCCCTCACCGACATCTCGCGCGGCGAACTCCTCGGGCTCAAACTGCCGGTCGTGTACGCGGCCGTCACGGTGCTCGCGCTCGCCGTCGTCATGTACCGGATGCCGCTGGGCCGCCGCATGTACGCGATCGGCAGCAACAAGCGGGCCGCCGAACTGTCGGGCGTCCCGGCGGGCTCGTACATCGTGCTGACCTTCGTCAGCTCGTCCGTGCTCGCCGGAGTGGGCGGAGTCGTCCTCGGCGCGAGCATCGGGGCCGCGACCCCCGACACCGGGAACTCCCTGCTCATCCCGGCCTTCGCGGGTGCCTTCCTGGGCGCCACGGCGATCACTCCGGGCCGCTTCAACATCATGGGCACCCTGGTCGCCGTCTACGTCGTGGGCGTGGCGGTCGCCGGGCTCCAGCAGGTCGGCGTCGCGCTGTGGGTCGAGCCGGTGTTCAACGGCGCGATGCTGTTCGTCGCCGTCGGACTGTCCTCCTGGACCGCCCGACAGCGCAAACGGCGGGCCGAGCGCGCCCGCATCAGGGAACTGGAGAGCCGCAGGGAGGAGTCGCTCGCATGAGCACGCCCGGACGCACCATGCGTGCGGCGCTGATCACGGCGTACGACGGGCCCGACGCCCTGGTCGTGCGGGAGATCGACGAACCCGCGCACGACGCCGCCGCCGTCCGCGTCGCGGTGCGCGCCGCGGGCATCACCTTCCCGGACCTCCTCGCGACCCGGGGCCTCTACCAGGTGAAGCCGCCGTTGCCGTTCGCGCCGGGGCTTGAGGTGGCGGGCGTCGTCCTCGACGCTCCCGACGGCTCCGGGTTCGGGGCGGGCGACCGGGTCGCGGCCTTCCTCACCTTCGGGGGGCTCGCGGAGGTCGTCTCGGTCGACCCGGCCCATGTGGTGCCCCTCCCGGACGGCATCGGGTTCGTCGAGGGCGCCGCGCTCGTCGTCAACCACCTCACCGCGCACTTCGCGCTCACCCGGCGCGGCGGACTCGTGCCGGGCGGGACGGTCCTGGTGCACGGTGCCGCCGGCGGGCTCGGGACCGCCTCGGTGCAGATCGCGCGCGCCTGGGGCGCCGAGGTCATCGCGGTCGCGTCCAGCGAGGAGAAGGCGCGGCTCGCCCGGGACTGCGGCGCCCACCAGGTCGTGGCACCGGACGGCTTCCTCGACGCGGTCCGCGGGCTGACCGGCGGGCGGGGCGTCGACATCGTGGTCGATCCGGTCGGCGGCGACAGGGTGACCGACTCGCTCCGCGCCCTGGCACCGGAGGGCCGCCTCCTGGTCCTCGGGTTCGCCTCGGGCGACATCGCCAGCGTGCGCACCAACCGGCTCCTGCTCGGCAACTCCGGTGTGCTCGGCGTCGCCTGGGCCGAGTACGTCCGGCAGCGCCCCGGCTACCTCGCCGAGCAGTGGACGCAGCTGCTGCCGCGGATCGCCGAGGGCCGGCTGTGGCCCGTGGTGCGCGGGACCTACCCGCTCGCGGGGACGGCGGACGCGCTGCGCGCCATCGAGACGCGCAGCGCGCTCGGCAAGCTCGTCGTCGACCTGACGTGAAACGGCAAGGCGGTCAGCGCGGAGCGAGCCGTACGGCGGCGTCCATGCGGATCGTCTCGCCGTTGAGGTAGTCGTTGCCGATGATCGCCAGGACCAGCTGGGCGTACTCCTCGGGCCGGGCCAGCCGGCGGGGGAAGGGGACGCTGGCGGCGAGCGAGGTGCGGAACTCCTCCGAGACCGTGGCCAGCATCGGCGTCTCCACGATGCCCGGCGCGATGGTGCACACCCGGATGCCGTACTGCGCCAGGTCGCGGGCGGCCGGCAGGGTCAGGCCCACGACACCGCCCTTGGACGACGCGTACGCGGCCTGCCCGATCTGCCCGTCGTAGGCCGCGACCGAGGCGGTGTTGACGACGACGCCCCGCTGTCCTTCGGCGTCGGCCTCGGTGGCGGCGACGGCCTCGGCCGCGAGCGCCAGCACGTTGAACGAACCGATCAGGTTGACCTGCACGACCTTGGCGTACAGCGCGAGGTCGTGCACACCCTTCTTGCCGACGATCCGCATCGACGGCGCGATCCCCGCGCAGTTGACCACCGTACGCAGGGGTGCTCCGCCGCCGGCGGCGGTCGCCACGGCCGCCGCGACCTGCTCGGGGTCGGTGACATCGGCCGCCAGGTGGGTGACCCCCTCCACCTCGGGAGCCCGCTCGACGCTCGCCGCGAGGTCCAGCGCGTACACGGTCGCACCCTCGGCCGCCAGGGCCCGCGCGGTCGCCGCGCCGAGGCCCGACGCTCCGCCGGTGACGAGGGCCGCGGTGTTCTCCAGTCGCATCAGGTCTCCTTGCCGAGCACGGTCACGGTGCCGCCGTCGGGGCGGCTCAGCGCGCGGCTGATCACCATGCGCTGGATCTGGTTGGTCCCCTCGAAGATCTGCATGACCTTCGCCTCGCGCATGTAGCGCTCCACTGGGAAGTCGCGGGTGTAGCCGTACCCGCCGAGCACCTGCACGGCGTCCGTGGTCACCTTCATGGCGTTGTCCGTGGCCACGAGCTTGGCGATGGACGCCTCCGAGGTGAAGGGCAGCCCCTGGTCCTTCAGCCGGGCGGCGGCCAGCGTCGTGGCGCGCGCCGAGTGGATCGCGGCCCCCATGTCGGCGAGCACGAACGCGAGCCCCTGGTGGTCGATGATCGGCTTCCCGAACGTCTCCCGCTCGCGCGCGTAGCGCACCGCGTGGTCGAAGGCGCCCTGGGCCAGGCCCGTGGCGACGGCCGCGATACCGAGCCGCCCGGAGTCGAGCGAGGCCAGCGCGATCCGCAGCCCCTGTCCCTCCTCGCCGATCCGGCGCTCGATGGGCACCCGGACGCCCTCCAGACGCATGGTCGCCGTCGCCGAGCCGGTGAGGCCCATCTTGCGCTCCGGCGGATCGGCGCTCAGCCCGGGCGCGTCCGCGGGGACGAGGAAGCAGGACGTGCCGTGCGTACGGTCGTCCGAGGTGCGGGCCATGACGGTGTAGAAGTCGGCGTGCCCGCCGTGGGTCGTCCAGGCCTTCACCCCGTCGAGCACGTAGTGGTCGCCGTCGCGCACCGCGCGGGTGCGCATCGCGGCCGGGTCGGACCCGGCGTGCGGCTCCGACAGGCAGTACGCGCCGAGCAGTTCGCCGCCGAGCATGTCCGGGAGCCACTTCCGGCGCTGCTCCTCGGTACCGAAGGCGGCGAGGGGGAAGCAGGAGAGCGCGTGGACGGAGACGCCGACCGCGATGCTCGACCACTCGGCCGCGAGTTCCTCCAGGACCTGGAGGTACACCTCGTACGGCTGGCCCGCGCCGCCGTACTCCTCGGGATAGGGCAGTCCGAGCAGGCCGCTGCGGCCGAGGGTCCGGAAGAGGTCCCGGGGGAAGGTGCCGTCGGCCTCGTCGGCGGCGGCTTTGGGGGACAGTTCCTTGGACGCGAACGTACGAGTCAGCTGGAGGAGGTCGGCGGCCTCTTCCGTCTGCACCGTGCGGGTGGCGGGCATCGGGCGCCTCCTCGAAATGATACTGAAGTGGATACCAAAGTATCATTCTGCGTACGGCTGTGGGGAGTGCGAAAGCGCCCTCCCGCGCGGAATTCCGTCTACGGGCGCCGGTCGGGGCGGACGCTCAGGACGACACGGCGTGCACGATCAGGGACGCGAGCTGTGCGTAGGCCTCGGAGTCCGTCAGGCCGGTTCGGGTCCCGACCTCGCCCAGCTGGATCTGCCGCATCGTCGCGGCGGCGACCTCGCCCACGAACGCGGCGTGCACCTCGCGGAAGGCGCCGACCGCGACCCCCTCCGCGATCAGCTGACGCAGCCGGTCGGCGGCGAGCCGGGTGTTCGCCTCGTACACCTCACGCGCGGGCGGGAACCGCGCCATGTCGTCCAGGAAGGTCCGGGACAGCGGGCTGAGCTGCTCGGCGACGGTGGTCAGGTACACCTGGACGCGGCCGGCCGGATCGGCGGTCTCGGCGATCTTCTTCTCGACCGCCTCGGTCGCCCCGCGGAAGTAGTGCTTGACCGCCTCCCGGACCAAGTCCTGCTTGCTTCCCGCGAGTTGGTAGAGCGTGGTCTTCGAGCAGCGCAGCCGCTCGGCCAGACTGTCCAGGGTGAACGAGGCGAAGCCCTCGGCCGCCAGCAGCGTGACCAGCCGCTCCAGGAGATCGGCCTGGCGGGCGGTGCGGCGAGAAGAGGACATGACATCAGCGTATCCGCCAGGTGCCCGCGTCCTCCCGACCGCCGGAGAACCGCCCGGCCGGGCGGAGGGCGACCGGCCGGGCGGCGGGGTCGGCCGACGGTGCAGGTGTACGGGATCCCGGTCACGGTCACGTCGGCGTCGTAGCCCTCGGGCGCGGACGTGCCGGTGAACGGGCCGGGCGAGGAGATCCCCCCGTACGAGAGCCCGGCGGTGAGCCGGTCCGCGGTGGCCCTGGCCACCGCGGAGCCGTCCGCGCCGGGCGTGCCCGGGACCTCGGGTGGACCGTTCCAGGAGGGGATCGACGCGTGAGGAGCGAGCGGGGCGGTGGGGCGCCCCGCTCGCGGTGGCGTCCCTCCCTCAGGACGAGGACCTGACGTAGGCCGGACCCCGGTTCTTCACGTACTCCCACTGGTCGTTGCGGTTGCCCTCGACCCCGCGCAGGTAGTGCGTCACGGTCGTCTTGCCCCGGCCCTTCGGGCTGGTGGTGTTGCAGTGGCTCTTGACCTCCGCGTCGGTCATGGGCGTGTAGTTGTACGCCTCCCAGCCGCCGTCCGGGTCCTCGACCTTGGTCTGGTAGCCGTTGTCGTACCAGTAGTAGTGGCCGTGGAACTTCGTCCCGAAGTGCAGCTCCCAGTCGCCCTCGATGATCTGGTAGCCGGTGCCCCGGGTGATCCAGAACTTCGTGTACGGCTCCATCGTGTAGTCGACGCTGACCGACGTCGTGTGCTTCTCCTCGACGGACTTGCCCAGCGTCGCGCTCACGGAGACCGAGATCGGCTCCCACAGCGCGGAGGCCAGGGAGGCGGTGATGCTGGCGTTGGTCGTCGCCCCCGTCGTCTCCGACCAGGTCAGGGTGCGGTGGACGGTGCCCCCGCAGTTGTACGCGGCGCCACCGACCTGATGCTTCTCACCGACGAGGCCCTTGGTCAGCGAGTCGGTGTGGAACTTGCAGTAGTCGGCCTTGCCGCACTGGGAGAGAAGCTCCTGCTCGGTGGGCACCGAGTCGGCCGCGCCGGCCGTGGCCGGACTCGCCGCCACCAGCGCGCTCGCGGCCGTGAGGGCGGCGCCCAGAAGGGCGGCGCCACGCCGGACCCGGTGGCCGCGTGGCGTGGCCGACGGTGTGGGGGAGGGGAGGGACATGGGTGCTCCAGCCTGCTCGGTGAGCCGGTACTCCGGCCTTCGTGCTCCGATGCTGGCGACCGCGGGAGTTGTCCGGCACGTCCCTTCCGTCACTCCGGCCAACCCCGCCGGTCCCCGGTTGTCCGGCTCGTCGTCCGCGCGCGGCGATTCCCGCGGATTGTGATGTTCGTCCGGCCGGGTTTACCGGTAGATGGGCGGAAACATAGGGTCATCGCTCCGGATACCGGTTTCGTACCTCAGGCGGAGGTCTGTCCATGGGGCGTCCAGAGAAGGCCCTCGATCCCGAGGCGGGGCCCGTCCAACGGCTCGCGCACGGGCTGCGCGAACTGCGCGGGGCCGCCGGACAACCGTCCTACCGCGCCATGGAGTCCACGGCCGGCTACTCGGCGACAACGTTGTCCGACGCCGCGGGCGGGCGCCGCCTGCCGTCGCTGCCCGTCCTCCAGGGGTACGTACGGGCCTGCGGCGGCGACCTAGCCGTATGGGAGGCGCGCTGGGAAGCGGCCAGGGCGGCCGTCTCCGCCATGGTGCGGGACGAGCCGGCGGACGGTTCGGTGCCGCCGTACCGGGGGCTCGCGCGGTTCGAGCCCGACGACCGGGAGCTGTTCTTCGGCCGGGACCGGCTCGCCGCCGAACTGGAGGAACTCGTCTGCGAGCACCGGTTCGCCGTCGTGTTCGGCGCGTCCGGCAGCGGCAAGTCCTCACTGCTGCGGGCCGGCCTCGTGCCCCGGCTCCGCAAGAAGATCGGGGAGCGCAGCCGCCCGGCCGTGCTGCGCATCCTCACCCCCGGCCCCACCCCCGCGAGCAGCTACGGCCATCTGCTCAGCCCCGCCGACCACGAGCCGGAGAGCTGGGTCCTGGTCGATCAGTTCGAGGAGGTCTTCACGCTCTGCCGGGACCCGCAGGAGCGAGCCCGGTTCATCGACCTGCTGATCACGGCCCGGGACCCGCGGAGCCGGCTGCGGGTGCTGATCGCCGTACGCGCCGACTTCTACCCCCGCTGTGCCGAGCACCGGCCGCTCGCGGAGGCGCTGCGCGGCGCCGGTCTGCTGGTGGGGCCGATGACCGCCGGGGAACTGCGCGAGACGGTCGTCGGCCCGGCGCAGGCCGCCGGGCTCCTGGTCGAGCGCGAGCTGACCGCGCGCATCGTCGAGGAGGTCATGGACCAGCCGGGCGGACTCCCGATGCTCTCGCACGCGCTCCTGGAGACCTGGCGGCGGCGCCGGAGCCGGCTGCTGACGCTGGACGCCTACGAGGCGGCGGGCGGAGTGCGGGGCGCCATCGCGGCCAGCGCCGAGGAGGCCTACGGACGGCTCACCCCCGCGCAGGCCGAGACCGCGCGCTGTCTGCTGCTGCGGCTCGTCGAACCGGGCCAGGGCGCCGCCGACACCCGGCGCCGCTGTCCCGGACGGAACTGTCCGAGTGGGCGAACCCCGAGGTGCCCGCCGTGCTGGAGAGCCTCGCCGGCGCCCGGCTGCTCACCGTGGACGAGGACGCCGTACAACTCGCCCACGAGGCCCTGCTCGACTGCTGGCCCCGGCTGCACGGCTGGCTGGAGGAGGACCGCGAACGGCTGCGCGAGCACCGCAGGCTCACCGAGGCCGCGCACGCCTGGCTGGAGCACGAGCGCGACCCCGGAACCCTGTACCGGGGCCTGCGGCTGGCCCGCGCGGAGGAACTGTTCGCCGACGGAGCCGCGGACCGCGTGCTCACCGGCCCCGAACGAGGCTTCCTCGCCGCCGCTCGCGAGGCCCGCACGGCGGAGCGCCGGGCCGCGGCCCGCTCCACCCGGCGGACCCGCACCCTGCTCGTGACCCTCGCGGCCGTCCTCGTCATGGCGCTCACCGCCGGGTTCGTCGCCCTCCAGCAGAACGACGACAACCACCGCAGAAGCACCGAGGAGGCCGCCCGCCGCGTCGCCGGTGTCGCGTACGCCCTCCAGACGACCGATCCCCGCACGGCACAGCTCCTGGGGGTCGCCGCCTGGCGGGTGGCCCGGCTGCCGGAGACCCGGCGGGCCCTCATGGGCGCGCTCGACCAGCCCGAGCAGGACATCTTCGTGGACCCGGCGCCCGGGGACGACACCGGACGGCAGCTGCTGCGCTCCGGCCGGATCCTGCTGAGCGCCGAAGGACGCGACTGGCGCACCTGGGACGTCGTACGGCACCGGCGGATCGCGTCGGGACGGCTGCCCACCAGCGGCAGAGTGCGGGGCGCGAGCGCGGACGGCCGACTCCTCGTGGTCGACGACGACGGCAGGGTGCGCCTGTGGGACACCACGACCCGGCGATGGCGGGCCGACCGGCTGCCGCCATCGGCCTCCGTGCGCTTCGCCGGACCCGACTACGTGGTGAGCGACGCCGACGACTACGACGTAGAGGTCCGCTCGGCCGAGGACGGCCGGACACTGATGCGGACGCACGCGGAGAACGGCACGCTGGTGGCACCCGGCACGGACGGCCGGCGCACGGCCGTCTGCTCGCTCGGCGGCGTGCTGCGGATCCGGGACACGGCGACCGGACGCACCGTCCCGGGTTCCTGGGAGAAGGCGGGCGCCGTCTGCGACAACGAGCGGTCCGTGCTCGCCTTCGACAGCGGTCGGCGCCTGGCCGCCGTGAACGGGGACGGGGTCCGGGTCTGGGACGTCCGCTCGGGCGACCCGGTGGCCGAACTCGGCGACCCCGGCGCCCGGTTCGCCTCCTTCAGCCCCGACGACGACTTCCTGGCGACCGCCGACGACGAGGAACTCAGGGTCTGGCGGATCGGCGTCGACCGGCCCGTGTTCCGCCAGCCCCTGAACAACGAGCAGGTGTACGGCACGCTCGCCTGGGACCCCGACGGCACGGTGCTGCGCTACACCGAGGGCGGTTCGGTGCACTCGCTCGACATCTCCCGGACCGTCACCCGCGACTGGCGCCCGGATCCCGTGGACGCGGCCGTGCTCGCCCCCGACGGCCACACCCTCGCCACCGCCCGCCGCACCGGTGACACCTACCGGGTCGAGGTGCGCGACACCAGGGCCGGCCGGGCCGCGCGCACCCTCCCGGCCCCGCCGCTCCCCGTGGCGCACGGCTCCTCCCCGGGCGTGAGCCCCGAGCAGACGACCCCGCTGCTGTCGTTCTCCCCGGACGGCAAGGCCCTCGCGTACGGCGTGTCCGCGCCAGGCACCCAGTCCTCTCCCCAGCGGCTGACGGTCTGGGACGTCGCGAAGGGCCGCACCCGCACGACTCTGGACCTGTCCGGAGGCGAGGCCAGGAACGCGGTCCTCTCGATCGCGCTGGGCCCGGGAGGCCGCACGCTGCACGTGGACCGCGCCACGGCCGCCGGACCGCTGGCCGAGGAGGACTGGGACGTCTCCCGGCGGCGCGGGAGGGCCGGCCCGACCGCTCTGGACAGCGCCGATCTGGCCGTCCGGCCCGACGGCCGGCTGCTGGTGGCCGACAGTCATGTCACCGGGCTGCCCTCGGGTCCGACCACCCGCCGTGACCTGGTCCGGGGCAACGAGATCGGGGCCGTCGCCTTCGCCGCGGACGGTTCGCTGCTGGCGGCCGGCGACCGCGCGGGCCGGGTGACGCTGTGGGACGGCGGGATACGGCTGCGCAAGGGGGTGCTGTGGAACGTCTTCCCCGCACCGGCGCGCGGCACGGTCGAGGCGGACACCGCCGGCGGCGCGGAGGCGGTCAGCGCGCTGGCCGTCAGCCCCGACGACCGGACCCTGGCCGTGGGCGGCGACGCCGGCAGCGTCCAGCTGTGGGACCTCGCGACCCAGCAGCCTCTGGGCGGCGCGCTGACGACGCCCGGCGAACGGATCGACAGCCTGGCGTTCGGCCCCGACAGCGGCACCCTCTACGCGTCGAGCGCGCACGTGCCGCTCCAGCGCTACACCGTCGCGCCCGCGCGGGCGGCCGAGGCGGTGTGCGCGCGAGCGGGAGGAACCGGGCTCACCCGGCAGCAGTGGCACGCGTACGTGACGGGCGTGCCGTATCGGAGGGTGTGCCCGGGGAGTTGAGGCGGAGCCCGATCCGGGGCCTTGCCGCGGCGGGGCGGTGTCGGCGCGCCGCACGCAGAGCGGCGGCCCGGTGTGGGGCCGCCGCTCTGCGTTGGGGTGGGTATCGGGGGAGGGGCTCTGCTGCCGTCCCGGATTTCGTCCTACATGTGGACGGTGGGGGCCGCGTCGGGGTCGGTGGCAGGGGTGCCCCGGCGGTAGAGGACGAGGCTGATGACGAGGCCTGCGGCGAAGAAGGCGGCGGACCACCAGTAGGCGGTGGAGTAGCCCTCAAGGCTGGCGTGGGCGAGGACGCTGGGGTCCCTGGGGTTCCTGCCGTCGATGTAGTTGGTGACGGCGCTGGAGAAGAGCGTGTTGAGGAGGGCGGTGCCGAGGGAGCCGCCGACCTGTTGCATGGTGTTGACGGCGGCGGAGGCGACCCCGGAGTCCTCCGTGGCGACGCCGCTGGTGGCGAGGTTCATCGCGGGGGCCATGATGAGGCCCATGCCGAGGCCGGCGACGATCAGCGGCGGCATGATGTGGGTGGCGTAGCCGCTGTCGAGGTCGAGTCCGGTGAGCCAGACCATGGCGGCGGCGGCGATGCCCATGCCGAGCGGGACGATCGGCTTGGGGCCGAAGCGGGGCACGAGCACGGTGGTGGCCAGTGTCGAGGCGAGCATCAGCCCGGCGACCATCGGCAGGAAGGCCAGACCGGTCTTCACGGGGGTGTAGCCCAGCGACTGCTGAAGGTAGTAGGTGAGGAAGAGGAAGACCCCGAACATTCCGGCGCCGATGATGAGGACGGAGAGGAAGGAGGCGCCCCGGTTGCGGTCGAGCAGGACGCGCAGCGGGAGCAGGGGGTGCGGGGCGCGGGTCTGCCACCAGGTGAACGCGGCGAGCAGGACGACTCCGACGACCAGGAAGCCCCAGGTCTGCACGGAGCTCCAGTCGTGGCTCTCGGCGTTGGAGAAGCCGTAGACGATGCAGAACAGGCCGCCGCCGACCAGGATCGCGCCGGGGACGTCGATCTTGGCGCTCTTGTCGCGGTGCGTGCGCTGGAGCAGCAGGGCGCCGCCGATGAAGGCGATCACGGCGAAGGCGAGGTTGACGTAGAGGGTCCAGCGCCAGTCGAGGTACTCGGTGAGGACTCCGCCGAGCAGGAGGCCGACGGCTCCGCCGGCGCCGGCGATGGCGCCGTAGACGCCGAAGGCCTTGGCGCGTTCCTTGGCGTCGGTGAACGTGGTCGTCAGCAGGGACAGCGCGGCGGGGGCGAGCAGGGCGCCGAACAGGCCCTGGACGGCTCGGGCGACGACGAGCATCTCGAAGCTGTTGGCGGCGCCGCCGAGGGCGGAGGCTCCGGCGAAGCCGACCAGGCCGACGAGGAAGGTCATCTTGCGGCCGAAGAGGTCCGCGATGCGACCGCCGAGGAGGAGCAGGCTGCCGAAGGCGAGGGCGTAGGCGGTGACGATCCACTGCCGGTCGCCGTCCGAGAAGCCGAGGTCCTTCTGCGCGGAGGGCAGGGCGATGTTCACGATGGTGGCGTCGAGGACCACCATCAGCTGCGCGATCCCGATGACCGCCAGGATCCACCAGCGGTGACGCACCGCGGGGGCGGGGGGCGGGGGAGAAGAGGTCCCGCTCGACGGTTCGGTCGTGGTCTGGGACATGACGGGGCTCCAGGGCGGGAGAGGGAAGGAGGACGTGCGAAGAAGTGGAGGAGAGCGTCGTGCGAGCATCTCCTGACACATGTCAGATTAGCTGGAATCTGACATGTGTCAAGCGCGATGGCCGACGGTCCGGCGGGGGCGCGCGGGAAGCGTGCGGCAGCCGCGCGGGAGGCGTTCGGGAGGCGTCCGGGAGGCGGGCATGCGTGAGCGGTGGGGGGCAGATCGGCATTGATCCGCCCCCCACCGCATGCGGGACAGGGGGGTGTTGTCCCGCGTCTGTGGCGACCGTGTGGGGCCGGCCGGAGGAGGTCGGGGCGGACCCGGAAGGGGGCCCGCCCCGACGGTGCGGGGCGAAGGGGGGAGTTGGACCGCTGTGCGGCCCTCGCCCCGCGTCTGTGGGGCCCGTGTCGCCTAGGCCGCCTATGCCGCCTGTGCGGTCCCGGTGGGCCCGTGTTCCGCCCTGCCGTTCGCCCGTCGCCTGCGGATCGCCTCGGCCTCGGCGGCGAGCGCGGCCAGCTCGGCCCGTACGGTGGCGGCCGGGCGGCGCTCCAGTACGGCGTCGTAGTCCATGGCCAGGAGGTCGAGGATCTCGGGGTCGGACTCCCCGACCTCGGCGAGAACGGCCGTTCCGCCGTGCGGGACGTGCGGGGTGAAGGCCTCGATCGCGCCGGCGGCCGGTCGCTGGTCGTGGTCGGCGAGCACTGCCCCGATGCCCCAGCCCAAGGCTGCGCCGAGGGGGCCGCCGAGGAGGCCCAGCAAGGTGTCGAGCAGTCCGTCGCCCGCTCCTTCGTGCCGCTGGTGGTGCTCCACGGTCATCGGGACGCGGATCGTGCCGTCGTCGACGCGCTCGATCAGGGCGGCGCCGCGGATCTCGGTGGCGGCGGAGTCGAGGCCCACGAGGGTGTTGAAGGCCCGGTGGGCCGCGGCGGAGTCCGTGAAGCGGAGGGCGACGGCGTGGTCGTACGTGGGCATGGCCTGGCTCCTCGGTGTGGCTGCTCGGAATCTGTGAGACATTGTGTATCGATGTGCGTTTGTGAGTCAACATGTCTCATAGAGGGTTCGTGACGTCTTGAACTTGAAAGGACGCGCGGTGGTACTGGAATCCCGGGAAGGCGGTTTTCAGTCCGCCCAGGGCAGCAGGACCAGCTTTCCCGTGCTCTGCCGGTGCTCCAGGCAGTGGTGTGCCTCCGCTGCCGCCGACAGCGGGAACCGGTGCCCGTGGTCGAGTCGCAGTCGGCCGGTGCGGACCAGTTCGGCCAGTTCGTCCAGCGCCTGCCGTACTTCCGCGCGGGCGTGGGCCTGGTAGTAGTGGAGGCCGAAGAAGCCCACGGTCTGGTTCATCGACATCCGGCCCGCGCCGATGTGGGCGGCGAAGTCGACGACGGGCATCTCGCCGTTGGCGCTCCCGAACACCGCCGCGCGCCCGCGAGGGGCCAGGCAGGCCAGCGCTTCGGTGAACATGTCGCCGCCACCGCTGAGCAGTACGGCGTCGACGCCCCGGCCCTCGGTCAGCCGCCGCACCTCGTCGCTCCACCCCGGCCGGGTGTAGTCGACGACGGCGTCCGCGCCCAGGCCGAGGGCCAGTTCCCGCTTCTCCGGTGTGCTCGCCGCGCCGATGATCCGGCCCGCTCCCATGATCCGGGCGAGCTGGACGGCGAGCGAACCGACCCCGCCCGCGGCGGCGAGGATCAGGACCGTGTCGTCCTTGGACACGCGCGCCGCGTCGCGTACGAGGAAGTAGGCCGTCAGGCCCTGGATGAGCAGCGCCGGCGCGTCGGCGAAGTCGATGCCGGGCGGCAGCGGGTACAGGTTCCGGGCTTCCGTCGCGAGGTACTGGGCATAGGTGCCGGAACGCGCGGCGGTGACGATTCCGAAGACCTTGTCCCCGGCTTTCCAGTCGGAGGCGTCGTCGGCCACCTCCGTCACCTCGCCGGCGAACTCCCCGCCGAGGACGGCGGGGAACTCCTTCACGGGCACGGGGTAGTAGCCGCCGCGACGGCGCTCGACGTCGGCGAAGTTGATCCCCGCCGCCTCGTTGCGGATGAGCACGTCGCCCGGCAGGAGCGTGGGCATCGGCGTGTCCTCGTACACGAGGACCTCCGGCGGTCCTTGCCGGTGGATCCGTGCCGCTTTCATGGTCTGGGCCTGCATGGGAGTCCTTCCGATGGGGGGATCCGGCGCTGCGCGGGATCCGGAGGGATGCGGCGCGAGGAAGTGCCGGGCGAGTCACTGGGGACCGCCGACAATTTCCTGACACTCGTCAGATTAGCGTGATTCTGACGACTGTCAAGTAAGGTGTCCGCTGGTCGAGGAGGCAGGTATGGCAGGTGGCGTGGGGGCAGGGGCAGGGGCAGGGGCAGGTGGCGAAGCGGTACGCGGGTCGGGGCGCCCGGGCGGTGCGGACAACCGCGCCGTGCTGGACGAGCCGAGCATTCTGCTGCGCGGGCTCGACGCCTTCGCCGAGCTGGGATACGACCGGGCCTCGGCGCGTGAGCTGGCCCGCCGGCTGGGTGTGAGCCACAACTTCGTCAACGACCGGTACGGGTCCAAGGCGGCCTTCTGGCGTGCCGTGGTCGACTCCGCCATGGGTGCGCAGCTGGCGCGGATGCCGCAGGTGGACGACTCGGCCGACGACGCCGAGCAGCTGCGGCAGTTCGTCACCGGCCTGTACCGGACGTCCGTGGACACGCCTCAGCTCGGGCGGATCTTCGTGGACGAGTTCTCGCGGGAGAGCGAGCGGCTGGACCACGTGTACGAGCGGCTCATCGGGCCGTCCATGCGGACCATCACGCCCAGCCTCGACCGGCTGGTGGCGTCCGGCCGGGTGGCGCCCGTTCCGATGGACGTGCTGTTCTTCGCGGTCGTCGGTCCCATCTCGGGCATGCTGGCGGTGCCGCTGGCCCGGCGCCTGGGCCGGGCCGAGGCCTCCTCGCCGGAACAACTCACGGCGACGGCCGAGGCGTTGGCCGCACTGGTGGTCCGAGGACTGCTCGCGACGGGTGCGGGCGGGCCGCTCTGATCCCGTGCCGTCGGCGTCCCGGATCGTGTCCGGGTTCCGGGGCTCGGCGTCAGGCCGCCGGTGCGCCCCTGTGGCCGGTCATGGAGGGGCGCCGGTGCGCGCCGACGCTCGGCAGGACCGCCGCGATGAGTTCCGGCCCGGGCCCGGCGAGGGCGCGTCGGCGTGCTTCTCCGGCGGACGCGGGTGAATAGGTCTGCCAGTACCGGGCTTCACGGTTGAGCCTGCCGACGAGCGGCATGAGGTCGATCGCGGCGGGGATCGGGATGCCCATACGGTCCGCGGTGTTCTCCCCGAAGGTCCGGCGCAGCACGCTGTGGACGAGCGTCCGGAACTGCTCCTCGGACAGCACCGCGCCCGGTGCCGCGGCCATCGCGCGGGCCTGGGCATCGATCATCGTCGTAGTGAGCGCCTTCGAGTGCTCGGCGGGAGCGCCGCTCACCGCGTCGATCAGGTTCCGCAGCCGACGCGCGCCGGCGTGGTCGGTGACGTTCCGCCAGAGCCGCTCGTCGAGCCCGAGGAGATGGGCGACGTAGGACCAGTACTGGTACAGGGAGCGTTCCTCGTCGGGCGTGGTGTCGATGCCGACCGAGGCCAGCGCGCCGAAGGCGACCGAGGTGAAGCCGAGCCAGGTGCGGGCCATGTCGAGCTGGCCGACCGGCAGGCCGGGCGCGCCCGTGTCCCAGTCCTTGAGGGACCTCGCCCGCAGGCGGGCGTGGCGCAGCCGGAGGTGCACGGTGGCCACGTACCCCGGCCCGCCGTGCAGCAGCCCGCCGGGGCGGATGGCCTGTCGGGCCCAGATCCCGGTCTCCGCGAGCCGGCTCATCGAGACGCTCGCCGGGTGGCCGGCGCGGGGCAGCTGCCGGGCCAGGGCGGGGGAGGAGCAGATGTGGGTCAGCGCACTCGTGAGCGAGCAGAGGCCGAACCAGAGGGGAGGCACCGACAGGCTCACCACGTCACCCCGGTGGGGCAGCAGGGGGTTGACCGCGGCAGGCGGGGTCTCCACCTGCCTCAGCAGCGCCGCCACGGCCTCGGGGAGCCGCTCGCCCGCACCGGCCGCGCCGTGCAGGAGGCCCGCGTCCAGCGCCCGGCGCGCCCGCGGGCCGAGGGTGTCCAGCTCCGCGACCACGGCGTCGGCGATCGGGTCACCCGCGGTCAGCATGGTCACCAGGTCGCTGACCCGCTCTTCGTCGCGGCGGTCGCCGGACCGCGGGTCGGCCACGCGTCGGTGGGTGTCGCGGGACTGGTGGTGTGCGCTCATGCGGCTTCACTCCCAGGGGCGGGGTGGACGGGGCGGGCGCGCGGGGCGCCCGGCACCGGAAGACTCTCTGACACACGTCAGATTACTCTTAATCTGACAGTCGTCAAGCAGGGGGTGTGATGACGCGCTCCCGTCCGGGACGTGGAATGCGGGAAGGGTCGGCGGCTCTGGTCACGGGACCAGGGCCGACCCTGGTCACAGGCCCGCGCGGCTACCGGCTGTGCGCGTTCCCCTGGGCCAGCAGGCCGCCCACGACCAGGTCCGCCAGTGCCTCGGCCCTGGCCAGTCGCCGTTCCCGCGTGGTGAGGTCGGAACGGTCGCCCAGGCGCCGGGTGAGAGGGTCGCTGACCAGGCCCGAGATGGGGCCGATCATGGCGAAGAACAGGATGTCCATCGGGGCCGCGGCCATGCGTCCGGACGCCTTCAGGCTCTCCAGCCTGGGCGCGACGGCGGCCAGCACGGGTTCGAGGTAGTGCTCGTAGAGGTAGTCCAGCCGGTCGGTCTCGCGGGAGGACTCGTCGGCGATCAGCCGGGCCAGGTCCGGCTCGTCGATGTTGGTCCGGTAGAACTCGGAGACGAACCGCCTCAGCCAGTCCTCGTCGTCGGTCTCGGGATCGATGGGTGCCATCCGCCGGAGCTGCGCCCCGAGTGCCGCGTCCACCACCGCGCGCCAGAAGGCCGCCTTGGACCCGTACCGGTCGTTGATGAAGTTGTGGCTGACGCCGAGGCGGCGGGCGAGTTCCCGCGCGGAGGCGTGGTCGTATCCCAGTTCCGCGAAGGCTTCGAGCCCGCGGAGCAGAATGTCCCGTTCCGCGGGGACGGCGGCCGTGTCGCGCCCGGGGCGCCCGGGACGTCGGGTGGTGCTCGGCTCGGTAGCCACGGGTGCCCTACTTCCTCCCCGGCCGGGCGGGGAGCCACAACGGCCGACCCGGCGATCGTACCCGGCGAGGGCTCACGGCCCGCCCCGCCGGGTGCGGTCACCAGGAGCGGTGCGCGGCCTGTCCTGCGACCTCGCCCTGCACCGTTCGTGCGCCCCCGGGCCGAGGCGAGAACGCCCGGCCGGCCCTGCTCGGTCGACCGTGGTCGACAGTCGATCGGGCCGTGTGTGTTCTCTTCTTCACAAAGTACCTGCCGGTAGGCGGAATCGGCCCTGTTACTTTTACTTTCAAGATTCCGTTCCCCCTCCTGAATCAGCACAACGCACCGAGGTTCCCCATGCCCTCCAGCTCCCCCACCTCTGCCCGTTCCGGCGGTCGCCACCGCAGGGCGAAGGCGCCGAATCCGGCCTTCCGCAGGGCGATCGTGCTCGCGGTCACGGCCCCCGTGGCCGGGACGATCCTGACCGGCACGTCCGCCTTCGCCGCCGACAAGACGGACACCAAGACCACCGCCACCACGCTCGACACCGCCGAGCAGAAGATCGCGGACAACCTGAACACCCGCGTCCAGGACGCCCGCCTCGGCAGCACGCTCAGCGGTGTCGTCATCGACGCCAAGTCCCACAAGGCCGTCTGGGGGCACGACGCGACCACCGCGCTGATGCCCGCCTCCAACGCCAAACTCGGCACCTCCACCGCCGCCCTGACGGTCCTCGGGCCCGACCACCGCTTCACGACGAAGGTCGTCTACGGCGACGGCACCCTCACCCTCGTCGGCGGCGGTGACCGCAGCCTGACCTCCGGCGACCTCGAAGCGCTCGCGAAGACGGCCGTCGCCGGACTGAAGAACGCGGGCCTGACCACGGTGAAGGTCCAGGTCGACGACAGCCTCTTCCCCGAGCCGACGCTCGCGACCGGTTGGAACGACGGCTACTACCCGGACAACATCGCACCGGTACGGGCCCTGGTCGTCGACGGCCACCACGTCACGGACACCTCCCTCGACGCGGGACAGGCCTTCGCCACGTTCCTCGGCGACCAGGGCGTGACCGTCACCGGGGACGTCACGCACGGCGTCGCGGGCACACACGACGTCCCCGTGGCCCGGCACCAGTCGGACAAGCTGTCCGTCCTCGTGAAGCACATGCTCAAGGTGAGCGACAACGACTACGCCGAGACCTTGCTGCGCATGACCGCACTCGGCGCCGGACGCCAGGCCACCTTCGAGGACGGGACCGCCGTCGTGCGCGAGGTGCTCAGCCGGTACGGCGTCTCGCTCGACAACTTCGAGATCCACGACGGCAGCGGGCTCTCCCGCGCCGACCGGATCCCGGCGCAGACCATCGCCGACATCCTCGACGTGGCCGACGACCCCCGCTACGCCCAGACCCTGAAGTCCATCATCGACGGCCTGCCCGTCGCGGGGGAGGCGGGCGCCACGCTGGGCCCGGAGTGGGGCCGGTTCGACACCGCGGACTCGCAGTGCGCCGTGGGCAAGGTCAAGGCCAAGACGGGTACCCTCACCGGCGCCATCGCGCTGAGCGGCCTGACCAAGGCGGCGGACGGCCGCTGGAAGATCTTCTCCTTCGTGGAGAACAACTCCACCGCCGCACCGGGCGACACCAAGGACGCCCTGGACGGTCTCGCGGCCACGGTCAACGGCTGCTGGGCGTAGGGAACCCGACGGATCGGAACGCGACGGAACGCAACGCAACGGCCCGGCGGACGAACCGCCGGGCCGTTGAAGGGGGTCAGGAAGAGGCCGTGGTCACTTCTTGTACGCGCAGTCGGTCAGCCAGCCGCTCGAAGTCTGACGCTCGTTCGTGCTGAAGCCGCCCGCCGCCACGCACTCGTCCTTGAGGGTCAGGAGCGACGGCCCGCTGCGGTTCTGCCAGATGTAGCCGACTTTGGCGGAGGCGGTGGCGAGTTGGAGCCCTATGACCATGGCCGCGACGGCGGGCAG
The DNA here is from genome assembly GCF_044768565.1 of Streptomyces sp. NPDC091280. Lineage (NCBI taxonomy): Bacteria > Bacillati > Actinomycetota > Actinomycetes > Kitasatosporales > Streptomycetaceae > Streptomyces > Streptomyces sp. NPDC091280. The sequence continues at coordinate 224,610 of NZ_JBIVUZ010000002.1, forward strand.
CAGGTACCGGGTCCGGCGCCGGCGGTCGGGCGCGGCGGCTTCCGTGGTCCGGGTGGGGGGAACGTGTTCCGACATCGTTTTCCTATCGCGAAATGTGCTGAGTGGGGGGCGAGTTGCTCCGTGAGGAGCTTCGTGACCAGCCTGCATCATCGACCGACTGTGAGTCAATCTGTCTCAGTAATCTCTTCGGATGCGCTGTTCGCCGCCGCCACCGCCGTCGTTCCGCCGGTCCCCGAGACCGCGCCCGGATCTAGGACCTGGCCGTGACCAGCCCGGTGTCGTACGCCGTGATCACGGCCTGGACGCGGTCGCGTGCTCCGAGCTTGGTGAGGACACGGCCGACGTGCTTCTTCACGGTGGACTCGGTCAGGACGAGGCGTTCGGCGATCTCGGAGTTGGTCCAGCCCTGGGCGACGGCCACGAGAACCTCGCGTTCGCGGTCGGTCAGGGACCGAAGGCGCGGATCCTCGGGGGCGGGCGCCTCCGGCGGGGCGAGAGCCTGCTGGGTGTACGCGTCCAGCAGACGCCGGGTGAGCCTGGGCGCGACCACGGCGTCTCCGGTGGCGACCGCGTGGATGCCGACGACGAGTTCCTCGGGGCGGGCGTCCTTGAGGAGGAAGCCGCTCGCACCGGCGCGGAGACCCTCGTAGGCGTACTCGTCGAGGTCGAAGGTGGTGACGATGAGGATCCGGGTGCGGCTGCCGGTGGCGGTGATGCGGCGGGTCGCCTCGATGCCGTCCATGCCGGGCATGCGGATGTCCATCAGGACGACGTCCGGGCGCAGTTCGGCGGCCATCCGGACGGCCTCACCGCCGTGTGCGGCCTCGCCCACCGCCGTCAGGCCGGGAGTGCCCTCGATGAGCATGCGCACGCCCATGCGCTGCAAGGGCTGGTCGTCGACGATCAGGACGGTGGTCATGGCCGATGGTCTCCCGAAGACGCGTCCAGCACGACATCCACCAGCCAGCCGTGACCGTCGGCACGCGGTCCGACGCTGACGGTGCCGCCGTACATGCCCGCTCGTTGTCTGATGCCGACCAGGCCGTGTCCCTGGTCGCCGTGGCGCGGTTGCGCCGCCGACGGCCGGCGCGCGCCGCGGGGCACGCCGGTGTCGGCCACCTGGATACGCACCTCGCCCGCCGCGACGGTGATCGTGACGTCGGCGGAGGAACCGGCGCCCGAGTGTTTGAGGGAGTTGGTCAGGGCTTCCTGGACGATCCGGTAGAGGGTCAGCTGTACGCCGTCGCCCAGCGAGTCGAGATCGCCCGTCGTGCGGTAGCGCACCGCGAGTCCGGCCGACCGGACCCGCTCCATCAGGGCGTCCAGCTCCCGGACGCCGGGCTGGGGCGTCAGCGGCCGCTCGTCCTCCTCGTCCTCGCGCAGGATGCCCAGGACGCGGCGGAGTTCGCCCATGGCCTGGCGCCCGGTGTCGCCGAGGATGCGCAGGGCCTCGGCGGACCGCTCCTCGTTGCGGGCGGCGAGCGTGGCGGCGCCGTCGGCGACGCTGACCATGACCGAGAGGTTGTGGCCGATGATGTCGTGCATCTCGCGGGCGACCCGGGCACGCTCGGCGGCGGCGGTGAGCCGTACCCGCTGGTCGCGTTCGATCTCCAGGCGGGTCGCACGGTCCTCCAGCGCCGCCAGGTACATGCGGCGGATGCGGAGGGTGAGTCCGGTGGCGACCGCGGCGGCGGCCGTGCCCAGCAGGAAGAACAGGCCGAGCAGCGGATGCTCGACGGGCGCCAGCAGACAGACCGCCACGGTGAGCTGAACCACCGTCAGCGCGGAGGCCCAGCTGAGGGCACGCAGGGACCCGTGCAGGGCCAGGCTGTAGAGGGCGACCAGCGCGCTCATGCCGGCCTGCTGCCAGACGCCCAGGGACCACTGGACGAGGGCCACCGCCGAGATCACGAAATAGGTGGCGGCCGGAGCCCTGCGGCGCCACCACAGCGGCAGGATCTGGGCACAGGCGAAGAGGGCCAGGACGGCGGACGACGGGTGAGTACCGTCGCTGGTCTCCCCGAAGGGGCCGTGGCTCCGGTGGGAGAGCAGGTCGGGCAGCCCGATCAGGGCGACGACGAGGACGACCGCGGTGTCGAGCACCCACGGATGCCGCAGATCCATCGCGCGCCGTCGGGTCTGTCCGCGCAGCATGCGGCCCAGGAGCGGATGCGCCCAGGCGTCGTCGAGCCCGGGGGACGGCTCGGCCGCCGCCCCCCGGGGCAGGTCCGCGGCGGCTGCCGCGGGGTGTGGGCTCATGGTCGTCATTGTCGTACGGGCTGGTCAGGCATCGGTCTTGGCGAGCCGGACGGCGGATCCCACGAGTGTGAGGGCCACCCAGCCGGCGAACACCGCGAGGCCCGCGCCGGGCGACAGGGCGTCGGAGGACTGGTGCAGGGCGTACACGGCCGAGCCCGCGTTGCTGGGGAAGTAGGGGTTGATGTTGTCGTAGAGGGAGTCCGGCAGGAGTTGGGCCAGGCCGGGCAGGATCAGCAGGACCCCGACCAGCACCGCGATGGCTCCGGCGGAGGAACGCAGCAGTACGCCCAGGGCGACGCCGAACACCGCGACCAGACCGAGGTAGACGCCGGCTCCGGCCAGGCTGCGCAGTACGCCGTCGTCGCCCATGGTCAGGGCGATCTTCTCGCCGTGCAGACCGAGGGTGCCCAGTTGGAAGGCGGCCAGCGCGCCCACGGTGGAGACGACCAGGGCGACGGGCCCGATCACGGCTGCCTTGGACCAGAGGACGGGCAGGCGCCGGGGTACGGCGGTCAGGGTGGAGCGGATCATGCCCGTGCTGTACTCGCCCGCCGACAGCAGCACGCCGAGCACCCCCACGGCCAGCGACGCGAAGGTCACGCCGAGCAGGGCGAGGCTCACGGCGTCCTGGGTGCCCGAGCCCGGACCGTTGGGCGGAGCGGTGACATCGGGGCTGTAGGTGGCGGACGCGATCGCCCCGAGGGCGACGAGGAGGACGACGGCGACGGCCAGGGTGATCCAACTGGAGCGCAACGACCAGAACTTGGCCCACTCCGAGCGCAGTACCCGGGGTCCTGTCACCTTGTAGGCGGTCTTGGCGGACGACTGCTGGGCGGGCACCGCCGCGGGGGTCGTGGTGGTCATCAGGCGGCCTTTCGCGCGGTGTCGGCCGGAGCGCTCTGGTACTCGACGGCGTCGTGGGTCAGTTGCATGAACGCCTCCTCCAAGGAGACGGCCTGCGGGGTGAGTTCGTGGAGCGCGATGCCGTGCCGGGCGGCGATCGCCCCGATCTCGCGTGCGTCGCGCCCGGTCACCATCAGTTCCTCCGCCGCGGAGGAACTGATGGTGACGTCCGGGCCGGCCAGCAGCGAACGCAGCTTCACGGCCTCGGCGGTGGCGACCTTCACGCCCGAACCGCCCGCCTCCCTGGTGAAGTCGTCGACAATGGTGTCGGCGAGGAGCCGGCCGCGGCCGATGATCACCAGATGGTCGGCGATCAGCGCGGTCTCGCTCATCAGGTGCGAGGAGAGCATCACCGCGCGGCCTTCGTCGGCCAGGCCCCGCAGCAGGTTCCGCACCCACAACACCCCTTCGGGGTCGAGCCCGTTGACCGGCTCGTCGAGCATGACGATCGCCGGGTCGCCGAGGAGGGCCGCCGCGATACCGAGCCGCTGGCCCATACCGAGCGAGAAGGCGCCCACGCGCTTGCCGGCCACGCTGGTCAGCCCGGCCAGCTCGATCACCTCGTCCACCCGGCGGCGCGGAATGCCGTGGGTGTGCGCCAGCGCCATCAGATGGTTGAGCGCGGTACGCCCGGGGTGCACGGACTTGGCCTCCAGCAGGGTGCCGATCTCGTGCAGCGGCGCCGTATGCCGGGAGTAGGACTCGCCGTTGACGGCGACCGAACCCGAGGTGGGGGAGTCCAGGCCGACGATCATGCGCATGGTGGTGGACTTGCCTGCGCCGTTGGGCCCGAGGAAGCCGGTCACCTCACCCGGCTTGACGGTGAAACTCAGCTGGTCCACGACCGTCTTGTCCCCGTACCGCTTCGTCAGTTCCCGCGCTTCGATCATGAGAGTGAGGCCCTTCTCGCCTGGGGCACGGCCACCTGCGGGCCGGACTCTGTGATCGAAGCTACGAGAGCGGAGCGGCCTCCCCCGTGGGACCACGGGTGACTCATCGGCGGACCCATGGTCCTGCGGTACCAAAGGAGGCGGTCTCGCCCGTCATCCTCGGGGATGACCCGGACTCCCGCCGGGGAGCGGGTCGCGCGGCGGTGCGGGCCGGTCGGGCGAGAAGGACCGGAAGGACCACCGCGTCGACATAGGAGACGAGGAAAGCCTGTGTGGGCGGCTGTTCCTCGACGAACGACCGGGTGACGATCGCCCCGGTCATCAGGTGCAGGACGTGGCCGAGCGCCTGGTTGTCCGGGAGGACCTCGCCACGGTCGACCGCCCGCCGCAGCAGATCCCGCAGCTCCGCCCGCTCCCTGGCGATCAGGCGCTCCCGGACGGCGTCCAGGAGGTCGGGCCGGTTGTGGACGGCCATGACCAGACCTCGCATCAGCGCACAGTTCTTCTCGATCTCGGAGTCGCTCCGGCGCAGGACGAGAGCGTGCAGGTCGCCCCGGAGGGAACCGGTGTCGGTCGCGCGGGCGTCCGCGGCACGGGGTTCGTGGTGGCGGACCGCCCTCGCGACCAGCTCGGCCTTGCCGCCCCACTGGCGGTAGAGCGTCGCTTTGCTGGTCCTGGTGCACGCGGACACGGCCTCCATGGTGAGGGCGTCGTATCCGACTTTCCCGAGCAGGTCGAGGACGGCTTCGTAGAGTTCGGCAGTGCGCTCGGGAGTGATCCGGCGGCGTCGCCCGGTCGAGGTCTCGGCCATGCGGTTCACCTTCCCCTTACGTGAAACGAAACTGTTTCGTACATTTTACCGCCGGTGCGGCCTCGGACGGTCGGACTCGGGGCCGGTGTCCGGGGCCGGTGCTCGGGGCGGTCAGGTCAGCGGCATGACCTTGCGGTAGGCGGTCACGGCGATGACTGCGACGCAGACGTGCATCACGAGCAGTGCCGCGACACCTGTGGCGCCGCCGTCGCCGAAGAGGAAGAAGTCGGGGACGAAGGACACGGCCACGACGACCGGAGCGAGCCACCGGATCACTGCCTCGGGATCGTCGGACACCTTGCGCACGACGGCCCATCCGGCGGTGCCCGCGAGTACGCCCACCGTGGTCAGGAATATGTAGGAACCCGGCTTCAGCGGCTGGAACCCGTCGGGAGCGCCCGCCGCGTGGGCCACGACCGCGATCACCACGTTCACGAGGGTGGAGAGCACGATGGCGGCGACCGCGCCGCCGGCGACGACGAGAGGGCCTCGGCGGACGGGTGTCTTCTGGGCGATAGCGGTCATGGTGTCTCCAGGGGGAGTGGTGGGGGAAGAGGCTGCCGGATCCCCGACAGGTGTTTGAAACCTCAAGCGCAATCATGTGAGGCATAGCTTGAAAGTTCAAGAGCGATGTGCCGGGGGTGACCCGTGATCCAGCAGGACCGTCACGTCCCCGAGGCCCAGGTGGGTCTGCTCGTCCGGGACGCCCTCGACGGCCAGGGTCGCGTGTTGCCGTGATGTGGCGGGACGCGTGACCGTCGGCGTTCACGGCCCGCTGTGAGACAGTGTGTAACGAAAGAGAGAAGAGAAGCGAGTCCCTCCGGATCCGCGGACGCAGGTGAGAAAAGAGGTGCAGCGATGTCACGGTCCAGCGTCGACCCCCGCGCCCGCCGCAGCCGGGTGGCCGCTCTGGCCGCCGCTGCCGAACTCCTCACCGAGGACGGACCCGAGGGCGTCACCCATGCCGCGGTGGCCAAGCGCGCGGGCGTCGGCCGTGCCACGGTCTACCGGCACTGGCCCGAGGTGGAGTCCCTGCTCCTCGACACGCTGGCCGACGCGGCCCGTCCGTTGCTCACGCTCGACGACGGACCCGTCCGTGAGCAGCTGGTCGGCTATCTCACCCAGCAGGCCGAGTGGCTGAACCAGCCGGTCTCCGCCGCCGTCATCGCCTCCGTCATCGACCGCGCCGAGCGGGACGAGGGGGTACGGCGGATCCGGGAGGAGATGTTCGGCCGGACCGACGAGCACGTGGTCGAGGTGCTCGCCGCCGCCGTCGCGCGTGGCGAGTTCCGGCCCGGCATCGAGGACAACGTCAGGGAACTGGTCGCCCGGATTCTCGGCCCGCTGCTCTTCCGGCGCTTCATGTTCGGCGTGCCGCTCGACGACGACGTGGTCGTCCGTACGGTCGACGCGGCGCTGGCTCCCTGGGCGCCGAAGGACTGAGGTTCCGGCCGCCGGAGACCGAGGTGAGGCGCACCGCACCTCGGCCACATGCTCGTTGGTGTGGCCGTGTGTCCCTCAGGTGACCTCGCTGAGATCCTCGTCGAGCCGTGCCGCGTCTTCGGAGTCTGACGGCCGGTTCGCCACGAGCCGGGTCAAGTGCGCCTCAAGGGCTTCGAGTTGCTCGGGCCCCATCTGCGCCGCCCACCGTTCGCGCACACCGTCGAAGAGCGAGGCGCCGAGCGTCATCATGTCGTGTCCGCGGTCGGTGACCCGGAGCCGCTTGAGGCGGCCGTCGCCCGGGTCGGGCTGCCGTTCGACGTACCCGAGCCGCTCCAGTGCGGCGATCGTTCTGGCGGCACCCTGCTTGGAGACCGAGAGCCGGCGGCCGAGCGCCGAGGCCGTGTCCGCCCCCTCGTCGATGCCGCGCAGGGCGAACTCGTGGCCCGCGCGCACGCCCGGGTGTCCGCGGAGCGCCAGTTCGCCGTGGACGTCGTCCACCATCGATCGGAAGCCGCCGAGAAGCAGCAGCGCGAGTTCGGCGCCCGGTGAACGTGCCATGCGGCGAAGCATACGAGAGCCAGAGGTCGACAACCATGTTGTCGACCTATAGATTGACAACCATGTTGTCGATCGAATCCAGGAGAACGATGCACCCCGCAACCGGCGGCGCCACCGTCCCGGGCGTCGAACACCACCACGCCAGGCTGAACGGCACCGAACTGCACTACATATCGGCCGGGACGAACGGCTCGCCCGTCGTGCTGGTCCACGGCTTCCCCGAGACCTGGTGGGTCTTCCGCAAGCTGATTCCGCTGCTCAGTGAGCGCCACCGCGTGTTCGTTCCCGATCTGCGCGGCTTCGGCGACTCCGCCGTCGCGACCACGGTCCACGACAGTGCGACCGCGGCCCAGGACCTGAGCGAACTGATCGAACGGCTCGACGCGGGCCCCGTCCACCTCACCGGCCAGGACGTCAGCGGTCCCACCACGTTCCGCGTCACCGCCACCCGCCCCGACCTCGTACGAAGCTATGCGGCGATCGAGACCGGGCTGCCCGGGTTCGGTGTCGAACGACTCGCCGACGTCGCCCACGGCGGTGCCTGGCACATCGGCGTGCTCGCCGCCCCGGGCATCCCGGACATGCTGCTCGCCGGACGAGAACGGGCCTTCCTCGCGGAGTACGCGATCCCGTCGCTCTGCGTGGCGCCCAGCGCGTTCACCGACGACGACATCGACGAACTCGTCCGCTCCTACGCACGACCCGGCGCGTTCAACGGCGCGGCCGGACTGTACCGATCGATGCTCCGCGAGGGCGACGAGATCCGCCGACTGGCATCCCGGAAACTCACCACGCCCGTGCTCGCCGTCAGCGGCAGATCGGGAGAGTTCACCCCGGCGACCCTGCGCCAGGTCGCCGAAGACGTCAGCGCTCTCTCCCTCGACGGGATCGGCCACTACACGGCGATGGAGGCCCCCGACAGGCTTGCCGACGGCCTCCTGTCCTTCTACGAGAAGATCGACAACCTGAAGTAGCGCGAGGCGTTCGAGCGCACGGTGAACAGCTGGCGCTCCGGGCCACCGGGCCGTTCGCGGCAGTGGAAGAAAGAGGGGCCGCCCCAGCAGGTCGTTGTGGTGTTGGACGTAGGGCGAGAGCGGGGCGGCGGCCATAGAACGGGCCGGGTGGGGCACGGCACCAGCGTGTTCGGTCTGTCCCTTCAGAGCCGGCAGCTGATCTCCATGCCGTCCTCGACGGGGAACGCGACGCTGCGGTAGCCGTTCGCCGGGTCGCGTACGTAGTCGAGGTAGGGCCGCATGCTCGCGAAGGAGGTGTCGTCGGCCACGACGAGTGTGCCGGGTGCCAGCCGGGGTTCCAGCAGTTTCAGCACGGGCAGGCAGAGATCCTTCCAGCCGTCGAGGAGGACGAAACCGGCTGGGGCGTCGAGGCCGCCGAGCCGGTCCCGGGCGTCGCCCTCCAGCACGGTGATCAGGTCGTCCAGGCCGGTGTCGGCGAAGGTGCGGCGCGCGGCGGCGATCTTCTCCTTGCTGAGTTCGGTGGTGACGACCCGTCCGGCGCCGTTGTCGCGTACGGCGGCGGCCAGGTACAGCGTGGAGATCCCGTACGACATCCCGAACTCGACCACCGTGTCCGGGTGGACGGCGCGGACCAGGCTGTAGAGCAGTTCTCCGCCCGCCGCCGAGATCGGCATGTAGATCTCGGCGGCGGCGTCGGCATGTTCCTGGGGCGACATGGACGCCGTCCCGGATCCCCAGTCGATCCGGGACGCGACGGCGTCGTCCTGCCCGGCTTCCTCGAACATCCTGCGCAGGGCGGCCTGGACGCGGGGCTCGGTGAGTGTGTCTGCGTGATGAGTCATGAGCGCTAGAGTAGACGCAACGTTGCGTCAACTCTAGCGCTTTTGCGTCAGCCCTAGAGTTCTTCGACGCCTCCAGAAGCGAACCCGTCTGCGGAAAGGGCGAGATGACTTCAGGTCCTGGACGACGCCATCACGGCAACCGGCACGGCCGTAGCGAAGAAGCGCGGGTGGCCGTGCTGGAGGCGGCCGACGACCTGCTCGTCGAGCTGGGCTTCGCACGCGTCACCATGGAAGGCATCGCCGCGCGGGCAGGGGTGGCCAAGCAGACCATCTACCGCTGGTGGAGCGCGAAGACCGACGTCCTGATCGACGCCTTCCTCCAGGACGCGGACGAGGACCTCACGCCGTCCGACTCCGGTGACCTCGCCACCGACCTACGGGCCTATCTGCGCCGGCTGGCCCTGTTCCTCGGCGAGTCCGACCCGGGCGCCGTCTTCCGGGCCCTGCTCGCCCAGGCCCAGCACGACCCGGCGTTCGCGCGGGAGTTCCGCTCCCGCTGCCTGGCCCCGCAGCGCCACCGCGACCGCCTGCTGCTGGAACGAGCCGTGACCTCGGGGCGCCTGCCCTCCGATCTCGACCTGGAGACGGAGACGGACCAGCTGGTCGGCCCGCTCTATTACCGCGCAGTGGTGTCGGGCGGACCGGTCGGCGAGGACTTCACCGACGCCCTCGTCGAGGCGTTCCTGCTCCGGCACGGTGGCTAGCGGTGGTCTGTCGACTGCGCGACCTGCTCGCCGCGCGAACGAGACCGGCACCGCGACGAACGACCCTTCCAGCCCGACAACGAAAGTGGCGCGCTCATGCGACAAGTGCGGTACGACCGTTTCGATGGTGTCGACCAGCTGTGGATCGATGAAGTGCCCGAGCCGGAAGGCGCTTCGGGGCAGGCGGTGGTGCGGGTCCACGCCTCGTGCATCAATCCGGGTTCCGTGCCCGCGTCGCTGCACGGAGCGTCGTACACGCCCATCCGGGACCTTGCCGGTGTGGTGGTGGGCGTCGGCGACGGCGTCCGGGAAGTGAAGCCCGGAGACGAGGTGCTCGGCTGGTCACAGGACTGGACGGCGCACGCGGAGTACGTTGCCGTACCGGCGGCGCAGCTGATCGCGAAGCCGGCCGGGCTGTCTTGGGACGTGGCCGGATCCCTCTTCGTCACGCCCATGGCCGGATTGGCCGGAGTCAAAGCCGTTGATCCCTCCGAAGGGGAGGTCGTCGTCGTATCCGCTGCCGCCGGAGGCGTCGGCTTCACCGCCGCGCAGCTCGCGCGGCGCACTGGTGCGACCGTGATCGGTATGTGCAGCCCGTCAAAAGCGGATCATGTGCGCGAACGCGACATCATCCCGGTCTCATTCGTCGGCAACGTCGCGAGCAATGTCCGGGAGGCGGCCGGCGCTCGCGAGATTGACGCTTTCATCGACGCGTTCGGGTCGGGTTACATCCAACTCGCACTGGACCTGGGGATTCCCCGCGACCGCATCAACACCGCCGTCGACTACAAGTCCGCCAAGGAGCAAGGTGTCACGGCGCGCGGGACCATGGACGCCGGAGGCCTCCCCGCCTACCGCATGCTGGCCGAACTCGCCGCCTCGGGTGACCTGGCCGTTCCCGTCGCCGCGACGTACCCGCTGGCCCAGGTCAAGGCCGCGTACACCGCCCTCCTCGCCGAGCGTCGGCCGTTCGGGCGGGTCGTCCTGCACCCGCAGGAGTAATCGCGAACACGGGCGGGAACGGCTGCTTCAGTAGGGTGACTTCGCATGACCGACACCGAGATCGACACCGGCACCGACACCGAGATCGAGATCACCGCGGACCTGGTCCGCGATCTGCTGGCGGAACAGCATCCTGACCTCGCGGGACTGGCCGTCCGTGAGGTGGCGGGCGGCTGGGGCAACCAGATGTGGCGCCTCGGGGACGAGTTGGCCGTACGCATGCAGCGCATGGACCCCACCCCGGAGCTTCAGCTCAAGGAGCGGCGGTGGCTGCCCGTGCTGGCCCCGAGGCTGCCGCTCCCGGTGCCGGTTCCGGTGCGGTTCGGTGAACCGTCCGCGCGCTTTCCCAAGCACTGGACCGTGATGACGTGGGTTCCCGGTGAGCCGTTGGACCACGGGTCGATCAGCCGTGGCGGCCACGCGGCCGACGTGCTCGCGGAATTCCTCCGGGCGCTCCACGGGGAGGCGCCCGCCGACGCGCCGAACGGCGCGGGCTTCGGCGTTCACCCCAAGGAGTGCGCGGACGGCTTCGACCACTTCTTCGGAGCGGTGGCCTCCAGCGGCAGCGACGATGTCGGCAACATCGACGGCATCGACGGCATCGACGCCATTGGCGGTCTCGCGGGCACCGGCGGCCTCGGGGGCGACATCCGCGCCGTCTGGGAGGACGCCGTCGCGGCTCCCGAGTGGGCGGGTCCGCCGGTGTGGGTGCACGCCGACCTTCACCCCGCGAACGTCGTCGTCTCCGACGGAACGCTCGCGGGCGTCGTCGACTTCGGCGCCCTGTGCGCCGGTGACCCGGCCTGGGACCTCGCCGCCGCGTGGGTGCTGCTGCCCGAGGGCACGGCCGCACGGTTCTTCGAGGCGTACGGCCGTGCGGACGAGGCCACCGTCCGGCGCGCCCGTGGGCTGGCCGCCATGAAGTGCCTCTTCCTGATGCTCATGGGGCGGAACGGGGAGCGGGGCCTTCCGGGCGGCAAGCCGAACTGGGGACCTCTGGGCCGTACGGCACTCGACCGGGTTCTGAAGGGCGTGTGACGCGCGGGTCACCGCCAGCCGAGCTCCGGTGCCACGTGGGTCAGGACGCTCTCCAGCACATGGGCGTTGTAGTCGACCCCGAGCTGGTTGGGGACGGTCAGGAGGAGGGTGTCCGCGGCCTGGATGGCCTCGTCCTCCCGGAGCTGCTTCACCAGCACGTCCGGTTCGGCGGCGTACGAGCGTCCGAAGATCGCCCTGGTCTTGTCGTCGATCATGCCGACCTGGTCCCGCGAGTCACGGTCGTGGCCGAAGTAGGACCGGTCCAAGTCGTCGGTCAGGGCGAAGATGCTGCGGCTGACCGACACCCTCGGCTCGCGCGTGTGGCCCGCCTCCTTGAAGGCCTCCCGGTACGCCTCGATCTGCTTGCGCTGCTGGACGTGCAGCGGTTCGCCGGTCTCGTCGTCCTTCAGGGTGGAGCTCTGGAGGTTCATGCCCAGCCGCGCGGCCCAGACGGCGGTCGCGTTCGAGCTGGAGCCCCACCAGATCCGCTCGCGCAGGCCCTCGGAGTACGGTTCGACGCGCAGCGGTCCGGGCGGGTTGGGGAACATCGGCCGGGGGTTCGGCCGGGCGAAGCCGTCGCCCTCGATCACCTTGAGGAACGTCTCGGCGTGCCGGCGGGCCAGGTCCGCGCCGGTCTCCCCCTCCTCGGGGGCGTAGCCGAAGTAGCGCCAGCCGTCGATCACCTGCTCCGGTGAGCCGCGGCTGATGCCGAGCTGGAGCCGCCCGCCGGAGATGAGGTCGGCCGCGCCCGCGTTCTCGGCCATGTACAGCGGGTTCTCGTAGCGCATGTCGATCACACCGGTGCCGATCTCGATCTTCGAGGTCCGCGCGCCGATGGCCGAGAGCAGCGGGAACGGGCTGCCCGCCTGCTGCGCGAAGTGGTGCACGCGGAAGTACGCGCCGTCCACGCCCAGTTCCTCGGCGGCGACCGCCAGGTCGATGGACTGGTGCAGGAAGTCGGCGGCGGACCGGGTCCTGGAATGCGGACTCGGCGACCAGTGGCCGAACGAGAGGAAACCTATCTTCTTCACAGGGGCGACAGCGTCCGGCGGGCGCGATTGATTCCCCTGATCCCCGTGCCGATGCTTCCCTCGACTCCCCGCGCCGAGGCACCGTGACCTGGTCGATCGGCCGGTGACGGGGGTGCCACCGGTTCGGTGCCGGGTCGGCCGCGGGTGGCCGGCTCTGGACCGTTCCATGTGGGCCGGGCCCGACCGGCGTACCTTCTGCTGTGACCCTCAACTTCGCCCCGGGAGCAGCAGCATGAGCGCCAGCGCCAGTTCGACGTCCGGGAGCGGGGCGCGGTCCGACTCGGCCTGGGCACCGCTGGCCCGGCCCGTGTTCCGGGCCCTGTGGATCGCCCAGTTCGTGTCGAACATCGGTACCTGGATGCAGACGGTCGGCGCCCAGTGGCTGCTGCTCGGGCACGGGGCGACCATGGTCACCCTGGTGCAGACGGCGTCGAGTCTGCCGATCGTGATGCTGGCGCTGCCCTCGGGCGTCCTCGCCGACCGGTTCGACCGGCGGGGGCTGCTGCTGGTCGCGCAGTTCGCGATGTTCGCCGTGTCGGCGGTGCTGACCGTGCTCGCCTTCGCGGACGCGCTGTCCGCCGTACCGCTGCTCGTTCTCACCTTCCTGCTCGGCTGCGGCACGGCGTTGATGGGGCCGTCGTGGCAGGCGATCCAGCCCGAGCTGGTGGAGCGGGAGCAGCTCGGGCAGGCGTCCGCGCTGGGCGCGGTGAACATGAACCTCGCGCGGGCGGTGGGTCCCGCGCTCGGCGGTGTGGTGGTCGCGGCGGCCGGCGCGGGCTGGGTGTTCGGCTTCAACGCGCTGTCCTTCCTCGGGATCGCCGCGGTACTGCTGCTGTGGCACCGCCCGAAGACCACCGTCCCCGCCGCTGAACGCGAACGGCTGCTGACCGCGCTGTACGCGGGCCGCCGCTACGTCTGGAACGCTCCAGGTATCCGGCGCGTCCTGCTGCGCACCGCCCTCTTCATCCCCGGCGCGGCGGCTCTGTGGTCGCTGCTCCCGCTGATCGCCGCCGACTCGCTCGGGATGGGGTCGGGCGGCTACGGCCTGCTGCTCGGCGCGGTCGGGTCAGGCGCGGTGGGCGGCGCGTTCGCCCTGCCGTGGCTGCGCCGGCGGCTGGGCGTCAACGGCATCCTGGCCGCCGGTGCCGTCGTGTTCGCCCTCGTCCTGCTGGTCCTCGCCACCGTGCACGTCACCTGGCTCGCGGTCCTGGTGCTGCTGCCCGCCGGAGTCGCCTGGATCGGTGTCCTGTCCACCCTCAACGCGGCCGTGCAGACCCGGCTGCCGGGCTGGGTCCGGGCCCGCGGACTCGCCGTCTACCTGCTGGTCTTCCAGGGCGGCCAGGCCGTCGCCGCCCCCGTGTGGGGCGCCCTCGTCCAGTGGCTGGGCCTGACCACGGCCCTCCTCACCGGCGCCGCCGTCCTGCTGCTCGGCGCACTCACCCTCCGCCGCTGGCGGCTCTACGGCACGGAGGGCATCGACCCCACCCTCTCCGACCACTGGCCCACCCCGCCGCTGGTCTTCGTGCCCGGTCCCTCCGACGGGCCGGTGCTGGTCTCCGTCGTGTACCGCGTCGCACCGGACGACGGTCCCGCGTTCGTCGAGGCGATGGACAACGTGGCCCGTTCCCGCCGCCGGACCGGGGCACTCACCTGGGGCCTGTTCCAGGACGGCAACGAACCCGGCCGGTTCATCGAGAACTACCTGGTCGGCTCCTGGGCCGAGCATCTCGCCCAGCACCACAACCGCCTCACCACCACCGACCGCGCCTTCGAGGACAGGGCCCGTGCCCTGCTCCTGCCCGGCACCGGCCCCGAGGTCACGCACGCCTTCGACGCCGCCACCGTAGGACCGGTCCACTGAGGGTGATCACGTCGACGGCGCAGCCAAGTCCCGCTGCCCGCCGGCCGTCAACTCCCGCTCCGCGCCCGCCGGATCACTCCGGATGCGCCACCGCCTCCTTCTGGAGCCGCACCGCCGCCAACAGGCTCAGCCCCGGTTCCGCCTGCCGCAGGGCCCGCACCGCCTCGACCGAGGCGAGGTCCCCGGTGAAGCCTGCCGCCGTCAGCCGGGACCGCACCCAACCCGCGCGCAGCCGGGGCTCGTCGGCGGCGGCGGTGGACTCGACGAGCGCGACAGCGCGTTCCAGACCGGGGCGTTCCTCGGGCGAGGCGTCGGCCAGTGCCTGACGCAGGGCCGCCGCGATCACGTCCGTGTCCCGGACGGTCAGCACGAAGGTGTTCTTCTTGCTCAGTCCCGTGATTCCTGTCATGGGGAAGAGCTTGATCGTCACTTCCGTTGGCTGCCAAGGGATTTGAGGAGACTCAGAGACTCAGTGCCCGGACCGACTCCCCGCGGCCCGAGCGCCGACCTCAAGGACCGGACGGCCAAGGGGCAGTACCGTCTGTAGGTCCCGCCGGACGCATGCGCCGCCCCTCTGCCCCCACTTCTCGGAGGACCCCATGCCCGTACGCCGTATCGGTCTCGTCGTCCACCAGGGGCGGGCGACGGCCCGGGACGCGGCGCGTGCCGTGCACGCCTGGAGCGAGGCCCACGGCGTGCGCTGCACGGAGATCGACGTGTGGGCCAAGGACCAGCACCGCCGCGCCGGGCGCGAGGAGTCCGAGGCGGCGGGCCGCCCCGACCTCGTCGTCACCCTCGGCGGCGACGGCACCTTCCTGCGCGGGGCCCGTATCGCCGTCAAGAGCGGGGCGGACGTCCTCGGCGTCGACCTCGGCAAGGTCGGCTTCCTCACCGAGGTCCCGGCCCGCGACATCGGCGACGCCCTCGACGCCGTGGACGAGGGGCGGGCCGTCGTGGAGGAACGCATGACGCTGACCATGCGCGCCTCCCGCCCCCTGGACATCCCCGAGGAGATGGAGGCACTGCTGCGCTACGGCCGCGGTCCCGCGCTGCCGCCGCCGCAGGTCAGGCCCGAGACCACGGAGGGCGGCGGCTGGGGATGCGCGCTGGACGTCACTGCCCTCAACGACGTCGTCCTGGAGAAACTCGCCCGCGATCGGCAGGTCGGCGTCGGTGTCTACCTCGCCGGACGCCTGCTGGCGACCTACTCCGCCGACGCGCTGGCCGTCGCCACCCCCACCGGCTCCACGGCCTACAGCTTCGCCGCCGGTGGACCGGTCCTCTCACCCCACATGGACGCCCTCGTCTTCACGCCCATCGCCCCGCACATGACCTTCGACCGGAGCGTGGTCGCCGCCCCCGACGAACCGGTCGGCCTGCGCGTCCTGCCCCACTCCGGCCAGGCCGCCGTCAGCGTCGACGGCCAACTGCGCGGTGTCCTGGACCCCGGGGACTGGATCGGCGTCTTCCGCGCCCCGCAGCGGGTCCGCCTGGTCCGCCTGCGCCCCACCGACTTCTACGGCCGGCTGCGCGACCGGTTCCGGCTCACCGACGCCCCCGCCACCGCCCTGGACGGCCCCGCGGCCCCCTTCTTCCGCCCCGACACCCCGGTCCCGCCGGACCTCGCGGGCATGCGCCTGCCCCCGCCGACCGACGCGCGCTGAAAGGCCGTAGCGGAAGAAGTGCGTCGGAAGCGGGCGTCGTCCGGCCCCGCACGTACGGGCGACTTTCACATGGGCGCCACCGGACCCTTCCCTGACGTTTGTTGCCCTTGGAACACTCGCACCGCGCGCATTTCGCCATGTTCCGGCCGGCCGCGCGTCAGGCTGAGAGGTGTCTCACCCATGTCCGAAGTCAACCGGCGTCGGTTTCTCCAACTCGCTGGTGCCACAACGGCGTTCACCGCGCTGTCGAACAGCATCGAGCGGGCCGCGGCGCTCCCCGCGCACCACGCCTCCGGGAGCATCGAGGACGTCGAGCACATCGTCGTCCTGATGCAGGAGAACCGGTCCTTCGACCACTACTTCGGTTCGCTCAGAGGCGTCCGCGGCTTCGGCGACCCGCGTCCGGTCGTGACCCGGCAGGACGGCAAACCGGTCTGGTACCAGTCGGACGGCACGAAGGACATCCTGCCGTTCCGCCCCGACGCGGACGACCTGGGCCTCCAGTTCATCCAGGACCTCCCGCACAGCTGGAACGACGGGCACGCCGCGTTCGACAACGGCAAGTACGACAAGTGGGTGCCGTCCAAGGGCTCCACGACGATGGCCTACCTGACGCGCGAGGACATCCCCTTCCACTACGCGCTCGCCGACTCCTTCACCATCTGCGACGCGTACCACTGCTCGTTCATCGGCTCCACGGACCCCAACCGCTACTACCTGTGGACCGGTTACACCGGCAACGACGGCCAGGGCGGCGGCCCCGTCCTCGGCAACGACGAGGCCGGCTACAGCTGGACGACGTACCCCGAGCGCCTGGAGAAGGCCGGAGTCTCCTGGAAGATCTACCAGGACGTCGGCGACGGCCTCGACGCGGCCGGCGGCTGGGGCTGGATCCAGGACGCCTACCGCGGCAACTACGGCGACAACTCGCTGCTCTACTTCAAGCAGTACCAGAACGCCCAGCCCGGCGACCCGCTCTACGACAAGGCCCGCACCGGCACCGACGCCACCAAGGGCGAGGGCTTCTTCGACCGGCTGAAGGCCGACGTCAAGGGCGGCAGGCTGCCGAAGATCTCCTGGGTCGTCGCCCCCGAGGCCTTCACCGAACACCCCAACTGGCCGGCGAACTACGGCGCTTGGTACGTCTCCCAGGTCCTGGACGCGCTGACCTCCGACCCCAAGGTGTGGGCGAAGACGGCCCTGTTCATCACCTACGACGAGAACGACGGCTTCTTCGACCACCTCGTGCCGCCGTTCGCGCCGGGCTCGGCCGCGCAGGGCAAGTCGACCGTCGACGTCGGCCCCGACCTCTTCGCGGGCAACGCCAGCCACCCCGCCGGCCCCTACGGCCTCGGCCAACGCGTCCCGATGATCGTCGTCTCGCCCTGGAGCAAGGGCGGTTACGTCTGCTCGGAGACCTTCGACCACACCTCGGTCATCCGCTTCATGGAGCGCCGCTTCGGCGTCCACGAGCCCAACATCTCGCCGTGGCGGCGCGCGATCTGCGGCGACCTGACCACCGCCTTCGACTTCTCCCGCAAGGACACCCGCACGGTCCCGCTGCCGGACACCGACGGCTACCGGCCGCCGGACGACAACCGCCACCCCGACTACGTCCCGACCCCGCCCGCCAACCCCGTGCTGCCGAAGCAGGAACGCGGACTGCGCCCGGCCCGCCCGCTCAAGTACGCGCCCCTGGTGGACGGTTCGGCCGACCCGGGCTCCGGCAGGTTCACGCTCACCTTCGCCTCCGGCGCGAAGGCCGGCGCCAACTTCCTGGTCACCTCCGCCAACCGCACGGACGGGCCCTGGAGTTACACCACCGAGGCCGGCAAGACCGTCTCGGACACCTGGAACTCGGCGTACTCGAACGGCTCGTACGACCTGACCGTGCACGGCCCGAACGGCTTCCTGCGCGTCTTCAAGGGACCCGGCGGGAGCGCGGCACCCGAGGTCACCGCCCGCGACCACGGCGACGACGTCGAGCTGGTCTTCACCAACAAGGGCTCCCACGCGGTGCAGTTGAGGGTCGCGGACGGCTACGGCGGGAAGAGCCGGACCGTGAAGGTGCGGGCGGGCGACAGCGTCCGGCACACCTTCGACCTCGGTGGGAGCAGGCGGTGGTACGACCTGACGGTCACCTCGGACGGCGACGCGGGCTTCCTGCGGCGATTCGCCGGACATGTCGAGAACGGCCGCCCGGGGGTCAGCGACCCGGCGCTCGGGCGGGCGTGACCGTGGCCGTAGCGCCGGTTGTGTTCCGGGGCACTCGCGGTAGTGTGCCCCGGTGACCACGCATTCGAACACACCTGCAGGCTGGTACCCGGATCCGCACGGAGCGCCCCAGACCCTCCGTTACTGGGACGGCGCGAAGTGGACCGACCACACCAACGCGGACCAGCAGGCACAGGGCGCCAAGCAGGCGCCGCCGCAGGCCGTGCCGCAGCAGCCGGCCGGTCCTGACCCGCGGGTTCAGCGGCAGGTGCAGCAGCAGGCCGGGGTCGCCGCGGGCGGCCCCGGCGGCGGCAGCCTGTTCAGCGAGCCGGTCCTCGTGGTGAACCAGAAGGCCAAGCTGATCGAGCTGACCAACGAGTACAAGGTCATGGATCAGAACGGCAATCTGATCGGCACCGTCACCGAGGTCGGCCAGAGCGCGCTGAAGAAGGCCATACGCTTCGTCTCCAGCCTCGACCAGTTCATGACCCACCGGCTGGAGATCCGGGACGCCCACGGGCAGCCGCAGTTGGTGCTGACCCGGCCCGCGAAGATCATGAAGTCCCGGGTGATCGTGTCCCGCCCGGACGGCTCGCCGGTGGGCGAGATCGTCCAGCAGAACATGATCGGGAAGATCAACTTCGGGATGATCGTCAACGGTCAGCAGATCGGCGCGATCAAGGCGGAGAACTGGCGGGCCTGGAACTTCGCCATCGTCGACCACGCGGACAACGAGGTCGCCCGGATCACCAAGACCTGGGAGGGCCTCGCCAAGACGATGTTCACCACCGCGGACAACTACGTCCTCCAGATCCACTACCAGCTGCCCGAGCCGCTGCTGAGCCTGGTGGTGGCGACGGCCCTGACCGTCGACACCGCCCTCAAGCAGGACTCGCGGGGCCTGGGCTGACCCCGGTCACAGCGCGGTGAGGTGCCCCGGCTCGGACCGCCGGTCCGGCTGCCGGGGCATCAACGCCGGTTCCGCGGAGGCCGATCGGGCCTCCAGCGCCAGCACGGCGGCCACGGGATGATCGTGGTCGCCGTACTCGTTCGGCAGCGCCACCGCCGGGGTCACCCGGGTCAGCAGCACCACACCCCACGACGCGAGTCCGGCCCCCGCCAGCGCGAGCAGCACGCCGGCCGCGCCGCCCTGGAGGCGTTCGCCGAGCAGGGCCAGCCCGATCGCGGCGGCGGCCACCGGGTTCGCCAGCGTCACCACCGCGAGCGGGGCACCGAGGCCGCCCCGGTAGGCGGTCTGCGACAGCAGCAGCCCGCCCGCCGCGAACACCGCGACCAGCAGGGCCACTCCGACCACCTGCGTGCTCAGCAGCGGGCCCGAGCGGTCCGTCGCCGCGACCGTCACGGTCTGCGTGAGCGCGGAGGCCACACCCGAGGCGACACCGGACGCGGAGGCGTGCCGCAGCCCGGGCTTCGCGCCGCGCCGGGCCAGCACGCCGATCAGCGCGCAGGTCGCGCCCGCGACCGCCAACGCCTGCGGAACGCTGAGGACTTGATCGGGCTGCGGCCCCGACGCCGTGACCAGCAGCGCCGACAGACCGAGCAGTGTCAGCGCGGTGCCCCGCCACTCGCTCGCGCCGACCCGCCGCCCGGCCACCCGCGCGCCCATCGGCACGGCGGCGACCAGGGTGAGCGCGCCCAGCGGCTGTACGACGGTCAGCGGGCCGTACTTGAGGGCGACGACGTGCAGCAGCGCGGCCGACGCGTTCAGTACGACCGTCCACCACCAGGCGCCGGTGGCGAGCAGCCGCAGCGTGCCCGCGTCGGAGTTGCGGGAGGCCAGCCGCTCCTGCGCCACGGCGGCAGCCGCGTAGGCGACGGCCGAGAAGAGGGAGAGGCCGACGGCGACGAGGGTGGCGTTCATCGGCCCGCTCCGACGAGAACCGGCTCTTCGGGGACCAGCCGTGGCCGGCCCCGGCCGGCCGTGGTCGCCGTCCGGTGCGGGGGACGGATGAACGCGAGGGCGATGCCGAGCATCGCGGTGGCCACGATCGCGTCGAGCCAGTAGTGGTTCGCCGTGCCCACGATCACCGTCAGGGTGACCAGCGGGTGCAGCAGCCACAGCCAGCGCAGGCGCGAGCGGGTCGCGACGATCAGGCCGATCGCGACCATCAGGGCCCAGCCGAAGTGCAGCGAGGGCATCGCCGCGAACTGGTTCGAGAGGTGGTCGCTGGTCGGCGGGCCGTAGACCGAGGGGCCGTAGACCTTGGCGGTGTCGACCAGGCCCGTCGCGGCCAGCATCCGCGGGGGTGCCAGCGGGAACACGAAGGGCAGGACCAGGGCGGCGGAGGTGACGGTCGCCAGGACCCGGCGGGCCCAGACGTAGTGCGCGGGGCGGCGCAGGTACATCCAGACCAGGAAGGCCACGGTGGCCGGGAAGTGGACGGTCGCGTAGAAGGTGTTCGCGAGGTGCACGAGGGTGTCGCTGTGCAGCAGCACCGACTGCACCGAGCCCTCGTCGGGCAGCCGCAGGGTCCGCTCCAGGTCCCACACGTGGCGGGCGTTGTGCAGTGCCTCGGTGGTGTGGCCGGTCGCCAGCTGACGGCCGAACTTGTAGACGAGGAAGAGCCCTGCGACGAGCAGGAGCTCACGGACGAGCGGGGGCCGCGCTATCGCGCTGGTCCCCTTCTCTGCAGGCTCGGTGCGGGCATTCATCCCCCGGCCCCTTCGCTGACGGTGGTGCGTGTGGTGGTGCTGGCCGGGCTTGTGACCCTTCCGGCGGACCGAACTCATCGGTACGGGTTCGTTCCGATACGCCAGTGTACCGATACGAGACGGTACCGATACGGTGGAGTACCGGTACACTGGCGTATCGATAGCGAAACGAGACACACTGGAGAGCGGACCCCCGGTCCGCGGGTCGAGCGAGGAGAAGAGCCATGACGTCGCAGGCTGAGGACGCACCGGACACGGTCGCCGCCTCGCGCCGCTCCAAGATCACGCCCGAGCGTGAGCGGGAGTTCTTCGACGCCGTGCTCGACCAGATAAGAGAGTGCGGCTACGACTCCGTCAGCATGGAGGGCGTCGCCACCAGCACCCGGTGCAGCAAGTCCACGCTGTACCGCCAGTGGGGGACCAAGCCCCAGTTCGTCGCCGCCGCGCTGCGCGCCAACCGCCGGGTGCGCTTCACCGGCATCGACACCGGCTCCCTCGCGGAGGACCTGCGCCAGGCCGCGCGGGCCGCGGGCGCCTGGTCGGCGAAGGACACCAAGCTCGTCGCGGCCCTCGGCCATGCCGTCACCCAGGACAGCGAACTCTCCCAGGCGCTGCGCGAGGCGCTCGTCCACCCCGAGATCACCGCGCTGGAGGACATCCTGCGCCGCGGTGTGGAACGCGGCGAGATCCCGCCGGACCACCCGGCGCTGCCGTACGTCCCCGCCCAGATCTTCGGCGTCCTGCGGGCCCGCCCCGTCCTGGAGGGCTGCTACGCCGACCCCGACTACCTGGTGAGATTCGTGGAGGCCGCGGTGCTCCCCGCACTCGGACTCACCTGAGAATCAGGCCGCCGTCCACGGGATGACCGGACGGTGACCTGGCCGCGCCGCACCGTGGGGACGGGGGCGGCGCGCACCCCCCGGCCGGGTGGGGTTCCTCTTGAGCGGAGAGGCGCCCCACCCGGCCGACCGCGTACCGGGGCGGAACGGGATCAGATCGTCTGGCCGTCGCCGCTGCCCGAGGCCGCCTTGATGCTCGCGGTGATCTCGTCGATCACGGACTCCTTCTGGCCCACGTCGACGCCGAAGCGGACCACGACCATCTGGCCGGTGCTCGCGGGCGAGGGGAACGCGAGCGACTCGACGTAGCCGTCCGCGCCCTTGCTGGTGATCGCCTTCCAGCGCACCAGATAGCCCTTCTGCCCGGCGACGGTGACGGCCTTGGAGGCGAGCACCTCGTGGGAGGTGATGCTGCCGTAGGTCGTACCGCCGTAGGACTCCTTGGCGTTGGCGGCGATGTCCGCCTTCGCGACCTCCTCGGCGGTGGAGCCCTTCGTGCCCAGCAGCACCGCGGGCGCCGAGTACGCCCCGCCGTTGGTGCAGGTCTGGGACGTGTTGCCGGGGCACTTGTACGAGGTGTTCGACGTGACCTGCGCGCCGCCCTCGATGACCTGGCCGTACCAGTCGGACGGCACGGTGAAGCTGATGCCGTCGAGCGAGTCGGTCACCGTGCCGCCCGCGGCGACCTTCGGCTGCGCGGACTGGCTGGGCGCGGGGGTCGCGCCGCCCGTACCACCGGAACCGCCTGTCCCACCGGAGCCGCCGAAGGGGTTGCCCTGGCCGCCGTTCCCGCCGGAACCGCCCGTCCCGCCCTGTCCCTCGGGGCCGCCCTGGCCGCCGAAGCCGCCCTGCCCGTTCGGCGCCTGCTGGTTGCCGGCCCGGTCGCCGTTCCCGCTGCCGTTGCCGGACAGCGCGTAGGCGCCGACGCCGATGGCCGTCAGGACCGCGACGGCCACCGCCACGGCTATGCCCGTGCGCAGATTGCGGCGGGACGCGGCCGGGGGCTGCGCGGGATACGCCGGATACGCCCCGGGGAACGCCGGCTCGGCCGGGGGACCCCATTCGCCGGCCGACCCGGCCGGGCGGGTCCGGTCCGTCCATGCCTTGCCGTCCCACCAGCGCTCGGTGGCGGGACCGTCATTCGTCTGCCCGGGATCGGGGTACCACCCGGGGGGAGTCACCTGCGTCATGTCCCTACCGTATGAGGCGTCGGTGAAAGCGGGATGAGAGGATCCGGCCGCGGTGCGAGGCCGCCGTCGGTCACGCGGTGCCACGCGATCATCGGCCCGGACGGCGCCACAACGAGTTTGAGCTGATGCACAGCTTCGCTCGGCGCCGGACAAGGGTGTTCACGATGTTGCGCAAGTGACCGGAAGTGACTTGATTCCGACCGCTTCTGACTGTTCGTCATGCCCCTATACCCCGCCGTCACCCGATGTGGCAACAGCTGCCCGGACCGGGCTCCGCTCCGGCGGTCCGGCGGCTACGCTCAAGGTCTGTACGTCGTTCGGCCTACTCGGGGAGGAGTCGGGATGACGGAGGACCGGCCTCCGGAGGTCGCCTCGGCCTCCCTGTGGGAGCGTGACAAAGAGGTCGCCGGCGTCGTGGGAGCGATCGACGCGCTGTGCGCGGACCAGTCCTCCTCGGGCAGTCTGCTCGTCGTCCGGGGCGAGGCGGGATTCGGCAAGACCGCGCTCCTCGCGGAGGTCCGCCGGCTCGCCGAGGAACGCCACTGCGCCGTCTGGCAGGCCCGCGGCGGCGAGACCCTCAAGTCCGTCCCCTTCAACGTCGTACGACAGCTGCTGCAACCCGCCCTGCTCTCGCTGATGCCCGAAGAGGCGCGCGAGTACCTCGGTGACTGGTACGACATCGCCGGCCCCGCCCTCGGCATCGCCGAACCCGGCGAACGGCAGGCCGACCCGCAGGGCGTGTGCGACGGCCTGGTCGCCGCCGTCCGCAGACTCGCCAAACGCGAGTGGCCCCTCGTCCTGCTGATCGACGACGCCCACTGGGCCGACCAGGAGTCCCTGCGCTGGCTCGCCGCGTTCGCCGAGCGCCTCGACGACCTCTCCGTGCTGGTCGTGGTTGCCCGCAGGCCCAGCGAGGTCACCGGCGAGCGTGGCCGCTACCTGGAGACGATCGGCGACCTCACCGGCCACCCCGTCACCCACCTCAGCGTCCTGACCCCGAAGGCGACCGCCGGCCTCACCCGCGCCACCGTCGGCCCGCACGCCGACGACCCGTTCTGCCGCGAGGTGTGGGCCGTCACCGGCGGCAACCCGTACGAGACCGTCGAGCTCCTCGCCAAGGTGCAGGACAGCCAGCTCCAGCCGGTCGAGTCCTCGGCCGCCGAACTGCGCGTCCTCAACCGCGCCTCGCGCGGCGACGGACTCGTCGCCCGCCTCGACGGCCTCGGCGCCGAGGCCACCCGGTTCGCCTGGGCCGCCGCCATCCTCGGCACCGGCATCTCCGTGAAGCTGGTCGCCCGGCTCGCCACCATCACCGGCGACGAGGCGGACCGCTGCGCCGAACTGCTGCGCAGCGCCCGCATCCTCACGGCCCCCGACCCCGCCGCCTCCCGGACCGACACCGGCGAGCTGGAGTTCGCCCACCCGCTGATCGCCAGCGCCGTCTACGACTCCATCCCGGGCGGCTGGCGTACGGCCATGCACGGCATCGCCGCCCAGGTCGTCACCGACTCCGGACGCGGCGCCGCGGCAGCCTCCCGGCATCTCCTCCAGGTGCACCCGGAGGAGGACCAGGAACTCGTCGAGCAGCTGCGCGAGGCCGCCAGGGAACACCTCTCCATCGGCGCCCCCGACGCCGCCCGCCGCTGTCTGGAACGCGCCCTGGTGGAGCCGCCGGTCGCCGAGACCCACGCCAGCGTCCTCTACGAACTGGGCTGCGCCACCCTGCTCACCGCGCCCGCCACCACCATCGGCCACATCCAGAGCGCTCTGGCCATGCCGGGCCTCGACGGCCACGCGCGCGTGGACGCCGTCTTCCGGCTCTCCCAGGCACTCACCCACAACAACCAGCTGGAGGAGGCCGTCCGCACCGTGGAGGCGGAGGCCGCCCGGCACGAACCGGGCACCGCCCGGATGCGCCTCCAGGCCGTGCAGTACATGTGGGAGGGCATCCACGCGGGCGAGGGCACCTCCCCGGGACGCTCCGAGCGGCTCGCCGAACTCGCCTCCACCTGCACCGGCCGGGACAACTCCGAGCGCGCCCTGCTCATTCTGCGCGGCTTCGACGCCATGACCCACGGCGAGAACGCCGAGGAGGTCGTCGAGGTCTGCGACCGCGCCCTCGTCAACGGACGGCTCGCCCCCGGACTCGGCTGGACCGACACCGAGTGGGGCCTCGAAATCCTCATGATGCTGGCCAGCGCCTACGCCTACACGGACCGCCTCGACCGCGCGGAGAGCCTGTACAACGAAGCGCTGCGCGCCTACGAGTCGGCGGGCTGGAGCGGCGGCCACCTCTCCCTGGCGCACGCCTACCTCGGTCTCGGCCTGCGCAGGCGCGGCCGGCTCCGGGAGGCGGAGATCTCGCTGCGCGAGTCGCTGCGACTGGCCGAGCGCGTCGGCCGCGGACTGCCCCTGTACTGGTCGGCGACCTGCAACCTGGTCGACACGCTGCTCGCCCGCGGCCATGTCGAGGAGGCCTGGGAGATCGCCGAACAGTACGACTTCGCACCGCCCTACCCGTCCACCATCGTGCTGCCCGACCCCCGTTGCGTGCGCGGCCGGCTGCTGATCGCCGTGGGCCGCACCAAGGACGGCATCAACGAACTGGAGGAGGCCGCGAAGGCGGCCAGCGTACGCAGCCACCACAACCCGGTCCTGGTGCCCTGGGCCATCGACCTCGCCCGGGCCCTCGCCGTCGAGGACCCGAACCGCGCGGCCCAGCTCGCCTCCGACGCCCGCCGCCGCGCCGAACGCTTCGGCACGGACACCGCCATCGGCGAGGCCCTGCGCTGTGCCGCCGCGCTGGAGACGGGTCAGCGTGCGGTACGGCTGGCCGCGCAGGCCGTCGCCTACCTGGAGTCCTCGCCCTGCCAGTACGAGCACGCGGCGGCACGGGTGGAGTACGGGATCGCCGCGCGGTCGGTGGCGGAGATCAACAGGGGCTTGACGCTGGCCCGTTCGTGCGGGGCGGACGGTCTGGCGGCACAGGCGCGGACGGTACTGGAGACGGGACGGGGGCTGCGCTGAGCCACGGTCCGGAGGCGGGCCGGCGGGGGCCGCGACCGGCCCCGACGCACCCGCACCCGTGGCCGTAGACGTGGCCGTGGCCGCGACCGACTCGCCGCGCCACGCCCGCCCTCAGCCGTCGCTCTCCTCCTCCAACACCCGCTGCGCCACGGCGAACGCCGAGTTCGCCGCGGGCACCCCGCAGTACACCGCACTCTGCAACAGCACCGCCCCGATCTCCTCCGCGCTGAGCCCGTTGCGGCGGGCCGCCCGGACATGCATGGCCAGCTCGTCGTAGTGCCCGTGGGCGATCAACGCCGTCAGCGTGACCATGCTCCGCTCGCGCCGAGACAGCGTGGGATCGGTCCAGATCTCCCCCCACGCATAGCGCGAGATGAAGTCCTGGTAGCGCGCGGTGAAGGCGGTCTGCCGGGCCTGCGCCCGGTCGACGTGCTCGTCGCCGAGCACCTCGCGCCGTACCGCCATCCCGCGTCGGGCACCGCCGTCGAGGTGCGCGCGCAGTGCGGTCAGGACGGCCTCGGGGCATTGGGCGGGCGCCAGATGGGAGGCGCCCGGGATCTCGACGAGGGCGGCGCCCGCGACGGCGTCAGCGATCTCCCGGAGATGGGCGGGCGGGGTCGCCCGGTCCTCGCGGCCGGCGATCACCAGGGTCCGCGCGGTGATCCCGGCGAGCCGCTCGCGCAGGTCGAAGGCCGCCAGCGCGTCGCAGCACGCGGCGTACGCGGCCGGATCGGCGTTCCGCTGGTCGGCCACCAGTCGCGGCACGGTGAACCCGGGGGTGAACCAACGGGAGTCGGCGTTCTCGGCCAGCCAGTCCAGTCCCTCGGCGCGCACCCGGGCGGCCCGTTCCTCCCACGGCTTCGATCCGTTGAAGTGCGCGGAGGAGCAGATGACGGCGAGCGACGGGACCCGCTCGGGGTGGTGCAGGGCGAGGTGCAGGCCGACCGCACCGCCCAACGACACGCCCGCGTAGGCGAATCGGTCGATCCCGAGGGAGTCGGCGAGCGCGAGGACCAGGTCGGCGAGGTCGCCGACGGTCGCCCCGGGACCGATGAGTCCGGGTGCCGAACCCCCGTGCCCGGGCAGGTCCCAGCGGATCACCCGGTGGGTGATGGACAGTTCGGGCGCGACCTCGTCCCACAGGGCGTACGACGTGCCCAGCGAGGGCCCGAGCAGCAGCGGGGGAGCGGAGGCTGGGCCCTCGGCACGGAAGTTGAGCAGCTTCTCGGTCAACGTCGCTCCAGCGCACGGTCGGTGAGGGCTCCGGCGGAACCCGTGTAGCGGGCGGGGTCGGTGCGGGCGGGCAGGTCGAGGTCCTGCAACTCGGGCTCCTCGGCGAGCAGTTCGGCCAGCGGGCGGTGCTCCGCGTAGGTCCGCCGGGCGGCCCGGGTCAGCAGCTCCTTGGCCCTGGCCCGGCCGAGCAGCGGCGCCAGTTCGGCGGACAGCCGCTCGGAGACGATCAACCCATGGGTGAGGCCGAGGTGTTCACGCATCACGTCCGGGTGCACCCGCAGTCCCTCGGCCAGTTCGGCGGCATCGCGGGCCGCGCCCCCGGCCAGCCGGAGCAGTTCCCTGAGCGGCTGCCATTCGGCGTGCCAGGCCCCGGCCGGCCGTTCGTCCTCGGCGACCAGCGAGCCGTGGAGGACGGCCGCGAGCTGCGGTGCCTGCCGTGCGGCGGCGGCGATCAGCGTGGCCCGTACGGGATTCGCCTTGTGGGGCATCGCCGACGAGCCGCCGCCGCTGCCCTCGGAGACCTCGGCGATCTCGGTGCGGCCCAGGACGAGGACATCGGCGGCGAGTTTGCCCAGCGCGCCCGTGGTGAAGGCCAGACAGGCGGCGAGATCGGCGATCGGTGTCCGCAGGGTGTGCCAGGGCAACAGCGGCGCGGCCAGGCCGAGTTCGCGCGCGTACGCTGCCGGAAGCGCGAGCGGGTCCGGGGCGCCGTACGCCTCGAAGGCCGCCAACGTGCCTGCCGCGCCCCCGAGTTGGACGGGCAGCCCGTCGCGCACCACTCGCACCCGGTCCCGTGCGTCGAGCGCCAGCGACCGCCACCCGGCGGCCTTCAGCCCGAAGGTCGTCGGTACGGCGTGCTGGGTGAGCGTGCGGCCGGGCAGCACGGTGTCGCGGTGGGCGGCGGCCAGTTCCGCCAGCGCGGTCTCCGTGCGGGTGAGGTCGGCCAGGACCAGGTCGAGGGTGCGGGCGGCGACCAGCA
Organism: Streptomyces sp. NPDC091280; assembly: GCF_044768565.1. NCBI lineage: Bacteria > Bacillati > Actinomycetota > Actinomycetes > Kitasatosporales > Streptomycetaceae > Streptomyces > Streptomyces sp. NPDC091280. The sequence continues at coordinate 252,745 of NZ_JBIVUZ010000002.1, forward strand.
TCGTCGCGGTGTCCATGATGTCCTGGCTGGTCGCGCCCCGGTGGACGTGCGGGCCGTACTCCGCGCCGACCGCCTCGGTGAGGTCCGCGACCAGCGGGATCACCGGGTTCCCGCCGCCCCGGGCGCGCTCGGCGAGGGACCTCACGTCGAAGCGGTCCGGGTCGGCCGCGGCCGTCACCGCCGTCGCGGCCTCGGCGGGGGCGAGTCCCAGCGCCGCCTGCGTGCGGGTGAGCGCGGCCTCCGCGTCGAGCAGGGCGCGCAGGTACGCGGTGTCGCCGGTCGCGGTCGCGGCGGGGGAGGCGGCCCACCCGGGGGCGAGCAGGCCGGTGTCCGACGGGTCGGCAGAAGTCACTGGAACTCCAGGAAGACCGTTTCGCCTTCGCCTTGAAGGCGGATGTCGAAACGGTAGGTGCCCCGGCCCTCGTCGCGTGCGATCAGCGTGTCGCGCCGCGCCGGGTCCAGCCCGGACAGCAGCGGGTCGGCGGCGAGCGCGGTCTCGTCGCCCGGGAGGTAGATCCGGGTGAAGAGGTGCACCAGCAGTCCGCGCGCGAAGACGCACGCGCTCAGGTACGGGGCGCTGTGCCCGCGCGCGCCGGGCCGCAGGGTCCGCGCGTACCAGTGGCCGTTCGCGTCGGTCTGGATACGGCCCCAGCCGGTGAACTCCACGCCGGTGCGGCCGAGATGGCCGCCGCTCGCCGGGTCGCGGCGCATCGAGCCGTCGGTCGTGGACAGGTTGCCGTCGGGGTCGGCCCCCCACAGTTCCACGAAGGCGTCCGGCAGCGGCCTGCCCTCGCCGTCGTACACGTGTCCCTGGACGGTGACGGTGTCCGGGTGCCCGACCGGTGCGATGTCGCCGCCGCCGGGGAACGGCAGCGCGTAGCCGTAGAAGGGGCCGACCGTGTGCGACGGGGTCGGGAGCACGGTCTCGGGGCGGCTCGTGTCGATCTTCGTCATGGCGGGTCAGCGTCCTTCTTCGATCCAGGTGGCGTGCGGGCCGTCCAGCACGATGTCCCAGTGGTAGCCCATCGAGAACTCGGGCACGGACAGGCTGTGGTCGTAGGTCGCCACGAGGCGCTGCCGGGCCGCGTCGTCCGTCACCGACTGGATGATCGGGTCGTAGGGGAACAGCGGATCGCTCGGGAAGTACATCTGGGTCACGAGGCGCTCGGTGAACGCCGTGCCGAACATCGAGAAGTGGATGTGCGCCGGACGCCAGGCGTTGACGTGGTTGCGCCAGGGGTAGGGGCCCGGCTGGATCGTGGTGAAGCGGTAGTTGCCCGCGTCGTCGGTCAACGTCCGCCCCACACCGGTGAAGTTGGGGTCCAGCGGGGCGTCGTGCTGTTCGCGCTGGTGCGCGTAGCGGCCGGCCGAGTTCGCCTGCCAGATCTCCACCAGCTGTCCCCGGACGGGCCGTCCGTCGCGGTCCAGCAGCCGCCCGGAGACGGTGATCCGCTCGCCGATCGGCTCCCCGTGGTGCTGCCGGGTCAGATCGTTGTCGATCTCGGTGATGTCCCGCTCGCCGAAGGCGGGGGAGGCCAGTTCCACCAGCTCCGGGTCCTTGGACACGTCGATGGTGACCGGGGGCTGTTTCGGGTGCCGCAGGAGCGAGGAGCGGTAGGGGGCGTAGTCGCGGCGCGGGTGGTGCTCGACCGGGGCGCCGTCCGCGACCCGCTTCTCGTACGCCGCGTGCTCGGCCGCTATTTCGAGGTCGATGTCGTGCTGGGTGAGAGTCATGGGGGTTCCTACCGTTCGAGGACGAGGGCGAGGCCCTGGCCCACGCCGATGCAGAGGGTGGCGACACCGACTCCCGAGCCCTTGCGGGCGAGTTGGTGGGCGACGGTGCCGGCGAGCCGGGCACCGGAGGCGCCGAGGGGGTGGCCCAGCGCGATGGCGCCGCCCTGCGGGTTGAGGATCGCCGGGTCGAACTCGGGCCATTCGGCGACGCATCCGAGCACCTGGGCGGCGAAGGCCTCGTTGAGTTCGAGCACTGACAGATCGTCAAATGCCTTGCCCGCCTTGGCAAGTGCCCGGTTGACGGCCTCGACGGGAGCGAGTCCGAAGTAGTCCGGGTCGAGCGCGTGCACACCGGTCGCCGAGATGCGGGCGAGCGGCTGACGGCCGGTGGCCCGCAGGCCTTCCTCGTCGGTCAGCAGCAGGGCGGCGGCACCGTCGTTCAACGGGGACGCGTTGCCCGCCGTGACCGTCCCCTCCTCCGTGCGGAACGACGGCTTGAGCCGGGCCATCGCCGCCAGGGAGGCGTCGGCCCGTACGCATTCGTCGGCGGCGAACGCGACCGGGTCGCCCTTGCGCTGCGGGACCGGCACGGCCGTGATCTCGCCGTCGAAGAGACCCGCGGCCTGCGCCTCGGCCGCCTTCCGGTGGCTGGCGAGCGCGAACTCGTCCTGCTGCGCGCGGCTGATCTTGTGTTTGTCGGCGATCAACTCCGCGCTCTCGCCGAGCGGGATCGTCCACCGCGGGTCCATGGCCGGGTTGACCATGCGCCAGCCGAGCGTGGTCGAGTACAGCTCGGTGTGCCCGGCGGGGAAGGGCCGGTCCGACTTGGGCAGGACGTACGGCGCCCGGGTCATCGACTCCACTCCGCCGGCCACGGCGATGGAGGCGTCCCCGGTGGCGATGGCGCGGGCCGCCTGGATCACCGCCTCCAGACCGGAGGCGCACAGCCGGTTGACGGTCACGCCCGGCACGGAGGTGGGCAGGCCCGCCAGGAGGGTGGCCATGCGGGCCACATCGCGGTTGTCCTCGCCGGCGCCGTTGGCGTTGCCGAGGTACACGTCCTCGACCCGGGCCGGATCCAACTCCGGGCTGCGGGCGAGGAGTTCGCGGATGGCGTGGGCCGCCAGGTCGTCGGGGCGGACGGCGGCCAGACCCCCGCCGTACCTGCCGAACGGGGTGCGGACGGCGTCGACGATGTAGACGGTGTTCACAACAGTCCTTCCGGGACGGTGAGTTCGGCGTCGGTCCTGGCGACGATCTCCTCGACGGACACACCGGGCGCCGTCTCGGTCAGCACCAGCCCCTCGGGCGTCACGTCGATCACGCCGAGATCGGTGATGACCCGGTTCACGCACGCCTTGCCGGTGAGCGGCAGCGCGCACTCCTTGAGGATCTTCGGGGAGCCGTCCTTGGCCACGTGCGTCATCACGACGATCACGGTGCGGGCGCCGTGGACGAGGTCCATCGCCCCGCCGATCCCGGTGACCAGCTTGCCGGGGACCGCCCAGTTGGCGAGGTCGCCCCCGGCCGAGACCTGCATCGCGCCCAGCACGGCGACGTCGATGTGACCGCCCCGGATCATCCCGAAGGAGAGCGCGGAGTCGAAGAAGGAGGCGCCGGGCAGGACCGTCACGGTCTCCTTGCCGGCATTGATCAGGTCCGGGTCGACCTCGTCCTCGGCCGGATACGGGCCGGTGCCCAGGATGCCGTTCTCGGATTCGAGGATCACCTCGACGCCCGGCGGGAGGTGGTTGGGGATCAGCGTCGGCAGGCCGATGCCCAGATTGACGTACTGCCCGTCCTGAAGTTCGCGGGCCGCGCGGGCCGCCATCTGTTCACGGTTCCAGGCCATCAGCTGCTCACCGTCCGCTGCTCGATCCGCTTGTCGGCGGCCTGTCCGGGGGAGAGGGCCACCACCCGCTGCACGAAGATCCCCGGCAGATGCACCGCGTCCGGGTCGATCCCGCCGGGTTCCACCAGCTCCTCCACCTCGGCGATCGTCACCCGGCCCGCCATGGCGGCGAGGGGGTTGAAGTTGCGGGTGGACTTGTTGAAGACGAGATTGCCGTGCCGGTCGCCCCGCGCGGCGCGGACGAGCGCGAAGTCGGTGCGGATGCCGCGCTCCAGGACGTACTCGGTGCCGTCGAAGTCCCGTACCTCCTTGGGCGGGGAGGCGAGCGAGACGCCGCCGCGGCCGTCGTAGCGCCAGGGCAGTCCGCCCTCGGCGACCTGGGTGCCCACGCCCGCCGGGGTGTAGAAGGCGGGGATGCCCGCGCCGCCCGCGCGCAGCCGCTCCGCGAGGGTGCCCTGCGGGATCAGCTCGACCTCCAGCTCCCCGGCCAGGTACTGGCGGGCGAACTCCTTGTTGCCGCCGATGTAGGAGCCGGTCACGCGGGTGATCCGGCCGGCGGCGAGCAGGACGGCGAGGCCCGACTCCATCGCCCCGCAGTTGTTGGACACCACGCCCAGGGAGCCGACTCCGCGCTCGTACAGCGCCTGGATCAGCACGTTCGGTACACCGCTCAGCCCGAAGCCGCCGACCGCCAGTGTCGCTCCGTCCGGTACATCGGCCACGGCCTCCAGGGCTGTGGCGACCACCTTGTCCATCCGTGTAGCTCCGTCCCGTCCGAGCGCCCGGTCAGCAGTCCATGCGGTTCAGCTCACCGCAGTTCGTCAGGGCACTGAGCATTTCGGTGAAGTTTCCTTCACGCTGCCACTGCGGGGCGCCCGCGTCAAGACCCGGGAGAAGAGGCAGGTCGGTAGCGTGCACAGGCCTGGACTCCGGCCCAGGGGCTGCGGGTATCGTTCAGTGCACGGACGAATACGAGATCGGGAGAGCACATGGGCGCGGTGGACATCAGCCTCCACCCCGGGCACCTCGCCCGGCGGCTCCAGCAGGCGCACTACCTGCTGTGGAACACCATGGTCTCCGAGGAGATCACCTCGCCGCAGTTCGCGGTGCTCAACGCGCTCGTCGCGGAACCGGGGCTCGACCAGCGCACGGTGGGGGAGCGGGTGGGCCTGGACCGGTCCACCATCGCCGAGGTGATCAGCCGGCTGAGCCGCCGCGGGCTCCTCGACAAGGTGCGTGACACGCGCGACGGCCGCCGCTTCCTGCTCCGCGCCACCGACGAGGGCCGCCGCGCGCACCGCAAGCTCGCCGTCCGCACGGCCCGGATGAACCAGGTCTTCCTGGCCCCGCTCACCGCCGGGGAACAGGACGTCTTCCTCGACCTCATCCAACGGGTGTCGGACGCGGCCGAGGGACTGCGCAACCCGGCGGAGCCCCTCACGGCCCGGCACTGACCCCCGACCGTCAGGCCTTCGCGAACACCACCCAGACCTGGCCCTTCGCGAAGTTCACCGGGGTGCCGTCGGAGCTGGTGAACTCCGTTCCGCCCGCGGCCGTCGGACGCTTCCAGTCGACGCCGAAGGTACGGCCGTCCCGCAGCACGTCCGCCTTCCCTGAGCCGACCGTCACGGTGTACGGCGTGTTGTTGCCGAGCACGTCGTGGTAGGCGGACCTGCGGATCTGCACGTACTGGATCACGACCGTCGCCGGGGCCAGCCGCTTGCCGGCGGTCGTCACGGCCGGGGTGCCGTCCTCGGTGACCAGCCAGCGGCGCTGCGACCCGGACCAGGTGAAGGTGAAGCGCGCCGCCGGATAGCGCACGGTCCGAGAAGCCGTCGCCTTGCCGCCCGCCGGGGCCGCGCCGTAGCGGAAACCTGTGGTCAGGGCCGCCGCGCCGGGGGCCGAGGAGAGCAGGTCGGTCGGGCGCAGGTAGAGGTTGTGCGGGGCGGCCTTGGTCACGCCCCGGTAGTAGGCGCTCGCCACCTCGTCGGGCGACGCGGACCGCAGCGGTGCCTTGGCGATCAGCGGCAGCAGCTTGCGCTGTGCCCCGGAGAAGGCGAGCGTCGGGTCGTCGAACTGGCGCAGCAGCTCCAGATCCGAGACGCGGGCGCTGCGCACCGGCCCGACGGACTTGGGCAGCTTGGTGGCGAACACCGCCATCAGCCGACTCAGTCCGCCCTCGACCTGCTCGGCGTAGACGATGTCCGCCGAGTCGAGGCCCGTCTGCGGGCGGGCCGCCGGCACGTTGTCGATCTTCACGGCGAGCACCGGCCCCGCGGCGGGGGCGACCGTGCCGCCGCCGCTCGGGCTCTCGGCGGGGCTCTGCGTGGGGGACTGGCTCCGGCCGCGTCCGTCGTCGGAGGTGCCGCCGTGATGTGCCGTGCAGCCCACCGCGAGGGAGGCCGTCATCGTGACGGCCAGCAGCGCCGCTCTTCTCGCGCCGCGACGCCGGGGCGCCTTCTGTCCCATGCCCACCGTTGCCACCAGTCCGTGTTTTCGCTTGTGCGCTTATAAGTTCATTGGTGGCCATACCCGCTCGGTTGTGATTGTGCGCGTCGAATGGGCCGATCGGCCCAGGGGAAGATCCGGAAGGGTTCGGTCCGGGGCCGGAGGTCCAGAGGCCCGGGGGCCCAACGGCCTGCGTTCAGCCCGGAGGGCCGAGGATCTCCGCGAGGTCGTAGCGCACCGGCTCCTCCAACTGTGCGTAGGTGCAGCTCTCGGGCGTACGGTCCGGGCGCCAGCGGCGGAACCGCGCCGTGTGCCGAAAGCGCGCGCCGTTCTCCATGTGGTCGTACGCCACCTCGGCCACCCACTCCGGCCGCAGCGGCACCCAGGACAGGTCCTTCTTGCCCGACCAACGGCTCGGCGCCCCCGGCAGCCGGGCACTCTCGTGGGCCGCCTCCTGCGCCCAGGCCGCCCACGGATGCCCCGCCGGATCGTCCATGCCCAGCGGCGCCAGCTCCTCGATCAGCTCCGCGCGCCGCTTCATCGTGAACGCGGCCGACACCCCCACGTGCTGAAGGGTGCCCTGGCCGTCGTAGAGACCGAGCAGGAGCGAACCCACCACCGGTCCGCTCTTGTGCAGGCGGTACCCGGCCACCACCACGTCCGCCGTCCGCTCGTGCTTGATCTTGAACATCGCGCGCTCGTCCTGGCGGTAGCGCAGGTCCAGCGGCTTCGCCACCACACCGTCGAGCCCGGCCCCCTCGTACTGCTCGAACCACCGCCGCGCCACCTCGATGTCGGTGGTCGCCGGCGCCAGATGCACGGGCGCGCCCACGCCCGACAGCGCCCGGGCGAGGAGCGACCTGCGGTCGGCGAGCGGCATGTCCATCAGTGACTCGTCGGCCAGGGCCAGCAGGTCGAAGGCGACGAAGGCGGCCGGGGTCCGCTCGGCCAGCGTCCGCACCCGCGACTCGGCCGGGTGGATGCGCTCGGTCAGCGCGTCGAAGTCGAGCCGCCCCTCCCGCGCGATCACGATCTCGCCGTCCAGCACACAGCGCGTGGGCACCCGCTCCCGCAACGCCTCGACCAGCTCGGGAAAGTACCTGGTCAACGGCTTTCCGGTCCGGCTGCCCAACTCGACCTCGGCACCGTCGCGGAACACGACCGCCCGGAAGCCGTCCCACTTCGCCTCGTAGTGCATGCCCGGCGGAATCCTCGCCACCGACTTGGCGAGCATCGGCTTCACGGGCGGCATCACCGGCAGGTCCATGCTTCCGATTCTGCGCCTCCCCCTCGCCCGCCGCCCGGTGTGCGAGGTCCGGGCGGCGGGCCTACGGTGGCTCGCATGGGCGAAGCGGTGGAACTGGAGGCGGGCGGCCGGACCGTACGGCTGTCCAGCCCCGACAAGATCTTCTTCCCGGAGCGCGGCTTCACCAAGCTGGACCTCGCCCGCTACTACATCGCGGTCGGCCCCGGCATCCTGCGCGCCCTGCGCGACCGCCCCACCACCCTGGAGCGCTACCCGGACGGGGTCGAGGGCGAGAACTTCTTCCAGAAACGGGCGCCCAAGAACATGCCCGACTGGATCCCGACCGCCCACATCACCTTCCCCAGCGGACGCAGCGCCGACGAGATGTGCCCCACCGAAGAGGCCGCCGTCCTGTGGGCCGCCCAGTACGGCACGCTCACCTTCCACCCCTGGCCGGTCCGCCGCGCCGACGTCGACAGCCCCGACGAACTCCGCATCGACCTCGACCCGCAGCCCGGCACCGACTACGCCGACGCGGTCCGCGCCGCCCACGAACTCCGCGCCGTACTCGACGAGTTCGGCGGACTGAAGGGCTTCCCCAAGACCTCCGGCGGACGCGGCCTGCACGTCTTCGTCCCCATCGAACCCAAGTGGACCTTCACCCAGGTCCGCCGCGCCGCCATCGCCGTCGGCCGCGAACTGGAACGCCGGATGCCCGAGCAGGTGACGATCAAGTGGTGGAAGGAGGAGCGCGGCGAGCGCATCTTCGTCGACTACAACCAGACCGCCCGCGACCGCACCATCGCCTCCGCCTACTCCGTACGGCCCCGCCCGTACGCCCCGGTCTCGGCGCCGCTGCGCTGGGACGAGGTCCCCACCGCGCACCCCCGCGACTTCGACCTCGCGACGATGCCCGCCCGGTTCGCCGAACTCGGCGATGTGCACGCCGACATGGACGACCACCGCTACTCCCTCGACGCCCTCCTCGAACTGGCCCGTCGCGACGAACACGACCACGGGCTGGGCGATCTGCCGTATCCGCCGGAGTACCCGAAGATGCCCGGGGAGCCCAAGCGGGTCCAGCCGAGCCGCGCGAAGAAGGACCCCGGCACGTCCTCCGCGGGATCATGAACGCATGACCCTCCTGCTGACCCGCAGCGACCTCGGTGACCTGCTGGAGCCCTCGGCCTGTCTCGCCGCGCTGCGCGACGGCTTCCGCGCCGTGGGGGCCGAACCGGCGATCCCCGGCCAACGGGTGCGCACCGACCTGCCGTTCCCTGGCACGGCCACCGCCCTGATGCCCGGGCTGCTGCCCGGCATCGAGGCCTACACCGTGAAGGTCAACGCCAAGTTCCCCGGCGCGCGGCCCGCGTTGCGCGGTGTCATCTGCCTGTACAGCGGTGTGGACGGCGAGTTGCTCGCCCTCCTGGACTCGGCGACGGTGACCGCCTGGCGTACGGGCCTCGCGGCGGCGCTGGGCACCCATGTGCTCGCGGGCCCGGCCGAGGGCGCGGTGGTGGGGGTGATCGGCGCCGGGGCGCAGGCCGAGCTGATGGTGCGCGGGCTGGGCGTCCTGCGGTCCTGCGGCCGACTCGTCGTCCACGACACGGACGTCGAGCGCGCGGCCGACTTCGCCGCACGGCACGGCGGCCGGGTGCTGGGGTCGGCGACGGAGATCGCCTCGGCCGCCGACACCGTGCTCCTGGCGACCTGGTCCCGCACCCCGCTGCTGGCCCTCGCGGACACCCGGGCGGGCCAGCACCTCACCAGCCTCGGCGCCGACGAGCCCGGCAAGCGGGAACTCGCCGCGGACCTGCTCGACGCGGCGCTGCTCGTCGTCGACGACCGCCAACTGGTCGCCGCCGTGGGCGCGTTGGCGCCGGACGCCATCGACACGACACTCGGTGACGTACTGCGCGGCGACCACCCGGGCCGCACCGACACCGCGGCCCGCTCCGTGTACGCCCCGGTCGGGCTGCCCTGGCAGGACCTGGCGCTCGCCTGGCTGGCGTACCGGCGGGCGGAGGCGGACGGGGTCGGGCGCCGGGTGAATCTGCTGGGGTGACTCCGACGACTACGGGGGGCCGGTCGGTCTGGGAGCGCTCTCACCGTCCGCTTCGCCCGCGGCTATCCTGATCCGCAGCATCGAGGAGGGGTCCAGAAGTGACCGAGACAGCACCGCGCCCCACGCTGGAAGCCGTGGCCGCGCGGGCGGGGGTGTCGCGGGCCACCGTGTCCCGGGTGGTCAACGGCGGGGACGGGGTGCGGGAGTCACTCGTCGAGCGGGTCCGGCTGGCCGTGGACGAACTCGGCTACGTCCCCAACCAGGCCGCTCGCAGCCTGGTGACCAGGCGGCACGACGCCATCGCCGTGGTGATCGCCGAACCGGAGACCCGGGTCTTCGCCGACCCCTTCTTCGCCATGCAACTCCGGGGCATCAGCAAGGAGTTGACCGCCCACGACTCCCAACTCGTGCTGCTCCTCACGGAAGGCCGCGCCGATCACGCCCGCGTCGGCCGCTATCTGGCCGGCGGACATGTGGACGGCGCGCTCGTCTTCTCCCTCCACCTCGACGACCCGCTGCCCGGACTGATCCAACGGGCCGGTGTCCCCACGGTGTTCGGCGGCCGGCCCTCGTGGAGCGAGGGCAACCCCGTGTCCGGGCCCACCGTGTACGTCGACAGCGACAACCGGGGCGGTGCCCGCGAGGCCGTACGCCATCTCGTCGGGCTCGGCCGCACCCGGATCGCGCACATCACCGGCGCCCTCGACCAGACGTCCGCGGTCGACCGGCTCGACGGGTTCCGGGACGTCATGGTCGACGTCGACCCCCGGCTCATCGTGGAGAGCGACTTCACTCCGGGCGGCGGCGAGCGCGCCATGCGTGAACTGCTCGACCGCCGCCCGGACGTGGACGCCGTGTTCGCCGCCAACGACCTCACCGCCTACGGCGCCCTGAAGGTGCTGCGCGAGAAGGGGCTGCGGGTGCCCGAGGACGTGGCCGTGATCGGCTTCGACGACATGCTCCCGGTCGCCGAGCAGACCGAGCCGCCGCTCACGACGGTCCGTCAGGACATAGAGGAGATGGGCCGGTTGATGGCGCGCCTGCTGCTGCGCGGCCTCGACCGCGGCGGGCCCGACGACGGCATCGGAGGCGCGCCGTCCAGTGTGATCCTGCCGACCACACTGGTCCACCGCGCCTCCGCGTAGGCCGCTCCCCGGGGCGCCGCCTCAGTCCTGCGGGGGCGCGCTCGTGATGACGGCGAAGCGGGCGCCGTGCGGGTCGGTGAGCTGGGCCATACGGCCGACCCCCTCCATGGTGGCGGCGGGCACGACGACCTTGCCGCCGGTCTCCAGCGCCCTGGCCACGGTCGCGTCCACGTCGGCGACCTCGAAGTAGGCCAGCCAGTACGCGCCCGACGCCGCGCCGTCGGAGTCGAGGTCGAGCGGGACGACACCGCCGAACATCGCGTCCTCACCGGCACCCGCCGGGTTGAGACAGGTGTAGTCACCGCCCGGCATGGGCGCGGCCGAGGTCTCCAGACCGAGCGTGGAGTGGTAGAACGCGGCGGCCGAGGCGACGTCCGGCGTGTACAGCTCGACCCAGTTCAGCGAACCGGGGTCGCCCGCCACGTCGACCCCCTTGGTCCGCCCCGGCTGCCAGATGCCGAACGCGGCGCCCGCCGGGTCCCTGAGGACCGCCATGTGTCCCTCGCCCATCACGTCCATCGGCTGGAACAGGACCGCGCCGTGCGCCTGTTCCACCGCCTTGGCCGTGGCCTCCGCGTCCGGGCTCTGGAAGTACACGGTCCACGCGGACGAGTCGTGCTCCGGGGGCAGCGGCATGCCGCCGGCGACCGTCCTGCCGTCCAGCTGGAAGAAGCCGTAGCCGCCGGCCTCGGGCCCCGCCGACTGGAACTCCCAGCCGAAGAGACCGCCGTAGAAGGAGACGGCGCCGTCGAAGTCGGGCGAGCCGACGTCCAGCCAGTTGGGAGCGCCGTTGACGAAACGGGTGGTGAGCATCTTTGCCCTCCTCGGTGAAGGGTCCCGTGTCGAGGGGGCCCGTTCTCTGCTCTGCCGAGTCTTGCACCGCCCACTGACAATCGCCGCCGGTGCGGCCGCGGTGAGTCGGCCCGGCCGTTTCGTTCACCCTCGGTGACCGCGGAAGTTCTCCGTGTTTTCCTCCGGTTCCGCGCGCCGCCGTGCGCCGCCGGGGGCGCGGCGCCACCATCTAGGTGGCCGGAGGCCCCGGAGCGCGGCGTTGATCCCGCGTTGATCGAACGTTTTTCACCGCACGGCACGCTGCTGGGCATGCACATCGACACGATCACCTCGCCCGACCTGGACTGGCAGCAGGAGGCGTTGTGCGCGCAGACCGGGGCGGACTTCTTCTTCCCCGAGCCCGGCAGCTCCGTCCGGGAGGCCAAACGCATCTGCGGCATGTGCCCGATCCGCTCCGCCTGTCTGGAGTACGCCCTCGACAACGACGAGCGCTTCGGCGTGTGGGGCGGCCTCTCGGAGAAGGAACGCCTGGAACTCAGACGCGCCTCCCGGTGACTGCCACCAGGGCGTTTATCGATGTCCCGCGCTCGGGGGAGTGCGGTTAGGATCCGGGGGCGCACCCGGGCGTAGCGCAGAGGCAGGCGCACGTCTTGGCAAGACGGTCACATCGGTTCGAATCCGGTCCCCGGCTGCGTTCGCGGGCCCTGTGGAGCAGAGGCAGACTCGCCACCCTGTCAAGGTGGATACGCCGGTTCGAATCCGGCCGGGGCCCACTTCGGAGCACGGCCGGGGCGGGAGTCGATGACGGACGAGGGCGGGATCACCGAGGCGGAACTCGCGGCCTTCCACCACACGGTGGGCAGGCTGCGGCAGTTGCCCGTCGACGATCCGGTGCGCCTGCGCGCGGAGCAGGTCGCCGCCTCCTTCGCCCGCGACGGCCGGCTGCGGCGCCGCAAGGCGCGCGGCGACGAGGTGTCCGCCGCCGACGCGGCGGCCGTGGCCGCGACCGCGACGGGCGCGGTGAGCCGCCGCGAGGACGCCGCGCTGCGTTCGGCGCAGGGGCCGGCCGACGGGCCAGTGCCGGTCGGCACCGGGGCCCTCTACCGCAAGCCGCGCGGTTGCTATGTCTGCAAGTCGCCCTATCGGCAGGTGGATTCGTTCTACCACCGGCTGTGTCCCGAGTGCGCCGCCGACAACTCCGCCCGCCGTGCGCTGAGTACGGATCTGAGCGGGCGCCGGGTGCTGCTCACCGGCGGGCGGGTGAAGATCGGTTTCCAGCTGGCCCTGATGATGCTGCGCGACGGCGCGGAGGTGCTGGTCACCTCGCGCTTCCCGCACGACACCGTGCGCCGCTTCCGCGCGGAGCCCGGCAGCGAGAAGTGGCTCGACCGGCTGACCGTGCTCGCCGTTGACCTCCGCGACCCGCGCCAAGTCCTCGGCCTGTGCGAGGAGTTGCGGACGACCGGCGAACCGCTCGACATCCTCGTCAACAACGCGGCGCAGACCGTACGGCGGCCCCCGCAGTCGTACGCCCTGCTGGCCGCGGGCGAGCGCGACGCACTGCCCGAACGGGCCCGCCGGGCACCGGGGTTCACCCCGATGCGGCTGCTTCCGGGCGGGGCCTCGACGCTGCCGGTCGTGCTGCGCGAGGCCGACGAGGCCGGACTGCTGCCCGACCCGTCACCGGAGAACTCCTGGTCCGCGCGGCTCGGCGCGCTCGACCCGGCCGAGGTCCTGGAGACCCAGCTCGTCAACGCGCTCGCCCCCGCCCTGCTGTGCGACCGGCTGCTGCCGCTGCTCCTCGCGTCACCGCGTCCGCGCCGGTATGTCGTCAACGTGACCGCCGTGGAGGGCCGGTTCGCCGTCCGCAACAAGACGGCCGGACACCCGCACACCAACATGGCCAAGGCCGCGCTCAACATGCTCACCCGCACCAGCGCCGCCGAACTCGCCGCACAGGGCGTCCACATGTGCGCCGTCGACACGGGCTGGATCACCGACGAGAACCCCGCCCCCAAGAAGAGCCGCATGGCCGGGGCCGGCTTCCGCACACCGCTGGACATCGTGGACGGCGCGGCCCGCGTCTACGACCCCATCGTGCGCGGCGAGGCGGGGGATCCGGTGTCCGGGGTGTTCCTCAAGGACTACCAGGAGGCGGCGTGGTGAGCGGGGACACGGAGGAGACGGGCGGGACCGGCTTCGCCGGGGTGGTGTACGTCCCGCCGCGTCCGGTCGCCGAACTCGGGCCGCTGCTCGCCTGGTTGCGGGCCGGGCGGCCGGCCGGGGAGCGGCTGGACTTCACCGTGGGCACGGCCCTGCCGGACGGCCGGCTCGACCTGTGCAAACAGGGCCTGGGGCCGGAGGGCGCCGCACGCGTCGCCGAGGCACTGGCCCAAGGCCCCTCGCCCGTACGGCACTTGCTGCTCGGTACGGACGGGCTCGGCGACGAGGGTGCCGAGGCCGTGGCCGCCGGGAGCGGTGCGGTCCAGACGCTCTACCTCGGCTGCAACGGGATCACGGCCGGCGGTGCCTGCCGGATCGCCGACCGGTTGCGGGCCTCGCCGCACGTCGTGACCGGGGTGTGGCTCAAGCGCAACCCCCTGGGCGGCGGGGGTGGGCGGGCGGCGGCCGAACTCATCGAGTCCGCGCGGTCGTTGCGCACCCTCGACCTCGTACAGACCGGCCTCGACGCGGCGGCCGTGACCGTCCTCGCGGACGCGCTGCTGGCCGCCGCCGGCAACGGGCGCCGGATCGAGCGGCTCTTCGTCGGCGGCAACCCGCTCGGCGAGGACGGCGCCGCACCGCTCGCCGCCGTCCTCGCGGCGGGCGCGATCGACGAACTCTACGTATCCGCCGCGCGGTTGGGCGACGCGGGTGCCCTGCGGCTGGCCGCCGCCCTGGAACGGGCACCGTACGGACGGCTCGCGCGGCTGTCCCTCGCCAGCAACGGCATCGGACCGCGGGCCGCCGCACGGCTGGTGACGGCGGCCACCGGGGCCGGGGTCCGGCTGCTGGACCTCGGCCGGGTCCGGGCGGCGGCGGTGCTGGGCGCGGCCGACAACCACGTCGATCTGGACGCCGCCGAGACCATCGCCCACACCCTCGTGGCCGCCGAACACCGCCTCACCCACCTCGTCCTGACCCACACCGGGATGCGCAGCCGCGAGGCCCACCGCCTCCTCGACACGGCACCCCGGGCACTCACCCCCACCCGCTTCGTCCTCGGCCGGGGCGTCGCCGCCAGCGTCAAGCGCCGCCTGGAGACCTTCACCACCGGCCTCCCGGCACCGGCACTCGCCCCCGACGTGGCCGCCGTCCGCAGCGTGCACCGCACGGCGCGGCTGGAGGAGGACTAGAGCGGCCCACTGGGTCGGCGGCGGGCCAGACCCGTGAAGACGTCCGTCCAGAAGCGCTGTTGGTCCGCGGACGCCCCCACCAGATAGGTGGCCCGGAGCTTCGCCGGCAGCAGGGCCACCATGCGGGCCACCACCGCGCGGTGCTTCTTCAGCTGGGACAGCTCCGCGTTGGCGAGGATCTGGTGGACCACGTCGCTGTCGTCGCCGCCCTCGTCGGTGTGCTCGGCGGCGCGGCGCAGCCGGGCCTCCCACCGGTCGGCGTCACGGGCCAGTTCGCGCAGGCCGGTGACCGGGCGGCCCTTGAAGCGGTCGACCAGGGCGGTGAGCGGTACGGGCGCGTACTCGCCGTCGCCGAGGTAGACCGTCGCCATCTCCAGCGGCAGCCCCTTGCGGTGCAGCTTGATCAGCCGCTCCAGGGTGCGCTTGGTGATCCAGGCGCGGCCGTCGTCGTCGATGTCGTGTTTCCACCACTCCAGGACCGTCTCGGCGTCCGCGCCGTACCGCGCGAGCAGCCACTCGTTGGCCGGGATGTCCGCCGGGTCCACCGTCAGCGAGGCCGTGAACCGGGTCGCCTGGGCGATGTTGTTCCGTGCCACCAGCAGCTTCCGGCCCAGGTGGTACGGCGGGTTCTGGACGGCTATCTGGGCCCGCAGGTTCTCGATCCGGCGGCCGGCCAGCGACCACTCCTGGGTGATCTCCATGAGCTTGGCGAACGCGGCCTTGTCCTTGGGGCGGTTGTACTCGTCCCACACGATCGCCTTGGGCTCGGGACCGGTGAAGTTCGCGGCCAGCAGGTTGTCCAGGGTGCCGTCCGACGAGGGGATCGGCGCGCACAGGTCCTCGACGTTCGTCACCGGCAGCGAGAAGTACAGCGGCTCCCGGCCCAGGCCCGCGCGGACCGTCTCCCGGACCAGCTGCGTCTTGCCGCAGCCGGGCGGCCCTTGCAGCAGCACCGTCCAGCGGTTGCGCAGCGCGGCCCGCACCACCTGCCGTACCGGGTCGGGGACCGTGGCCGGGTTGGGCACGCCGAGGGCCTCGGCGACGCGGTCCAGGATCTCCGCCGTGCGGTTCTGCCCCGGCCCGCCGTCCGGGCCGGGCTCGGCCAGCCGCAGCCGCTCGCCGTCGATCAGGGGCAGGCCCCAGCGGAGCGGGAAGCCCTCCTTCGCGTTGGCCAGGACATGGTCCAGCGTGCGCGGGGACAGCAGTTCGCGCAGCGCGGGGGAGAGCGAGGCCCACACGGCGAACACCGGATTCAGGTCCCAGGGGCGGTACTTGGCGGCGAGATGCCGGCGCCAGGACGTGTCGTTCGCCGTGATCCGCATCGTGACCATGCGGTCGAGCAGCGCGAGGTCGCCGCGCCGCACGGAGGTCTCCGACAGCGACTCGTTGTCCGTGAGGAAGACGCCGACGCAGCCCAGGGCCCGCAGATCGTGCTCGCCCAGCGTCCAGTCGCAGGCGATCTGCATCAGCTGCGACTGGATCGTGTCGCCCGCCTGCAACGAGTCGTCGATCAGCAGCACGAACGGTGTGCCAGGCTTCAACTGGCTCATCACCAGCTGGCGCAGGACCAGTTCACCGGAGCGCGGGTCCCGGACCGGCGCGTTGATCAGCAGGTCGTCCGGTGTCAGATTCGCCGCCGGGACGTACACCAGCGTGGTCCCGGGGTGGGCGCGGTCGAGGTGCGAGAAGAACGTCGCCGTCTTGCCGATCCCGTGCTCGCCGAAGATCTGCCCGGTCTGCCCCAGGTCGATCATCGCGTCCACGAAGGACTCGAGACGCGACAGATCGTGCCGGTCGCGCCGGCCCCCGGCTGCCGTCAACTGCTCTGTCTCCGTGCTCATTTACCGCGATCCTGTCGTGACGCGATGGCAGTCCATCGCGGGGGTGTGCGTCTCGGGCCACTCGCTGCCGCCCTCGGTGATCAGCCAGATCCATTTGTCCGGCTCGGCGGGCGCGATCGGCGGCGCGTAGCCGTCGGTGAGCATCACGACCGCGTCCGGGGTGACGTCGAACCGGCGGCCGTTCACCACCGAGCGCCCCTCCACGTAGTCCGCGACCACCTGGAAGCTGGTGCCGCCACCGCCGTGCACCCGCTCGCCGGGCTGGAACGGCATGACCACGGCGTCGAAGGACAGCCAGTGCGCCTCGACCCCGTCGATGCGGCCGACGAGTTCGGTGAGCCAGGTGATCACGTGCTGGGGCATCGAGCCCGAGGTGTCGTAGGCGATCACCAGGACCTTGTCGCGGACCGGGCCGCGGCGGGAGAGCATCGGGTCCTGGCCGAGGGCCGCGAGCAGGGCGCCGCGCTTCTTCGGGTACACCAGCCGCTCGCCGTCGCGGAGTTTCGAGCCGAGGACGTCGACCAGCCAGCGCTGCCACCAGTGGACCGTGCGCGTGCGCGCCGTCTCCCCGCGCAGGACGCCCGCGCCCAGGGTCCCCCAGATCCGGGCGGCCCGCGCGGAGCCCTCCTCCGTACGACCCATCAGGTCGAGCAACTCCCGCTCCGCGCCCGCGTGTCCGCGCCGGGCGGCCAGCAGGGAGTTCAGCAGCGCGGACGAGACGACCGCGTCCACCGTCTCCTGGTCGGCCGGTACCCCGCCCTCCAGCAGGTGCACGCACAGCCGCCGCTCCGGGACCGGGGGACGCGCCATGCGCTTCAGCTCGCCGTAGACCTTCATGTCGGTCGCGACGAACTCGTCGTAGGGGACGGGCTCCAGGCCGTGTGCGGTGAGGTCCTCGTGGTACAGGCCGTGGATCGCGCGCGGGTCGATGCCGGTCGGTCGGCCGTCCAGGAGGGGCAGTTCGCTGCGGCCGAGCCGGACCAGGGCGACGTGGTTGATGGAGACCTCGGCGGCCAGCTCGAAGACCGGGTCCTCGCGCAGCTCGGGGTCGGCGAACAGATGCCGGTGCACCAGGTGCCGGGCCTCGTGGAAGAGCACGAACTTCACGCCGTCCAGGCCGAGTCCGGCGAAGAAGTCCGGGTTGAAGAGCAGCAGGCACGAGCCGTCGCCGGAGGCGACCACGGCCGCCGTGTCCACCGCCGTGGTCGGGATCTGGTGATGGCACTTCGCGTACAGCCAGGACGCCACCGCCGACTCGGTCAGCCCGAAGTCCAGCAGCGCGGCCTCCTTCAGCCGCCGCGCCTCCGCGACCACCGCCGGGTCCGCCGGACGGTACCGCTCCAGTGCCCTGCGGTCGGCCAGATCGACCACAGGGGTACGCCGACCCCGCTCCCCGTAAGCCATCCCACGCCCCCCGCGCCGCAGTTCCCCCGATGGCTCATTGGTACCAGGCGGCACTGACATCGGGCCAAGGCATTACGCTCTGACCTCAAGGGCGGGGTCGTAGCGCAGAGGCAGGCGCACCGGTCTCCAGAACTGGGGCACGCTGGTTCGAATCCAGCCGCCCCGCCCCCCTCGCGGTCCGGCTCAGGCGATGGCGCCCGCCGTCACCACCAGCTCCACCGCGTTCCCGTGGAACGTGTCGATCAGCTGCGCCAGGACCGCCCAGGCGTCCTCGCGGTCGCCCAAGTGGTCGCGCACCAGCGGTCGTAGCGCGTCCTCGGCCTCGCCCACGCGCGCGGGGAACAGCAGCCGACCCGTGGACAGCACGTTCAGCACGTGGGACGCGGGACCCCAGGAGGTCGCGTACTCGGCGGGGCCGTCCAGCACGCCCGCCTGCTCGACGCGGTGGGCGAACCTGCGGTGGGTGCCGAACTGCGCGCGCAGCGCGGGCGGGCAGTCGGGGCGGATCGCCAGGGCCCAGCGCGCGTAGCCCGGCAGCGGGCGGTCGCCGTCCGCTTCGGTGACCGCCCGCCAGTCCGAGCGTTCGACGACCATGGACGCGGCCGTGCGGGCGGCCCGCATGGAGGTGCCCTCGCGCAGGGCGCCGAGGAGACCGAGGCGGGTGTAGCTCTCGGGGACGGGCGGTTCGTCCTGCGGGGTCAGGTTCGCGGGGACGGGCAGCGGGCCCGTGCGGGCGGTGCCGAAGGGCACACCGCGCACGATGGCCCGGCGCATCGCGTTGTCGGCCGAGACGTGCCGCCAGACCCAGAGGTTCAGGTCCGGGTCGTCCTCCTCCAGCACCCACAGCAGCACGGACACCGACACCGGGGTCCTCGTCCAGGACCACAGCGCGGTGCTGTGGCCCGCCGTGAGTTCGGCCGCCGTCGCCGGCTCGGGCAGGCCGGTCCGGCGCCGTATCCGCGCCGCGTCCTCGGGGGCGATCAGGCCCAGCAGGAAACCGGCCGCCGCCCCTGACGTGCTGTTGTCGCGCATGGCGGCATGATGCCGCAGCCGGGCCTGGTCCCGCACCGATGATTCGCGGGCCGCTCGGGTCAGGCGCTCGCGCGGGCCGCCATCCGGGCCTTGCGGGCCGCCAGCTTCTCGTCGAACTTGGCGGCCTCGGAGTCGAGGCCGCCCATGTAGAGGCCGATCTCGTCCTGCGCCTGCTGTCCCTCGGGGCCGAGACCGTCGACGTCCATGACCTTCAGGAAGCGCAGCACGGGCTGGATCACGTCGTCGTGGTGGATACGCAGGTTGTAGACCTCGCCGATGGCCATCTGGGCGGCGAACCGCTCGAAGCCGGGCATGCCGTGACCGGGCATCCGGAAGTTGACCAGGACATCCCGGACGGCCTGCATGGTGAGGTCGGGGGCGAGCTCGAACGCGGCCTTCAGCAGGTTGCGGTAGAAGACCATGTGGAGGTTCTCGTCGGTCGCGATGCGGGCCAGCATGCGGTCGCAGACCGGGTCGCCCGACTGGTGGCCGGTGTTGCGGTGCGAGACGCGCGTGGCCAGCTCCTGGAAGGCGACGTACGCCACGGAGTGCAGCATCGAGTGCCGGTTGTCCGACTCGAAGCCCTCGCTCATGTGCTGCATACGGAAGGCTTCGAGCTTGTCCGGGTCGACCGCGCGGGAGGCCAGCAGGTAGTCCCGCATGACGATGCCGTGCCGGCCTTCCTCCGCCGTCCAGCGGTGCACCCAGGTGCCCCAGGCGCCGTCGCGGCCGAAGAGGGAGGCGATCTCGTGGTGGTAGCTGGGGAGGTTGTCCTCGGTGAGGAGGTTCACCACGAGGGCGATGCGGCCGATCTCGGTGACCTTGGACTGCTCCTTGTCCCAGGCCTCGCCGTCCTCGAAGAAGCCGGGGAAGTTGCGGGCGTCGCTCCAGGGCACGTACTCGTGCGGCATCCAGTCCTTGGTGACCTTGAGGTGCCGGTTGAGTTCGGTCTCGACGACTTCCTCCAGCGCGTACAGCAGCTTGGCGTCGGTCCAGACTGCGGGGCTGCCGAGGTGCGGGGAAGTGATCGTCACGGGGACTCCAGGGGACGTGGTGCACATCTGAACAAACCGGCGAGCGGTGCCGGGGCGTGCGCAACTTACGGAATCGTAGGCTACGAAACCGTAGGTTACGAGACCGTAGGTTAAGCGCGCTGTAAAGATCGCTGTTCAGGCAGCCCGGCGAAGGAAACCCGCACCGCGCCAGGTCCGCAGGTCCCGGCGCCGAACGGGTGGTCCGCTCACCCGGTCAGGCGTACAGGTCCCGGAGCCGCACCGAGAGGCACGTCACACAGCCTTCGAGCTTCTCGAACTCGCTGATGTCCACCACGACCGGCTCCAGACCGAGATCGGCCAGCAGATCGGCCGTCTTGGGCGCGCTCGCCGCCATCAGCAGCTTGTCGCCGCCCAACTGGACCACGTGGGAACCCGCCTCCTCGGGCACCGACAGGAAGCGCGGGAAGAGCGCGGGCCGGTCCACCTTGGGGATGTGCCCGAGCACCGTCCCGTCGGGCAGCGCGGTGACCGCCGACTTCAGGTGCAGCACCTTGCTCACGGGGACGGCGACCACGCGCGCCCCGAGCGGCTCGAACACGGCCCGCAGCTGCTGCACACCGGCCGCGTTCGTCCGCCCGCCCCGGCCGACGTAGATCGTGTCGTCGACCTTGAGGACGTCACCGCCCTCCAGGGTGCCCGGTTCCCAGACCCAGTTCACCGAGCAGCCGAGCCGGGCCACCGCCTCCTCGACCCCGCCGGTCTCCCCGCGCCGGGACTCGGCGCCGGGCCGGGCGATCAGCGCCACGTTCTTGTACATGACCACCGCGTCCTCGACGAACACCGAGTCGGGCAGGTCGTCGGCGGGCTCCACCTCGATGGTCTCCCAGCCGTGCGTACGCAGCGCTTGTACGTACGCCTCCCACTGCTCGACGGCTTGCTCGACGTCGACCTTCTCCCGCTCGATGTGCGTGACCAGCCCTTCGGCCAGGCGCTGGCTGGGGCGGCGGACGAGGGCCTTGTGGCTGGGCACGAGCGGGACTCCGTATCGGCGGGATCGTTTCGGTACCGGCGACGCGGCACCGGTTGGCCATCATGCGTCACCCGTCGGTGCCGACAAAACCCCTGCCGTGAGGCTGTGGCCCTCCTGAGACGCGCCGCACCGCCCTCACACCAGGTGTGCCACCTCCTCCGGCGTGATCGTCCGCAGCTCCCCGTCCAGCAGCAGCCAGCGGGTCACGCCGATGGACTCCAGGAACGGCAGATCGTGACTGGCCACGATCAGCGCGCCCTCGTAGGACTCCAGCGCCGTGGTGAGCTGGCGCACACTCGCCATGTCGAGGTTGTTCGTCGGCTCGTCCAGCATCAGCAGCTGCGGCGCGGGCTCGGCCAGCATCAGCGCGGCCAGCGCGGCCCGGAAGCGTTCGCCGCCGGACAGCGTCGCCGCCTTCTGGTCGGCGCGGGCGCCCCGGAACAGGAAGCGGGCCAGCCGTGCCCGGACCCGGTTGTTGGTGGCGGCCGGCGCGAACCGGGCCACGTTCTCGGCGACGGTCAGCCCGTCGTCGAGGACGTCGAGCCGCTGCGGCAGGAAGCGCAGCGGGACGTGCGCGTCCGCCTCGCCCGACACCGGCGCCAGCTCCCCGGCGATCGTGCGCAGCAGCGTCGTCTTGCCCGCGCCGTTGCGCCCGATGAGCGCGATCCGCTCCGGCCCGCGCAGATCGAGTCCCCCGGCCACCCGCGCGCCGTGGGCGAGTTCGAGGTCCATGAGGGTCAGCACCGTACGGCCCGGCGGCACGGCCGTGTACGGCAGGTCGATCCGGATCTCGTCGTCGTCCCGTACCGCCTCCACCGCCTCGTCGAGCCGTTCCTTCGCCTCGGTGAGCTTCTCCTCGTGCATGATGCGGTGCTTGCCGGCGGACTCCTGTGCCGCCCGCTTGCGCGCCTGCATGATGATCTTCGGTTCGCGCTTCTGGTCGTTCATCTTCTGCCCGTACCGCTTGCGACGGGCCAACTTGACGTGGGCGTCGACCAGTTCGCGCTTCTGCTTGCGGAAGTCGGACTCGGCGACGCGCACCATCCGTTCGGCGGCGTCCTGTTCGACGGCGAGGGCCTCCTCGTAGGCGGAGAAGTTCCCGCCGTACCAGGTGATCTCGCCGGCCCGCAGATCGGCGATCTGGTCGACCAGGTCCAGGAGTTCACGGTCGTGGCTGACCACGATCAGCACTCCCGGCCAGGACGCGACGGCCGAGTACAGCCGTCTGCGCGCGTACAGGTCGAGGTTGTTGGTCGGTTCGTCCAGGAGCAGGACGTCGGGCCGGCCCAGCAGCAGCGCGGCCAGCCGCAGCAGGACCGACTCGCCGCCCGAGACCTCGCCGATGGTGCGGTCCAAGTCGATGTGTCCCAGGCCGAGTTCGCCGAGTGTGGCCAAGGCGCGCTCCTCCACGTCCCAGTCGTCGCCGAGCGCCTCGAAGTGCTCCTCGGCCGCGTCGCCGGCCTCGATGGCGTGCAGCGCGGCGCGGCGCGCGGCGATGCCGAGGGTCTCGTCGACGCGCAGCGAGGTGTCGAGCGTGACGTTCTGCGGGAGGTGGCCGACCTCGCCGGCGACGCGCACGGTGCCGTCGAGCGGGGCGAGTTCGCCCGCGATCAGCTTCAACAGGGTTGATTTTCCTGATCCGTTGACGCCGACGAGCCCGGTTCGGCCGGGGCCGAAGGCGACGTCGAGGTCGTCGAGGACGGGCGTGCCGTCGGACCAGGCGAAGGAGAGGGACGTGCAGGTGACGGATGAACTCATACGGGCCTCGCGGTTGCTCGGTGCGGTCGGGGGGAGACGCGTGGCGAGACACCGCGGGGCGGGAGGCTGGTCCCGGAGGGCATGGAAAAGGCCCTGTACCGGAGGACGGCTCGAACGCCGAGGTCGAACACGACGGACACACCTCGGAGGGTGTGTGACGCGGTGTCTCAGAACCTCAGACGAGCAACGTCCTTCTCCAATCGACGGCAACAGGACCGGGAGAAACGCTACGGAGGGCCTCCGCGACCTGTCAACGCAATTAACCGCGCGGCCCCCGGACAGGCGCCCTGGGCCGACACGTCGGCCGACACATCGACGTCGCTTTCCTGCCAGCCGACGACCGCCCGCGGCTGCTTGAGTGGGGCGCATGACGAACCAGAACACCCTCCGTGACCAGGCGCTGGCCCTGCACGCGCTGCATGTGCCGGGCCGTCCCCTCGTCCTGCCGAACGCCTGGGACGCCGCGAGCGCCCGCCTCGCCGAGGACGCGGGCGCGGCGGCCGTGGCGACCACCAGCGCGGGCCTCGCCTGGGCCCTGGGCGTCCCGGACGGCGACCGGCTGGACCGCGACCGGGCCCTGGCGGCGGTCGCCCGCATCGCCTCGGCCGTGGCCGTACCGGTGAGCGCCGACATCGAGACCGGCTTCGCGAAGGACCCGGAGGGCGTCGCCGACACCGTCCGCGCGGTGCTCGCCGCGGGTGCCGCGGGGGTGAACATCGAGGACGCGCTCTACGGAGGTGAGGGCGTCCTGCGTCCGATCGCGGAGCAGGCGGAAAGGATCGCCGCCGCGCGGGAGGCCGCCGACGCGGAGGGGGTGCCGCTGTTCGTCAACGCGCGCATCGACACGTTCCTGCGGGACGCCGGGGGACTGGACGCGGCCCTGGAGCGGGCCGCCGCCTTCCGGGCCGCGGGCGCGGACGGGATCTTCGTCCCCGGGGTCGTCGAACCGGGAACGGTCAAGGAACTCGTCGACGGGATCGACGGTCCGCTCAATGTGCTGGTCGGCCCCGGCGCGCCGCCGGTCGCCGAACTGGCCGCGCTGGGCGTGGCCCGGGTGAGCGCGGGCTCCACCGTCGCCCTGGCCGCGTACGCCGTGGCCCGCCGTGCCGCGCGGGAGCTGCTGGACACGGGTACCTACGGCGCGCTGACGGGAGGGCTCGGCTACGGCGAGCTCAACGCGCTGCTGGGGCAGGGGAGTTAGCTCAGCAGGCGTCCCGCATCAGCTCGGCGAGGTCGTGGTCCAGGTCGAGCTGGAGGTGTTCGAGACCGACGGGCACCAGCTCGCCGGTGGCCCGCAGGAAGCGCCGGATCTCGGTCGAGCGGACATGCACGACGGCGGTGCCCTCGGGGGCGTGGAACTCCAGGACGGTGCGGTCGAAGCCGTAGGGCCGCACCCGTACGTCGCCATGGCCCTCGGCGCCGTGCAGACCGGCCGCCAGGAGTTCCCGGGCGAAGGTCCAGCACACCTCGACGCCCTCCAGGGTGGCGGGCGCGGGGAAGGTCATCCGGACGGCGAAGGGGTCGCGGCGGTCGTAGTGCAGGATGGCGGGAATGCTCGGCATCCGCGGCGCGGCGGCGACGAGACGGGCCTCCACGGGCTGCTCGATTGCGATGGACAAGGCCTTGCTCCCTTGGGTGACGGTGGCGCGTACTGCGGTGACGACCGGACGGACTCCTGAAAACACTCCGGAGCGGACCGCCGAGTGGATGGGTCCGCACTGGAAGAGACGCCGGAACGAGCCAATCCGTGCACATGAATTTCTAGTGACCTCTGTCACCGCCGCCCATATGCGCCCAAGGTGGGCGCGGGCCGTCTGGACGGCCTCCGGGGAGTGGGCTAGCTTCGCCCGCCATGAGGCGCATGGGGAACACGCGACGGGTGGGACGTACGTACCGCAGAGCGGCGGCCGGGGTGATGTGCGCGGCTGCGCTGGCCCTGCTGAGCGCCGTACCGGCGCAGGCCCGGGAGGCGGCGCACCGGGCTCCGCACTGGGCGCTCAAGGACAGCGGGGCCGCCGATGTGCGCTTCCGGGGCCTGTCGGCGGTCAGCCGCGACACCGCGTGGGTGGCCGGTACGGCGGGCACGGTGCTGCGCACCACGGACGGCGGGGCGAGCTGGCGGAACGTCTCGCCGCCCGGCGCGGCCGACCTCCAGTTCCGGGACGTCGAGGCGTTCGACGCGCGCCGCGCGGTGGTGCTGGCGATCGGCGAGGGCGAGGCCTCCCGGGTGTACCGCACCGACGACGGCGGGGCGACCTGGACGGAGTCCTTCCGCAACACCGACGCGAACGCCTTCTACGACTGCATGACCTTCTTCGACAGCCGCCACGGCCTCGCGATGAGCGACCCGGTCGGCGGGAAGTTCCGCATCCTGTCGACCGGCGACGGCGGCCGTTCCTGGAAGGTGCTGCCCGACGCCGGGATGCCGGCCGCGCTCGACGGCGAGGCGGGCTTCGCGGCGAGCGGCCAGTGCCTGGTGAGTTCGGGGCCCCGGGACGTCTGGCTGGCCACCGGAGGGGGCGCACGCGCGCGTGTCCTGCACTCCGCCGACCGCGGCCTCACCTGGACGGCGGCCGACACGCCGGTCCCGGCCGGTGATCCCGCGCGCGGGGTCTTCGCGCTCGCCTTCCGCGACCGTACGCACGGCCTCGCGGTCGGCGGCGACTACAACGCCGGTCAGCCGTCACCGCTCGCCGCGGCCGTCAGCGGCGACGGAGGCCGCACCTGGCGTTCCGCCACCACCCCGCCGCCCGCCTACCGCTCCGGCGTGACCTGGCTGCCCCGCAGCCGCTCCACCGCCCTCGCGGTCGGCCCCACCGGCACGGACCTCACGACGGACGCCGGCCGCACCTGGCGGACCGTCGACACCGGCTCCTACGACACCGTGGACTGCGCGGCCGACCTGGGCTGCTGGGCGGCGGGGGAGAAGGGGCGCGTGGCACGGCTGGAGGACTGACGGTCCCGGGCGGCGCGCCCCGCCGCCTGGGTTCCCCGTAGGCTCGGCACCACCATGACGACCGTACGCGTTCCCGCGGGCTGGCCCGCGACCGAGGAGCAGGCCCGCGCAGTCCAGGACGAGTTGCGGCGGCGGGTGGTGACCGGCGAACCGGGACCGCCGCCAAGTACCGGGCACGTCACGGGAGTCGACGTCGCCTACGACGACGAGCGGGACGTGGTGGTGGCAGCGGCGGTCGTGCTGGACGCGGCGGACCTCACGGTCCTCGCCGAGGCGACGGCCGTCGGCACGGTCTCCTTCCCGTACGTGCCGGGTCTGCTCGCCTTCCGTGAAGTCCCCACGGTGCTGGCCGCGTTGGAGGCCCTGCCGTGCCCGCCGGGCCTGGTCGTGTGCGACGGCTACGGCCTGGCCCACCCGCGCCGCTTCGGCCTCGCCAGCCACCTCGGCGTCCTCACCGGCCTGCCCACGATCGGCGTCGCCAAGAACCCCTTCACCTTCACCTACGACGACCCGGACGCCCCGCGCGGCGCGGCCTCCCCGCTCCGTGCGGACGCGGAGGAGGTCGGCCGCGCGCTGCGCACCCGCGAGGGCGTGAAGCCGGTCTTCGTCTCCGTCGGCCACCGGGTGACCCTGGACAACGCCTGTGCCCACACCCTCGCGTTGACCCCGCGCTACCGCCTCCCGGAGACGACCCGCAGGGCGGACGCGCTGTGCCGGCGGGCGCTGCGGGAGGCGACCGCCTAGGTAGGTGAGGCGAGTCGGTTCTGAGTATCTGTACGGATGCGGCCGGTCCGGGGTGATCGGCAGGCTGTCCCGCATGACGACGCACCGTTCCCCGAAGCCCGTTGCCCACCCGAGCCAGCCGATCGAGCGGGCCGTGACGATCGCGCTCGTGCTGTCCGTGCTGGCGGGCCTCGCCTGGATCGGCGGAATGATCTACACGCTGTGGCCGTGACCCGGACGGGTGCACCGGGCCGGGAAACCGACGAGCCCCACACCGCAACAACCGGTGTGGGGCTCGGACTTGAGCGCCGGGCAGGCCTTGCACCTGCATCTCCCCGCAGGAAGCGGGACGTCTTTCCTTGGACCACCAACGCGCGACCGGATTCCGGGTGTTCCGGCGACCGGCTCGTGATCAACCTTAGCCCATTCCGGGGGATGGTTCGAACTGGCCTGTCAGCAGGGCCGGTTCGGGGACCGGCGTTCCGCGTCGGCATGCCACCAGCCGGGCGGGGACGGGCCGGTGACCTCGGCGGTGGGCTGGTCCGGATGCAGTCCGAGGCGGCGTAGCGCGTCGGCGCGCACCCGGACGTCGAACCAGCCGTGCCAGTGGCCGTCCGGCCCGGGGCCGC
This sequence comes from Streptomyces sp. NPDC091280, assembly GCF_044768565.1. Lineage (NCBI taxonomy): Bacteria > Bacillati > Actinomycetota > Actinomycetes > Kitasatosporales > Streptomycetaceae > Streptomyces > Streptomyces sp. NPDC091280. The sequence goes on from NZ_JBIVUZ010000002.1 coordinate 279,751, forward strand.
AGGCGAGATCCCATCTCAACTCGCCCCGGGCGAAGGGCATCCAGTCGATGCCGCGCTCGCGCAGTCAGGCGCGTGTGGCCGCCCGCGGGGTGGGGCGGCCGGGTACGTTCTCGTAGGCCGCGACGGTGATCCATTCGGTGTTCGGCGTCTCCATGGGGTCCATCGTGGCACGCGGAACGGGTGCGTTCACCGTGTCGCCGCCACCCGGAAGACGATGCCCGCGGTGCGCAGGCGCTCGATGAGGACGTCGCCCATCGCCACCGCCGTCGTCACCTGGCCCGCTGTGGGCGGGAGTTCGTCGAGGGCCAGGCAGAGGGCCGATTCGGCGAGCATCTTCGCCGTCTCGCCGTAGCCCGGGTCGCCGCCCGAGACCTCGGTGAACACGCGCCGGCCGCCGCCCTCGCCGACGAACCGCACGGAGAACCAGCTCTTCGCGCGCTTCTCCGGGCCCGGTCCGTCGCCCGGCTTGAGGCGGTCGGACAACCAGCGCCGGGCGGGCGGGAGTTGAGCGGCGGCGGCCAGCGCGCCGACCGCAGTGACCCCGCCGAGCGCCACGGGCAGGTGCCGTACGGCCGCGTAGTGGCGGTAGCGGAAGTCGGGGCCGTAGCGGTCCAGGGCCTTCGCGGATCGGTGGACGATCTGCGGGTCGATGGTCGGCAGGGGCACCGCCCAGGAGCCGACCTCCGCCGCGAAGCGCGGTGTCCCGGAGGGCGTGGTGACCCGGCGTCCCACCAGCCGGGGTTCGTGGCGCCGCCTCTCCCGCGCGGCGGCCAGCACCTGCCGCCCGCGCCCGAGTTGGTTCAGCGCCGAGGCGAACGTACCGCCGGAGAACGTCGCGTCGACGGTCACGAAGCCGTCCACCGTCAGGGGCACCCCCTCCGGCAGCTGCCGGACGGTGAAGTACGCGCCCAGGTCGTGCGGGATCGAGTCGAAGCCGGCCCCGTGCACCAGGCGGGCGCCGGTCTCACGCGCGCGTGCGTCGTGCCGGACGTACGTCAGGTCGACGAACTCCGGCTCGCCGCTGAGGTCGAGGTAGTCGGTGCCGGTGTCCGCGCAGGCGGCGACCAGGTGCTCGCCGTAGGTCACGTAGGGGCCGACCGTCGTGGCCACCACGCGCGCGTGCTCGGCGAGTTCGCGCAGCGAGTCCGGGTCGCGGACGTCGGCGCGCAGGACGCCGACCGCCGGGCCGCCGGGCAGTCGTTCGCGCAGCCGCTTCAGTTTCAGCTCGTCCCGGCCGGCGATCGCCCAGCGCAGCCCTTCGGGCGCGTGCGCGGCGAGGTACTCCGCGGTGAGCGCGCCGACGAAGCCCGTCGCTCCGAAGAGCACGATGTCGTAGGGACGGTCTGTCCTGTTCAGCCTGCTCATGACACTCCTGAGTCCCGCGGTCCGCGCCGCTGTCGGTGGCTGAGGCTAGCGTGAAGAGCGCGGGGTCCGACGACGAGCCCGGAGGTGGGAGGCAGGAGGCGGCAGGTGGCCAGTAGCCGTGGCCAGGGGTGGCGGACGGCGGTACTTTGACTAAGCGCTTGCTCGTCAAGGTCTTGTGTCGAGTGGAACGTGTTCTTAACATCATCGGTGTTACATCGGTTGTGTCACAGCTGGGGGCTGGATGACAGCGGCAACGACGCCCGGGTACGGCCCGCTCAGCGGCGTGCGCGTGGTCGAGCTGGCCGGAATCGGACCCGGCCCCTTCGCGGCCATGCTCCTCGCCGACCTCGGCGCCGACGTCGTCCGCGTCGACCGGCCCGGCGGCCCCGCACTCGGCGTCGCCCCCGAGCACGACGTCACCAACCGCAACAAACGCTCGGTACTCGTCGACCTGAAGGCACCCGACGGCCCCGCGCGCGTCCTCGACCTGGTCGAACGCGCCGACATCCTCGTCGAGGGCAACCGCCCCGGCGTCACCGAACGCCTGGGCGTCGGCCCCGAGGCCTGCCACGCCCGCAACCCCCGGCTCGTCTACGGCCGGATGACCGGCTGGGGCCAGGACGGCCCCCTCGCCCACCGCGCGGGCCACGACATCGCGTACATCGCGCCGACCGGCACCCTCGGGATGATCGGCCGCCCGGGGGAGCCCCCGCCCACCCCCGCCAACCTCCTCGGCGACTACGCGGGCGGCTCGCTCTACCTCGTCGTCGGCGTCCTCGCCGCACTGCACCACGCGCGCGTGACCGGCACCGGCCAGGTCGTCGACGCGGCCATCGTCGACGGCACCGCCCACCTCACCGCGATGATCCACGGCATGCTCTCCGCCGGCGGCTGGCAGGACCGGCGCGCCGCCAACCTCCTGGACGGCGGCTGCCCGTACTACGGCACCTACGAGACCGCCGACGGCAGGCACATGGCGGTGGGCGCCCTGGAGCCGCAGTTCTACGACGAGTTCACGCGCCTGCTCGGCCTCCCCGGCTTCGCCGACGCCCGCCGCGACTGGACGCGCTGGGGCGAGCTGCGCGAGGCGGTCGCGGCCCGCTTCCGCAGTCGGACGAGAGACGAGTGGACCGCCGTCTTCGAGGGCACGGACGCGTGCGTGGCGCCCGTGCTGTCGCTGCGCGAGGCCCCCGGGCATCCGCATCTCGCCGCGCGCGGGACCTTCACCGAGCACGGCGGGATCACCCAGCCCGCACCCGCGCCCCGGTTCTCCCGGACACCCACCTCGGTGCGCGGCGGACCCGCCCTGCCGGGCGCCGACACCTCGGACGTCGCCCGTGACTGGGACGTCCCCCGGCTTGCCGACGTCGTTGAGGACTCCGGTCGGGGAACACCTCGACGCGTCCTCGAAAACCCTCAGTGAAAGGCTTGGCAGTGAGCACCGAAGCGTATGTCTACGACGCGATCCGCACCCCGCGCGGGCGCGGCAAGGCGAACGGATCCCTGCACGGCACGAAGCCCATCGACCTGGTCGTCGGACTCATCCACGAGATCCGCGACCGCTTCCCGGACCTGGACCCGGCCGCGGTCGACGACATCGTCCTCGGGGTCGTCAGCCCGATCGGGGACCAGGGCTCCGACATCGCGCGCACCGCGGCCATCGCCGCCGGACTGCCGGACACGGTCGCCGGAGTCCAGGAGAACCGCTTCTGTGCCTCGGGCCTGGAGGCCGTCAACCTGGCCGCCGCCAAGGTGCGTTCGGGCTGGGAGGACCTGGTCCTCGCCGGTGGCGTCGAGTCGATGTCCCGGGTGCCGATGGCCTCGGACGGCGGCGCCTGGTTCAACGACCCGATGACGAACCTCGCCGTCAACTTCGTGCCCCAGGGCATCGGCGCCGACCTCATCGCCACGATCGAGGGATTCTCGCGGCGCGACGTGGACGAGTACGCGGCCCTCTCCCAGGAGCGCGCGGCCACCGCCTGGAAGGAGGGCCGCTTCGAGCGGTCCGTCGTCCCCGTCCGTGACCGCGCCGGGCTCGTCGTCCTCGACCACGACGAGCACCTGCGCCCGGGCACCACCGCCGACTCCCTCGCCCGCCTCAAGCCGTCCTTCGCGGACATCGGCGAACTCGGCGGCTTCGACGCCGTGGCCCTCCAGAAGTACCACTGGGTGGAGAAGATCGACCACGTCCACCACGCGGGCAACTCCTCCGGCATCGTCGACGGCGCCTCCCTCGTCGCCATCGGTTCCAAGGAGGTCGGCGAGCGCTACGGCCTCACCCCGCGCGCGCGGATCGTGTCCGCCGCCGTCTCCGGCTCCGAGCCGACCATCATGCTCACCGGGCCCGCCCCCGCCACCCGCAAGGCCCTCGCCAAGGCCGGGCTGAGCATCGACGACATCGACCTGGTCGAGATCAACGAGGCGTTCGCCGCGGTCGTCCTGCGCTTCGTGCGGGACATGGGCCTGTCCCTGGACAAGGTCAACGTCAACGGCGGCGCCATCGCGCTCGGCCACCCGCTCGGCGCGACCGGCGCGATCATCCTCGGCACCCTCGTCGACGAACTGGAGCGCCAGGACAAGCGCTACGGCCTCGCCACCCTGTGCGTCGGCGGCGGCATGGGCATCGCCACGATCGTCGAGCGCGTCTGAACACCCCAGCGGCAGCAGAGACTTCTACGGAGAACCCCTCATGACCGAGAGCACCACCATCCGCTGGGAACAGGACGACACCGGCGTCGTCACCCTCGTCCTCGACGACCCGAACCAGTCCGCGAACACCATGAACGCGGCCTTCCGCGACTCCCTCGCCGTGATCACCGACCGCCTGGAGGCCGAACGGGACTCCATCCGCGGCATCATCGTCACCTCCGCCAAGAAGACCTTCTTCGCGGGCGGCGACCTGCGCGACCTGATCCGCGTCACCCCGGACACCGCACAGGAACTGCTCGACGGCGGCCTCGCCATCAAGCGGAACCTGCGCCGCATCGAGACCCTCGGCAAGCCGGTCGTCGCCGCCCTCAACGGCGCGGCCCTGGGCGGCGGTTACGAAATCGCCCTCGCCTGCCACCACCGTGTCGCCCTGGACGCGCCCGGCTCGAAGATCGGCTGCCCGGAAGTCACTCTCGGCCTGCTCCCCGGAGGCGGCGGCGTCGTCCGCACCGTACGGCTGCTGGGCATCACCGACGCCCTGCTGAAGGTGCTCCTCCAGGGCACCCAGTACAGCCCGCGGCGCGCGCTCGACAACGGCCTCGTCCACGAAGTGGCCGCCACCCCCGAGGAGTTGACCGCCAAGGCGCGCGCCTTCATCGACGCCAACCCGCAGTCGCAGCAGCCCTGGGACAGGCCCGGCTACCGCATCCCGGGCGGCACCCCGGCCAACCCGAAGTTCGCGGCCAACCTGCCCGCCTTCCCGGCCAGCCTGCGCAAGCAGACGGGCGGCGCGCCCTACCCGGCACCGCGCGGCATCCTCGCCGCCGCCGTCGAGGGCGCCCAGGTCGACTTCGAGACCGCCCAGGTCATCGAGGCCCGCTACTTCGTCGAGCTGGCGGCCGGGCAGACCTCGAAGAACATGATCCAGGCCTTCTTCTTCGACCTCCAGGCCGTCAACTCCGGCGCCAACCGCCCCCAGGGCATCGCGTCCCGCCCGGTCCGCAAGGTCGCCGTCCTCGGCGCCGGCATGATGGGCGCCGGCATCGCCTACTCGTGCGCCCGCGCGGGCATCGACGTCGTCCTCAAGGACGTCACCGCGGAAGCGGCGGCCAAGGGCAGGGGCTACTCCGAGAAGCTGTGCGCCAAGGCCGTCTCCCGGGGCCGCAGCACCCAGGAGCAGGCGGACGCGCTGCTCGCCCGCATCACCGCCACCGCCGACCCGCAGAACCTCGCGGGCTGTGACGCGGTGATCGAGGCCGTCTTCGAGGACACCTCCCTCAAGCACAAGGTGTTCCAGGAGATCCAGCACATCGTCGAGCCCGACGCGCTGCTCTGCTCCAACACCTCCACCCTCCCCATCACCGTCCTCGCCGAAGGAGTCGAGCGCCAGGCCGACTTCGTCGGGCTGCACTTCTTCTCGCCCGTCGACAAGATGCCCCTCGTCGAGATCATCAAGGGCGAGCGCACCGGGGACGAGGCCCTCGCCCGCGCCTTCGACCTGGTCCGCCAGATCAAGAAGACACCGATCGTCGTCAACGACTCGCGCGGCTTCTTCACCTCACGCGTGATCGGGCAGTTCATCAACGAGGGTGTCGCCATGGTCGGCGAGGGCATCGAGCCCGCGTCGGTCGAACAGGCCGCCGCCCAGGCCGGCTACCCGGCCAAGGTCCTCTCCCTGATGGACGAGTTGACGCTCACCCTCCCGCGCAAGATCCGCAACGAGTCCAGGCGGGCCGTCGAGGAGGCGGGCGGCACCTGGCCCGCGCACCCCGCCGAGGCCGTCATCGACCGAATGGTCGACGAGTTCGGCCGCCCCGGACGCAGCGGCGGCGCCGGCTTCTACGAGTACGACGAGAGCGGCAGGCGCGCCGGACTGTGGCCGGGCCTGCGCGAGCACTTCACCCGCGAGGGCGCCACGATCCCCTTCGAGGACATGCAGGAACGCATGCTGTTCTCCGAGGCGCTCGACACGGTCAAGCTCCTGGAGGAGGGCGTCCTGACGTCCGTCGCGGACGCCAATATCGGGTCGATCTTCGGCATCGGGTTCCCGGGCTGGACGGGCGGTGTCCTCCAGTACATCAACGGCTACGAGGGCGGCCTGCCCGGATTCGTGGCCCGCGCGCGTGCGCTCGCCGAGCGCTACGGGGAGCGGTTCACCCCGCCCGCGCTGCTGGTCGAGAAGGCCGAGAAGGGCGAGCGGTTCACCGACGCGCGCTGACGTGCCGACGTACCGCTGAGCGACACGCTGTCCTTGCCTCGCGGGGACGGGACCCCGACGCTGACCTGCGAACCGGTCAGCGGTCCCGTCCCCCGAGGAGCCCCCATGGGTCACCGTCCCGCCCTCGCCTTCCTCGACATCCTGCGCGGCGAGGGCGTGGACCGGATCTTCGGCAACCCCGGCACCACCGAACTCCCCTTCCTGGCCGCCCTGTCGGAGACGGCCGACGCCCCCGAGTACGTCCTCGGCGTCCACGAGGGCGCCGTCGTCTCCATGGCCGACGGCTACGCGCGCGGCACCGGCCGCCCCGCGTTCGTCAGCCTGCACATCGCCGCCGGGCTCGCCAACGGCCTGATCGGGCTGCTCAACGCCCGCCGCTCGCGCACCCCGCTCGTCGTCACGGCCGGCCAGCAGGACCGCCGCCACCTCCAGCAGGACCCCATGCTCTCCGGCGACCTCCTCGGCCTCGCCCGGCCCGCCGTGAAGGCGGCCTACGACATCCAGCACGCCCGCGACCTGCCCCTCGCCCTGCGCCGCGCCTTCGCCCAGGCCCGCCGGCCGCCCGCCGGGCCGGTGTTCCTCTCCCTGCCGATGGATGTGCTGACCGAGGACACCGAGGTCGAGGTCCCCGCCCGCACCGCCCCGCCGCCGCCCGCGCCCGCCGCCGGGCTCGACCGGGCCGCCGTGCTGCTCGGCGGCGCCGCCCGCCCCGCGATCGTCGCCGGGGACGGAGTGGGCCGCGAGGACGCGGTCGGCGCGCTCGTCCGCACGGCCGAGGCCTGCGGGGCGACCGTCCACCACCAGCCGATGGCCGACTGCCTCGACTTCCCCGCCACACACCCGCTGTACGCCGGGATGCTGCCACCCCGCCACGACGCGATCCGGGCCGCCCTCGCGCCCTACGACACCGTCCTGATCGTCGGCGCGCACGCCTTCACGCCCCACCACTACAGTCCCGGGCCCGCCCTGCCGCCGGGCATCACCGTCGTCCAACTCGACTCGGACGCCGACGAGATCGGCCGCAACTTCCCCGCCGACGCCGGTCTCGTCGGCGCCCTCGCCCCCTCGCTGCACCGGCTCGCCGAGCTGCTGCGCGGACAGGTCCCCGACCACACCGCGAAGGCCCGCGTCCTGCGCGCCGGTGAACGGCACAGCGCCGAACGGTCCCGCGCCGAGGCCGCCGCCCGCGCCGCCTACTCGGCGGCCCCCCTCGCACCCTGGGCCGCCGCCCACGCCGTCGCCCGCGGCCTGCCGCCGGACGCCGTCGTCGTCGAAGAGGCCATCACCGTGGGCCTGTTGCTCCGCCGGCTGCTACGACTCGACCGGCCCGGCAGCTACACCCACACCGTCGGCGGCGGCCTCGGCTGGGGCATCGGCGCCGCCGTGGGCCGCTCGCTCGCCGAACCCGGCCGGCCCGTCGTCTCGGTCCTCGGGGACGGCTGCGCGCTCTTCGGACTCCAGGGACTGTGGAGCGCGGCCCGGCAGCAAGTCCCCGTGCTGTTCGTGGTGATGGGCAACGGCGGCTACCGCACCCTCCAGGACACCTACAACGCGATGGGCGGCAGCGGCAGTTGCCCCGGCACCGAACTCGGCGCCCTGGACTTCACCCTGGCCGCGCGCTTCTTCGGCGTCGACGCGATCCGGGCGGACAGCGCGGACCACCTGCGCGAACTGGTCGCCGGGGTCGACGGGTTGACCGGCCCGCTGCTCGTCGACGTACCGCTGCGGACCTCGTAGAGATACCGCTTCGATTGCGGTCGCGACTCACCGTGACCCACACCTTGTCACCCGAGCGCGCGAGCGACCACCATCGGTCCATGACGGACGGGCCGCTGCCGAAGTCGGTGCTCGCGCGCGGGGTGTCACTGCTCCGCGCCTGCGGCGAGGCCGAGTCCGCGCTCTCCCTCGCCGAACTCGCCGTGCGCACCGGCCTCCCCAAGCCGACCGCGCACCGGCTGATCGGCGAACTCGTCCGGCTCGGGCTGGTCGAGCGCATCGCGGACGGCAGCTACCGCATCGGGCTGGCCCTCTTCGTCCTCGGCCAGTCCTCGCCGTCCGTACGGGAGTTGCGGGACGTGGCGCTGCCCTACCTGGGCGATCTGCACGAGGCCACCCACGAGAACGTGCACCTCGCCGTGCCGGACGGCACCGACACCCTCTTCCTGGAGAAGATCACCGGCCGCCGCGCCACCCCGATCGTCTCCCGCACCGGCGGCCGGCTGCCCGCCCACTGCACCGCCACCGGCAAGGTCTTCCTCGCCCAGGACCCCCGCCCGCCGCACCGCACGCTGCCCCGCCTCACCCCGCGCACCCTGGTCCTCCCCGGCCAGCTCGCCCGCGACCTCGCCCTGACCCGGGCCCGCGGCTACGGCGTCAACCTGGAGGAGGCCGAGGTCGGCATCTCGGCGGTCGCGGCCCCCGTCTACGCCCCCGACCGCGGCCCCCGCCCGATCGCCGCGATCTCCGTCACCGGCGGCACCCGCCGCCTGGACGTGGACCGCATCGGGGCCCGGCTGTGCGCGGCGGCGCGGGCGATCAGCCGGAGCCTGTCAGTCTGACGCGGCCACCTCGGGCCGCTGCATCGCGACCGCCAGCCCGTGCTCGGTGAGCTGCCCCCCGCGCACCTCCTCGGTGACCCGGCCGCGCACGAACACCAGCACCCGGTCGCAGACCTCCGTGAGTTCCGCGAGGTCGGTCGAGGCGAGCAGGACGGCCGCGCCGCCCGCCGCCAACTCGCCCACGATGCGGTGCATCTCGGCGCGTACGCCGACGTCGACACCCCGGGTCGGATCGTCCAGGACGACGATCTTGGGGTCGGTCGCGAGCCACTTGGCGAAGACGACCTTCTGCTGGTTGCCGCCGGACAGTCGCGCGACCGGGTCGTAGGGCCCGCCGCGCAGCCGCAGCCGCTCGGTCAACTCGACGGTGCGGCGGACGAGTTCGGAGCGGGCGGGGGCGATCCCGCCCCGGCCGAGCGCCAGCCAGCTGACCGCCGTGGTGTTCTCCCACACCGTCCGGTCCACCATCAGCCCGTAGCGTTTGCGGTCGCTCGGCACGAAGGCCACGCCCGCCCGCACCGCGCCCCGCAGCGAGCGCGGCAGACCCCGCCCGCCGACGTCCACCCGGCCCCCGGCGACCGCCGTACGCCCGCACACCACGGCCAACGCGTCGAGATGGCCCGCGCCTTGCAGCCCCGCGACCCCGACCACCTCGCCCGCCCGCACGGTGAACGTCACGTCGGTCAGCCGTCCGGGCACGGTCACCCCGGACAGCACCACGGGCGGCGGCCGGTCCACCAACGACCGCTGCCGGCGCGGCGGTTGCTCCGGCCGGCCGCCCAGCATCGCCGACACCAGCTCGGGCACGTCGACCTCGGCCCGCTCCACGCCCGCCAGGACGACCCGCCCGTCCCGAAGGGCCGTCACCCGCCGCGCGAAGCGCATCACCTCGTCCAGGAAGTGGGAGACGTACAGGACGGCGATGCCCCGGTCGGTCAGCGCGCGCAGGACGCGCTCCAGGCGGTCGACGGCGGCGGCCGGGAGCGCCGACGTGGGCTCGTCGAGGATCAGCAGCCCCGGGCGGCGCAGCAGGGCGCGGGCGATCTCCGTCAACTGCTGGTCGGCCAGCGACAGTTCGCCCAGTTCGGTGCGCGGGTCCACATCGAGGCCGAGTTCCGAGAGGACCGGGCGGGCCGCCCGGTCCATCGCCCGCCGGTCCAACAGGCCCAGGCGCAGCGGCGGATGCTGCGGGAAGAGGTTCTCGCGCACGGTGAGGTCCGGGAAGAGGCTCAACTCCTGGGAGACGACGGCGATCCGGGTGTCCCCGGCCGACCGCACGGTCCCGCCGTCCGCGCCCAGGACCCCTGACAGGATGCGCACCAGCGTCGACTTCCCGGCACCGTTCTCACCGACCAGCGCGTGCACCTCACCCCCGCGCAGCCGGATCGACGCCCCGTCCAACGCCCGTACGCCGCCGTAGGACTTGACCAGTTCCTCCGCCACGAGGATGTCGTCGTGGGCCATCTCAGCGGGCGTCCTTGAGCGGTTTCAGGCTGGCCGCCTCGTCGCCGAGCAGCTTGTCGATCGTCGGCTTGTACCAGTCGTAGGCCGCCTGCGCGGACTTCTGCCGGGCGATGATGTCGTCGATGTTCGACGAGTCGACGACTCCGCCGGGGGAGAGGAACCAACCGCTCGGCAGTTTCCCCTTCTTGTCGCGCACGGCCTCGATCAGCATCGCCGTCGACAGATAGCCCTTGAGGAAGTGCTGGGGGTCGATGGTGACGAAGTTGGAGCCGTCCTTCACCGCGTCCAGGGTCTTCGGGTCGACGTCGAAGCCGGCCGTGAGCCACTTGCCGTGCTCGGCCTTCTTGATCTTGGCCAGGTTGTAGCTGTCGGCGTCACCGACACCGAGGAACGCGAGCGCGTCCGGGTGCGCGTTCACCTGCGCCGACCAGGCGCTGTAGTTCTGGCCCGGATCGCTGTACGTCTGGAACGGCCCGAGGACCTTGACGCCGGGCGCCTCCTTCTTGAACGTGTCGGAAATGCCCTTGGCCCGGTTGTCGAGCACCGGCGTCCCCGGGTTGGGCACACCGATGACGATCTGCCCCTTCGGGTCGGTGCCGAGCCGCTTCAGGGCCTCCTTCGCCATCAGCTCGCCGAGCGCGTAGTTGTCGTTCCCCACATAGAAGCCGACCTTGCTGCCGTCGGTGGGGGAGGTGTCCAGGGCGACGATCGGGATGCCCTGGCCGACGGCGCGCGCGGCGGGCCGGGTGAAGATCGGCGGGTCGAGGTTCTCCAGGACGATGCCGTCCTTGGCGACGGCGGTGAGGTTCTGGAACAGCTGCACCTCCGCCGGGCCGTCCGTGTTGGGCGGTCCTACGGCCTTGAAGTCGACCTTCCCCGCGTGGCTCGCCGCGCTCTGCGCGCCGAGCACCATCTCGTGGGCGAAGTTCAGGGAGATGTTGGCGACCGAGATCCCCATCTTCAGCCGGCCGCCGCTGCCACCGGAGCCGCCGCTGCCGCAGCCCGCGGTGGCCAGCAGGACCAGGGCGCCGAGCGCCGCGGACCACGTACGTGAACGGGGGTGCATCACGGCCTCCAAAAGGCTGGACCACAGGGGGAGTCGGATCGGGGCGGGGGCTTGGGCCGGGAGGAGCCGGACCGGCACCGGACGGGTACGACGGGAGATCTCACCTGCGACGACGTCCGGTGCGGCGCAGCGCGCTGTCGGCCGCGACGGCGACGAGGATCACCGCGCCGGTCGCGAACGACGTCCAGTTGATGGGCACTTCGAAGAACACCAGACCCGAGGCGACGACCGACAGGATCATCGCCCCGGCCACCGCGCCCACCACCGAGCCCCGGCCGCCGGCCAGCGGGGTGCCGCCGATGATGCACGCGGCGATGGCCTGCAACTCGTAGCCCTGGCCCAGCGTCGGATCCCCGGCGCCGTAGAAGGCGAGCGCCAGCGCGGCGGCGCAGGCCGTGGTGAGGCCGGACAGGGCGAGCGCCTGGATACGGGTGCGGACGACCGGGATGCCGCTGAACGCGGCGGCGTCGGGGTTGGACCCGATCGCCCGCACCCGGGCCCCGAAGCGCGTCCGGGACAGCACGACGGCCAGCACGACGATCACCGCGAGCAGCACCCACAGAGCGAACGGCACCCCGCCCGGATCACCGCCCGCGACCGTGAAGAACGAGTCGTTCAGCGGGAGATCGGTGATCTGCTTGCCGTCCGCGAGCGCCAGCCCGACCCCCCGGAACAGCATCAGCGTGCCCAGCGTGACGATGAACGACGGCAGCGCCAGCAGCGTCGTCACCAGCGCGTTGAAGACACCCAGCGCGATGCCGGTGACCAGGATCACCGGTACCGCCAGCCACGGCGGGGTGCCGTCCCGCACCAGCAGCGCCCCGACGACCAGGCACATCGCGTAGCTGCCGCCGACCGAGAGATCGACCTCGCGCATCGACAGCGCGAAGACCATGCCGCAGGCCATCAGCGAGATGTAGACGGAATTGTGGGCGGTGGACAGGAGGTTGTCCGTGTCCAGGAAGTCCGGGTACGGGATGCCGATCCCGGCGATCAGGAGCCCCAGCACGAGCAGCACGCCGAACTCGTCCCGGACCCAGCGGCGCGGCGACGGAGCCGACCGGCGCCAGAAGGGCTCCGACAGGCCCTGCCCGCCGCCCTGTTCGCGGGCGCGCTCGGCGTCGTCCGCGTCGTCCACGGCACGCTCGGTCTCGGTCATCGGGCACGGCTCCCGTAAGCGGCTGGTGCTGGGGTCGTCACGCAGGGTGGGCCCACCGGGCGGGAGCGGCAACAAGGGCGTTTCAGCGAGTGGAATGGGCCCTTGCCGGAGGGCCGCCGGGTCAGCACACTCGCCCCATGCAGACGCGCACCGCCCTGGTGACCGGAGCGGCGCGGGGCCTCGGGCAGGAGTTCGCGGTCGCGCTCGCCGGGCACGGCTACCGGGTCGCCGGACTCGACCTGGTCCCGCAGCCGGAGACCGCCGAAAAGGTCCCGGACTACGTGGAGTTGATCGGCGACGTCACCGAAGAGGCGCAGATCCAGGCAGCGTTGGACCGCCTCGTCGACCAAGTCGGCGCCCTGCACGTCCTGGTCAACAACGCCGGTGTCTACCCGTCCCGCCCCTTCGAGGAGATCACCCCCGAGGAGTGGCGCCGGGTCATGCGGGTCAACCTGGACGCGCCGTTCCTGCTGGCCCGCGCGGCCCTGCCGTATCTGAAGGCCGCGGGCCGGGGCCGGATCGTCAACATCGTCTCGGCGGCCGTCCTGACCGCACCGCCCACGATGGTGCCCTACGTCGCCTCGAAGATGGGCCTGATCGGCTTCACCCGCTCGCTCGCTGCGGCGCTCGGACCCCACGACATCACCGTCAACGCCATCGCGCCCAGCATGGTGCGCACCGCGACCGCCGAACGGACGGTCGGCGCCGACGGCGGCTTCGAGCACGTCCGCGGCCAGCAGGTGGTGCCCCGCACCCAGGAGCCGTCCGACCTGGTCTCCACCCTGCTGTACGTGGTCGACGAGGGCAGCGGCTTCCTGACCGGTCAGACCCTCAACGTGTCAGGAGGATCCGCCTACTTGTGAGGCGCCGAGCCACTGCTGAAGCTCCTCCCGCAGCGAGCGCTGAAACGCCGTCAGCAGGGCCTGCACCACGAGGGGTTGCATGTGCGCGGACAGCGACTTCACGTCCTGCGCGGCCCGTTGGGAGACCTCCGCGCGCAGCAGCCGCGACAGCTCGTGCGCCGCCGCACGGGAGTGCTCGATCAGGACGTTGCGCGCGGCGAGGATCGCCTCCTGCGAGAACGGCACGTCGAGCAACCGCACCCCGAGCCGCAGCAGCCCGGAGTCGACGCGGTACGCGGCGCCGTCGAGGGCGACCACGTTCATCGCGACGAGACGCTCCACGTCCTCCTCGGTCAGCGACCGGCCCGCCCGCCGCTCCAGCTCCCGCCGGTCCAGGGTCTCCGTGCCCTCCGGCGCCCAGGACGCCACCACCGCCCGGTGGATCGCGAGGTCGTGCGCGCTGAGGTCCGGCGGCAGCTGCCCCACATACCGCTCGATCGCCGCCAGCGTCATGCCCTGATGCTGCAATTCCTCGATCAACGCCAGCCGGGACAGATGCTCCGCCCCGTAGTGCCCGACCCGCCGGGCTCCGATCACCGGCGGCGGCAGCAGTCCCTTGGTGCTGTAGAACCGGACCGTACGCACCGTGGTGCCGGCCCGCGCGGCCAGTTCGTCGATCGTGAACGAGGGCTCCCCGGCGTCGGTCGTCATGCGCAGCAGTATCGCTGCCCCACCGATGCCGTGAAACCACCGGCGGGGCGGCGCCGGGCCGGTGCCGGTGCCAGGGCCGTTGTCAGTGCCGCCGTCTACGGTGGGTGACATGGGGGAGATCAACTATGTCCGGGGTGACGCGACCGTTCCGTCCGTCAAGGGCGTCAAGGTGATCGCGCATGTCTGCAACGACATCGGGGGCTGGGGAAAGGGCTTCGTGCTGGCCGTGTCGCGCCGCTGGCCGGAGCCGGAGAAGGAGTACCGCGCCTGGCACCGAGGCCGCGCGGGCAACGACTTCGGGCTGGGCGCGGTGCAGTTCGTGCGGGTCGAGCGTCATGTGTGGGTCGCCAACATGATCGGTCAGCGGGGGATACGCAGGGGCGGCAAGGGCGTCCCCGTGCGCTACGAGGCGATCGACACGGCCCTGGCACTGCTGGCCGATCGCGCGGCGGAGCTCGGCGCGTCCGTGCACATGCCCCGCATCGGCTGCGGCCTCGCGGGCGGCAAGTGGTCCCGGGTCGAACCACTCGTCACCGAGCGGCTGGCGCGGCGGGGGATCACGGTGACGGTCTACGACCACGACGGCTGATACCGGCACGAAGGCCGATACCGCCACCAGGTCCGGGCCGCCGAATCAACTTGCCCTCGACTGAAAGGAGTTGCAGAATCTTGCGCAAACGGACGGAAGGGTGTGAGGCATGAGCCGAGGCAGCGGCATGGACATCGACGTCCTCGTCCTGGGCGGTGCCGGTGTGGACACCGTCGTCCACGTCCCCGAACTGCCGCTCCCGTACGCCGACAGCTACCTGATCGACCCCGGCATCCGCACCCGCGCCGGCCAGACCGGCGACTTCGTGGCGCTCGGGCTGAGCGCGCTCGGACTGCGCACCCACCATCTCGACATGCTCGGCGCCGACCCCGAGGGCGACCTGGTCCGCGCGTTCCACCGCGACCACGGCATCCCGCTCACCGACGTCCCGCAGCCCGCCGGCACCAAGCGCGCGGTCAACCTCGTGGGCCCGGACGGCCGCCGCCTCTCCCTCTACGACGCGACCCGCGCCCACCCCGACGACCGGCTGCCCGACACCACGGTCCGCGCCCTTGCCGGGGCGAGCCGTCACGCGCATGTCTCCATCACGCAGCCTTGCGCCCACGCCCTGCCCGCGCTGCGCGAGGCCGGGGCGACGATCTCGACGGACCTGCACGACTGGGACGGCGAGAGCGCCTACCAGGAGGAGTTCGCCCGCGCCGCGGACATCGTCTTCCTGTCCACCACCGCGCTGACCGCCACCCCCGAACACGCCGTGCGGGGCATCGCCGAGCGCGGCCGGGCCCGGCTGGTGATCGCCACGGCCGGTGCGCGGGGCGCCTATCTGCTCGCCGACGGCGAACTGACCCGCATACCGGCCGTGTCACCGCCGAAGCCGGTGGTCGACTCCAACGGCGCGGGCGACGCCTTCGCCGCCGCCTTCCTCTTCGGCTGGCTCGACGGACAGCCTCCGCTGCGCTGCGCCCGCTACGGCGCGGTCGCCGGGGCCCACGCCTGCACCGTACCGTCGACGGACGTCGATCCCATCGGTCGCCATGAACTCCTCGCAGGGGCTGAGGAATTGGAGGCCGCCGCGCTCGGCGCGCCGAGCTAGCCCCACGGCCGTAGCGCAGCCGCACCGCAGCCGTACCACGGCCGTGCCGCCGTCAGCCCCCGTGCACGTCGTTCGTCGCGGCGATCCTCTTCCACGACCTCGGCTGGACCGGAGCCGTCGACGACCTCGCGATGGACGCCGTGCGGGCCGCCGGGGCCGCGGGCTTCGACGGCTGGAACAGCCAGGTGTCGAAGAGCGCCGACAGGGACTTCCCGGACACCTGCTCGGCGTACTTCTGGAAGTCCTGGACCGACGCGTTGCCGTACGCGTGCTCCTGGGGCCAGCCCTTGAGGACGGCGAAGAACGCGTCGTCGCCGATCTCGTTGCGCAGTGCCTGGATGGCCAGCGCGCCGCGGTCGTAGACCGGCAGTTCGAACTGGTTGTCCGGGCCGGGGTCGCCGGGCGCGATCGTCCAGAACGGGTCGTCGGCCGGGTGCGAGGCGTAGACGTAGTCGGCGAGCTGTTGCGTGGTGCCCTCGCCCTCGTGCTCGGACCACAGCCACTGCGCGTAGCGCGCGAAGCCCTCGTTGATCCAGATGTCCTTCCAGCCCTTCAGCGACACGTCGTCGCCGTACCATTGGTGGGCCAACTCGTGTACGACGACCGAGGTGTTGGCGCCGTTCGCGAACTGCTTCTGGCTGTAGTAGACGCGCGTCTGGGTCTCCAGCGCGTACCCGGTGGTCGTGTTGGGGACGTACCCGCCGGCGCTGCTGAAGGGGTACGGCCCGAAGTAGCCGCTGAGCCAGTCGACGATCTCCCCGGTCCGTTCCACGCTCGCCCGCGCGGACCCGTCGTTGTCGCCGAGGTCCTTGCTGTAGGCGTTGAGGACCGGGACCCCGCCCTCCGAGGTACTGGTCGTGATGTCGAACCTGCCGATGGCGAGCGTGGCCAG
Organism: Streptomyces sp. NPDC091280; assembly: GCF_044768565.1. Classification (NCBI taxonomy): domain Bacteria; kingdom Bacillati; phylum Actinomycetota; class Actinomycetes; order Kitasatosporales; family Streptomycetaceae; genus Streptomyces; species Streptomyces sp. NPDC091280. The sequence continues at coordinate 296,318 of NZ_JBIVUZ010000002.1, forward strand.
ATAGGTGGCCTGCGGCTTGTTCTGCCGCCAGTTGTAGCGGGTCCAGCCGAGCTGTGAACTCGTCGACTGGAGCGTGCCGTTGGAGATCGCCTGGGTGCCGTTCGGCACGGCCACCGACACGTCGTAGGTCGCCTTGTCGCTGGGGTGGTCGTTGCTCGGGAACCACCACCACGCCGACTCGGGCTCGTCCGCCGCGACCGCGCCGTCCGGGGTGCGGTGCCAGGTGTTGAACCCGTAGGCGCTCTTCGTGGACGGCACCCCGCTGTAGCGGACCACGACCGTGATCGGTGTGCCGCTCGGCAGCGGGGTCTTCGGGGTGATCTCCAGCTCGTGCTGGCCGGAGGTCGCGAAGGTCGCCTTCGCGCCGTTCACCCGCACCTCGCTGACATCGAGGAGGAAGTCCAGGTCGAACCGCGACAGGTCCTGCGTGGTTTTGGCGAGGATGGTCGCCGTACCCGACAACTCGTCGGTGGCGGGCTGGTATTGCAGCCTGAGGTCGTAGTGCGAGACGTCGTAGCCGCCGTTGCCGTAGGCCGGGTAGTAGGGGTCGCCGATCCCCGGAGCGCCGGGGGAGTAGCCGGCCGCCGAGGCTGGGATCGCCAGCAGCAGGGAGGCCGCCGCGAGCGCTCCCGGCGCGATGATTCTGCGGTGCACGAGAACTCCAAGTCGTAGGGCTCCGCCGGAGGCCGGGGAGCCGTGGGGGTCCACGAAGGTCGAAGTGCCGTAGAGCTGTGGTGCGGTAGAGCGGTAGAGCCGTGGTGCCGTGGTGCCGTGGTGTCTCTGGGGCGAAGGGGTCGTCCTGTCCTCAGTCTGTTCGAAGGCTATTCAGTCCCTGTGCGACCGCGCCTGTCCACGGCACCTCCTGTCACACGATCGCCATTCGGCCGACATGACTCCGAGTGCCTCTTCCAGCACGGGAGTTGACCGATGTACCGTCCGCGCATGCCGAAACGCACGCGCTTCACGATCTGGAGATCGCTCGCGACGGCGGCGACCGCCGCCCTCCTGGCCGCCTTCCTCACCCCGGCAGTGGCCCAGAGCGCCCCGCAGGAAAGCCAACCCGTCTACTCCTACGCGAACGCCATCCGCGAGGCCGTCTGGGTGGACACCGGACTCGACGGCGACGGCGACGGGAAGACCGACCGGGTCGCCGTCGACATCGTCCGGCCGAGCGAACCCGCCCGCCAGGGCCGCAAAGTGCCCGTCATCATGGACGCCAGCCCCTACTACTCCTGCTGCGGACGCGGCAACGAGAGCCAGCTGAAGACCTACGACGCGAGCGGCAACGTTGTCCAGATGCCGCTGTTCTACGACAACTACTTCGTCCCGCGCGGCTACGCCTTCGTCGGCGTCGACCTCGCCGGCACCAACCGCTCCGACGGCTGCGTCGACGTCGGCGGCCGTTCCGACATCCAGTCCGCGAAGGCCGTCGTCGACTGGCTCAACGGCCGCGCCAAGGCCTACACCACCCGCACCGGAACGGTCACCGCGCGGGCGAGCTGGACCAACGGCAGGACCGGGATGATCGGCAAGAGCTGGGACGGCACCATCGCCAACGGCGTCGCCGCCACCGGCGTCAAGGGGCTGAAGACCATCGTCCCGATCAGCGCCATCTCCTCCTGGTACGACTACTACTTCGCCAAGGGCGCCCCGCTCTACGACTCCGGCCCCGACTGGCTGTCCGACGCCGTCGAGAGCCCCGACGCGCAGGCCAAGTGCGCCGCCGTCCAGCAGAAGATCGTCGACGGGGCACCGCGCACCGGTGACTGGACCCCCTTCTGGACCGAGCGCGACTACGTGAAGGACGCCGCCAAGGTCAGGGCCAGCGTGTTCCTCGTGCACGGGATGCAGGACCTCAACGTCCGCACCAAGAACTTCGGCCAGTGGTGGGACGCCCTCGCCAAGAACGGCGTCGAGCGCAAGATCTGGCTCTCCCAGACCGGCCACGTCGACCCCTTCGACTACCGCCGCGACGCCTGGGTCGACACCCTGCACCGCTGGTTCGACCACGAACTCCTCGGCTACGACAACGGGATCGACCGCCAGCCGATGGCCGACGTCGAACGTCACCCCGACCAGTGGGAGACGTCCAAGGTCTGGCCGCCGAGCGGCACCGCGGCCACCACCCTCCACCCGGCGCAGGGCACCGCGGCCGGCGTGGGCACGCTCGGCCTGGGCAAGGGCACCGGGACCGAGAAGTTCACGGACGACCCGCGGGAGAGCGAAACCGACTGGGCCGCCGCGATCGACAGGTCGACGGCGGACAAGGCGGGGTTCGTCACCGGCCCGCTCAAGAAGGACCTGCGGCTCTCCGGCTCCTCCAAGGTGACGATCACGGCGACACCCACCACCGCCACGGCCCATCTCTCCGCCGTCCTGGTCGACCTGGGCCCCGACACCATCCGCGACTACGCCGACTCGGCCGAGGGCATCACCACGCTCACGAACCGCACCTGCTGGGGCGAGAGCACGGCCGGTGACAGCGCCTGCTTCCTGGCAACCCGGGCCAGGACCACGGCAGTCGACTACAACGTGTTCAGCCGCGGCTGGGCCGACCTCGGCCACTACGCCTCCGCCACCAAGGGCGTACCGCTCACCCCCGGCAAGGCGTACACGATCACGCTCGACCTGGCGGCGACCGACCACGTCGTCCCGGCCGGCCACCGTCTCGCCCTGATCGTCGCGGGCACCGACAAGGACCTCATCGACCCCCCGTCCACCACTCCGACCCTCACCCTGACCCTGTCCCGCACCTCGGCCCAACTCCCGCTCGTCGGCGGCGCGTCGGCGTTCGCGAAGGCCACCGCGGGCACCAAGTCGGCGGCCTCCGCCACCGACCCGCTCACCGGCGTACGGTCACCGCGCGCCGCACAGCGGGTCCCGGGCAACTGATCAACCCTCCGGAAATCCAGGACTCCGGAAATCCTGGACTCCGGGAATCCGGGAACGGGACGGCGGCGCCGCTGCGCGCCGCCGTCCCGCACCTCAGTCCCGGCCGGTCCGCACCAGGTCCGCCGCTTCTCGCGCGCACCCCCAGGCCACTGTGATGCCCGCCCCGCCGTGACCGTAGTTGTGCACCAACACCCTTCCGTCCGGCAGTACTTGACGTTCCAGCCGGACGGCGGGCCGGGCCGGGCGCAGGCCCACGCGGTGGGCCAGGACCCGGGCGGTGGCGATCTCCGGGCGGACCGCCGCGCAGCGGGCGACGATCGCCTCGGCGGTCGCGGGGTCGGGCTCCGTCGACCAGACGTCGTCGTCGGCGGTGCCGCCCAGGATCAGGCCGAACGGCTGCGGGAAGAAGTACGTGGACGTGTCCGACGCGTGCTCGGCCGCCGTGAACCAGGTGGTGATGCCCGGGTTCTCCACCACGACCAGCTGACCGCGCACCGGCCGCATCGAAGGGTCGGGGACCAGGTCCAGGGAGGCCAGGCCGGTGCAGTTGACCACGACGGGCGCCGGTACCCCGGTGAGGTCCGTGACCGATACCTCCTCGACCGTCCCGCCCGCCCGCAGGAACCGGTCCCGCAGCCACGGCAGATGGGCCGACATGTCGATCAGGGGCAGCCGCCCCCACAGCCCGTCGCCCCCGTACTCCCCGGCCCGCGCCGCCCGCAGCCCCGGCACCCGGCGCGCCCACGGCCCCAGTTCGTCCAGCCGGGTCCCGCCCTGTACACCCTCGACCATGCGTACGCCCGTCTCCTCGGGCCGCGCCGCCAACTCCTCGTACACACCCAGCGATTGGAGCGCCCACTCGCCGACGAGCGCCTCCGGCTCGATCCGGTACGGCCACCACAGCGCGCCCGCGACCGCCGAGGTCGTCAGCTCGACGCCGTCCCGCGTCCACACCCGGACCCGTACACCGCTCTCGGCCAGCACGACGGCCGTCGTCAGTCCGATGACGCCCCCGCCGACCACGATGACTTCGTCCCTCACACCGCTCTCCATGCGCGGACCGTAGCGGAACGCCCCATGCCGTGCTGACATCGCCACCGCGCTGGGGATACTCACAGCATGTCTGCCGAACACGCGCTGCCCGCCGCGTACGCGGCCTTCGGCCTGGCACCGGCGATGCGCGCCGGTGACGTCCTCGCGGGCGGCGGCCACCAGGCGCACCGCGACTTCGTCGACTTCCTCGTCGACGGCCGCCCGCTGCTCTTCCAGCTCGCCGACCTGGACGCCGTCTCCCCGCTCGCCTCCGACATCCCGCCCGCGATCTTCACCGCCCAGGTCCGCAGCCTCCTCCTGGAGGCCGACGCACCGCTGCCGGACGGACGCCACATCATCTACGGCTGCCCCGAGTGCGCGGACCTGGCCTGCGGCGCCGTCACCGCCGTCATCGAACGGGACGGCAGCGACTACCTCTGGCGCGACTTCGCCTGGCAGACCGGCGAGCACGCCGACCTGGAGCGCGACGGCTACCACGGCATGGGGCCCTTCCGCTTCGCCGGTACCGAGTACCGCGCGGCCCTCGGCTCCCTCATCGACGGCACCGAGCCCCCGGCCGGCGCCCGCCGGGTCCTCCTGGTCGGCGCCCGCGTCGCCGTCCTCAACAAGCTCGCCGCCGCCCTGCGCGCCATCGGCATCGGCGCCGACATCACCGGCGACGCGACCCACGTCCCCGCCGACGAACTCCGCGGCTACCGCGCCGTGGCCTTCGGCCGGGCCGTCACCGAGGATCAACGGGCCGCCGTACGGGCCGCGTTCGACCGTGCGGGAGTCGAGGCCGCCTACGTCGACGGACTCGCCCCCGTCGTCCCGCTCCTCGTCGCCCAGATCGAACACGCCCTGGACCGGCGCCCGTCGGAGCAGCACCGGCTGACCCGCCTGGTCGCCGCCGGCGGCGAGGCCGACGTAGAGGTCACCTCCCCGTGCCGGGTGCGCGTCACGGCGTACCGCCTCGACCGGCTGCACCGCAGCCACACCCGGGACGTCTTCGACGGAGTCCTGGAACCGGGCCGCCACCGCATCGCCCTCGACACCGCAGCCGTGAAGGGCGAGTCCTTCGTGGTGGCCCGCACCACGGGGAGCGTGCTGGTGGCGGCGATGGCGCGCTGAACCGCGCGGCGCGGCCGGGGAAGGGGACCGATTAGGATCGGCGGTCTGATGACTGCCACTCTCGTCGCCAAGAATCTCGCCGCCGGACACGGCGACCGCGCCCTGTTCACCGGGCTCGACCTCGTCGTCGCCCCCGGCGACGTGATCGGCCTCGTCGGTGCCAACGGCGCCGGCAAGTCCACCCTCCTGAAGCTGCTTGCCGGACTGCTCGCACCGGAGGAGGGCGAACTGCGCCTCTCCCCGCCGACCGCGACCGTGGGACACCTTCCGCAGGAGCCGGAGCGGCACGCGGACGAGAGCGTGCGGGCGTTCCTGGCGCGCCGCACCGGTGTCGCCGAGGCCCAGCGCACGATGGACGAGGCCACCCAGGCCCTGGTCGACGGAGCGCCCGGCGCCGACGACGCCTACTCCGCGAGCCTGGAGCGCTGGCTCGACCTCGGCGGCGCCGACCTCGACGAACGGGCCGAGGAGATCGCCGACACCCTCGGCCTCTCCATCGACCTCGACCAGCCGATGACCTCCCTCTCCGGCGGCCAGGCGGCCCGAGCGGGCCTGGCCTCCCTCCTCCTCTCCCGCTACGACGTCTTCCTCCTCGACGAGCCCACCAACGACCTGGACCTCGACGGCCTGGAACGCCTCGAACGCTTCGTCTCCGGCCTGCGCGCCGGCACGGTCGTCGTCTCCCACGACCGCGAGTTCCTCACCCGCACCGTCACCAAGGTCCTCGAACTCGACCTGGCCCAGAACCAGGTCAACCTCTACGGCGGCGGCTACGAGGCCTACCTGGAGGAGCGCGAGGTGGCCCGCCGGCACGCCCGCGACGACTTCGAGGAGTACGCCGACAAGCGCGCCGCCCTCCAGGACCGCGCCCAGATGCAGCGCGGCTGGATGGACAAGGGCGTCAAGAACGCCCGCCGCAAGGCGAGCAACGACAACGACAAGATCGGCCGCAAGTTCCGCAGCGAGGCCAGCGAGAAGCAGGCCGCGAAGGCCCGGCAGACCCAGCGCATGATCGAACGCCTCGAAGTCGTCGAGGAGCCCCGCAAGGAGTGGGAGCTGCGCATGGAGATCGCCTCCGCGCCCCGCTCCGGCTCGGTCGTCGCGACCCTGCGGGACGCCGAGGTACGGCGCGGCGACTTCAGCTTCGGGCCGGTGTCCCTCCAGATCGACTGGGCGGACCGGGTCGCGGTGACCGGCGCGAACGGCGCGGGCAAGTCGACGCTGCTCGCCGCGCTGCTTGGCCGGATCCCGCTGGACTCGGGGGCCGCCACGCTCGGCTCGGGCGTCCTGGTGGGCGAGGTCGACCAGGCGCGGCAGTTGTTCCACGGCACGGAGTCGCTGCTCGACGCGTTCTGCGCGGCCGTCCCGGACACCGAGCCGGCCGAAGTCCGCACGCTGCTCGCGAAGTTCGGCCTCAAGGCGCACCACGTGACGCGTCCGGCCGGCACCCTGTCACCGGGTGAGCGCACCCGCTCGGCCCTGGCGCTGCTCCAGGGCCGGGGCGTCAACCTCCTGGTCCTGGACGAGCCGACGAACCACCTGGACCTGCCGGCCATCGAGCAGCTGGAGTCGGCACTCGACGCCTACGAGGGCACGCTGCTGCTGGTCACGCACGACCGGCGGATGCTGGACGCGGTCCATGTGACCCGGCGCCTGGAGGTGGCGGACGGCAAGGTGACGGAGCAACGGTGAACTCCGCGTGGCCCGTTCACCACGGGTCCGTCGTGGCTGGCCGCGCGGTTCCTTGTACCTCTGAAGGAGCGCGGCCAGAACCGGAGTCGCGGCGCTCGGCCTCCCGCGCGGCACGTTCCACCCGGCCCCGGTGCTCCGCCCACCAACTCGCCCCGCCCGGAGCCATATTGTCACCCTCGGCCCGCTGCCCCACCGCTCCGTCGACGAGTTCCCGTACGACGTCGGCGTGCCCCGCGTGCCGGGAGGTCTCGTAGACCATGTGGGCGAGGGCGCGGTGCAGGGTGATCTCGCTTCCCCGCTCACCGGGCATACGGCCGACCGCGTCCAGGGGCAGCGCCTCGATCGTCTCGTCCGCGTGGGCCCAGATCCGCCGGTAGTCCCCGACGATCCGCTCCCGCGTCTCGTCGGGCGTCGCCCACAGATCCGCGTTGGGCTCGGCGTTCCCGGCGATCCACAACTCCGGTGCGTCGGCACTGTGGTGAAGGATGACGCGGCGCTCGGCCTTGAAGTCCGGTGCGATCATCCGCCCCCATTGTTCAGGAGGGCGCTGCGCGCCCTGTAAGGGGCGCGGGGAACTGCGCGGCCAGCCCCCACTGGCCCGCAGCGCCCCACGATCCGACCGGCGGAGCCGTCAGCGCTTGCCCTTCTTGCCCGGGTCCAGCAACCCCGCCTTGCGCAGCGCGTCGGCCATCGCGCTGTTGGCCGGCGGCGGAGCCGCCTGGCGTGAGCCACCGCCCTGGCCGCCACCCTGGCGCTGCTGCTGGCGTTGCTGCGGCGGACGCCCGCCGCGCTGCCTGCGCTCGCCGCCCCCGCCCTGCTCCCGCCGGTCACCGCCGGAGGCGGCGGCCTCGTCCTCCAGGCGCAGCGTCAACGAGATCCGCTTGCGCGGGATGTCGACGTCGAGCACCTTCACCTTGACGATGTCCCCCGGCTTCACCACGTCCCGCGGGTCCTTGACGAACGTCTTCGACAGCGCGGAGACATGCGCCAGTCCGTCCTGGTGGACACCGACGTCGATGAACGCCCCGAACGCGGCGACGTTCGTGACGACTCCTTCCAGGACCATCCCGGGCGCGAGGTCGGAGATCTTCTCGACGCCGTCCTTGAAGGTCGCCGTCTTGAACGCGGGCCGCGGGTCGCGCCCCGGCTTCTCCAGTTCCTTGAGGATGTCGGTCACGGTCGGCAGACCGAACGTCTCGTCCACGAACTCCGTCGGCTTCAGCGACCGCAGCACCGCCGTGTTGCCGATCAGTGAAGCGACCTCGCTGCCCGCCGTCTTCACCATCCGCCGCACGACCGGATACGCCTCGGGGTGCACGCTGGACGCGTCGAGCGGGTCGTCGCCGCCCCGGATGCGCAGGAAGCCCGCGCACTGCTCGTAGGCCTTCGGGCCGAGCCGTGCCACGTTCTTCAGCTGGGTGCGCGAGGTGAAGGGGCCGTTGGCGTCGCGGTGCGACACGATGTTCTCGGCGAGGCCGGAGGTGATGCCGGAGACCCGTGAAAGCAGCGGCGCGGAGGCCGTGTTGACGTCCACGCCGACGCCGTTCACACAGTCCTCGACGACCGCGTCCAGTGAACGCGACAGCTTCACCTCGGACAGGTCGTGCTGGTACTGGCCGACCCCGATCGACTTGGGGTCGATCTTCACCAGCTCGGCCAGCGGGTCCTGGAGCCGGCGCGCGATGGAGACGGCGCCGCGCAACGACACGTCCATGTCGGGCAGTTCCTGCGAGGCGAACGCGGACGCCGAGTACACGGACGCGCCGGCCTCGGACACCATCACCTTGGTGAGCTTCAACTCCGGGTGCTTGGTGATGAGTTCACCGGCGAGCTTGTCGGTCTCGCGGGACGCCGTGCCGTTGCCGATCGCGATCAGGTCGACCGAGTACTGGGCGGAGAGGCGCGCCAGCTTGGCCAGGGCCTCGTCCCACTTGTTGGCCGGGACATGCGGGTAGATGACGTCGGTGGCGACGACCTTGCCGGTCGCGTCGACGACGGCCACCTTCACGCCCGTACGGAAGCCGGGGTCCAGACCGAGCGTCGCGCGCGTGCCGGCCGGGGCGGCCAGCAGCAGGTCGCGCAGGTTGGACGCGAACACGTTGACCGCCTCGTCCTCGGCCGCGGTGCGCAGCCGGAGCCTGAGGTCGATGCCGAGGTGCACCAGGATGCGGGTGCGCCAGGCCCAACGGACCGTGTCCTGGAGCCACTTGTCGCCGGGACGGCCCCGGTCCTGGATCTGGAAGCGGTGGGCGACCATCCCCTCGTAGGAAGAAGGCCCCTCGGTGGCTTCCTCGGGTTCCAGGACGAGATCGAGGACCTCCTCCTTCTCGCCGCGCAGCATCGCGAGGACGCGGTGCGAGGGCAGCGCGGTGAACGGCTCCGCGAAGTCGAAGTAGTCGGCGAACTTGGCGCCCGCCTCCTCCTTGCCGTCCCGCACCTTCGCGGCCAGCCGCCCGCGCCCCCACATCCGCTCGCGCAGCTCGCCGATCAGGTCGGCGTCCTCCGAGAACCGCTCGGTGAGGATCGCCCGCGCGCCGTCCAGGGCGGCCTGCGGATCGGCGACGCCCTTGTCGGCGTCGACGAACGCGGCCGCGGCGGCCAGCGGTTGCACGGTCGGGTCGCCCAACAGGCCCTCCGCGAGCGGCTCAAGCCCCGCCTCGCGCGCGATCTGGGCCTTCGTCCGCCGCTTGGGCTTGTAGGGGAGGTAGATGTCCTCAAGGCGCGCCTTCGTCTCCGCCGCCCGGATCTGCCCCTCCAGCTCCTCGGTGAGCTTGCCCTGCTCGCGCACCGATTCGAGGATCGCGGTCCGCCGCTCCTCCAGCTCCCGCAGATACCGCAGCCGCTCTTCGAGCGTGCGCAGCTGCGCGTCGTCGAGCATCTCGGTCGCTTCCTTGCGGTAGCGGGCGATGAAGGGCACCGTCGAACCGCCGTCGAGCAGCTCGACGGCGGCCTTCACCTGCCGCTCCCGTACGCCGAGCTCCTCGGCGATCCTGCCTTCGATGGACCCTACGAGGGGTGTCGTCACGCCCGTACCGCCTTCTCCACTGAGGTTGCGCGGCAATTGTGGCAGGTGGCACCGACACTCGGGGATCAGGGCGCGGTCCCGGCCGCGCGTCGGCTAGCTCTTGCCCAGCAGATTCCCCGGGAACGCCCCGGCGGCCAGCGCGCGGCGGGCGAATCCGGACCCCAGCTCGGTCAGCCGCAGGACCCCCTCGGCGCCCAGGTGCGCGTACGGTGCCCGGTCCAGCCGGTCGGTCTCCGCCTCGATCCCGGCGCGCAGCGCGACGCCCGCCTCGGTCAACTCGCCGTCGCCGTCGAGCACTCCGCGCCCACGCAGCCGTTCCACGGCGGCGTCCCACTCCTCCTGGCTCCAGCCGCGCGTGCCGAACACCCACTTCGGGGCCATGCCCTTGCCGGTGGCGGTGTGGGTCACCACCGCCTCCAGGCCGTCGAGCTCGGCGGACATCAGGACGGCCAGGTGACCGTCGCCGCGGTGCTCGCGCAGCAGGGTGGCGGCGTGGAAGTAGGCGAGGTGCGGCTCCTCGGGGACCGGGAGGTCGGCGTGGGCGGCGTACAGGGGGCGGGCGGCGCGTGTGCACGCCTCGGTGGCCCGCAGCGCCAGCCGTGCGGCCTCCGCCATCTCCGCCGACCCGGCCACGTCGTCGTCCAGGAGCCGGCGCACGGTCGCGTCGACGGCACGCGCGCGTGCCTCAAGGGCCTGCTCCGGGGAGGCGGTCTCCCACACGGCGGGCACGTGCCGGGCCACGAGTTCGTACTTGTAGTTGTAGAAGGCCGCCGCCACCACGCCGGGTCCGACGCGTCCCAGCGCCGCCGCCCGTACGGCGAAGTTGACGGCCCTGGAGTCCGTGACGCCGAGCTCCGACATCTCCCTCGCCAGGTCGGGTGAGAAGTAGAGGGTGGCGTGCAGGGAGTTGAGCGCGTTGTGGCAGCGGCGCCCGGCACGGGGATCTACGGCGGCAGTAGTCATGACGGTCACGTTACCGACTGGTCGGTACGCGCTCCAGGGGGTGGGCGTCGGATGGCGGGAAAGGTGGGGTGTCCGACGGTCCGCACCGGGCGCCGCCTCATCCCCGGGCCGGCCAGGTGAAGCGCGCCGCCCGGCGTTCCAGGAACGCGGCGACCCCCTCCGCGGTGTCGCCGCTGCCGCGCGCCTGCTCCGCCCAGTGACCGTCCCGGTCCGTACGGCCGTCCGCGAACTCCTTCGCCGCGGCCTGCGTCAGCCGTGAGCGGGCGGCCAGTACCCGGGTGAACTCCGCGACCCGCGCCGCGAGTTCGCCCTCGGGCAGCAACTCGTCGAGGAACCCGGTGCGCAGCGCCCGCTCCGCGTCGATCAACTCGCCCGAGAACAGCAGGTACTTGGCGGTTCCCGGACCCACCAGCGACACCAACCGCCGGGTGGAGGAGGCCGGATACACGATCCCGAGCTTCGCCGGAGTCACCCCGAACAGCGCCCCCCGCTCCGCGAACCGCAGATCGCAGGCCGCCGCCAACTGCGCGCCCCCGCCCACGCAATGACCCCGGATCGCGGCCAGCGTCGGCTTCGGGAAGGCCGCGAGTGCCTCCTCCGCCTGTACCGCGAGGCCCTGCGCCGCGGTCGCCGACCCGCGCAGTGTGGAGATGTCGGCCCCGGCGCAGAACGTCCCGTCCTCGCCGGTCAGCACCAGCGCCCGTACCTCCGGGTCGGCCGCCAGGGTGTCGAGCAGCGGCGGCAGCGCGCGCCACATCGCGGCCGTCATCGCGTTGCGCTTGCCGGGGTGGTGGATGACGACGGTGGCGACCGAGTCGGCCACCTCGTGCAGCAGGCGGGGCTCCATGTGCCGGATGCTACGTACAAGCCGAAGAGTTCGCGAAGTCGGCATGATCGGGACAGGACCGATCCGGAAAGCAGCCGTACCGTACCCGAACGGGCGGAAGACGCCCGATTACCGCTGACTTCTGTTCAGTCGGGCGGGGCGGCGCGGGTCGGTGCCAACACTCGTCGTGTGGTGACAATCGAGCGCAAGGGCGGCGACCGGACGATGGACGACCACGGGCGTGGGTCGGGCCCCTGCTCAGAGGGCGGCAGAGACGATCCCCCGGCCCCCGCCCCGCCGGGTCCGCTGCCCTACGAGGGAGTCTGGCGGTTCACCGCCTCCGCCGTGGACGCCTCCGTCCCGCAGGCACGGCACGCCGTACGGGACCTGCTGCTGCGCCAGGGCGTGCCGCTGACGGACGACCTGTTGCAGGGCCTGTTGCTGATCGTCTCCGAGCTGGTCACCAACGGGGTCAAACACGCGGCACTGCTCTCACCGGTGCTCGCGGTGGAGGTCGCCGTGGGCGCCGAGTGGGTGCGGGTGTCCGTCGAGGACAACCACCCCTACCGCCCGACCGCCCTGGTCGCCGACCACGACGAGACGGGCGGCCGGGGACTGCTCCTGGTACGCGAGGTGACCCGGGAGGCGGGCGGTGTCTGCGACGTCGAGCACACGGCGAGCGGCGGCAAGGTGATCTGGGCCGCGCTGCCGCTCACCGGTGTGCGGGTGCCCTAGGGCCTGTCCGGCGGATCATGCCGCGGACGCCGGGTCCGTCACGCCCACCCGCGGCGTTGTCGTCGGTCGCCGACTCCCCAGACTCGGCTCCGCTCGACCGGGGGACCCATCGCGTCGCCTCCCTGCTCTGCTCCGCCTTGCGGCTGGGCGCACCGGACCCCGCCCACCTGGGCCGATCGGGCACCGATGCCTTCCTGCTGCCTGATCCGCTGGACAGGCCCTGGGCCGGGTCCGCGAAGTCCCGCCTGCCGCGCGACGGGCGGACGACGGGAGTTCGCGGACCCGCCCTGGGCCCGGCCCTCACCAGCCCGCGGACGGGCCCGTCAGTTCCCTGACCGCTGGACGGGCCGCGTCCAGCACCGTCATGAACCAGGAAGAGAAGGTGTCCTTCGCGTGCCGCTCCGCCAGCTCGGCGGGGGTCACGTACGCGGTCGTGGCCACTTCCTCCGGGTCCGGCCGCAGGGGGGCCTGCACCATGCCGACGAAGAGGTGGTTGAACTCCTGCTCCACCAGTCCCGAGGCCGGGTCCGGGTGGTTGTAGCGCACCGTGCCCGCCTCGGCGAGCAGCGAGGGCGACACCCCGAGCTCCTCGTACGTCCGCCGGGCCGCCGCCGCGAAGGGCGCCTCGCCCGGGTAGGGGTGACCGCAGCAGGTGTTGGACCACACACCGGGGGAGTGGTACTTGCCGAGCGCCCGCTGCTGGAGCAGCAGCCGGCCCTGCTCGTCGAAGAGGAAGACGGAGAAGGCGCGGTGGAGCCGGCCCGGCGGCTGGTGGGCGGAGAGCTTCTCCGCGGTGCCGATCGTCACGCCGTTCTCGTCGACCAGTTCGAGCAGGATCGCTTCGACGGTGCCGTTCGACTCGGCGGTGCCGTTCGACGAAGTGTGCGTCGCGGTGGCAGGTGTGGTCGGCATACCCATCCTTCACATCGGTCTTCAAAGCCAAGTCTGCCGTACGAATCCGGCACTCCCGGCAGTTCATCGTGCCCGGCGCGGCGACGGGGGAACCGTCCGGGGGGTGGGGTCAGGGCAGTGTGGACACAGGTGTGCGCCGGACGGTTGCGTTCCGCCCGACCTGGTCGTTCTCCCTCGGATTCGGTCGGTTTCCGTCAGCCGTCGATGGGCCGCGGCCCATGGTCCGCGGCCCATGGTCCGTGATCCGTGGTCCGTGATCCGTGGTCAGCCGTCAGTGGCAGAGCTTCGCCTCGTGCTCCGCGTGGCCGCCGGGCTCCAACTGGAAGGTGCAGTGCGCCACGTCGAAGTGGTCGCCGAGGCAGCCCTGGAGTTCGTGGAGCATCTTCTCGTTGCCGATGGCGTTGAGCACGTCCGAGCCGACGACCACGTGCGCGGAGAGCACCGGCAGACCCGAGGTGATCGTCCAGGCGTGCAGATCGTGGATGTCCTCGACACCGTCCAGGGCCAGGAGGTGGGCGCGCACCTCCCGCATGTCGACGTCCTTGGGCGCCGACTCCAGCAGTACGTCCAGGGTCTCGCGCAGCAGCTTCAGCGTGCGGGGCACGATCATCAGGCCGATGGCGAGCGAGGCGATCGGGTCGGCCGCCTGCCATCCCGTGGTCAGGACCACCAGGGCCGAGACGATCACCGCGAGGGAGCCCAGCGCGTCGGCGGCCACCTCCAGGAACGCGCCGCGCACGTTCAGGCTCTCCCGCTGGCCGCGCACCAGCAGCGTGAGGGAGATCATGTTCGCGACCAGGCCGACCAGACCGAACACGACGGTCAGCCCGCCCCGGGTGTCGGCCGGCTCGACGAACCGCTGGACCGCCTCGTACAGGACGTAGCCGCCGACGCCGAGCAGCAGCAGGCAGTTGGCGAGCGCGGCGAGGATCTCCGCGCGGGCGTAGCCGAAGGTGCGGTTGCCGGCCGCCGGGCGGTTGGCGAAGTGGATGGCGAGCAGCGCCATGCCCAGGCCCAGCGCGTCCGTCGCCATGTGGGCCGCGTCCGCGATGAGCGCGAGGGAGTCCGCGAGCAGCCCGCCGACCACCTCGACCACCATCACCGTGAGCGTGATCCCCAGTGCGACCCGCAGCCTGCCCCGGTACGCCGAGGCGGCCGTACCGGTGCCGGGAGCGCCGTGCGTGTGGGAATGCCCGTGGTCGTGCCCTGCCCCCATGAAAGCCGCCCTCCTGATGCCTGCCCTGCTGCACAGTGAACTACGGGTGGGGGGTATGGGGCAACGCGGCACTGAACACCGTTGTCATGTGCCCTGACCTGCGTAAACGGTCCGCAGGTCAGGCCGGTGCGGAGGGTGTGCGGGCGGGCGCGGAGGACGGCCCCCGCCGGCAGTCGTCTCCGAGGACCGTCGCCACGTACCGCCTCCATGGGCCGTCGCCAGGGCGTCCGCGGAATGCCCGGCGATGTCCGTTCCGTCAGGTGCGGTTTGTCGGCCGGGGGCCGAATCCCTGATGATGATCTCGGCGGAGGCGCCTACAGATCCTGTTGATCAGCCTATGAACGGCCGGTGAACACGGGCTTGAGAGCATCCGATAGCCTCTGCCGACATGCCGCCCGGGTGCCACCCGAAGGGCGCCACCACCATGCACATGACCGGCGCCCACGCGTCGGTACCAGGGAGTGAGTTCGGTTGTCGACCGCCATCCTCACCGGCCAGCCGGTCCCCGGATCGTCGATCGAGGACGACCTGCGCTCGCTCGGGTTCGACGTCCGGATCGCCGCCGACACCGCCGAGGCGGAAACGCTTCTGGCGGCCGTCCCCGGCGACCGGCGCGTCGCCGTCGTGGACGCCCGGTTCGTCGGCCACCGGCACGCGCTGCGCCTCGGCCTCACCGACCCGCGCTTCCCGCTCGCCGCGGTGCCCGGCGCCGTCACCGCGCAGCCCGCCGGCCGCCAGGCCCTGACCCGCGCGATGGCCCGCGAGAACTCGGCCGGCGGCGGTACGACCCTCCTCGACAACCTCGCCGACCGCATCGTCACCGCCCTCGACGCCGACGGCTCCGACGTGCACCGCCCCGAGCTAGGCAGCCTCGTCGCCACCGTCCCCGCCGACCCGCAGGCCGGCAGCGAGGCACGGCAGGCCGTCGCCGCCGTGGACGAGGAGGCCGTACGCCTGAAGTCGGCCGTGAAGTCCCGCGACGGCTTCTTCACCACCCACTTCATCAGCCCGTACTCCCGTTACCTCGCGCGCTGGTGCGCTCGCCGCGGCCTCACCCCGAACCAGGTCACCACCGCGTCCCTGCTCACCGCGCTGATCGCGGCGGGCTGCGCGGCCACCGGCACCCGCGCCGGGTTCGTCGCGGCCGGTGTCCTGCTGATCGCGTCCTTCGTCCTGGACTGCACCGACGGCCAGCTCGCCCGCTACTCCCTCCAGTACTCCACCCTCGGCGCCTGGCTCGACGCCACCTTCGACCGCGCCAAGGAGTACGCCTACTACGCGGGCCTCGCGCTCGGAGCGGCCCGCGGCGGCGACGACGTATGGGCGCTCGCGCTCGGCGCGATGGTCCTCCAGACCTGCCGGCACGTCGTGGACTTCTCCTTCAACGAGGCCAACCACGACGCCACCGCCAACACCAGCCCCACCGCCGCCCTCTCCGACAAGCTCGACAGCGTCGGCTGGACGGTCTGGGTGCGCCGGATGATAGTCCTGCCCATCGGCGAACGATGGGCGATGATCGCCGTCCTCACGGCCGTGACCACACCCCGGATCACCTTCTACGTCCTCCTCGTGGGCTGCGCCTTCGCGGCCACGTACACGACGGCGGGCCGGGTGCTGCGCTCGCTGACCCGCAAGGCGAAGCGCACCGACCGGGCGGCGGGCGCGCTGGCCGACCTCGCGGACAACGGACCGCTCGCGTCCTTCGTGGCCCGCGTCAACCCGGGCCGCCTCGGCGCCCCGCTCCTGATCGCCCTCGCCGGTACGGCGGTCCTCGCCGTGTCCCTCTTCTCCGGCGTCACCTGGGCCCCCGTCGCGGGCGCCTTCGTCTACGCGCTCGCCGCCGGGCAGGCCCTGTACCGCCCCCTCAAGGGCGCCCTCGACTGGCTGATCCCCCCGCTCTTCCGCGCCGCCGAATACGGCACCGTCCTGATCCTTGCGGCCAAAGCGGAGGTGAACGGAGCGCTTCCCGCGGCTTTCGGCCTGGTGGCCGCCGTCGCCTACCATCACTACGACACGGTGTACCGCATCCGCGGCAACGCCGGGGCGCCCCCGGCCTGGCTGGTGCGCGCCATCGGGGGGCAGGAGGGGCGGACGCTGCTCGTCACCGTTCTCGCCGCCGTGCTCACCGCGTCGCAGTTCCCGGTCGCGCTCACGGTCCTGGCCGTGGCCGTGGCCCTGCTGGTGCTCGTCGAGAGCATCCGCTTCTGGGTGTCCGCAGGGGCGCCCGCCGTACACGATGAAGGAGAACCCGCATGATCGGCCTCGTGCTGGCGGCCGGCGCCGGACGGCGTCTGCGCCCCTACACCGACAGCCTTCCCAAGGCTCTGGTGCCGGTGGGGCCCGCGGGCATAGAGGGCGAACCGACAGTCCTGGACCTCACCCTCGGCAACTTCGCCGAGATCGGTCTGACCGAGGCCGCGATCATCGTCGGCTACCGCAAGGAGGCCGTCTACGAGCGCAAGGCGGCCCTGGAGGCCAAGTACGGCCTCAAGCTCACCCTCATCGACAACGACAAGGCCGAGGAGTGGAACAACGCCTACTCCCTGTGGTGCGGACGTGACGCCCTCAAGGACGGCGTGATCCTCGCCAACGGCGACACCGTCCACCCCGTCTCCGTCGAGAAGACGCTGCTCGCGGCGCGCGGCGACGGCAAGCGGATCATCCTCGCGCTGGACACCGTCAAGTCCCTGGCGGACGAGGAGATGAAGGTCGTCGTCGACCCCGCCAAGGGCATGACACGGATCACCAAGCTGATGGACCCCGCCGAGGCGACGGGCGAGTACATCGGCGTCACCCTCATCGAGGGCGACGCCACCGCCGAACTCGCCGACGCGCTCAAGACGGTGTGGGAGACCGACCCGCAGCAGTTCTACGAGCACGGCTACCAGGAACTCGTCAACCGCGGCTTCCGGATCGACGTGGCCCCGATCGGCGACGTCAAGTGGGTCGAGATCGACAACCACGACGATCTGGCCAGGGGACGGGAGATCGCGTGCCTGTACTGACCCGGCTGATCCCCTCGCCCGTCGTCGTGGACATCCGCCCGGGTGCCCTCGACGACCTCGGGTGCGTGCTCGCCGACGAACGCATCTCGCACTCCGGCAAGCTCGCCATCGCCGTCAGCGGCGGCTCGGGCGCCCGGCTGCGCGAGCGGATCGCGCCCAGCCTGCCCGGCGCCACCTGGTTCGAGGTCGGCGGCGGCACCATCGACGACGCGGTCCGGCTGGCCAACGACATAAAGGCCGGCCGCTACGACGCGGTCGTGGGCCTCGGCGGCGGAAAGATCATCGACTGCGCCAAGTTCGCGGCGGCCCGCGTCGGCCTTCCGCTGGTCGCGGTCGCCACCAACCTCGCGCACGACGGCCTGTGTTCACCGGTCGCGACCCTCGACAACGACGCGGGCCGCGGCTCCTACGGTGTGCCCAACCCGATCGCGGTGGTCATCGACCTGAACGTGATCCGTGAGGCCCCCGTCCGCTTCGTGCGCTCCGGCATCGGCGACGTCATCTCCAACATCTCCGCGGTCGCGGACTGGGAACTGGCCAACCGCGTCAAGGACGAGAAGATCGACGGCCTCGCCGCGGCGATGGCCCGGCAGGCCGGTGAGGCGGTGCTCCGCCACCCCGGTGGCGTCGGCGACGACGGCTTCCTCCAGGTCCTCGCCGAGGCCCTGGTCCTCACCGGTGTCGCCATGTCGGTGTCGGGCGACTCCCGCCCCTCCTCCGGCGCCTGCCACGAGATCAACCACGCCTTCGACCTGCTCTTCCCCAAACGCGCCGCCGCCCACGGCGAGCAGTGCGGACTGGGCGCGGCCTTCGCGATGTACCTGCGCGGAGCCCACGAGGAATCCGCGTACATGGCCGAGGTGCTGCGCCGGCACGGACTGCCGGTGCTTCCCGAGGAGATCGGCTTCACCGTGGACGAGTTCGTCCGCGCCGTGGAGTTCGCTCCGGAGACCCGCCCCGGCCGCTACACGATCCTCGAACACCTCGACCTGAAAACCGACCAGATCAAGGACAACTACGCCGACTATGTCAAGGCCATCGGTAGCTGAACTCCGTCCCGTCGTCCACCCCGCAGGGGTGAAGGACCGGCGCAGCGGTGAGCACTGGATGGGGCGCCTCTACATGCGTGAGGTGTCCCTGCGGGTCGACCGCTACCTGGTGAACACCAGGGTCTCGCCCAACCAGCTCACGTACCTGATGACCGTCTTCGGCGTCCTCGCCGCCCCGGCACTGCTGGTGCCGGGGATCACGGGCGCCGTGCTGGGCGTGGTCTGCGTCCAGATGTACCTGCTACTGGACTGCGTCGACGGCGAGATCGCCCGCTGGCGCAAGCAGTACTCCCTCGCCGGCGTCTACCTCGACCGGGTCGGCGCCTATCTGACCGACGCGGCCGTGCTCGTCGGCTTCGGGCTGCGCGCCGCCGACCTGTGGGGCAGCGGCCGTATCGACTGGCTGTGGGCCTTCCTCGGCACGCTGGCCGCGCTCGGCGCGATCCTGATCAAGGCCGAGACCGACCTCGTCGGTGTCGCCCGGCACCAGACCGGCAAGGCCCCGGTGCAGGAGTCCGCGGCCGAGATGCGGTCCTCCGGGATGGCGCTGGCCCGCCGGGCCGCGTCCCTGCTGAGGTTCCACCGGCTGATCCTCGGCATCGAGGCGTCCCTGCTGATCCTGCTCCTCGCGATCGTCGACCAGGTCCGCGGCGACCTGTTCTTCTCGCGGCTCGGCGTGGCCGTACTGGCCGGTATCGCGCTGCTCCAGACCCTGCTGCACCTGGTGTCGATCCTCGCGTCGAGCAGGCTGAAGTGAGCGGCATGAAGGTCGGCGCGGTGATCATCACCATGGGCAACCGGCCCGACGAACTCCGCGCCCTGCTCGACTCGGTCGCCAAGCAGGACGGCGACCGGGTCGAGGCGGTCGTCGTCGGCAACGGCTCGCCCGTCCCGGACGTACCGGACGGCGTGCGGACCGTGGAGCTGCCCGAGAACCTCGGCATCCCCGGCGGGCGCAACATCGGCCTGGAGGCCTTCGGGCCCTGCGGTCGCGATGTCGACATAGTGATGTTCCTCGACGACGACGGGCTGCTCGCCCAGCACGACACCGCCGAACTGTGCCGGCGGGCCTTCGCCGCCGACCCCCGGCTCGGCATCATCAGCTTCCGCATCGCCGACCCGGACACCGGCCTCACCCAGCGCCGCCACGTCCCCCGGCTGCGCGCCTCCGACCCGATGCGCTCCTCCCGGGTCACCACCTTCCTCGGCGGCGCCAACGCCGTCCGCACCCAGGTCTTCGCCGAGGTCGGCGCCCTCCCGGACGAGTTCTTCTACGCCCATGAGGAGACCGACCTCGCCTGGCGGGCGCTCGACGCCGGCTGGCTGATCGACTACCGGTCCGACATGGTCCTGTACCACCCGACGACCGCTCCCTCCCGGCACGCGGTCTACCACCGCATGGTCGCCCGCAACCGGGTCTGGCTGGCCCGCCGCAACCTGCCCGCGCCCCTCGTCCCCGTCTACCTCGGGGTCTGGCTGCTGCTCACCCTGCTGCGCCGCCCCTCGCGGCCCGCCCTGCGGGCCTGGTTCGGCGGGTTCAAGGAGGGCTGGACCACTCCGTGCGGGCCGCGCCGGCCCATGAAGTGGCGTACGGTCTGGCGGCTGACCCGGCTGGGCCGGCCCCCCGTGATCTGACCGTTCCGACGGTGCGTGACCGCGCGTTCGGCGCGCGGACGCCCCTTCGAAGGGTCCTGCGGCGGATTCGTGTCGCGTCCTGTAGCACAATTCCGTAAGACGAACGCAAGACGATCGTAAGACGCATCCGAACATGAAGGCTTCCACCCTTGAGTGAGACAACGCATGACGGCGGAGTCGCGGTGAGCCCGCGCCCGTCGCCCGACGCAGGCCTCACGGCGCCGCAGCTCGCCGCCAAGTACGGGCTGACCGTGAGCGGCGCCCGCCCCGGACTCGTCGACTACGTCCGCCAGCTCTGGGGGCGACGTCACTTCATCCTGGCCTTCTCCCAGGCGAAGCTGACGGCCCAGTACAGCCAGGCGAAGCTCGGCCAGCTCTGGCAGGTGGCCACCCCGCTGCTGAACGCGGCCGTCTACTTCTTCATCTTCGGCGTCATCCTGAAGGCCAGCCGGGGCATGTCGCGGGACGTGTACATCCCGTTCCTGGTGACCGGCGTGTTCGTGTTCACCTTCACCCAGAGCTCGATCATGGCGGGTGTCCGCGCGATCTCCGGCAACCTCGGCCTGGTGCGCGCGCTGCACTTCCCGCGCGCCTCGCTGCCGATCTCCTTCGCGCTCCAGCAGCTCCAGCAGCTGCTGTTCTCGATGACGGTGCTCTTCATCATCGTCGTCGGGTTCGGCAGCTACCCCAGCCTGTCCTGGCTGCTGATCCTCCCGGTCCTGCTGCTCCAGTTCCTCTTCAACACCGGGCTCGCGCTGATCGTGGCGCGGATGGGCGCCAAGACCCCGGACCTCGCCCAGCTGATGCCGTTCATCCTGCGCACCTGGATGTACACCTCGGGCGTCATGTTCTCCATCAGCAAGATGATGGAGGGCCGCTCCGAGGTGTTCATCCGCTTCCTCCAGGTGAACCCGGCCGCCATCTACATGGACCTGATGCGCTTCGCGCTCATCGACGGCTACGGCTCCTCGAACCTTCCGCCGCACGTCTGGGCCATCGCCGCCTTCTGGGCCGTGGTCCTGTTCGCCGGCGGCTTCGTGTACTTCTGGCAGGCGGAGGAGAGGTACGGCCGTGGCTGAGCCCAGCACCGAGCAGAACCCGGTGGACCAGACCCCGGGGGCGCTGATCCCCACCGTCGTCGCGGACGAGCTGCACATCGTCTACCGCGTGCACGGCGCCAAGACCGGCAAGGGCAGCGCCACCGCCGCCCTCAGCCGCATAGTCAAGCGCGGCGAGGAGCGCGGGGTGCGCAAGGTGCACGCCGTCAAGGGCGTCTCCTTCGTCGCCTACCGGGGCGAGGCCGTCGGCCTGATCGGCTCCAACGGCTCCGGCAAGTCGACCCTGCTGCGGGCCATCGCCGGGCTGCTGCCGGCCGAGAGCGGCCGGGTCTACACCAACGGCCAGCCCTCACTGCTGGGCGTGAACGCGGCTTTGATGAACGACCTCACCGGCGAGCGGAACGTCATCCTGGGCGGTCTCGCCATGGGCATGAGCCGTGAACAGGTCAAGGAGCGCTATCAGGAGATCGTCGACTTCTCCGGGATCAACGAGAAGGGCGACTTCATCACCCTTCCCATGCGCACCTATTCCTCCGGAATGGCCGCCCGGCTGCGCTTCTCCATCGCCGCCGCCAAGGACCACGACGTCCTGATGATCGACGAGGCACTGGCCACCGGTGACCGAAAGTTCCAGGTCCGTTCCGAGGAACGCATTCGCGAGCTGCGCAAGTCCGCGGGCACGGTGTTCCTGGTCAGTCACAACAACAAGTCCATCCGCGACACCTGCGACCGGGTGCTGTGGCTGGAACGCGGTGAACTGCGGATGGACGGGCCGACCGAAGAGGTCCTGAAGGAGTACGAGAAGTTCACGGGCAAGTAGTCCACCCGTCCTATGGGCGCGAAAGCCCGGAACGCTTCCCAGGGCCCCGCCGGAACTGCTCCGGCGGGGCCCCGCGTCTGCAAAGGAAACGTCAACTCGGCCCGGGCCAAGGAATCTTGACGCCAATCGGTGTGTTGTTGTGATGTGCAGGACACCCCGAGGAAGCTCGATGCGTTGTACAACGTAAGCTGTACCGGTGCCGAATAGCGGCAAGTGGGGCGATAATGCGCGACACCCTCATGCGGGTCACCGTGCGGACGACTGGGCGGCGTGTCCGAAATAGTGTGTATTGGGTCGGCAGTGTAGAACGGGAGATGTGACGGCAATGGCTACGGAAACTCCCCAGCTCACCGAAGCATGCGCCGTCCCCGTCCCTGGTCGTGAGCGGTGACGGGAAGCGGCACCGCCGCCACCGGTGACCCGGAGCGCGGCACACTCGACAAGGCCGCGGGCGAGAACTTCCCCGTGGCGCCTTTCTTCCTGCCCAGGGCCTGGCGCACCGACCTGATGGCGGTCTACGGCTTCGCCCGCCTCGTCGACGACATCGGCGACGGCGACCTCGCCCCCGGCGGTGCCGACGCCAGGCTGCTGGGCGTGTCGCCCGAGGAGGCGGAGGACCGCCTCGTCCTCCTCGACGCCTTCGAGGCCGATCTGCGCCGGGTCTTCGACGGCACCCCCGGCCACCCCCTGCTGCGCCGCCTCCAGCCGACCGTCCGCCGGTGCGCGCTCACCCCGGAACCCTTCCTCGGCCTGATCGCGGCCAACCGCCAGGACCAGCTCGTCACGCGCTACGAGACC
Source organism: Streptomyces sp. NPDC091280 (assembly GCF_044768565.1). Taxonomy (NCBI): domain Bacteria; kingdom Bacillati; phylum Actinomycetota; class Actinomycetes; order Kitasatosporales; family Streptomycetaceae; genus Streptomyces; species Streptomyces sp. NPDC091280. Next base: position 319,107 of record NZ_JBIVUZ010000002.1, read on the forward strand.
TACGACGATCTCCTTGCCTACTGCGAACTCTCCGCCAACCCGGTCGGCCGCCTCGTCCTCGGCGTCACCGGCACCGAGACCCCCGAGCGGGTCCGGCTCTCCGACGCGATCTGCACCGCACTTCAGATCGTCGAACATCTGCAGGACGTGACCGAGGACCTCGGCCGCGACCGCATCTACCTGCCCGCCCAGGACATGAAGCGCTTTCACGTCCAGGAAGCGGATCTCGCCACGCCCTCCGCGGGCGCGTCGGTGCGCGCACTGGTCGCGTACGAAGCGGAACGCGCCCGCGATCTCCTGAATGAAGGCGCCCCCCTGGTGGGTAGCGTCCACGGCAGACTCAAGCTGCTGCTCGCGGGGTTCGTGGCGGGGGGACGTGCGGCGATCGGAGCGATCGTCGCCGCCGAATACGACGTACTTCCCGGCCCGCCCAAACCCGGCAAGATCCAGTTGCTGCGTGAGGTGGGCGTGACTCTGCGAGGAGAGGGGTGATCCGGACCGTGGAGTCTGCACCGCACATGTCCGCGCCGGTACTCGCCGCCTACAGCTACTGCGAGGCCGTCACCGGACAGCAGGCGCGCAATTTCGCGTACGGCATCAGACTGCTGCCCACGCCCAAGCGCCGCGCCATGTCGGCGCTGTACGCGTTCTCACGGCGCGTCGACGACATCGGCGACGGCGCGCTGGCGACCGAGGTGAAGTCGGCGCGGCTGGAGGACACCAGGGCGCTGCTGACCCGGGTCCGCGAGGGCAAGGTCGAGGAGGACGACACCGACCCGGTCGCGGTCGCCCTCGCGCACGCGGCCGAGGCCTTCCCGATCCCGCTCGGCGGCCTGGACGAGCTGATCGACGGCGTCCTGATGGACGTCCGGGGCGAGACCTACGAGACCTGGGACGACCTGAAGGTCTACTGCCGCTGTGTCGCGGGCGCGATCGGGCGGCTCTCGCTCGGTGTGTTCGGCACGGAGGCGGGGGCGCGCGGCGCCGAGCGCGCCTCCGAGTACGCCGACACGCTGGGGCTCGCGCTCCAGCTCACCAACATCCTCAGAGACGTCCGCGAGGACGCCGAGGGCGGCCGGACCTATCTGCCCGCCGACGACCTCGCGAAATTCGGCTGCTCGGCCGGGTTCGACGGGCCGACCCCGCCGGAGGGCTCCGACTTCGCGGGCCTCGTCCACTTCGAGGTGCGACGGGCCCGCACCCTTTTCGCCGAGGGCTACCGGCTGCTCCCCATGCTCGACCGCCGCAGCGGCGCCTGTGTCGCCGCCATGGCCGGCATCTACCGCCGTCTCCTGGACCGCATCGAGCGCGAGCCGGAGGCCGTGCTGCGCGGCCGTGTCTCGCTGCCCGGCCGCGAGAAGGCCTACGTCGCCGTGCGCGGCCTGTCCGGACTGGACACCCGCCACATCACGCGCAGGACCCTCAGGAGGCGCACCTGATGGACAAAGTGGGCCAAGGTGATGTCACCGGAGAAATGCGGCACGCAACCCTCCGGTGCGCGACGGCGTCCCTGACTGCGACGACCTGCCATGGAGGGTTCGCGCACCACGGTGGGCGTACAGGGGGGAGTGCACGATGAGCGACGGGACGCAGGCCGACGGGCCGCGCTCGGACCCGTCGACGGGTGGGACCGCACGGCATGCCGTCGTGGTCGGCGGCGGGCTGGCCGGCGTCACCACCGCGCTCGCGCTCGCCGACGCCGGAGTCCGCGTCACCCTCCTCGAAGGCCGGCCGCGGCTGGGCGGGCTCGCCTTCTCCTTCCAGCGCGGCGACCTCACCGTCGACAACGGACAGCACGTGTATCTGCGCTGCTGCACCGCCTACCGCTGGTTCCTGGACCGCATCGGCGGCACGGCGCTGGCTCCGTTGCAGGATCGTCTCGACGTGCCCGTACTCGACGCGAACCGCCCCGAGGGACGCAGACTCGGCAGACTGCGCCGCGACCCGCTGCCCGTACCGCTGCATCTGGGCCGCAGCCTCGCCACCTACCCGCATCTCTCGCTCGCCGAGCGCGCCAAGGTCGGCCGTGCCGCGCTCGCCCTGAAAGGGCTCGACCTCGGCGATCCGGCTCTGGACACGCAGGACTTCGGCAGCTGGCTGGCCGCACACGGTCAGTCGGCGCGTGCCGTCGAGGCACTGTGGGACCTCGTGGGGGTCGCCACCCTCAACGCGGTGGCCGGCGATTCCTCGCTGGCGCTGGCCGCGATGGTGTTCAAGACCGGTCTGCTCTCCGACCCGGGCGCGGCCGACATCGGCTGGGCCCATGTGCCGCTGGGCGAACTGCACGACCGGCTGGCCCGCAAGGAGCTCGACTCCGCGGGCGTGCGCACCGAAGTCCGTACACGCGTCACCTCCGTCTCCACTGACGAAAACGGGCGCCTGCGCGTTCAGGTTCCCGGCGAGATTCTGGAGGCCGACGCCGTCGTCCTCGCCGTACCGCAGCACGAGGCCCACGAGCTGCTGCCCGAGGGCGCGCTCGACGCCCCCGAGCAGCTGCTCGCCATCGACACCTCGCCGATCCTGAACGTCCACGTCGTCTACGACCGCAAGGTGCTCGCCCGGCCCTTCTTCGCCGCGCTCGGCAGCCCCGTGCAGTGGGTGTTCGACCGCACCGACGCCTCCGGGCTGAAGGACGGCCAGTACCTGGCGCTGTCCCAGTCCGCCGCGCACGAAGAGATCGACCGGACCGTCGCCGAACTGCGCGAGCGATACCTCCCCGAACTGGAGCGGCTGCTGCCCGGAGCGCGCGGCGCCCGGGTGCAGGACTTCTTCGTGACCAGGGAGCGCACCGCGACGTTCGCTCCCGCCCCCGGCGTCGGACGGCTGCGGCCCGGCGCCCGCACCAAGGCCCCCGGCCTGTACCTGGCCGGAGCGTGGACCGCCACCGGGTGGCCCGCGACCATGGAAAGTGCGGTCCGCAGTGGGGTGAGCGCGGCGGACGCCGCACTCGCTGCCCTGGGCCGGCCCCGCCCTCGTCGGCTCTTCGAGTTCGAGGAGGCGGCGTGATGCTCGACGAGCACGCGGCTGGCCCCCGCACCCCCGGTACCGCGACAAGAGGAGAGACTGTGCCCACTGTGCCCCCGGCCGAGACGGCCGCTGCGAGGACCGCGGTGGACGTGTCCGCGCTCCTGGAGCGCGGCCGGACCCTTGCCACACCGGTGCTGCGGGCCGCCGTGGACCGTCTGGCACCGCCCATGGACACCGTCTCCGCGTACCACTTCGGCTGGATCGACGCCGAGGGCAGGCCGGCCGCCGGTGACGGCGGCAAGGCCGTGCGCCCCGCGCTCGCCGTGCTCTCCGCCGAGGTCACCGGTGCCGCGCCCGAGGTCGGCATCCCCGGCGCCGTCGCCGTCGAGCTGGTCCACAACTTCTCGCTGCTGCACGACGACCTGATGGACGGCGACGAGCAGCGCCGCCACCGCGACACCGTGTGGAAGGTGCACGGCCCCGCGCAGGCCATCCTGGTCGGCGACGCCCTGTTCGCGCTCGCCAACGAGGTCCTGCTGGAACTCGGCACCGTCGAGGCCGGCCGCGCCACCCGCCGTCTCACCACCGCGACCCGCGCCCTCATCGACGGCCAGGCGCAGGACATCTCCTACGAGCACCGCGACCGCGTCAGCGTCGAGGAGTGCCTGGAGATGGAGGGCAACAAGACCGGCGCCCTGCTCGCCTGCGCCTCCTCCATCGGGGCCGTGCTCGGCGGCGCGGACGACCGCACCGCCGACGTGCTGGAGCAGTACGGCCACCACCTCGGCCTGGCCTTCCAGGCCGTCGACGACCTCCTCGGCATCTGGGGCGACCCGGAGGCCACCGGGAAGCAGGCCTGGAGCGATCTGCGCCAGCGCAAGAAGTCGCTGCCCGTGGTGGCGGCGCTCGCGGCGGGCGGACCCGCCTCCGAGCGGCTCGGCGAGATCCTCGCCGCCGACGCCAAGAGCAGTGACTTCGAGAACTTCTCCGAGGAGGAGTTCGCGGCCCGCGCCGCGCTCATCGAGGAGGCCGGCGGTCGCGAGTGGACCGCCGAAGAGGCACGCCGTCAGCACACCATCGCCATCGAGGTCCTGGACACCGTCGACATGCCCGACCGGGTGCGGGCGCGGTTCACGGCGCTCGCCGACTTCGTCGTCGTACGAAAGAGATGATCACTATCGGTCGAATAGCCCTCGCGTAGTCGCCGGCCGGTGCTGCGGAGATACGAGTACCGGCCGACGGCGGACCCAGCAGAGACATGCCACTGCACGAAGGGGAAGCCATGACAGCGACGACCGACGGAAGCACCGGGGCCATGCCGCCCCGTGTTGCCGCGGCCAGCGAAACCGACATCAACACCCCCGTGGCGGCCGGGGTGCACGACGCCGCCGCACTCGCCGTACAACGCGCCACCGACTTCCTCCTCGCGCAGCAGGACGCGCAGGGCTGGTGGAAGGGCGACCTCGACACCAACGTCACGATGGACGCCGAGGATCTGCTGCTCCGTCAGTTCCTGGGCATCCGCGACGAGTCGACGACCCGGGCCGCCGCCCTCTTCATCCGCGGCGAACAGCGCGAGGACGGCACCTGGGCCAGCTTCTACGGCGGGCCCGGCGAACTCTCCACCACCATCGAGGCGTACGTCGCCCTCCGGCTGGCCGGCGACGCGCCGGACGCCCCGCACATGGCGAAGGCCTCCGCGTGGGTCCGCGAGCGGGGCGGGATCGCCGCGGCCCGCGTCTTCACCCGGATCTGGCTCGCGCTGTTCGGCTGGTGGAAGTGGGACGACCTGCCCGAACTCCCCCCGGAACTCATCTACTTCCCCTCCTGGGTACCCCTCAACATCTACGACTTCGGCTGCTGGGCCCGGCAGACCATCGTGCCGCTGACGGTGGTCTCCGCGCAGCGCCCGGTACGGCCCGCGCCCTTCCCGCTCGATGAGCTGCACACCGACCCGGACCACCCGAACCCGGTCAAGCCCCTTGCCAGGGCGGCGAGTTGGGACGGCGCCTTCCAGCGGCTCGACAAGGCCCTGCACCTCTACCGCAAGGTCGCGCCGCGCAGACTGCGCAAGGCCGCCATGAACACGGCGGCCCGCTGGATCATCGAGCGCCAGGAGAACGACGGCTGCTGGGGCGGCATCCAGCCGCCCGCCGTGTACTCGGTGATCGCCCTGCACCTGCTCGGCTACGACCTCGAACACCCCGTGATGCGCGCGGGACTTGAGTCGCTGGACCGGTTCGCGGTCTGGCGCGAGGACGGGGCCCGGATGATCGAGGCCTGCCAGTCCCCGGTGTGGGACACCTGCCTGGCGACCATCGCGCTGGCCGACGCGGGCGTGCCCGCCGACCACCCCCAACTGGTCAAGGCCGCCGACTGGATGCTCGGGGAGGAGATCGTCCGCCCCGGCGACTGGGCGGTCAAACGCCCCCAACTGCCGCCCGGCGGCTGGGCGTTCGAGTTCCACAACGACAACTACCCCGACATCGACGACACCGCCGAGGTGGTGCTCGCGCTGCGCCGGGTCGCACACCACGACCCGGAACGCCTGGACCGGGCGGTCGGACGCGCGGTCCGCTGGAACCTCGGAATGCAGTCCAAGAACGGCGGTTGGGGCGCCTTCGACGTCGACAACACCAGCCCCTTCCCCAACCGGCTGCCGTTCTGCGACTTCGGCGAGGTGATCGACCCGCCGTCGGCGGACGTCACCGCGCACGTCGTCGAGATGCTCGCCGTGGAGGGCCTCGCCCACGACCCGCGCACCCGGCGCGGCATCGAGTGGCTGCTCGCCGAACAGGAGCCGGACGGCTCGTGGTTCGGCCGCTGGGGCGTCAACTACGTCTACGGCACAGGGTCCGTGGTGCCCGCCCTCGCCGCAGCCGGGATCCCCGGCACGCACCCGGCGATCCGGCGCGCGGTGACCTGGCTGGAGAACGTGCAGAACGACGACGGCGGCTGGGGCGAGGACCTGCGCTCCTACAAGTACGCCAAGGAGTGGAGCGGCCGGGGCGCCTCGACCGCCTCGCAGACGGCCTGGGCGCTGATGGCCCTGCTGGCGGCGGGGGAGCAGGACTCCAAGGCCGTCGAGCGCGGCATCGCATGGCTCGCGGCCACCCAGAGGGAGGACGGCTCCTGGGACGAGCCCTACTTCACCGGCACCGGCTTCCCGTGGGACTTCTCCATCAACTACCACCTCTACCGGCAGGTCTTCCCGCTCACCGCGCTCGGGCGCTATGTGCACGGAGAACCGTTCACCCGGACCCTCTCCCCGGCCGGCTCCCCGACCAAGGGGCGCTGATGGGCACCCGGTCCGCCGGTCCGCCGCTGCTGATCGCCTGCGCGCTCGGCATCGAGCACCTCGCCCTGCGCACCGGCGACCGCTCCGGCGCCGGCGGGCCGCTCACCCTGCTGCGGACGGGCATGGGCCCCGGGGCGGCCGAAGAGGCGGTCACCCGGCGCCTCGCCGACCCGGCGCTGTCCGAGGCCGCCGTACTGGCCACGGGCTTCTGTGCCGGACTCGCCCCCGGGATGCACCCCGGTGACCTGGTGGTCGCCGAGGAGACCCGGGACCCGCGCGGAACCGTTCCGTGCGTCGCCACCGAGCTGCTCGTCAAGGAACTGGTGCGGGCCCTGCCCGGACGCACCGTCCACACCGGCCCGCTCACCGGTTCCGATCATGTCGTGCGCGGACAGGAACGGTCCGATCTGCTCGCGACCGGCGCAATCGCGGTCGACATGGAATCGGCCGCCACGCTGCTGAGCGCCGTGCGGACGGGCGCGCGCCCGGTTGCGGCCGTACGGGTGGTCGTGGACGCTCCTGAACATGAACTCGTCCGGATCGGCACGGTGCGCGGTGGAATATCGGCTTTCCGCGTTCTTCGATCCGTTCTTCCCGCTTTTTTCGAATGGCACCGTTCTTTGCTGCTCCCTCGGAGGTGAGCCAGATGGCCATGCCGCTGCGCCAGTCCATCAAGGTCGCTACTTACTTGGCTGAACAGAAGCTCCGCAGGCGGGACAAGTTCCCGCTGATCGTGGAGCTGGAACCGCTCTTCGCGTGCAACCTGAAGTGCGAGGGCTGCGGCAAGATCCAGCACCCGGCGGGCGTGCTCAAGCAGCGCATGCCGGTGGCGCAGGCCGTCGGGGCGGTGCTCGAATCCGGTGCGCCGATGGTGTCCATCGCCGGCGGCGAACCCCTGATGCACCCTCAGATCGACGAGATCGTGCGGCAGTTGGTGGCGAAGAAGAAGTACGTCTTCCTCTGCACCAACGCCATGCTGCTGCGCAAGAAGCTCGACAAGTTCACCCCCTCCCCGTACTTCGCGTTCGCGGTGCACATCGACGGGCTGCGCGAGCGGCACGACGAGTCCGTGGCGAAGGAGGGCGTGTTCGACGAGGCGGTGGAGGCGATGAAGGAGGCCAAGAAACGCGGCTTCCGGGTCACCACCAACTCCACCTTCTTCAACACCGACACCCCGCAGACCATCATCGAGGTCCTGAACTTCCTCAACGACGACATCAAGGTCGACGAGATGATGATCTCGCCCGCCTACGCCTACGAGAAGGCGCCCGACCAGGAGCACTTCCTGGGGGTCGCGCAGACCCACGAGCTGTTCAAGAAGGCCTTCGCGGGCGGCAACCGCCGCAAGTGGCGGCTCAACCACTCCCCGCTCTTCCTGGACTTTCTGGAGGGCAAGGTCGACTTCCCGTGCACGGCCTGGGCGATCCCGAACTACTCGCTCTTCGGCTGGCAGCGCCCCTGCTACCTGATGAGCGACGGGTACGTGCCCACGTACCGGGAGCTGATCGAGGAGACCGACTGGGACAAGTACGGCCGCGGCAAGGACCCGCGCTGCGCCAACTGCATGGCGCACTGCGGCTACGAGCCCACCGCCGTCCTCGCCACCATGGGCTCCCTCAAGGAGTCGCTGCGGGCCATGCGCGAGACCGTCGCCGGAAACCGCGAGTGACGTCGTGACCGCCGTAGCCCTGGGCGTCCCCGAGCTGCCGGTCCGGCCGATCGCCGCGCGACGTGTGTCGCGGCGGATCCAGGTCGGACCGGTGGCGGTCGGGGGCGGGGCCCCCGTCTCGGTCCAGTCGATGACCACGACCCGTACGTCGGACATCGGCGCCACCCTCCAGCAGATCGCCGAACTCACCGCGTCCGGCTGCCAGATCGTCCGCGTGGCCTGCCCCACGCAGGACGACGCGGACGCGCTCGCGACCATCGCGCGCAAGTCGCAGATCCCGGTGATCGCGGACATCCACTTCCAGCCGAAGTACGTGTTCGCCGCAATTGAGGCCGGGTGCGCGGCAGTTCGCGTGAACCCGGGCAACATCAAGCAGTTCGACGACAAGGTCAAGGAGATCGCGCGGGCCGCCAAGGACCACGGCACGCCGATCCGGATCGGGGTCAACGCCGGTTCGCTGGACCGGCGGTTGCTCCAGAAGTACGGGAAGGCGACGCCCGAGGCGCTCGTCGAGTCGGCCCTGTGGGAGGCGTCCCTCTTCGAGGAGCACGGCTTCCGCGACATCAAGATCTCGGTCAAGCACAACGACCCCGTGGTGATGGTCAACGCCTACCGGCTGCTGGCCGCGCAGAGCGACTATCCGCTGCACCTCGGGGTCACCGAGGCGGGGCCCGCCTTCCAGGGCACCATCAAGTCGGCGGTCGCCTTCGGGGCGCTGCTCAGCGAGGGCATCGGCGACACGATCCGGGTGTCGTTGTCGGCCCCGCCGGTGGAGGAGGTCAAGGTCGGCCTCCAGATCCTGGAGTCGCTGAACCTCAAGCCCCGCCGGCTGGAGATCGTCTCGTGCCCGTCCTGCGGGCGTGCCCAGGTGGACGTCTACAAGCTCGCCGACGAGGTCACGGCCGGGCTTGAGGGCATGGAGGTCCCGCTGCGCGTCGCGGTCATGGGCTGTGTCGTCAACGGGCCCGGCGAGGCGCGGGAGGCGGACCTCGGCGTCGCCTCCGGCAACGGCAAGGGACAGATCTTCGTCAAGGGCGAGGTCGTCAAGACCGTGCCCGAGTCGAAGATCGTGGAGACCCTCATCGAGGAGGCGATGAAGATCGCCGAACAGATGGAGCAGGACGGCGTCGCGGCGGGGGAGCCGGCCGTCACCGTGAGCTGAACCAGCACGGACCGAAGGGGGCCCGACGTGACGATTCTGGAGAGCATCCGCCAACCACGCGACCTGAAGGCGCTGTCCGAGGCGGAACTCGGCCAACTGTCCGAAGAGATAAGGGAGTTCCTGGTCCACGCGGTGGCCAGGACCGGCGGCCACCTGGGCCCCAACCTGGGTGTGGTGGAACTGACCGTCGCGCTGCACCGGGTCTTCGAGTCACCGGTCGACCGCATCGTCTGGGACACCGGCCACCAGAGCTATGTGCACAAGCTTTTGACGGGCCGTCAGGACTTCTCGAAGCTGCGCGGCAAGGGCGGTCTGTCCGGCTACCCCTCGCGCGAGGAGTCCGAGCACGACATCGTCGAGAACAGCCACGCCTCCACCGCGCTCGGCTGGGCCGACGGCCTCGCCAAGGCCCGCCAGGTGCAGGGCGAGAAGGGCCATGTCGTCGCGGTCATCGGCGACGGCGCGCTCACCGGCGGCATGGCCTGGGAGGCGCTCAACAACATCGCCGCCGCCAAGGACCGCCCGCTGATCATCGTCGTCAACGACAACGAACGCTCCTATTCGCCCACCATCGGCGGCCTCGCCAACCACCTGGCCACCCTGCGCACCACCGACAGCTACGAGAAGGTCCTCGCCTGGGGCAAGGACGTCCTGCTGCGCACCCCGGTCGTCGGCACCACGCTCTACGAGTCCCTGCACGGGGCGAAGAAGGGCTTCAAGGACGCGTTCGCCCCGCAGGGCATGTTCGAGGACCTGGGCCTGAAGTACGTCGGCCCGATCGACGGACACGACATCGGCGCCGTCGAGTCCGCGCTGCGCCGCGCGAAACGCTTCCACGGCCCGGTCCTGGTGCACTGCCTCACGGAGAAGGGGCGCGGCTACGAACCCGCCCTCGCCCACGAGGAGGACCACTTCCACACCGTCGGCGTGATGGACCCGCTCACCTGCGAGCCCCTCGTGCCCTCCAACGGCCCTTCCTGGACCAGTGTGTTCGGCGAGGAGATCCTGCGCATCGGGGAGGAGCGCGAGGACGTCGTGGCCATCACGGCGGCCATGCTGCACCCGGTCGGCCTCGGCAAGTTCGCCGCGCGCTTCCCGGACCGGGTGTGGGACGTGGGCATCGCCGAACAGCACGCGGCGGTGTCGGCGGCCGGGCTGGCCACCGGCGGACTGCATCCCGTCGTCGCCGTCTACGCCACCTTCCTCAACCGCGCCTTCGACCAGCTCCTGATGGACGTGGCACTGCACCGCTGCGGGGTGACGTTCGTCCTGGACCGCGCCGGGGTGACCGGAGTCGACGGGGCCTCGCACAACGGCATGTGGGACATGTCGATCCTCCAGGTCGTGCCCGGCCTGCGGATCGCCGCCCCGCGCGACGCCGACCAACTCCGCGCCCAGCTGCGGGAAGCGGTCGCCGTGGACGACGCGCCGACCCTGGTCCGCTTCCCGAAGGAGTCGGTCGGACCGGAGATCCCCGCGATCGACCGCGTCGGCGGCCTCGACGTCCTGCACCGGGGCGCGGAGACACCCGACGTGCTGCTCGTCGCCGTAGGAGTCATGGCTCCCGTCTGCCTCCAGGCCGCCGAACTCCTCGCCGCCCGGGGCATCACCAGCACGGTGGTGGACCCCCGTTGGGTCAAACCCGTCGACCCGGCGCTGCCCGGCCTCGCCGCCGAGCACCGCCTGGTGGCCGTCGTCGAGGACAACAGCCGGGCCGCGGGCGTCGGCGCCGCCGTGGCGCTGGCCCTCGGAGACGCCGAAGTCGACGTCCCCGTACGGCGGTTCGGCATCCCGGAGCAGTTCCTCGCACACGCCAAACGCGGCGAGGTGCTCGCCGACATCGGCCTCACACCCGTCGAGGTCGCCGGACGGATCAGCGCAAGCCTGGCGGTCAAGGACACGACCGGCCGCGCAGCCAAGGAGAAACCCGAATGACCGAGGAGTTCGACCTCACCGCGCTCTTGGCCGGGCGCGGAGCCGAGCGCTACGAACTGCACGCCAAGTACCTCAACCACCAACTCCCGCGCATGCTGCACACCATCGGCTTCGACAAGGTCTACGAGCGCGGCGAGGGCGCCTATTTCTGGGACGCGGAGGGCAACGACTACCTCGACATGCTCGCCGGGTTCGGGGTGATGGGCCTGGGCCGCCACCACCCCGTCGTCCGCAAGGCGCTGCACGACGTCCTCGACGCCCAGCTCGCCGACCTCACCCGCTTCGACTGCCAGCCGCTGCCCGGTCTGCTCGCCGAGAAGCTGCTCACCCACAGCCCGCACCTGGACCGGGTGTTCTTCGGCAACAGCGGTACCGAGGCGGTCGAGACCGCGCTCAAGTTCGCCCGCTACGCGACCGGGAAGCCGCGGATCCTGTACTGCGACCACGCCTTCCACGGCCTGACCACCGGCTCGCTCTCCGTCAACGGCGAGGACGGCTTCCGCGACGGCTTCGCCCCGCTGCTGCCCGACACCGCCGTACCGCTCGGCGATCTCGACGCCCTGGCACGGGAGTTGAAGAAGGGCGACGTAGCCGCCCTGGTCGTCGAACCGATCCAGGGCAAGGGCGTCCACGAGGCACCGCCCGGCTATCTGCGCGCCGCACAGGAACTCCTGCGCCGCCACAAGGCGTTGCTCATCGCCGACGAGGTGCAGACCGGGCTCGGCCGCACCGGCGACTTCTACGCCTACCAGCACGAGGACGGCGTGGAACCGGACCTGGTGTGCGTGGCCAAGGCGCTCTCCGGCGGCTATGTGCCGGTCGGCGCCACCCTCGGCAAGGACTGGATCTTCAAGAAGGTCTACTCGTCCATGGACCGCGTGCTGGTCCACTCGGCGAGCTTCGGGTCCAACGCCCAGGCCATGGCGGCCGGCCTCGCCGTGCTGTCCGTCATGGAGAACGAGCAGATCGTCGCCAACGCCCGTGCCACCGGCGACCGGTTGAGGACCCGGCTGGCCGCGCTCGTCGACAAGTACGAGCTGCTCGCCGACGTACGCGGCCGGGGCCTGATGATCGGCATCGAGTTCGGCAAGCCCAAGTCGCTGAAGCTGCGCAGCCGTTGGACCATGCTCCAGGCCGCCCGCAAGGGCCTGTTCGCGCAGATGGTGGTCGTACCGCTGCTCCAGCGGCACCGCATCCTCACCCAGGTCTCCGGCGACCACCTGGAGGTCATCAAGCTGATCCCGCCGCTGATCGTCGGCGAGCGCGAGGTGGACCGGTTCGTCGAGGCCTTCACGGCCGTGATGGACGACGCGCACAGCGGCGGCGGACTGATGTGGGACTTCAGCAGGACGCTCGTGAAGCAGGCGGTCGCCAACCGCTGAGCCGCGAGAACCGAGGTTTTTGCCTCTGTGGCAAGAAATTTGCCGCAGGGGCAAAAGTCCGGCTGAATGGAGGCATGAGCCCCTCCGACACCGAGGCCGAGCCCGGGACCGAGCCGGAACCGCCGGCCGGACCGTCCGACGACCTGCCGGCCACCGTCGCACCCCAGCTCCGCGCCCTGCGCCGCCGCGCCTCCCTCACCCTGGAGGCCGCCGCCCGCTCGGCCGGGCTCTCGCCCGCCCATCTCTCCCGGCTGGAGACCGGGCAGCGCCAGCCCTCGCTGCCGATGCTGCTGGCACTCGCCCGTATCTACGGTACGACAGTCTCGGACCTGCTCGGCGAGACGGTCACCGACCGGGAAGCCGTCGTACGCGCCGCCGACATGGAACCGACCCGCGCGGGCGGCTGGACGTACTGGCAGGCCGGCGCCCCCGGCCGCGGGATGCAGTCGCTGCGCGTCCGCATCCCCCACGGCTCCCAGGGCGACATCGTGCGCGTGCACCCCGGCGAGGAGTGGCTCCACGTCCTCACCGGCCGGCTGCGGCTGCGGCTCGGCGACACCGCGCACGTCCTCGGGCCCGGCGACAGCGCGCACTTCGACTCGCTCACCCCGCACCGGCTCGCCGCCGCCGACGAGAGCGGCGTCGAGGTCCTGTTCGTGCACACCCTGTTGCAGAGTCCCACGGCCGCCCTGTGCCTGGGCCCGATCACCGGAGAGACGTCATGAGCGGCAACAACATCGAGGACAGGTTCCCGCGCGCCCTGTGGGTACGGCTGCTCATCTACATCGCCGTGGGCCACCTCTTCGCGGCCTTCATCTACCTGTTGTTCTCGGTCGGCGCCAAGTAGCCCGCCGCGGGCGCCGGTTCAGTCGAGCAGGCGCTCGCGCAGCCGCTCCCGGATCTCCGGAGTGATCCCCAACCCCTGTTCCAGATAGGCGTCGACACTGCCCCAGGTCTCCTCGACGGTGTCGAAGGCCGCCGTCAGATACTCGGCGCGGGCGTCGAAGAGCGGGCTCAGCAGCTCCATCACCTCGGGGGTGTAGCCCGCCGAGGAGGGGTCGCTGCGCCGCACCTTGTAGCGGCGGTGCTTGGCGTTCGACTCCAGGTAGTCGGCGACGATCGCCTCGCGCTCCACCCCGAGGGCGAGCAGCGTCACGGCTATCGACAGGCCCGCGCGGTCCTTGCCGGCCGCGCAGTGCATCAGCGCGGGGACGCTGTCCTCGGCGAGCGCGTGCAGCACCTGGGAGTGCTCGGCGGTGCGCTCGGTGACGATCGTGCGGTACGAGGCGATCATCCGGTCGGCGCCCTTGCCGTCGCCGAGGACCTCGCGCAGCTGCTCCGTCTCGCCGTCGCGGACCATCTTCCAGAACTCGGAGCCGTCCGCCGGGTCGGACAGCGGCAGATTCACGTTGCGCACACCGGGCAGTTCGACATCGGGGCCCTCCAGCTTCTGGTCCGACGCGTTGCGGAAGTCGAAGACCGTGTGCAGGCCCAGCGAGCCGAGGAACGCGGCGTCCTCCTCGGTCGCGTGCGCGAGATGGCCGCTGCGGAACAGCACGCCGTGGCGCACCCTGCGGCCGTCCACCGTCGGAAGCCCGCCCACGTCCCGGAAATTGCGCACTCCGGACAACTCCGGCTCGGTCGACGGAATCTGCTGCGTCACGAGGGCTCCTCCCACTCGGCCCGGCGGCGCGGCTCACCGGCGGGCACCCTGTCGACGATACGACATGCACATCGCGCCCCGGAGGCCGTTGACGGCGCTGACCAGGGTCTCCCGCCGGGCCGGGCCGACCTCGCTCACCCGGACGTGTGAAGCGACTTTCCACAGGCCATGACTTCTCCCCAGACGTTGCCTCGCGGGTCCCGCACCCTTGATGATGTTGACGCTTGAGTGGACATGTTCGAATCTGTGAGGGACTTGATGCTGGAGACCGCCGAGAACGGCCGTACATGGGTGCTGTCCGGCCCCACGAGCAGTTACGCCGTCCATCTCACCGAACGCGACGAACTGCTCCATCTCCACTGGGGCCCCCGCATCGCACTCGCCGACGCCGAGGAACTCGCCGCCCGCCCGCTCCCCGGCGGCTCCTCCTTCGAGTCCCCGCTCGACGGCCGCGAGGAGTACCCGGTCGAGGGCGGCCCCCGCTTCGTCCGCCCCGCCCTGTCGGTGCGCACGGCCGAGCGGCGCGGCACCGAGTGGACCTTCGACGGCCACGAGACGGACGGCGACGAACTGCGCCTCCGCTTCCGCGACGCCGGACTGGCCATCACCCTGCACTACCGCACGCGCGGCGACGTCGTCGAGCGCTGGACCGTCCTCGACAACGACGGGACCGAGCCGCTGGAGCTGCTGCGCGCCGACTCCGCCACCTGGACACTGCCCGACCGGGAGGACTGGCAGCTGTCGCACGTGCACGGACGCTGGGCCGCCGAGTCACGACTCGTGCGCTCCCCCCTCACCTACGGTGAGAAGGTCATCGGCAGCCGGCGCGGCCACACCGGACACCAGTACCTCCCCTGGGTCGCGCTCGACACCGACGCGACCGAGGAGCGCGGCGAGGTCTACGGCTGCGCCCTCGGCTGGTCGGGGTCCTGGCGGATCGCCGTGGCCCAACTCCCGGACGCGCGCGTGCAGATCACCGGCGGCGCCGGGTACGACGAGTCCGGGCTGCTGAGCCTCGCGCCCGGGGAGTCCTTCACGACGCCCCTCTTCGCGGCCCTGTGGAGCGACGCCGGCTTCGGCGGCGCCAGCCGCACCTGGCACACCTACCAGCGGACGTACGTCGTGCCGGACGCCGACCAGGACCGCCCGGTGCTCTACAACTCCTGGGAGGCCACGCAGTTCGACATCTCCGAGGAGCAGCAGGAGGTGCTCGCGCAGCGCGCGGCGGCGGCCGGTGTCGAACTGTTCGTGGTCGACGACGGCTGGTTCGGCGCCCGCACCAGCGACCGCGCCGGACTCGGCGACTGGACCCCCAACCCGGACCGCTTCCCGGCCGGCCTCAAGCCGCTCGCCGACCGCGTCCACGCGCTGGGCATGCAGTTCGGCATCTGGGTCGAGCCCGAGATGATCAACCCGGACAGCGACCTCTACCGCGCCCACCCGGACTGGGTGCAGTACCAGGAGGGGCGCAGGCGCACGGAGTTCCGCAACCAGCTCGTCCTCAACCTGGCCCGCGAGGACGTCCAGGAATACCTGTGGGAGCAGCTCGACGGGCTGCTCTCCAGCGCCCCGATCGACTATGTGAAGTGGGACTTCAACCGCTGCTTCACGGACGCGGGCTGGCCCGGCGACGCCTATCCGCAGCGCCTCTGGGTCGACCATGTGCGCGCCCTGTACGCCCTGTTGGACCGGCTGCGGGAGGCCCACCCCGGGGTGGCCTTCGAGTCCTGCTCGGGCGGCGGCGGCCGGATCGACCTCGGCATCCTGAGCCGTACGGACCAGGTGTGGACCTCCGACAACACCGACCCGCTCGACCGGCTCGCCATCCAGCACGGCTTCAGCCAGATCCACCCCGCGCGCGTGATGGCCGCCTGGGTCACCGACAGCCCGAACACCCAGCTCAACGACCGGGTCAGCAGCCTGCGCTTCCGGTTCGTGAGCGCCATGGCCGGGGTGCTCGGCGTGGGCGGCGACCTCTCCGAGTGGACCGAGGAGGAACTCGCCGAAGCCCGCGAGTGGATCACCCTCTACAAGGAGATCCGGCCGCTGGTGCAGCACGGCGACCTCCACCGGCTGCGCCCGCCGACCGGCGGACTGAGCGCCGTGCAGTACACGCGCGGCGACGAGAGCGTGGTCCTCGCCCTGCTCCAGGCGCAGCACTACGGCGAGCCGGTCCCGGCGCTGCGGCTGCGCGGGCTCGACCCGACGGCGTCGTACGAATGCCTCGAAACGGGCGAAGTCCACCGTGGTGCCGTGCTGTTGCACCACGGGCTGCGGACCGGGCTGCACGGTGACCTCGATGCGACGGTTCTCCGGCTGCGTCGTATCTGAGCCTTCTACCCGAATTGCAGGCTTCGTCACAACTCGCTCTGGATTAAGGGAACCTGAGAGGTTGTACGTGAGCAGCGTCATATCCGTGACCGTACGTCGCTCGTCATGTTCACGTAATTGACATGCTTTTCCAGGGGAATTGAAGGCGAAGTCGGGTGGGAATTCACGGAGGGTGACTGTGAATTCCCACAGGAGATCACAAGAAACCCAAAACCGTGGAACCTCCTGCTTGTCCCGTTGCGTCTTCCTCGCTTACGTTCGCCACCAATCCGGACGGACGCCCAATCCTGCCGCCGACCGGACTCCGCACACACCCACCCGTATGCGGCAGGAGCGGGGGACCCACAGGTAGTACGCCTGTTCCGGTCTCCGGAACGGGCTTGGGGTAAAGCCGCGACCAGCGCGCGGCCGGGCATCTCCAGCCCGCACCCGACAGCTCACCCCGCAGGCGCCGGAGAGGAATTCGCCATGCCCGCGAAGGGTAAGCACCGCCGTCCCAAGTCCCAGCGCCTCACCCGCTCGATAGCCGTGGCCGGAACCGGGGGCGCCGCGCTCGCCCTTCCGCTCATGGGAGCCGGCGGCGCGCACGCGGCCACGTCGACCTCCGTTCCGGAAAAGGCCGTTCAGTCCGTTCCGGCGGCCGAGAAGTCGGTGACGCGGAAGGCGGCCACGGCGAAGACCGAGGGCGTCAGGACGTATTCGGTGAAGGCGGGCGACTGGCTCGCGAAGATCGCCGACGAGCAGGACGTCACCGGCGGCTGGAAGAAGATCTACCAGGACAACCGCGAGGCGATCGGCTCGGACCCGTCGCTGATCCATCCCGGCCTGAAGCTGTCCCTCGGCGGGAAGGCCACCACGGACACGGACGCGAGCACCACCAAGTCCTCCAGCGGTTCCTCGACTTCGTCGTCCAAGTCGTCTTCGTCGTCTTCCTCGTCCTCTTCCTCCTCGTCGAAGAAGGACACGTCGGCGACGCAGAGCTCCGACACCACCAGCACCGCCGGTGGCTACACCCTCCCCGTGACCGGCGGCACCATCGGTACCGGCTACCACGTCGCGGGCAGTATGTGGTCCAGCGGCTATCACACGGGTGTCGACTTCGTCGTCCCGACCGGCACCACCGTCAAGGCGGTCGCCGCGGGCACGGTCGTCTCGGCGGCCTACGACGGCGCCTACGGCAACGAGGTCGTCATCCGGCACGCGGACGGCGAGTACTCGCAGTACGCCCACATGTCGCAGCTGTCCGTCTCGGCCGGCCAGACCGTGACCGAGGGCCAGCAGATCGGCCTCTCCGGCGCGACCGGCAATGTGACCGGCCCGCACCTGCACTTCGAGATCCGGACCACGCCGTACTACGGCTCGGACGTGGACCCGGTCGCCTACCTCCGCTCGCACGGCGTCACCGTCGGCTGACTCGGTCGGCCGACTCGGGAGGCCGGGGCTGAGACCGTTCCCGGGGTCAACGTCCCTGGCCAGGGGCTTATTCCGACTTTGGACAACCCTTTACAAGTGGCTTATCTCACCGCCCGTCAACCCCATATTACGATCGCGTAGGTCACACTCCAGGGTGAACTATGGTTGCCGTGGCTAACGATTCGAAGAGTGACAACAGATCAGTGATCGGGTCGTACGTGGCGGTGGGGGACAGCTTCACCGAGGGCGTCGGCGACCCCGGGCCCGACGGGGCGATGGTCGGCTGGGCCGACCGGTTCGCGGTACTGCTCGCGGACCGGCGGCCCGAGGGCGACTTCGCGTACACCAACCTCGCGGTACGCGGGAAACTGCTCGACCAGATCGTGGCCGACCAGCTCACCCGGGCCAAGGAGATCGGCCCCGACCTGGTCTCCTTCTGCGCGGGCGGCAACGACATCATCCGTCCTGGCACCGACCCCGACGAGGTCGCCGAGCGCTTCGAACGCGCGGTCGCCGACCTCACCTCCGCGGTTGGCACCGTCCTGGTGACGACCGGCTTCGACACCCGCGGTGTGCCGGTCCTCAAGCATCTGCGCGGCAAGATCGCCACCTACAACGGACATGTGCGGGCCATCGCCGACCGCTACGGCTGCCCGGTGCTCGACCTGTGGTCCCTGAAGACGGTCCAGGACCGGCGGGCCTGGGACGACGACCGGCTCCACCTCTCTCCCGAGGGCCACACGCGCGTGGCGCTCCGCGCCGGTCAGGTCCTCGGCGTCGAGGTCCCGGCCGACCCGGACCAGCCCTGGCCGCCGCTCCCGCCGCGCGGCCCGCTCGACGTCCGCCGCGACGACGTGCACTGGGCGCGCGAGTACCTGGTGCCGTGGATCGGCCGCCGCCTGCGCGGCGAGTCCTCCGGCGACCACGTCGAGGCCAAGGGCGCGCTGTCGCCCGACGACATCAAGACACGGATCGACTGGGTGGCCTGACAGCCCGACGCATACGGCTGCCGTGCCGAGACACCCACCACCGCTCGGCACGGCGAACCACCTGCCCCGCCCGCACGGGGGCCGGACCGACGCGCTCCCGGTGTGCTCGGCCCGGGACGCGTCCGGGGTGTCCGGGAGCGGCGCGCCGAACAGCACTGCCCTAGCGCCTTGCGCGGATTCGGCAGCGGGTTTCGTCGCAGGCGAGTGTCAACCACGTAGGAGGCGGAGCGACTCGCCCCGGGTGAACCGCCCGGGACGTGTGCGGGGCGTTCTGGAGTGACACGCGGAGCGACCCGCTCCCGGTGTGCTCCGCCCGGGACGTGTCCGGCGCGTGCCTGAGGTGTCGTGGAGCGGCACGCGGAGCAGCGCGGCCCTGCTTGCGCGCGGATTCGGCCGCAGTCTTCGTCGCCGGCGTGCGCCGACCAGGTGGAAGGCGGACCGACCTGCCCTCGGTATGAACCGCCCGGGACGGGTCCGGGGGGAGTCCGGGAGCAGTACGCGGAATGGCACGGCCCTCCTCGCGCGCCGACTCAGCCGCGGTCCTCGTCACCCACCAACCCGTGTCGACGTCCAAGACGGCGGGCCGAACCCCCCGTACGGCTCAGGACGCCGTCAACGCCGCCCGTTCCAGGCCGAGTTCGCGGGCCAGTGCCTCGTCGACCCACTCCAGGGCCCGGGTCCGGGACACCGCGCCCGCGTACGCCGTCATCTGTACCGCCAGGCCGTCGAGGAGGGCCGTGAGGCGCAGGGCCGCGGCGTTCGGGTCCGCGCAGTCGAACTCGCCCGCGATCACACCCTCGGCGACGACCTCCGCGAGCGCCCGCTTCCACTGCCGGTCGAGATCGCGCGTCACCTCCAGCAGCGCCGGTTCGCGCAGCGCCGCCGCCCAGCCCTCGATCCACAGCCGCCAGCCCTTGGCCTGCCCGGTCGGCGCGTACCAGCGCAGCGCCGCCCGCAGCCGGCGCAGCGCGGTCGTACGGCGGCCCAGCAGTCTGCGCAGATGCGCGAGGTCGTCCTCGGCGGCATGGGCGAACGCGGCGGCGACGAGCTTCTCCTTGGTCGAGAAGTGATAAAGCACCAGCGCGTTGCTCACCCCGAGCGCCGAGGCCACGTCGGCGATCCTGACCGCCGCCACGCCCCGCGCCTCGATCTGTTCGACGGCGGCCCGCAACAACTCCGCCCGCCGCTCCGCCACGTCCAACCGCACTCTCGCCACCCGAACACCCTATTCCGTGTCCCGCGAGAACGTCGGCCCCTGCCTCACCGGTACCAGCCGAACCGCTCCGCGATGACCGGCAGCCGGTCGGCGACGATCGCGTGCGCGGCGGCACGCGGGGTCGTGCCGTCGGCCTCCGCGCGGGCCAGCATCAGCTCGATCAGGGCGCGCATCGAACGCCGGGTGTGGGCGAACGCCTCGTCCGCGTCCGCGCCGATGTCGCCGAACAGGGTCCACCACCACCAGGCGTTCGTCCCGGAGTTCACGACGACGTCCGGCAGTACGACGACCCCGCGCGCCGACAACAGTTCCTCGGCCTCCGGCAGCACCGGCATGTTGGCCGCCTCGACGATCCACCGGGCGGTGACCGACCCCTGGTTCGTGGTGTCGACCGCGTACGACACCGCGGCCGGAACCAGCACCTCCGCCTCGACGGACAGCCAGTCCCCGCCCGGGAGTTCGCGGTCGCCGGGACGAAGGACGGCCCGGTCCACGGTGCCGTACGCGTCCCGCGCCGCGAGCAGCGCGTCCACGTCGAGTCCGGCCGGGTTCACGATCGTGCCCTTGACATCGGCGACGGCCACCACTGCCAGCCCCGCGCGCGCGAGGAACCGCGCCGTCGCCCCGCCCATGGTGCCCAGGCCCTGCACGGCGACCCGCGTCCCCGCATACGGCACACCCGCCCGGTCCAGCGCGGCGAGCACCGACTCGGCCACCCCGCAGCCGCCGACCAGTTCGTCGAGCCCGATCCCGTCCACCTCGACCGCGAACGCGTCCGCGAGCCGCCGCCGCGCCGCCACCTCGTCGTCGAGCAGCGGATACACGGCCTGGATCGAGGACACGAGCCCCGCCTCCGCGGCGGCCCGGTCCACCAGATCCTGACTGAGCCCGAGGTCCTCGCCGGTCGTCCAGAAACTCTCGACGTACGGCCGCATGGCCCGCAGATAGCGGACGAGGAGGCCGTACGACACCGGGTCCTGCGGGTCGCAGTCGATGCCGCCTTTGGCGCCGCCCAGCGGGATGTACCGGCCCGCCGGGTCGTAGTGCAGCGCCTCCTTCATGGTCATGCCGCGGGCCAGGCCCGCCACCTCGTCGAGGGTGCAGCCCGGCCGCATCCGCAGTCCGCCGCTGGACACACCCCGCACCAGCCGGTCGACGACCAGGAAGCCCTGGCGGCCGGTGACGTGGTCGGTCCAGGTGAGCGACATCAAAGGGGCGGTCATACGGACTCCTCGCGGCAGGGGCCGACAGGACGGGTGCCGAAGCGCGTACCGGACGGCGGTTACTGAACGGCGAGTCAGTATGGGAAGCGGCGCCGGGTCCTGTCAACGCATGACCTGATTCCGCGCCGCGCCGTCAACCCTGGGGCCGGAACTTTGGTCTTTCCTTGGAATACCGGCCCCGCCCAGCCGATCCACCGGCGTTGTCACAGGGGTCGACCATAATGGAAAGCCTGACCGACTCCACCTGGAGGGACCGTGACCGGAATCCGTACCCTGAGCTCCGGGCTCCGCGCGTTGCAGCCCGCGGCCTTCGGCGCGGACCCGAGCGGCGAACGCCTGGCCCGCATCCGCAGATCGCCCCACTTCAAGGACGGGGTCTTCCAGAACCCCGGGGGCAACACGAACGTCCGCCCCTCCGGCGGCGCGATGCGCGGCATGGGCAAGGCCTACCTGGACAAGGAGGCACGCGTCCACCGCGCCCCCGACGGCACGCTGCCGGTGCACGCCACCACCCTCGCCGACCTGGCCAGGCCCGCCGCCACCGGGCTGCGCCTGACGTGGATGGGCCACTCCAGCGTCCTCGCGGAGATCGACGGCCACCGGGTCCTCTTCGACCCGGTCTGGGGCGAGCGCTGCTCCCCGTTCCCGTTCGCCGGCCCCAAGCGGCTGCACCCGGTGCCCCTGCCGATCGCCGCGCTCGGACCGGTCGACGTCGTGGTCATCTCGCACGACCACTACGACCACCTGGACATGCCCACGATCAAGGCGCTGGCCGACACGGACACCCTGTTCGCGGTGCCGCTCGGTGTCGGCGCCCACCTGGAGCACTGGGGTGTCTCGCCCGAGCGGCTGCGCGAGCTGGACTGGCACGAGGAGACCCGGGTCGGCGGTCTCACCCTGACCGCGACCCCGGCCCGCCACTTCTGCGGCCGGGGCCTGCGCAACACCCAGCACACCCTGTGGGCCTCCTGGGTCGTCGCCGGTGACGAGCACCGGATCTACCACAGCGGCGACACCGGCTACTTCGAGGGCTTCAAGGACATCGGCGCCGCGCACGGTCCGTTCGATGCCACGATGATCCAGATCGGTGCCTACAGCGAGTTCTGGCCCGACATCCACATGACACCCGAGGAGGGCCTGCGCGCCCACCTCGACCTCCAGGGCGGGCAGGCGCACGGGGTGCTGCTGCCCATCCACTGGGCCACGTTCAACCTGGCGCTGCACGCGTGGGCCGAGCCCGGTGAGTGGACCGCGGACGCGGCGGAGGCGGCGGGCCAGGCAGTGGCCACTCCGCGCCCGGGCGAGCCCTTCGAGCCCGGCGCCGAGCTGTCGACGGACCGGTGGTGGACACCGTTCGAGGGCACGCTCGCGCGGCCCTGGCGGAGCGCGGAAGCGGAACCGGTCGGGGTGGAGCCGAAGGCGGCGGCGAACGCGGCGGAACTCGACCTGGCCAACGAGCGCTGACGGGGACGGGCGGGCGACCGGCCGGCCCGGAGGGAGCCGGGCGGGAGCGCTCCGGCCAGTGCGGCGAGCGGGCGTCGGCGGGTTCGCAAGACCCCGCCGACCTTGCGGCCCCGCCTGGCCTGCCGGTTCCGCCAGTTCCGCCGGTCCCGCCTGGCTGGTCCCGCCGATGTCACGTCACCGCAGGGCGGCGAGCCGGCGTACCCCCGTGTAGGCCCCCGTCATGAGTGAGAGCACCAGCAGCGGGAGCCCCAGGAAGATCACCGGGTTCACCCAGCCCGGCACCAGCTCGGTGCCCACGCCGCCCGACGTGACGCACTGCGAACTGACCGGCAGCGTCAGCCGCGTCACCACGTGGTCGCCCGCCGCGCCCCGGGCCGCGCACATCTGGTCCGGGTCCAGGATGTAGAACCCCGACATGGCGCCCCACGCGTACGCGCCGAGCACGGCCGAGCCGGTCAGCGCCGCCACCAGCCCGCAGGTCCCGGGGCTCGGCAGCCGCCACCATCCGTCGACCGGCCGCCGGTGCCAGGCCCGCCAGGCGAGCGCCACGGCGGTGGCCACGCACGCGAACGGTGTCACGAACGGCGAGAGCACCAATATCAGAAACAGAAGAGACGCCACTCCTGTCCGGACAGCACCCGGACAGGATCGGTTCCGCACGCTCGGCGCAGACCCTCCGGCGGACACTGCCCGTGACGTACCGGCAGCGTGACGGAGGAGGGAGCGGATCGGTCGAAATCGCCCGGTCGGACCGAGTCCCGGGTCCCGAGGCGGGCGGGCGGCGGAGCCGGGCGGCAGTGAACTCCCCGCGCCCCGACGCCCGTTCGTGACCGCTTCCGATCAGGGGCGATCGATTCTTTGTCCTTCTTCGGCATCCGGTCGCGCGGGTTATCGGTCTGCCGTGCGAGGCCTCATACCAGAGCGGGACGCTCCCCGTGGGACTTTGTCAACTGCCCACCGCACCTGACGCGTTGACGACTACTGTGAGTGTCCGCCGGGCGACGCGGGGCCGATTTTTTCGGCTCTCCCGACCGGCACCGCGATGGCGTATGCCCGAATCGCGCACCCCGCGCGAGCCAACAGGTCCGACGCACCAGTACGAGGACGCCGATGTCTCAACTCCGTGCACCGGCCGCACGCGCAGACCGCCGTGAGGGCGGCCGGCACGGGCGACCGGCCGCCCGCCCCGTGCCCGCGCTGCCCGAGACGCACATACGATCCCACCTCCTGCGCCTCGCCGTGCTGCCGGCCGTCGCGGTCGCGCTGAGCGCCAGCGCGGCCGTCCTGTTCACCGTCCGCTCCACCGGAGCGCACACCAGCCTCACCTTCTGGGGCGTCCTCGCCGGAGCCACCACGGTCACCTGCGCCGGCATCCTGATCGCCGCCGTGGCCGCCGGCCGCGCGGCCGGTTCCATCAGCGACCGCATCGGCACGCTGCGCCGCGACAGCGCGCGCGGGGAGGCCGAGCTGCGCGACCTGGTCGAGGCGCTGCGCCGCGGTGAGGGCCCGCCCCAGCGCAAGCCGCGCCGCCGGCCGCCGGGCGACGCCGACGACTTCGACCTGCTCGCCGCCGACCTGGCACGCGCCCACGACGGCGCCGTCACCGCCGTCGTGTCCGCCTCCCAGCTCTCCAGCCAGGCCGGCAGCGAACAGAAGGTCGAGGTCTTCGTCAACCTCGCCCGGCGCCTCCAGTCCCTGGTGCACCGGGAGATCTCCATCCTCGACGAGCTGGAGAACGAGATCGAGGACCCCGACCTGCTCAAGGGCCTCTTCCACGTCGACCACCTCGCCACCCGCATCCGCCGGCACGCCGAGAACCTCGCCGTCCTCGGCGGCGCCGTCTCCCGCAGACAGTGGAGCAACCCGGTCTCCATGACCGAGGTGCTGCGCTCCGCCATCGCCGAGGTCGAGCAGTACTCGCGCGTCAAACTCGTGCCGCCCATCGACGGCACCCTGCGCGGCCACGCCGTCGCCGACGTGATCCACCTGCTGGCCGAACTCGTCGAGAACGCCACGGTGTTCTCCGCCCCGCACACCCAAGTCCTGCTCCGCGCCAACCTCGTGACCTCGGGACTCGCCATCGAGGTCGAGGACCGCGGCCTCGGCATGCCCGTCGGCGAACAGAGCCGGATGAACACCCTGCTCACCGACCCCGACCAGGTCAACGTCGCCAGCCTGCTGGCCGACGGCCGCATCGGCCTGTTCGTGGTCTCCCAACTCGCCCGCCGCCACGGCATCCACGTCCGCCTCCAGACCAACATCTACGGCGGCGTACAGGCCGTACTCGTCGTGCCGCAGGCCTTGTTGGGCACGGCACCGGGCGCCGCCGGAGTCATGGGACAGGCGGAGGACACGATGGGCGGGGGCCGCCCGCTCGCGCCTCCGCAGCAGCCCCCACTGGACGGGACGCAGGCCGGGACCGGTATCGCGCGTGAGGCCGAGAGCGGTCGGCCGACGGCCGGTCGCCGGGGCGCGCCCGAGACGACGCCCGCCGGGCCGGGGCGGCACCAGCGCGAGTCCGGGACACCGGGACGGCACCAACGACGGGCCCCCGCGCAGCCCGCCGCGCCGGTACCGAACGGCAGCGGACCGGTGCCGTTGCCGATGCGCGGCGCCCACACCGAGCGAGCCAATCCGGCGGAGGCCGTCCCCGGCATCCGGCCCGACGACCGGCACACCGTGGCGACCAACACCGCCACACCGCCGGTCCCGCGAGGCGGCGCGGTGCGCGGCACCATGGGCAAGCCGCCCCAACTGCCCCGCCGCCGCGCCCAGGAACACATCGCCCCGCAACTGCGCGACGGCCCGGCCCCCCGCCCGGACTCCGAACACCCCGCCGGCCACGACCCGGACCTGATGGCCGCCTTCCAACGCGGCATCGGCCTCGCGGAGGCCCAACAGCACATGGAGGCGGGGGAGTCGACGGAAGGGGGCGACGTGGCTTCGCCGAACACGGGTGTCCCGCATGCCGAGGTGCCACATCACATGGACCGGGCGCCCATGGAGTCGACCCGCACGGAGTTCCCGCACACGAACGGCGTGCACACAGGCACCGGCACCGACCACTTCCTCCTCGCCGAGCACCCCCAGATGCCGCCCCTCACCCTCGCGCCCCACCTGGACGCGGCACCCATAGCCGAGGCGCACGCGCACGCGCCCGGTCACGATCTCACCGCCCGGCACGACGGGAGCGCATCAGCCGGATGACCTCGTACGCCCCCACCCCCACCCGCGCTCCCGCAGAACTTCGTAACCCAAGGAGTCGATCCACCATGGCGAGCGACGCGCCGACCGGCCATGTATCCGATCTCGACTGGCTGATGAGCGGCCTCGTGCAGCGCGTACCGCACACCACCAGCGCGGTCCTGCTCTCCTGCGACGGCCTCGTGAAGTCGGTCCACGGCCTCGACCCCGACAGCGCCGACCACATGGCGGCCCTGGCCTCCGGCCTGTACTCCCTCGGCCGCAGCGCCGGTGTGCGCTTCGGCGAGGGCGGGGACGTCCGGCAGGTCGTCGTCGAACTCGACTCGACCCTGCTGTTCGTGACCACCGCGGGCTCCGGCACCTGTCTCGCCGTGCTGGCCGGCCGCGAGGCCGACGCGGCCGTCCTCGGCTACGAGATGGCGATGCTGGTCAAGAGCGTCCGCCCCTACCTCGTGACCGCGCCCCGCCAACACGCCGTCGAATCCCCTGCGATGAGGCCTTGAGCGTGGCGACGGCCGGCGACGGGCCCTGGTTGGACGACGCGGCCGGACGTCTTGTGCGCCCCTTCACGGTCAGCAACGGCCGTACCCGGCCGTCCATCGCGCTCGACCTCCTGTCGCAGGTGATGGCCACCGGATCCACCCCCCTCGGCTACCTCGGCCCCGAGCACGCGCAGGCGCTCGACCTGTGCCGCGCGCCCGTCTCGGTCGCCGAGGTCGCCGCCCACCTGAAGCTGCCGGCGGTGGTCACCAAGGTGCTGCTGTCGGACCTGGTCGACTGCGGGGCGCTGACCACCAAGCCGCCCGAGTTCCACCACAACCCCACTGACCGGTCTCTTCTGGAGGCAGTGCTCGATGGACTACGACGACAGCTCTGACTACGAGAGCGGCCACGATCCCTTCCCCACCGCGCTGAAGATCCTGGTGGCGGGTGGTTTCGGCGTCGGCAAGACGACCTTCGTCGGCGCGGTGAGCGAGATCGCGCCGCTCAGCACGGAGGAGCTGCTCACCACGGTCAGTGCCGCGACCGACGATCTCGAAGGCATCGAGAACAAGGTCGAGACGACCGTGGCGATGGACTTCGGCCGGATCACCCTCGACCCGCAGCACACGCTCTATCTGTTCGGCACCCCCGGGCAGGAGCGGTTCTGGTTCATGTGGGACGAGCTGTCCGAGGGCGCGCTCGGCGCGGTCATCCTCGCCGACACCCGCCGCCTTGAGGAGTGCTTCGCCGCCGTCGACTTCTTCGAGCAGCGCGGCCTCGGATTCATCGTCGCCATCAACGAGTTCGACGGTTCCTACCGCTACGACCCCGAGGAGGTGCGGGCCGCCATAGACCTCGACCCCGGGATCCCGGTCGTGCGCTGCGACGCGCGGATCTCCAGCTCCGGCGTGCAGACCCTGCTGACCCTCGTACGCCACCTCATCGAACACACCCCGGCGCACGCGCCGAGTCACGGTGCCCACACATGAGCTACGACCCACCGCGTCCGGCCGGTCGGCTGCTGCTCACGCCCGAGGACAAGGAGGCACCCCAACGGACGCGGCGGCTAAGGGGGTTGGGCCTGGGCAAGCACCCGGACCCGGCGCTCGACGCCTTCGCGGACCGGCTCGCCGAGCTCACCGGGGCGCCGTACGCCATGGTCAACTTCATGGACGAGAACCGGCAGTTCTTCGCCGGTCTGCACACGCCGGGCGGTACGGAGCCGCCCCGGGCCGCGAAGGGACGGGAGCACGCCAAGCCCGAGGTGGGCCGGCAGTTGGCGCGCGACTACGGGTTCTGCCCCCATGTGGTGGTCCGGCGCAAGGCGTTGGTGCTGGAGGACGTCTGCGACTATCCGCGGTTCGCGGGCAATCCGGTCGTCGACGAGTTCGGCATCCGCTCCTATCTGGGGGCGCCGCTCATCGACTCCACGGGGATGGTGCTGGGCACCGTGTGCGTCGTGGACACGGAGCCCCGGCCCTGGGGGAGGCCGGGGCTGGAGACGATCAAGTCGACGGCGGCGGAGCTGGTGGCCCGGCTGGAGCGGCTCGGCGGCTTCTAGCCGACCGGTCGTACAGTTGCCGTATGGGTAGGACGAGTGACGCCGGGGAGAAGATCCTCGCCGCCGGACGGTCGCTCTTCGAGGCGCGCGGGTACTCGGCGCTCGGGGTGGCCGAGATCTGTAGGACGGCGGGAGTGCCGAAGGGCAGCTTCTACTACTTCTACGAGTCGAAGGAGGCCCTCGCGCTGGCCGTCGTGGACGAGCACTGGGCCGAGCAGCGGCGGGAGTGGACGCGCGTCCTGAGCGCGGCGGGCGGGGACACCGAACCGCTGGAGCGGCTGCGGCGGCTGTGCGAGGAGACCGAGGCGGGGCTGCGCGTCGGGCAGCAGGGCCGCGGGTCCGTGCTGGGCTGTCTGTTCGGCAATCTCAGCCTGGAGATGAGCCACCGGACCGACGCCGTGCGCGCCCGGCTCCAGGAGATCTTCGACGCCCAGGTCGAGATGGTCGAAGCGGTCGTGGTCGAGGCGCGTGAGCGCGGGGACGTCACCGTCACCGACACCCGGGAGGCGGCACGGTCCGTGGTCGCGCAGCTGGAGGGCCAGGTGATGTTCGCCAAGCTCTACAACAACACCGGTCGGCTGAGCCCGCTGTGGGCCAACTGCCTCGCCCTGCTCGGCGCCCGCCCCGCCCACCTGGCCTGATCAGCCGCCCGCGTCCGTGGGCGCGGCCCGCCGTCCCCGCTCCGGCACGGAGCGTCGTACCGCCACCGCGTGGTGCGGGAGAGCCGCGCGCAGGACGGCGGCGGCGACGGCCGCGGCGAGGACCACCAGGGCGGCGAGCAGCAGGGCCGGGCGGTAGCCGTGGCGCAGCAGCGGGGCGACGGCGAGCGGGCCGAGGATCTGGCCCACGGAGTATCCGGCGGTCAGCAGCGCCACCGAGCGCGGGAAGCGCAGGTCGGTCCCGGTGGCCAGGGCGAGGGTGCTGACGCCGATGAAGGTCGCGCCGAACAGCAGGGCCGAGACCAGGGCCGCGGCCACCCCGCCGGCCAGCGCGGGCAGTGCGATGCCGACCGCCTGGATCACCAGCGCCACCAGCAGCAGTCCGGGCCGTGACCAGCGGCGGCCGAGCCGGGCCCAGAGCGCGGACGACGGTACGGCGGCCAGTCCGACGAGCACCCACGCACCGCCCCCGATCCAGCCGGGCGAACCCTGCGCGATGGCGGCGACCAGGAAGGTCCCGGCGACGATGTAGCCGACGCCCTCCAGGCTGTAGCTGACGAACAGGGCGACGAAACGGCGGTCGAGCGTCGGTCGCGGGGCGCGGGCCGCCGGCGCCGAGGACACCGGGACGGTCGGCACCTCGGGCCGTAGATTCCAGGAGGCCGCCGCCAGCACCGTGGCGAGCGCCGCCGATGCCCACCACGCGGTCCGCCAGTCGGCGACCGGGCGTACGGCGAGGACCAGGAGTCCGGAGAGCGCGATGCCGGCGCCGACGCCGCCGAAGCCCCAGCCGGGCAGATGCGGCGGGTGCTCGCGCAGGTGGCCGAGGAGCGAGCCGACCGCGACGACGAAGATCAGCGCGCTGGCCGCGCCCGCCGACAGCCGCAGCACCAGCCACAGTGCGGTGCTGTGCGTGGCGGGCATCGCGGCGAGCGTGCCGATGAGCAGGACGAGCGCTCCGCGCAGGGTCGCGCGGGAGCGGACCAGTGCGGGGGAGAGGGTGCCGGCGAGCGCGCCGAAGAGGTAGCCGACGTAGTTGGCGGTGGCGAGATGGGCGCCGGCGCCGGTCGACAGGCCCGCCTGGGTGTGCATCAGCGGGAGGATCGGGGTGTAGACGAAGCGGCCGACCCCCATGCCCGCCGCGAGCGCGGCGGCCACCCGGGCGACATGCGCCCAGGGCGAGGGGAGGGGCCCCTCGGCCCTGGGCGAGGGTATCGGGCCGCTGCGGCTCATGGCAGTGAACTCCCTTGTGGGCGCCGGGAGTCAATGGGTCCGCTCTGCATGGCCGGGGTCGTTCGGGTGCGGCTCCAGCGGGGTGACGGCGAAGGTCATCCACGGGGCGAGGGGCAGTGTGCCGAGCACCTTCTCGTGGAGCTGGTCCTCGTCGTCGGCGAGCCAGACACCGATGCTGCGCCGTTCGCCGACCGGGCGCCACAGCCGTCCCAGGTGGCCGGTCGCGGCCAGCTCACGGGAGCGGACGGCCTCGGCGGCGCGCCGCCGGTCGACCTCCTCCGGCGCCGTGCCCTCGGGGACGGTGGTGGTGATCTCGACCAGGAACTCTCGCATGACCTCGCTCCGTTCGGGCCCGCCCGGCCGGTGACAGGGTGCCGGGTCTCCTTGCCCTCATCGTGGCCCGGGACCGGCGCGGGCGCCACGACGGGCTCGCTCCCTGCTGGGAGATACGGCCTATCAGCCCGCGTAGCATGACAGGCGTGGAGCTGCGCCAACTGAGGTACTTCGTCGCCGTGGCCGAGGAGCTGAACTTCGGCCGGGCCGCCGACCGCCTCCTGATCGCGGGCCCCTCCCTCTCCCAGCAGATCAAGGCCCTCGAACGCGATCTGGGCGTACGGCTCTTCGACCGCGACCGCCGCTCGGTCTCCCTCACCCCGGCCGGTGCCGCGCTGCTCCCGCACACCCGCGCCCTGCTGGAGCGCGCCGACGACCTGCGGCGCCGGGCCGGCCGGCTCGCGGGCTCGGAGGCGGTCCGGCTCGGCTACGTCAACTGGCTCCCCGCCGACCTGAGCGCCCGCACCGCCGGCGCGGCCCAGGTGCATGTGGACGCCTGGATCGCGCCCTCGCACACACAGGCCGCCCGGGTCGCGGACGGCAGCCTGGACCTCGCGGTGTGCTGGGTACGGGACGAGGACCTCGAGCGGCACGGGCTGCGGGCCCGGCTGCTCGGCGCGGACCGGCTGTACGCGGTGGCCACGGGCACCGACACCGGTGACGTACGGGCCCGCGACACAGCCGTCCTCGTCGACGACGACACCCGGTCCTGGTCGTCCTGGAACGTCTACGCCGAGCGGCTGGCCCACGACACCGGGGCGCACGTGGTGCCCGTCTCGGACGGCGGGATCACCGGCCCCGCGTTCTTCGACCACGTCCGCCGCAGCCGCCGCCCGGTCGTCAACTCGCCCAAGGGGCAGACCACTTCGCTGCCGCCCGACCTCGTACGCCGTGAGATCGCCGGGCCCTCGGTGCACTGGACCTGGTCGCTGGTGTGGCGCGAGGGCGAGACGCGTGCGGCCGTGTCGGCCGCCGTGGACGCGCTGTGCGCCGGCGTCGGAGACCTCGGGCTGCGCGCCCCGGACGCCTGGCTGCCCGAGGGCGACCCGCACCGCTGACGTGCACTGGGAGGCCGGACCTCCCAGCAGTGAGGATTCCGGTCCTGGGAAAAGCCCCTTCGACCTTTGCCTTCTCCCGTCCGGGAGGTCTACGTTCGCGGATAGGCGACCGGTCGTCTAGTAACAACGGCCGATCGGGAGCACCGCACCGCACCCACCACTCGAAGAAGGTCGTCATGAGCACTCGGAACCAGAAGGTCGCGATCGTCACCGGCGCCTCGCAGGGCATCGGAGCGGGCGTCGTCGACGCCTACCGCAAGCTCGGCCACGCCGTCGTCGCCACCTCGCGCACCATCGCCCCCGCCGACGACGCGGACGTCCTGACCGTCCAGGGCGACATCGCCGACCCGACCACCGCCGAGCGGGTCGTGGCCGCCGCGCTCGATCGCTTCGGCCGGATCGACACCGTGGTCAACAACGCGGGCGTCTTCGTCGCCAAGCCCTTCACCGAGTACACGGCCGACGACTACGCGACCGTGCTCGGCGTCAACCTCGCCGGGTTCTTCCGGCTCACCCAGCTGGCCGTCCCGCATCTGCTCGACCAGGGCGGCGGCCACATCGTCAGCGTCACCACCAGCCTGGTCGACAACGCGGACGCCCGCGTCCCCTCCGTCCTGGCCTCGCTGACCAAGGGCGGCATCCAGTCCGCCACCAAGTCCCTCGCCGTCGAGTACGCCACCCGGGGCATCCGCGTCAACGCCGTGTCGCCGGGCACCATCAAGACCCCGATGCACCCGGCGGAGACCCACCCGGGCCTCGCCGCCCTGCACCCGGTGGGCCGGATGGGCGAGGTGAGCGACATCGTCGACGCCGTGGTCTTCTTGGAGAACGCCCCCTTCGTCACCGGCGAGATCCTGCATGTCGACGGCGGCATGAGCGCCGGTCACTGAGAAAGGTCGACCGAGATGAACAGCGGGAACGACGACGAACTCGTCCTGCGCGGGGTCCTGGACCCCTGGAAAGCGGCCGTGGACGCCCATGAACCGGAAGAGGTGGCCCGGCTCTTCACCGAGGACGCGATCTTCCAGGGGTTGCACCCCTTCAGCGTCGGCCGCCCCGGGGTCGCCGCGTACTACGCCTCCCAGCCTCTCGGCATGAAGGCGGCCTACCGGGTCCTGGAGACCCGCCGGTACGCCGACGACCTCGTACTCGGTTATCTGGACGCGGAGTTCACGTTCACCGACCGGCCGCCGGTCGACGTCAAGCTCGCCGTGCTGGTGCGGCGGCTGGAGGACGGCGGCTGGTACATCGCCCACTACCAGGTGTCGCGGCCGGCCGGGTGACAGGTGTGAAGGAAAGCTGCGACACCGCTTAAGAAAACCTCGATGGACCCGGGCG
Source organism: Streptomyces sp. NPDC091280 (assembly GCF_044768565.1). Taxonomy (NCBI): domain Bacteria; kingdom Bacillati; phylum Actinomycetota; class Actinomycetes; order Kitasatosporales; family Streptomycetaceae; genus Streptomyces; species Streptomyces sp. NPDC091280. Next base: position 351,688 of record NZ_JBIVUZ010000002.1, read on the forward strand.
TTCCGGTAGGGCAGATTGCTAGCACATCCACCCCTCGCCCCGGACGGGCCCGCTCGCCGTGCCCGCGCCCGGGACCTCACCCACAGGAGCCGTAGCGTTGAAGGCGCTGGTCAAGGAGAAGGCGGAGCCCGGGCTGTGGCTCGTGGACGTCCCCGAGCCCGCCGTCGGACCCGGCGACGTACTGATCAAGGTGCTGCGCACCGGGATCTGCGGCACCGACCTGCACATCCGGGCCTGGGACGGGTGGGCGCGTCAGGCGATCCGCACCCCGCTCGTGCTCGGGCACGAGTTCGTCGGCGAGGTGGTCGGCACCGGCCGGGACGTCACCGACATCGCGGTCGGTGAACTGGTCAGCGGCGAGGGCCACTTGGTGTGCGGCAAGTGCCGCAACTGCCTCGCCGGGCGCCGCCACCTGTGCCGTGCCACGGTCGGGCTCGGCGTCGGCCGGGACGGCGCCTTCGCGGAGTACGTGGCGCTGCCCGCCGCCAATGTGTGGGTGCACCGCGTTCCCGTCGACCTCGATGTGGCCGCGATCTTCGACCCGTTCGGCAACGCCGTGCACACCGCGCTGTCGTTCCCGCTGGTCGGCGAGGACGTGCTGATCACCGGCGCGGGCCCGATCGGCCTGATGGCGGCGGCGGTCGCCCGGCACGCGGGCGCGCGGAACATCATGGTGACCGACGTCAGCGAGGAACGCCTCGCCCTGGCCCGCAAGATCGGCGTGAGTCTCGCCCTGAACGTGACGGACGCCCGGATCGCGGACGGGCAGCGGGAGTTGGGCCTGCGTGAGGGCTTCGACATCGGCCTGGAGATGTCCGGCCGCCCCGAGGCGATGCGCGACATGATCGCCAACATGACCCACGGCGGCCGGATCGCCATGCTGGGACTGCCCGCCGAGGAGTTCCCCGTCGACTGGTCCCGCGTCGTCACCTCGATGCTCACCATCAAGGGCATCTACGGCCGGGAGATGTTCGAGACCTGGTACGCGATGTCGGTCCTGCTGGAGGGCGGCCTCGACCTCGCGCCCGTGATCACCGGCCGCTACGGACACCGCGACTTCGAGGCGGCGTTCGCGGACGCGGCGAGCGGACGCGGCGGCAAGGTCATCCTGGACTGGACTCTCTGACAGTTCTCTTCAGTGGATCCTTCCAACAGGTCTCTCCAACAGGACTCTCCAGCAAGGGAATTGATGATGTTCGACTCCGTGCGCGACGACCTCAGCGCCACCCTCGACGAGATCCGCGCCGCCGGACTGCACAAGCCCGAGCGGGTGATCGGCTCCCCGCAGTCCGCGACCGTGAACGTCACCTCGGGCGGCCGGCCCGGCGAGGTCCTCAACTTCTGCGCCAACAACTACCTCGGCCTCGCCGACCACCCCGAGGTCGTCGCCGCCGCCCACGCGGCCCTCGACCGGTGGGGCTACGGCATGGCCTCCGTGCGCTTCATCTGCGGTACGCAGGAGGTCCACAAGGAACTGGAGGCACGCCTGTCCTCCTTCCTCGGCCAGGAGGACACGATCCTCTACTCCTCCTGCTTCGACGCCAACGGCGGTGTCTTCGAAACCCTGTTGGGCCCCGAGGACGCGGTGATCTCCGACGCCCTCAACCACGCCTCGATCATCGACGGCATCCGCCTCTCCAAGGCCCGCCGCTTCCGGTACGCGAACCGTGACATGGCCGACCTGGAACAGCGGTTGAAGGAAGCGTCGGGCGCCCGGCGCAAGCTGATCGTCACCGACGGCGTCTTCTCCATGGACGGCTATGTCGCCCCGCTGCGCGAGATCTGCGACCTCGCCGAGCGCTACGACGCGATGGTCATGGTCGACGACTCCCACGCCGTCGGCTTCGTCGGCCCCGGCGGCCGGGGCACCCCCGAACTGCACGGCGTCATGGACCGCGTCGACATCATCACGGGCACCCTCGGCAAGGCGCTCGGCGGCGCCTCCGGCGGGTACGTCGCCGCGCGCGCCGAGATCGTCGCCCTGCTCCGCCAGCGATCACGGCCCTACCTCTTCTCGAACACCCTGGCCCCGGTGATCGCCGCGGCCTCCCTCAAGGTGCTCGACCTGCTGGAGTCCGCGGACGACCTGCGTGTCCGGCTCGCCGAGAACACGGCCCTGTTCCGCCGCCGGATGACCGAGGAGGGCTTCGACGTCCTCCCCGGTGACCACGCCATCGCGCCCGTGATGATCGGCGACGCGGCGGTGGCCGGCCGGATGGCGGAACTGCTGCTGGAGCGGGGCGTGTACGTGATCGGCTTCTCGTACCCGGTCGTCCCGCAGGACAAGGCCCGTATCCGGGTCCAGTTGTCCGCCGCGCACTCGACGCGGGACGTCCACACGGCGGTGGACGCGTTCGTCGCGGCGCGGGCCGAGCTGGCGGAACCGACGGTCTGAGCGGTCCGTGGATGGTCCGTGGCGGTCACCGCCCGGACATATTGCGATAATCGGTCCCATGATCGAAGCGCGGCGGCTCCACATCCTCCGTGCGGTGGCCGACCACCGCACCGTGACGGCGGCAGCCGCCGCGCTGTACCTCACCCCCTCGGCGGTCTCCCAGCAACTCGCCGCCCTGGAGCAGGAGACCGGCCACCGCCTGGTCGAGCGCGGCGCCAAGGGGGTACGGCTGACCCCGGCGGGCGAGATCCTGCTCGGCCACACCAATGTCGTGCTGGCCCAGCTGGAGCGGGCCGAGGCGGAACTCGCCGCCTACGGCTCCGGCGAGGCCGGCACGGTCACCGTCGCCGCGTTCGCGACCGGCATCGCCCAGGTCGTGGCACCGGCCGTGACCCGCCTCGCGCAGCGCGCGCCCGGCATCCGGCTCCGCGTCCAGGACGCCGAGGGCGACGCCAGCCTGCCGATGGTGCTGGACCGGCAGGTGGATGTCGCGGTCGCCGTCGAGTACCGGGGCGCCCCGCCCGCCGACGACCCGCGCCTGATCCACGTCCCGCTCTACGCCGAGCCCTTCGACGCGGTCGTCCCGGTCACCCACCGCCTCGCCGGCGCCGAGGAGGTCCCCCTCGCGGAACTGGCCAAGGACCCGTGGATCGGCCCCTACCCAGGCAACCCCTGCCACGAGGTCGTCGTCCTGGCCTGCGAGAACGCCGGATTCCAGCCCCGCCTGGAACACTCCTCGGACGACTTCCGTGCGGTGGTCGCCCTCGCCTCGGCCGACGCGGGCGTCGCCCTCGTCCCCCGCTCGGCCCTGCGCGGCACGGACCTGACCGGAGTCGTCGTCCGGCCCGTCGACGGGGTGGCGCCGACCCGCCGGGTCTTCGCAGCCGTACGACGCGGCACCGAGGAGCATCCGCTGATCCGCCCGGTCCTGGACGCGCTGGCGGAAGCGGCCCGCACGTAACCTGGCTGTCTCATATCCGGGATACCTTCCCGGATATGAAACGTGACGACGAGGCCTCGGACCCCATGGGCGCCCGCCTCGGTGCCCGCCTGACCGAACTGAGGGCCCAACACGGCTGGTCCCTGGGCGAGTTGGCGGAGCGCAGCGGGATCAGCCGCTCGACCCTCTCCCGCGCCGAACGCGCCGAGACCAGCCCCACCGCGGCCCTCCTCAACCGCCTGTGCGGGGTCTACGGCCGCACCATGTCCCAGCTCCTCAGCGAGGTGGAGGCCGAGCCCGCCCCGCTGCTGCGCTCCGCCGACCAGCCCGTGTGGGAGGACCGCGCCTCCGGCTTCCGGCGCCGCTCCGTGTCGCCCCCGCACACCGGCCTGCGCGCCGAACTCGTCGAGGGCCGCCTCACGGCCGGCGCCGACATCTCCTACGACCGCCCGCCCGTCCCCGGCCTCGAACAGCACATCTGGGTCCTGGACGGCACCCTCGACGTGACGGCCCGGGACATCGAGCACCGTCTCGACACCGGCGACTGCCTACGACTGCGGGTGTGGGGGCCGACACGGTTCCGCTGCCCGGGGCCGGACGCGGTCCGCTACGTCCTGGCGGTGGTGCTCCCATGAGGACCGAGCGCCTGGACGCACCTCAAGTGCTCGCCCTGGCCGAGGAGTTGGCGGAGCTGCTGACCGACACCGTGCACGACGGGGCGTCGATCGGATTCCTCGCGCCCCTCGACCGGGCGGCGGCCGTCGCCTGGTGGCGGGAGCGCGCCGACGGGGTGGGCGCCGGGCGGCTCGCCGTATGGGCGGCACGCGACGGCGGACGGATCGTCGGCACCGTGACGCTGGCCTTCGCCGACAAGCCCAACAGCCGGCACCGCGCCGAACTGGTCAAGCTGATGGTGCACCGGGACGCCCGCGGCCAGGGCCTCGGCCGCGCACTCCTGACCGTCGCGGAGGACGCGGCGGTGGCGGCCGGCATCACCCTCCTCCACCTCGACACCGAGACCGACAGCACCGCCGAGCGCCTCTACGACTCGGCCGGCTGGACCCGGGCCGGCGTGATCCCCGACTACGCGGCGAGCCCGGCCGGGGTGCTGCGGCCGACCACGCTCTACTACAAGAAGGTGGGGGCCAGCGTACACGCTCCCACCAGGTGATTGTCAGTGCGGGCCGCTATCTTGCGTGTCATGCCGGATGCCGAAGACGTACGCCGTATCGCCCTCTCCCTCCCGGACACGACGGAGAAGATCGCCTGGAACATGCCCACGTTCCGGGTCGCCGGGAAGATGTTCGTCACCGTGCCCGAGGAGGAGACCTCCATCGCCGTGCGCTGCCCGAAGGAGGAGCGCGACGAACTCGTCCTGGCCGAACCCGACAAGTTCTGGGTCGCCGACCACGAGGCGGGCTTCGCCTGGGTCCGGGCCCGGCTCGCCGCGCTGGACGGCGAGGAGGAACTGCGCGACATCCTCGCCGACTCCTGGCGCCAGGCGGCCCCGCCCCGACTCCTCGACTCCTACCCGGAGTTGGGCCTGCCCTCCGCCGACTGAGCCGCCGGAGGCGGTGGGCCGGTCTCAGTCCCGCGCGCCGCCGGGCCCGCGCCCGACGAAGCCGTCGACGCGTGCGCGCAGGGTCCGGGCGTCGAGGCCGTGGGCGGCCAGGTGCTCCTCCACGGTGCCGTAGCGCCGCAGTTCGGGACGGGCCACGCCCAGGCCCAGCACCCGGTGGGGCACGTCGGCGAGCGCGTCGTTCGCGGCGGCCGTCGAGGTGCCGGCGAGGTACGGCTCGACGAGGACCACGTCCGTCCCGGCCGTCCGCGCGGCCCGGCGCAGCGCCGCCGCGTCGAAGGGCCGTACGGTCGTGGCGTACAGGACGGTGACGTCGAGGCCCTCGGTCGCGTCGAGAACGGCGTCGAGCATCGGCCCGACCGCGACGACGACACCGGCGCGGCCCTCACGGACGGTGAGGAAGCCCGCGCCGTCGACCGGGAGGGCGTCGGCGTTCGACTGCGTGGAGAGCCGTACGTACACCTTGTCGTCGCCCGCGGCGACCGCGTGGCGCAGCAGGGTCTCGGCCTCGTCGGGGTGGCCCGGTACGTGCACGGTCCAGCCGTCGAGCGTGTCGAGGAGGGCCACATCGCCCGGAGCCATGTGCGTCAGCCCGCCCGCGGGCCAGTCGAACGAGGCCGCCGCGCTCACCAGCACCGCGCCGACGCCCTGGTGCCCGAGGTCCAGCTTGACCTGCTCGAAGGGCCGCTCGACGAGGAAACTGGCGAAGGTGTGCAGGACCGGCCGCATGCCGGTCAGCGCGAGTCCCGCGCCCGCCCCGACGAGCAGCTGCTCGCGGATGCCGACGTTGATCACCCGGTCCGGGTGGCGCTGCTGGGCCTCGGTGAGAGTGGCCACGCCGATCTCGGCGAGGACGACCGCGACGCGCGGATCCTCGTCGAGCAACCGGGAGACGACCGGGGCGAAGCGGTCACGCATGGTGTCCATGGAGAGAAGCCCTTCCTGAACTCTTGGAATCCTGAACTCTTGAACTCTCGGATTTTTGAACCGCGTTGAGGGGGCGGGCGACTAGGCGGACTTCGGTTCCACCCGGGCCACGACCGCGTGAGGCCGGCCCGGATGCGGCGCGGTGAAGGCGGCGTACAGCGCGTCGTGGTCGCGGCCGTCGACGCTCACCGTCGACCAGCCCGCGGCCTCGAAGCGGGCGGCGATGCCACCGGGCCGGGCGTGCGTGGCGGAGGAGTTGTCGACGACGACGGTGTGCAGCCGGTCCAGTGCGGCGGGCCCGGCGAAGGCGATGGCCTCGTGGTTGCTGCCCTCGTCCAGCTCGGCGTCCCCGACCAGCACCCAGACGCGGGGTTCCGTGCGCCCCTGGGCGCGCAGTCCCAGCGCCGTCCCCACGGCGATCGGCAGTCCGTGCCCCAGCGACCCGCTGCCGATCTCGGCGCCCGGCACCAGCATCCGGTCGGGATGGTGCCCGAGCGGGGAGTCGTACGAGCCGAAGTCCGCGAGCCAGTCCACCGGGACGAATCCCTTGGCGGCCAGGACGGCGTAGTACGCCATCGGCCCGTGCCCCTTGGAGAGCAGGAACCGGTCCCGCTCCGGGTCGCCCATGCGGTCCGGGCCGACCCGTAGCACCCGGTCGTAGAGCACCCACAGCACGTCCAGCGTCGAGGTCGCCGCCGGGCCGTGCTTCTCGTCGCCGGTCATCAGGCCCATCAGCCGGGGCAGGTCGCCGTGGGTGTACGGGCGGTGGTGTTCCGTGGTCGTGGTCATGCGGACGATCGTGCAACCTCAACCAAACTTCAGGTCAAGCGCCGCGGGGAGGGACCCGCCGCACGGCGGCCCCCGACAAAGGCGTGCGCGATCACCGACGTGAGTGCGGTATTGTTTCCATGCGCGTTCGACCAGGGGAAACCCCAGGTCAGACGGGCAACGGGACGTGGCGCAGCTTGGTAGCGCACTTGACTGGGGGTCAAGGGGTCGCAGGTTCAAATCCTGTCGTCCCGACTGGATGCAGTCGTGGATCAGGGCCGGTTTCGGAGAAATCCGAAACCGGCCCTCGATCATTTTCGGGGACCAGACGGGGACCAGACGAGGGCCGGGTGACGACCGGCTGAGGTGTGCGGGAGGAGGGTCCGCCCCGGCCGCCGGGGAGGAGGCCGGCCGGCTGCCGGGGCGGAGTTGAGGGGCCCGGACTTCGCCGGGGCGGGTCGATGGTGACCCCGCCGGGCGGTCGGTGTCCGGGCCGGTGGGCCTGCCGCGGTCGTCAGATGCGGCCGGCGCCCGCCAGGGTCTGGGTGGGAACGACCACCTTCAGGCCCAGTACGCCCAGGTCGACGCTGCCGTCGGACTCGGCGTACCAGCGCCAGTGCGCCCCGGGGACGTCGCCGACCGTGAGCACGATCCAGCCGCCGCCGTCGGCCGAGGTCAGGTCCACGAGCGTGCGGGCCTCCTCGGCGGTCGGCGGGTCCAGGAGGACGACGAACCCGGTGACCTCGCCCGTCCGGGCCGCACCCCGTACCAGACCGACCCCCAACTCCTCGGCGGTGTTGAGGACTTCGTCGGGAGCCCGGCCCTTCACATCGGTCACCGCGCGGACCCGCACCAGACCGTTGAGGCCCGGCAGGGCGCCCGCGCTCGGGTCCACCGACACCACCACCGTGCGCTGCTGCGGAAGTTCCAGCAGGCCCCGGGCGAGTGCCGCGACGGTGTCCTGGGCGACCACCAGGTCACCGCAGACGCTCAGCGCGCCGTTGATCTGCCCGAGGTCGACCATGACCTGCGCGTCCCGCTCGCCCACGCCGACCCGGGCCAGATGCGGCATGGCCAGCCCAGGGTCGGCCGACAACTCGCCCTCGACCACGGACGGCAGGCCCGTGCGCTCCCAGCGGGTCGGGGCGAGCGCGGTCCACGGCGCCGGGGCGTGGCCCGCGCCGGAGACCGAGGCGAGCAGCTTGGTGGGCTCCGCCAGGACGCTGTACACCCGTACCGGGCGGGCCGTCTCCGACACGGTCACCGGCACGATCTCCCGCAGCGCCTGACGGACCATCACCGGAGTGCGGGTGTCCGCCGCCAGGCGGCGGGCCAGCGCACCCCGCCGGCGCCGTCGCAGGGCCAGTGCCATGCCCCTCGGCAGCCGGGGGCGCAGGACCCGGCCCGCCCGGGCCGCACCGGAGCCGGTGGCGCGCGCGGCCCGGCCCAGCGGGCGCCGCGCGACGATCATCACGGTCAGCGCGGTGACCCCGGCGATGCCGCCGACCAGCAGCGGCATCGAGATCCCGCCGGTCACCGACGCGAGCGGTCCGCTCGCCTTCGCGGCCTTCGCGGGCGCCGTACTCGGAGCGGTCGACGACGTGCCCTGTCCAGAACCCGTGGACTTCGACTGCGGCAGGACGCCGACCTGGACGCCGGAACCGGCCGCGTCCTCGGGGAGGATCAGCGCGAAGCCGGGCTGGAGCTGGTCGGGGCTGACGAACACGGAGTTGTCCGGCAGCAGGCGCCCGCTGTTGAGCACCAGGATCTCCTCGAAGCGGTTGCCGTCGCCGAGGGTGCGCTGGGCGATGTCGAACAGCGTGTCCGGCTTGCCGCCGTTCTGCTTCGGCGACCGGACGACGTAGAACTTCGTCACCTCGTCGGCCAGCAGCACGTGTCCGGGCGGTTGCGGGACCGCCGCCTGGGCGGGCGCGGGCAGTGCCATCCAGGTGACGAGCGCGAGCGAGCACACCGCCACCGCCTGTGCCGTCCTGCGCTGCATGTCCGTCCGCCGGACCCGATTCGTCGCCGCGGGTGCGTCTCGCATCTTTCTCGTCCTCCTCCGTCAGGGGCGTCGACGCGCGGCTGGGAGCGCGTCGGCCGTCACACGCGTGGAGTGGCCGGTCGGTTCAAACTCTCTGAACCGTTCCGTGAGTTGGGCCGTGCTCAGGGCGCCGAACGAACGAGAAGCGGGGAGGCGTGGAGATGGCACGACGGCACACCACTGGCTGGGAGGTCCTGGGGTTCGCGAACGACCCCACCCCCGGTGATCCGGACGCGATCCGGACGCTGGCCAGGACGTATCAGGATCTTGGTGACGGCGCGGGCGAGGCCGTCGACCTGTTGGCGGGTGACGGCGCGATCCGGCAGGGCAAGGGCAAGGCGATGGACGGCCTCCGGGAGAAGATCAACAAGGATCTGCCGGGGATGCTGGCGAAGACCCGGGACTCCTTCCGGCACGCGGCCGAGGCCTACACCACGTACGCCGACACCCTGACGAACGCCCAGGACATGCTGGACCGGGCGATCGACGAGGGCCAGGAGGTGGAGGCGACCGCCAAGTCGGACGTACCGACGCTGGCCGCCGACGCCACCCCGGACCAGGTGCAGGCGCACGACACCCAGCAGGGCCAGGTCGACGAGGCGAAGAGCCGGCTGTCGGCCGCCGAGGCGCTGGGCCGGGACGCGGAACGGCTGCGCGAGGACGGCTCGCGCCGGGCCTCCGTCATCCTGGACGAGGCGGCGGCCGAGGCGATCCCGGAACGCAACATCCTGAAGAAGTTCGGCGACTTCCTGGCGGACAACCCGTTCGTCGAGATCATCGCGGGCATCATCGTCGGGATCGTCGCCGTCTTCTTCCCGTTCGTGGGCGTGCTGCTGGGCGCGGCCCTGCTGGGCGCCTCGCTGATCCGGATGGCCTCGCAGGGCAAGTTCGACGCGGGCGACATCATCATCGGCATCCTGACGCTGGTGCCCGGCGGTGTGCTGCTCGGCGCGCTCGGCAAGGTCGGCGGGGTGGTCACCAAGCTGGCCAAGCTCGCGCCGGTGCTGGCCAAGCTGGGCAAGGGCGCCGGGACGATCTCGGGCGCCCTGGCGAAGATCATCGAGAGCTCGACGCTGTTCCGGAAGGTCATCAGCCCGCTGGGCAAGGGCCTGGTGGGGCTCGGCGCCAACCCGGCGCTCGCGGCCCTCGGCAAGGCCGGGATCGACGTGGGCACCGAGTTCACGCTCGGGTTCGCGGCGGCCGGGATCACGGCGGCGGCCGACGGCAAGAAGTTCGACCTCGGGCCCGCCGCCATCGGCTCGCTCATCGGCGCCGCCTCGGGCGGTGTGCTCTCGCTGTTCGGCGGGACCAGGTTCGCCAACCGGTTCAAGGACGCCTTCACCACCAAGGGCAAGTTCAAGAGCAACATCGACAAGGCGTTCTCGACGGAGAGCCTCGGCTTCACCAACGGCAAGTTCAAGGCCACCGACATCTTCCACGTCAACGGCAAGGAGCTGCCGCAGAAGTCCGGCTTCCACGGCATCAACGGCTCGACCACCTCGGAGCCCGCCACCGGCATCCTGAAGACCAAGGCGACCACCCCGGACGGCACCAAGACCGAGGGGAAGATCACACCGGCCGGCGGCACCTCGGTCCCGGGCGACGGGGGACGCGTCGACGACCTGCCCTTCTCGCCGGCGAAGTCCTCCACCGGGGTCAAGACCACCACCCCGGACGGCTTCACCTCGGAGACCAAGAACGGCGCGAACACCATCAAGTCGCCGGCCGGGGACGCGATCTCCTCCAACGGCACGACGACGAAGATCGACACCCCGGTGCCCGGCAAGGGCGCGAGCCCGGTCAACACCGAGCTGAAGCCGAACGGCGACTTCACGACCTCCGGTTCCTTCGGCAGCGTCGACCACTCGAACGGCGTGACGACGATCAGCTCGCCGGGCGCCGACGGCCAGGGCACGACACCGCAGTTCACCCTCAACGGCCACGAGATCTCCACGTCGGGCGGTGTCGGTGTCACCGACCGCCCCGACTTCGGCGGGGTGCACGCGCCCGGCATCTCGGTGGACAACCAGAACGGCGTCCACTCGGTCTTCAACACCTCGCACCCGGACGGCACCGCCGTCCCGGTCATCACCCACAATCCGGCCGACGGTTCCGTCAACGTCAACCTCGGCACTACGACGTTCTCCGCGGACTCCGGGAACCTCGGCCACGGGGTGTCCTTCCCGGACGGCTCGCACGCCTCCGTCGACAACGGCGGCACCGTGCACTTCGACAACGGCGGCCCGGGCGGGCAGGGCGTCACGGTGCCGCCCCCGCACACCAACCAGCCGGTCACCGTCACGGACGGCGGCACCACGACCCACCTGAACCCGGGCGGCGGCGCGACCGTCAACGCCCCCGGGCACACCACCACCCTGGACAACAACGGCTTCACCGTGAACACGGGGGGCGCCAACCCCGACACCGTGCAGTTCCACGGGAACACCGGCACCCTCGACGTCACCCCGGGCGGCGGCGGGCACGCACCGGTCACCGTGCACCCGGGCGGCGACATCGCGGTCGGCGGGATCACGACCGACCACACCACCGGGGGCGGCAGCGCGACCAACGGCACGCACACGGTCGACTTCGACCCGGCCGGCTTCACCGTCAAGGGCGCCGACGGCAACGGGTTCGGGGTCGGCCGGGGCGGCGACTTCAGCGTGGACGGCATCCACCACACCCCCGGCGAGGGCGTCACCGCGGGCGGCACCACGGTGCGGCCGGACGGCAGCGCGGTCATCCAGCACGACGGGCAGCGCTTCGACGTCGGCGCCAACGGCCAGATCACCGCCCACCCGACCGGCGGCACCCCGGGCGTCGAGGGCGCCCCGCAGCCCACCGCCGCCCAACCGGGCGTCGAAGGAGCCCCGCAGCCCACCCCCGGCAACCCCGTCAGCATCGGCAACACCACCGTCAGCGTGGACGGCGACGGCGGACACACGGTGACCGTCCACGGCCAGAACGGTGCCACGGTCTCGGTCAACAACGGCACCACGACCCTCGACCACGGCCCCGTCCAGATCAGCCACGGCCCGAACGGCACCACCGGCACCACCGGCGGGGCCACCCCCGTCCAGATCACCCACGGCCCCGACGGCATCGCCACGGTCACCCACGGCGGCACCACGGTCAGCACCGGCGCAGACGTCCCGACCACCGTCGACCACGGCCCGCACGGCACCGGCCAGCCGCCCGCGGTCACCGTCACCCCGGGCGCCGACGGCCACCCGACCACGGTGACCACCGCGGACGGCAGCAACTCCACGCTGACCAAGACGGGCGCCCACACCGATGTCGACGGCGGCAACGCGGCGAACGGCAGCGTCGGCCCGGACGGCACGATCAGCACCTCGGCCCCCGCCGGCGCCAACACCACCGTCGACCACGGGCCCCACGGCACCGTCGCCACCGACAACGGCAGCCCCTTCGCCGTCGACGACGCGGGCACCGTCACCAACGGCAACGTCACCGTCCACCCGGACGGCGAGGGCGCCGCCACCATCGCCGACATCGGGGACAACGGCGCGGACGCGACACTCACCCCGAACGGCATCGACACCCAGGGCGTCACGACCTCGGTCGACGGCGACGGCGGCATCGTCTTCACCCACCAGCCGGACGGCGGCGGCCCGGTGCTCAGCACTGTCACCGTCGACACCGACGGCGGCCTCACCGCCCACGGCCCGGACGGCTCGGCGGCCACCCTGCCGCCGACCACCGTCCAGCACCCGGGCGGCGGCGTCGGGGCGAACCCGGAGAAGCCGACCGTCATCAGCGAGGGCGGCAACGTCGTCACCTCGGACGGCACGACCATCACGCACTCCGACGGCGGCTTCACCACCACCGTCACCGACAGCCCGAACGGCCCGGTCACCACCACCGTCCAAGACACCTCCGGCGTCGGCCACACCATCGACGGCAACGGCCAGGCCACCGTCCACAACTCGCCCTCCGGCGCCGAGATCACCGGCACCAACACCCAGGTCACGGTCAACACACCGCCGGAGGAGGGCCCCGGCCTGTTCGGCCACCACGCGGACGTCACGGGCGGCGAGAACACCCTGTCCAACGGACCGAACGGCCCCACCATCACCACCAAGGGCGCCGACCCGATCGCCGAGCCCGGCAGCGTCGTCACCCACGACACCGCCCCCGGTCACGAGGGCGAGTTCACCACCACCTACGGACCGGCCCAGGGCACCTTCGGCCCCGGCGGCGTCCAGCACCTCGGCCCCTCCGGGACCCACCTCGACCCGAACACCCACGTGCCCATCGACACCGCGGGCCGCCCGATCGGCAACGGCCCCGGCCAGACCCCGATCAGCACCATCCACGGCGACGGCGCCAGCGGCGTCACCCTCACCACGCCCGGGGGTGGCCCCAGCGTGTCCCACGAGGGCTTCGTCGGCGGCAAGACCACCGTGGACACCGGGCACGTCACCGTCACCAAGACCCCCAACGGCCGGGAGAACGCGGGCACCGCGGGCCAGAAGTCCGGTGTCGTCGACGGCCCGCTCAACCCCACCACCGACACCCCGCCGCACGGCCCGGAGACGTTCACCGTGGGCGGCAAGAACGGCGGCCCCAGCGTGGACGTCCCGGTCGGCGGCAGTGGCAAGTCCACCGTGCACGGCGGCGACTTCGACGTGAAGGCCAAGGGCGACGGCTCCTTCGAGGTCTCCGTGCCCGGCGGCGGAGGCGGCCCGGACGACTCGGTCGTCGTCGGCAAGGACGGCTCGCTGTCCGGCGCCGACGTCAACGTGCAGGGCCTGGACCCCGGCGTGCAGGGACCCGTACCGCCCCCGCACGCCACGCTCAGCAACGGCACGACGGTCTTCGCGCCGACCGAGCCCGGCACGGCCCCGAGCGCCCATGGCCCGAGCGGCTCGACCACCACCTTCGACAACAACGGCACCGCGACCACCCACCACCCCGACAGCGGTACGACCATCACCCAGCACCCCGGCGGCCACGCCACCTTCTCCAGCACCGCCGGCGGCGACACGACCACCGTGAACGTCAAGGGCGACGGAGTGAGCGGCAGCGTCACCAAACCCGACGGCAGCACCTTCGGCGTCGACGTCGGCAGCAATGGCGCCGCCAAGGTCAAGGACGCGGGCGGCGACGTCGTCACGCATGTCGACCCGGTCGGCTCGGTCAACGAACAGCACTCACCCGTCCACGAGTACTACTCGTACACCAGCAGCCCCGTGCCCCCGACCGAGACCCGCGAGTACCTCTACGAGGGCTTCACCAGCATCCTCAAGGGCGTCTTCAACCAGACCGTCAGCGGCGCCTACCAGATCGGCGTCAACCACACGAACCCGCTCACCGTGCTGGAGAACGCCGGCATCCGTATCGGCAACGGCATCGGCAGCTCGCTCGGCAACAAACAGCTGGAGAACACCTACATCTTCAAGACGAAGGGCCCGGAAACGGCTGTCTCCACCATTCCCACCAAGGTGCTCGGACAGCTGAACAACAACGCCGACATCGACTTCGCGCATTCCCACGACGAAAAGCCCGTCACCCTCTGAACCACTCCGGCGCCCCGGACGTGTGTAAGGCGCCGGACCAAGAGACGACGAAATTCCGAAACAGAAACGGGAGAATTCCGATGGCCGACTACATCGTCAATGACGAGAAGACCTCCGCCGCCTCCGCCAACACCATGAACGAGTACCAGACGGCCGTGGCCCAGCTGCAGAAGATCGCGGCGGACCTCCAGGCGCTGACCGAGGACGGCTACAACACTCCCGCCGCCAAGAAGTACTTCCTGCCCTTCGTGGACGAGTTCCGCCAGCACTACCTCCAGGTCATCGACGGCCTGACGGGCATCTCCAAGTTCCTCGACGGCGTCGGCCAGGGCTTCAACCAGCTCGACGAGGACATGGGCAGCAGCCTCAACAAGTAGGCCAGGCACACCGGCCGGGCCGGGTCCGTCCGAGCGGGCCCGGCCCGGCCGCCCGCATCCGCCCCGCATACCCCGCATCCCCCGTGTGCACCGAGGAGCACCGACCATGCGTCTGACCGTCACCGCCGTCGACCCGCAGCAGGGCCAGACCGCGGACATCATGATCGAGACCGACCCGTCGGTTCCGGTCGGCGAGCTCGCCGAGGAACTCGGCCGGCGGCTGCGCGGCGGTGCCCCCGACGCGCCGCCCGCCCTCTTCCACAGCGGCACCGAGCTGCCGTACGACCAGCCGGTGGGCGGCAGCGGCCTGCGGGCGGGCAGTCTGCTCTCGCTGGACAGGCCGGTGGCCGTGCCCGGCAGGGAACCGGACGGCGTCGTCGAGGTGCGGGCCGTCGGCGGTGTCGACGCCGGTGCCGTGTTCCGGCTGCCGCCCGGCGACTACGAGATCGGCGCCGGCCACGCCTGCCGCCTCAGGCTGACCGCCGAGGGCCTGGCCGCTACGGCCGCCCACCTCAAGGTCGTCGCCGACGGCACCGTGACCGTCCGCTCCGCGCCGGGCGAGCGGATGCTCCTCGACGACACCGCCGTACCCGACTGGACGAACTGGCCGGCCGGCGGTGTCCTCAAGGCCGGTCCGACCCTGCTCGAACTGACCGCCCCCACCTTCCCCGACGCCGCCCTCGTCCCCTCCGAGGACGGCGTCGGCCTCGACTACAACCGGCCGCCGCGGCTGCTGCCGCCGCCCGTGCGCAACCGGTTCAAGCTGCCGGTGCCGCCCGGCAAGCCGCCCCGTAGGAAGATCCAACTGCCGCTGATCTTCGCGCCGTTGGCGATGTCCCTGGTCTCCGTGGCGGTGTCGCACAACACCCGCTTCCTGGTCTTCGGCCTGCTCTCCCCGGTCCTCGCCCTGGTCAACCAGCTCTACGGCAAGAAGCGCGGCAAGGAGAGCCACGAGCAGCTGGTCGCCGAGTACGAGCGGAAGAAGACCGAGCTGGAGACCGAGGTCGACGAGGCGGTGCTCGCCGAGCAGCGCGCCCGGCGGGCCGCCAGCCCCGACCCCGCGAGCACCCTGCTCATCGCCGCCGGACCCCGGCTGCGGCTGTGGGAACGCCGCTGGCGCGACGAGGACTTCCTGCTGCTGCGGCTCGGCGTCGCCGACCGCCCGGCCTATGTGGAGCTGGAGGACCCGGCCGAGGCCGAGCACCGGCGCCGTATCACCCGGACCACCCGGGCCGTGCCCGTCACCGTGCCGCTGCGCGCGGCCGGCGTGCTCGGCGTGGCCGGCCAGGCCGCCGCCGAACCGCTGGTGCGCTGGCTCGCCGCCCAGGCCGCCACCCTGCACAGCCCCACCGACCTGCGGATCTGCTTCCTCGCGGGCAGCGGCGGCGAGGACCGCTGGTCCTGGGTGCACTGGCTGCCGCACACCGCCCCGCTCGGCGAGGACACCCGCAGCATGGTCGGCGCCACCGCCGAGTCCACCGGCCGCCGGATCGCCGAGATCTGCGCCGTCATCGCCGCCCGGCAGTCCGCCGGGGAGCGGGCGGCACGCGGCGGTGCCGCCGGTGAACCCGATCTGCTGGTCGTCCTCGACGGCGCCCGCCGACTGCGCGCCCTGCCCGGTGTCATCCAGATCCTGCGCGAGGGTCCGGCCGTCGGCGTGTACGCGATCTGCGTGGACGCCGAGGCCCGCTTCCTGCCCGAGGAGTGCCAGGCCGTCGCCGTGGTCGGCGCCGACGGCCGGCTGCGCGTCGAGCAGACCGGCTCCGACCCCGTCGAGGACGTGCTCATGGACGCGCCCGGCCGCGCCTGGTCCGTCGGCGTCGCCCGCGCCCTCGCCCCGCTGCGGGACATCGGCGACGAGGCCGAGGAGAGCCTGCTGCCCGGATCCGTACGACTGCTCGACGTCCTCGGCCTGGAGCCGCCGATGCCGGACGGCGTCGCCGCCCGCTGGCTGCTCGGCGGACGCAGCACCCGGGCGGTGCTGGGCGCGGGTGTCGACGGGGCGTTCGCCGTCGACCTCGCCGCCGACGGACCGCACGGACTGATCGCCGGCACCACCGGCTCCGGCAAGTCCGAGCTGTTGCAGACCCTGGTGGCCAGTCTCGCCGTCGCCAACCGGCCCGACGAGCTGAACTTCGTGCTCATCGACTACAAGGGCGGCAGCGCCTTCGCCGAGTGCGAGGACCTGCCGCACACCGTCGGCATGGTCACCGACCTCGACACCCACCTCGTGGAACGCGCCCTGGTCTCCCTCGGCGCCGAACTCAGGCGCCGGGAACACATCCTGGCCCAGGCCGCCGCCAAGGACATCGACGACTACACCGACAAGCGCACCCGGCAGCCCGACCTCGCGCCGCTGCCCCGACTGGTCCTCGTCATCGACGAGTTCGCCTCGATGGTCCGCGAACTGCCCGACTTCGTCTCCGGGTTGGTCAACATCGCCCAGCGGGGCCGCTCCCTCGGCATCCACCTGATGCTCGCCACCCAGCGGCCCTCCGGCGCGGTCACCGCCGACATCCGCGCCAACACCAACCTGCGGATCGCCCTGCGCACCACCGACACCTCCGAGAGCCGGGACATCATCGACGCCCCCGACTCCGGCCAGCTCTCGCCCCGCACCCCCGGCCGCGCCTACGCCCGGCTCGGGCACGCGGCACTGCTGCCGTTCCAGACCGGCCGGATCGGCGGCCGTCGCCTCGACGCGGCGGCGGCCGACGAGGAGGCCCCCGCCCCCGTGCTCACCGAACTCCACTGGGAGGAACTCGGCGACCCGCTGCCCCGCACCGCCGTCACCGAACGCGCCGTACAACCGGTCACCGACCTGTCCGTGCTGGTCGAGGCCGTGCGCGGCGCCGCCCTCCAGCTCGCCGTACCGGCCCCGCGCCGCCCCTGGCTGCCGCCGCTGCCGGACATCCTCGCCCTCACCGACCTGACCGGCGCCCCCGCCGCCCCGGGACAGCTGCCCGCGGTGCCGTACGGACTGGTCGACGTGCCCGCCGAGCAGACCCAGCGGGAACTGGTCTTCGACCTCGACCGGATGGGCCATCTGCACATCATCGGCTCCTCGCGCAGCGGCCGTTCGCAGACCCTGCGCACCCTGGCCGCCTCGCTGGCCCGCACCCACTCCACCGCCGACCTCCACCTCTACGGACTCGACTGCGGCAACGGCGCCCTCCAGGCCCTCACCGGGCTGCCGCACTGCGGCGCGGTCGTCGACCGGGGCGAGGCCGAGCGGGTCGTACGCCTGCTGAACCGGCTCACCGCCGAGATCGCCCGGCGGCGCGCGCTGCTCGGCCGGCAGGGCGTCGCCGACCTCACCGAACTGCGCCGCAACCTGCCCGAGGAGGAGCGGCCCCCGCACATCGTGGTGATGCTCGACCGCTTCGAGGCCTTCGACCGGGAGTACGCCTCCTTCGACCAGGGCAGCGTGCTGGACGCCATGGTCCTGCTGATGCGCGAGGGCGCCAGCGTCGGCGTGCACCTGGTGCTGGCCGGTGACCGGGTGCTCAGCCAGAACCGGTTCTCCTCCACCACCGAGGACAAGCTGGTGCTCCGCCTGAACGAACGCAGCGACTACTCGATGGTGGGCCTCCAGGTGCGGTCCGTCCCGGAGGACCTGCCGGCCGGCCGCGCGCTCCAGCCCAAGGACGCGACCACCGCCCAGATCGCGCTGGTCGACGGCGCCGACCCGAGCGGCGCCGGCCAGGCCCGCGCACTGGTCGCGCTGGGCGAGCGGACCACCGAACGGGACGCCGGCGTGCCGGACGCGCGACGCCCGTTCCGGGTCGACGTGCTGCCCGACGAACTCGGCTTCGAGGAGGCCCTGGCGCGCAGGCCGCGGGGCGTCTCCCCGCTGTGGGCGATGGTCGGCGTCGGCGGCGACGAACTCTCCGCCCAGGGCACCGACCTCACCCAGATCCCGTCCTTCATCATCGGCGGACCGCCGCGCTCCGGCCGGAGCACGGTCCTGCTCACCATGGCCCGTTCGCTGCTCGAACTCG
This sequence comes from Streptomyces sp. NPDC091280, assembly GCF_044768565.1. NCBI lineage: Bacteria > Bacillati > Actinomycetota > Actinomycetes > Kitasatosporales > Streptomycetaceae > Streptomyces > Streptomyces sp. NPDC091280. Next base: position 370,259 of record NZ_JBIVUZ010000002.1, read on the forward strand.
GCACCAAGATCGTGGTGATCACGCCCCGCAGCTCGCCGCTCCGCAAGCTCGCCGGCCACCCCGGCGTGGTCGACGTCTTCACGGACGCCGATGTCGAGGTCGCCGACTTCCGCACCGCGCTCGGCAAGGTGGACAGCCCGGCCGGGGCGATCCTGGTGGACGACGCCGAGCTGATGATCAACTCGGAGCTGGACAACGACCTCGCCTCCCTGGCCCGGGGCAGCGCCGGGGACGGCTGGGGCCTGATCGTGGCCGGCAACAACGAGGTCCTGCTCGGCGGCCTGTCCGGCTGGCAGACCATCGTCCGCCGCAACCGCTGCGGAGCCCTGCTCGCGCCCCGCTCGATCAGCGACGGCGAACTCGTCGGCGCGCGCCTGCCCCGCGGCCTCATCGGCCAGGACAGCGAACCGGGCCGCGCCCACCTCCAGACCGGCGACGGCCGCTTCCTGACGGTCCGGGTACCGAGGACGAGCGCCCCGTAGGGGCGCGGGGAACTGCGCGACCAGCCACGACCAAGCCGGGGACGACAACCGGCAGGTCGTGGCTTCTCGCTCATGAACCGGCACAAGAATCCGCCCCCTGGCCGATCTGGCCAGGGGGCGAACTCGTCTAATACCGCCGCCGGTTCAACGCCCCGCAGCCACCACGGCCCCCTCGCCGAAGGCAAACGTGCCCGTGATCGCGTCGAACAGGTCGTACAGCTGGTCGGCCACCGGCAGGTTGGGGCTGAAGCAGGTGATGATCAGCACGTTCCGGCTGCCGGGCACCGGCACCACGGTGTGCATCACCACCACCTTGTACGACACCCCGCCGCCGATCTCGCTCTCCTCGACCCCGACGATCCGGCCGACCGGCCCGATCTGCGGCAGCGTCTCCGTGGTGAAGGTACGGGCCGTGCCCTCGCCCTTGCGCTCCCCGGACGCGGAGAACTGCTTGGCCAGGCCCTGCGCCGAGAAGTCCTCGCCGGGCGGCGGGGTCAGGCTGAACACCATCAGGCCGGCCATCAGCAGGCCGTCCTCGTACATGGTGGTGGTGCCCGCGGCGTAGACGGCACCGCGCCGGCGAGCGCCCTCCATGATCCGGCGCGCGTTGCGGAAGGCCTGGTTGACGGCGTCCCGCGTCGGCTTGTCCGGCGTCTGCCGCAGCATCTCCGCGCGGCGCTCGGACAGCGTGTCACCGCCGAGGTCGTACTCCGTCCAGTTCTCCGGGATGGAGATCCCGAAGGTCTGCGAACCGTTGGTCATGGGACCGTGCTCCTTGGGTCGTCCGGCCGCAGCCGTCTCAGGACTTACTTCCGTCGGTGTTGGTGAGCTGCGAGCCCATCTTTTCGTCGGCGTCCGCGAACGCCTTGACGATCGCCTCGCAGGCGTCCTTGAGGTCCTTGCTGTTCCGCTTGAGCTGGAACCGCCCGTCGCCCCACTTCTTGTCGAAGTTGGAGCCGGCGTCCACCAGGGGCGCGCCCACGTCGTTGGCGTTGAAGCCGGTCGACCTGGTCTCGATGAGGTCCATCACCCGCCCCAGCAACTGGCCGAGGCGCTCCACCTCGTCTCCGGGCATGTCGATCTCGGCCATGGGGCTCCTCCCTGGACGCTTCGGGTCGGCGGGTCTGTCCCGCCCCGCCCCAGGAACGCCTCCCGGGGCGGGTCGGTTCAACGGGCCGTGGGAGAAGAACAGTTGGGGTTCAGGGGGGAGAACACGGACGGCACGCGGGCCGCCCACCGGGGCTCGCGTGCCGTCCACCGCTCGGGCGGGTGCGCGTTCAGGTGCCGTTCCGCACGAGCTTGCCGTCCGCCCCGACCACGAACCACTCCCCGTCCAGGCCCTGCCCGTTGACGTCACCGGGCGCCGCGTCGCCGACGTAGTAGTAGAGCGGCCAGCCGCCGTACGTCGTCTGCACGGCACCGCCGGACTTGTGGGCCGCCCGGATCAGCGCGGACCGGGCGCCCTTGCCGGCGGTCGCCTTGCCGCTGCCGGTCAACGCGGGCCACACGGCGATGCACTTGGCGTCGCAGTTGCTCGCGCCGCCCTTGTCCTTGGTGAAGGCGTACAGCGTCCGGCCCTCGCCGTCGACCAGGATCGAGCCCAGACCGGATTCCTTGACGGCGACGGCCTCGGTCGTGCCGGACCCCTTCGCCTTTCCGTCGGTGTCCTTTCCACCGCCGCAGGCGGCCAGTGCCAGAGCCAGCGGTATCGCGATCAGAGCCGTCCGTGCACGCATTGTGGTGACCTCTCTCAGCCGTGAATTCGAGGGGGCGTGTCCCCGCGTCCCACACGTGCCGGGCGCCTTTCGGGTTCAGTTCTCCGATCCGGTCCGGGAATTGAACCGCCGGCCGGGTCCGCGCGTGATTCGGGCAGCACATCGGACCGAATCCCGGACGGAGAAAAGAAATGCGCAAGGTGTCTCTCTCGGCGGCGGCGGCCGTGCTCGTCGCCGGTCTGTGCGCCGCGACCCCGGCCCTGGCCCACGACGGCCACGGCTCCGGCGCGCGGGCGTCGGCCGCCGCCGTGTCGGCGACCGAGCCCGCCGTCTCCCTCATCGCCCAGCTCTCCGGCGACCAGGAGGTCCCCGTCAAGGGCGGACCCGCGGTCGGCGACCCGGACGGCAGGGCGGTGGCACTGGTCAAGGTGAAGGGCGACCGCATCACCTTCGCGCTGTCCTGGAACGGCATCGACCGGCCCACCCTCGGCCACATCCACCAGGGCGCCGCCGGTCACAACGGCGACGTGAAGGTCGGCCTGTTCACCACACAGATGCCGTCCACCGTGCAGTCCGCCGCCGGCCAGACCTCGGTGACCGACGCCGCACTCGCCCGCCAACTGCGCACGGACCCGGCCGACTTCTACGTCAACCTGCACACCGCGCAGTTCCCGGGCGGCGCCGTGCGCGGCCAACTGCGCCCGCTGGCCAAGCCGGTCAACCCGCTCAGCATCATCCGCGGCGGCAAGCTGCGCGCGCTCGCCGACGGCGGCCAGGAGGTGCCCACCGCAGACCCCAAGCGGGTCGGCGACCCGGACGGCCACGCCGTCACGTTCCTGTACCCGGAGAACGGCCAGGTCGGCTACTCGCTGGCCTGGGTGAACATCGGCACCCCGCTGGCCGGCCACATCCACCAGGGCACGAAGGGCCACAACGGCGACGTGAAGATCCCGCTCTTCGTCACCCCGGTGCCGCAGAACATCTTCGCCATCTCCGGCACGACCGCCGTCCAGGACCCCTCGGTGCTGGCACAGATCAAGAAGGACCCGACCGGCTTCTACTCCAACCTGCACACCGCCGAGTTCCCCGACGGAGCGGTCCGCGGCCAGCTCTTCAACTGACCCGCCGTTCAACAGCAGTTGGCGGTCGGGCGAACCGAGGTGGAGATTCCGTCATGCTTCAAGACGTAACTTGATTGGTCTGGACAACCCTGCGACGCTGCTTGCGTGTGGACTCGACTCTTCCGTTCAAGAGCCCGTCTCATCCGAATCGTCCTGCCCGCCGTCGTCGGGGTGTCGGCCGTGCTCGGCGCCGGTGTCATCGCCACCGGCAAACCGGCCGCGGCGCAGTCCGGGCCGGCCGCCGACCGCTACGTCGACATCGCCTCGGTACCCCGGAGCGTGCTCCCCGCCATCGAACCGGACGCCTCCACCGGCACCTACACCGAGGACTGCGGCCGCAATCGGAACGGCCATCTCAACGCCGACAACCTCGTGGTCTCGCCCGGAGTCAGGGGCTCGGCACACCACGTCCACGACTATGTGGGCAACGTGTCGACCAACTACCTGTCGAGCAACTCGGAACTGGCCGCGGCCGGTACCACCTGCGTCGGCGGCGACCGCTCCACGTACTACTGGCCCGTGCTGCGCCGGCTGGACCGCATGGGCAGCGACGCCCACGCCATGGGCGGCGGTCTGGACGACAACATGGGGCGGATCCTGACTCCGTCCTCGGTGGTGATCGACTTCCGGGGCAACCCGGTGAGCAAGGTCGTCGCCATGCCCCGGTTCCTGCGCCTGGTCACCGGCGACCCGGTCGCGCTCTACACGGGCGACGCCAACGTCCGTGCCCAGTGGGGGTGTTCGGGCTTCCAGGACCGCTTCACCACCAAGTACACGCTGTGCCCGCAGGGCAGCGGTCCCACCCGCACCCTCGACTTCCCCAGCTGCTGGGACGGACTGTCCACCGACAGTGCCGACCATCGCACCCATGTGGTGTTCCCGGCGGCCGACGGGGTGTGTCCGCACGCCACCTTCGCGATCCCGCAGCTGCGCGTCACCCTCACCTACGCGCTGTCGCCCGGTGTCCCGTACGCCGTGGACTCCTTCCCGGAGGAGAAGCACGACCCGCGCACCGACCACGGCATGTTCATCGACGTCATGACGGACCGTCAAATGTTGGTCCTGGTCGGCTGCTTGAACGACGGACGGCACTGCCGCGCGTCCTGACGCGTGACGTCCTGCGTCCTGACGTGCGACGCCGAAGTCCGCGAGATATTTACGAGTTCCGATCGAACCACCTCCGGCTGCCATCCGTGTTGATCGCGTCAGTCAAGGAGAGGACGGGAGAAAGTGGATGGCGGCGCTGTGGCCCCGCGCGCGGGACAAGCAGAGAACGACCGACGAGGTGCTCATCCGGTCCTTGTACGAGGAACACGGCGGGGCCCTGCTCGCCTACGCGAAGCGGCTCACGAATGACCACGCCGCCGCGGAGGACGTCGTCCAGGAGACCCTGATCCGGGCCTGGAAGAACCAGGAGTCCCTGGTCAACGGCAAGGGCTCGGTGCGTGGTTGGCTGCTGACCGTGGCGCGCAACATCATCATGGACCGGTACCGGGCGAAGGCCGCGCGGCCGACCGAGGTCGCCGAGTCGGTGGGCACCACCCCGGTGGAGAAGGACCACGCGGAAGGCGTGGTGGACTCGATGCTCGTCATCGAGGCCCTCGACCGGCTCTCCCCGGACCACCGGGACGTGCTCAACGAGATCTACTTCCAGGGCCGTAGTGTCGCCGAGGCGGCCGAAGCTCTCGGAATACCTCCCGGAACCGTCAAATCGCGATCACACTATGCCTTGAAGCAACTGCGGGACCTGTACAGAGACGAACCCGGACCGGCGAAGCTCGTCGCGCTGAAGGAGGTGGCGGCATGAGCATCAAGGAACACGACAGCGCGCTGCTCGGCGCCTATGTCCTCGGCACACTGGACGAGCGCGAGACGCGGGCCGTCGACGACCACGTGGCGTCGTGCGACCGGTGCCGCGAAGAACTGGACGGATTGCGGGAGATGGAAGCGGCCCTCGGCGAGGTGCCGCCGGAGGCGTTCCTCGACGGCCCTCCGGAGGGCGGCGACCTGCTGCTCCAGCGGACGCTCCGGCAGGTACGCAACGAACGGGACGGAGAGGTCCGCCGGCATCGCACGCTGTTCGCCGCGGTGGCCGCGGTCGCGGCGGCGGCGGTGCTGGGCGGCGGGGTGCTGGTCGGCAGGAGCATGGGCGTCACCGGCCACGATGTCGCCGACCTGCCGCAGTCCTCGATCTCCGCGCCCGCGTCCCCGCCGCCCGTCGGTACCCGGGTGGCCTCCGGCACCAGCGCGTCGACCGGCAGCCGGATGACGGTACGGGTCACCCCGGCCGCCTCCTGGGTCCGGGTGAACGCCTCGGTGGCCGGCATCCCGGTGGGCGAGCACTGCCGTCTCATCGTGGAGTCCAAGGACGGCAGCCGTGAGATCGCGGGCAGTTGGGTCGTCGCGGACCAGGACAAGGGCGCGAACCTCGACGGTTCCGCGGCCGTCCCGATCGACGACGTCTCCAAGATCGTCGTGGAGAACGAGCAGGGCAAGGAATACGTCTCCCTGAAGATCTGACGCGGATCCCGGCACCACCCGACCACATCGGCACCACCCGACCACATCGGCTCCGGCCGCGCGGCATCCGCCGCGCGGCCAGGCCGACGTGCCCTGCGGAAGGACAGGTACAGCCCCCCGTGGACGGCCTCACCCCGGAAGCGACAGGGATCGCTCTCATCGGATGCGGTTATGTCGCCGACTTCTACCTAGCCACCCTCCCCAACCACCCCGAACTGGTCCTGCGCGGGGTCTACGACCGTGACGAGGCGCGCGCCCGCAAGCTCGCGGACCACCACGGCATCCGGTCGTACACCTCCCTGGACGAACTCCTGGCCGACGACACCGTCGCCGTCGCCGTCAATCTGACCAACCCCCACAGCCACTACGAGATCTCCCGCCGCTGTCTGGAGGCGGGCAAGCACGTCTACTCGGAGAAACCCTTCGCCGAGGAGCTGTGGCAGGCCACGGAACTCGTCGAGTACGCCGAGCGGCACGGCCTGGTCCTGTCCTCGGCCCCCTGCTCCCTGCTCGGCGAGACCGCCGAGACCGTGCGCTCGGCCCTCGCCGGGGGCCTCGTCGGCCGGCCCCGCCTGGTCTACGCGGAACTGGACGACGGCGCCGTGCACCAGATGAACTTCCGCGACTGGACGAGCCCCTCCGGAGCGCCCTGGCCCTACGCCGACGAGTTCCGCGTCGGCCCCGCCCTGGAGCACGCCGCCTACTACCTCACCTGGCTCACCGCGTTCTTCGGACCGGCCTGCGAGGTGATGTCGTACGCCGCGCTGCTCGCGCCCGACAAGGCCCCCGGCCTGGACCCGGCGGAACTCGCCCCCGACTTCGGCTGCGCCCTGATCCGCTTCCGCTCCGGTGTCGTCGCCCGGCTGACCTGCGGCACCGTCGCCCCCGAGGACCACTCGCTGCGGATCGTCGGCGACGACGGAGTGCTCTGCGTCCCGGACTGCTGGGACTACGGCGCCCCCGTCACCGTCCGCGAGCGGACCGAGATGTCACCGGAGACACCCCACTACCTGACCGCACCCCACGAGGTGCCGCTCGTCCGCCCGGCGGACCACCCCCACCGCTACGACCGCCACCACGGGCACGTCATGGACTTCGCCCGGGGCATCGCCGACCTGGCGCAGGCGGTACGGACCGGCACCGCCCCCCGGCTCACCGCCCGGCACGCCCTGCACGTGCTGGAGATCACCCTCGCTGTCTCGGGTCCCACCGGCGTGGCCCACACCGTCCTCCAGACCACGTTCGACCCGACGTAAGGCGGCTCATGTCCGTCCCTCCCCCCACTGCCACGGTTCTCGCCATCGAGGCGGAGAACGTCGTCAAGACCTACCCCGGAGGCGTCCGCGCGCTCGACGGACTCTCCTTCACCGTCGCACCCGGCGGCGTCTTCGGGCTGCTCGGCCCCAACGGCGCCGGCAAGTCCACCACCATGAAGATCCTCACCACCCTGGCCCGCCCGGACTCCGGCGCCGTACGGGTCGCCGGACACGACGCCCTGCGCCACCCCGACCGGGTGCGCCGCGCCATCGGCGTCGTCGCCCAGCGCTCCGGCGCCGACCCGATGACCACCGGGCGCGCCAACCTCACCCTCCAAGGCCGCCTCTACGGCCTGCGCGGCAGCCAACTGCACCGCAGGGTGGGGGAGTTGCTCGACCGGTTCGACCTCGCCCACGCGGCCGGCCGGGACGTGCGCACCTACTCGGGAGGCATGCGCCGCCGACTCGACGTCGCCCTCGGCCTGGTGCACACCCCCCGGGTGCTGTTCCTGGACGAGCCGACGACCGGCCTCGACCCCGAGTCCCGTACGGCGATGTGGGACGAGATCGAACAGCTGGTCGCCGACCACGCGCTGAGCGTCCTGCTGACCACGCACCACCTGGAGGAGGCCGACCGGCTCGCCCGGCAGCTGGCCCTCGTCGACCACGGGCGGATCGTCGTCACGGGCACGCCCGAGGAACTGAAGGGCGAACTGCGCGGCGACGCCGTCCATGTCGACCTGCGCACCGGACCCGACACCGGGGACGCGGAGATCGCCCGCCTGGTCCTGGCCGGCCTGCCGGACCTCCGGGAGGTCACCCTCGCCGGACGGCGGCTGAGCGCCCGCGCCGACGACGGCGCCGCCGCCGTGCCCCGCGCCCTCGCGGCCCTCGACCGGGCGGGCCTGTCCGTCGCCGCCGTCACCGTCGCCCGGCCCTCCCTGGACGACGTGTACCTGCGCCACGTGGGCCGCCGCTCCCCGGCGCCCGCCGAGCCCGCAGGGGTGCCCGGGTGAACGGCGTGCGGGACGTCCTGTGGCTGACCCACCGGCGGCTCGGCGTGGTCGTACGGCAGCCCGGCTACCTGGTCATCACCCTGGTCCAGCCGGTCGTCTGGCTCTTCCTGTTCGGCAGCCTGTTCCGGCGCGTCGTCGAACTGCCCGGCTTCGGCGCGGACTCCTACCTGGACTACCTCGTCCCCGGCATCGTCGTGATGAACGCCCTGTCCTTCAACTCCTGGGCGGGCATGGGCACTTTGGACGAGATCGAACGCGGCACCCTCGACCGCTTCCTGATCACCCCGGTGCGCCGTGGCGCCCTGGTGAGCTGTGTCGTGGTGGAACACGCCCTCAGTACGGTCGTGCAGTCCCTGGTCATCGTGCTGCTCGGTCTCGTCGGCGGCGCGCACTACGCGGGCGGCGCCCCGGGCGTCGCCGTGCTGATCACGGCCGCCGTGCTGCTCGGCATGGCCCTCAGCGCCCTCTCGCACACCTTCGGCCTGCTGGTGCGGCGGCGCGAGACCGTCATCGCGCTCAACACCTTCCTGCTGCTGCCCCTCACCTTCCTGTCGACGGCCTTCATGTCGGCCCGTCTGATGCCGGACTGGATGCGCCGGGTCGCCGCCCTCAACCCGGTCGACTGGGCGCTGGTGGCCGGACGTTCGGCGCTCGCCGCCGACCCGGGCTGGGCCGCCGTCCTCGTCCGCTGCGGCGGACTCGCGCTGCTCGCGGCGCTGCTGACCGGCGTCAGCCATCTGGCGTTCCGCGCCTACCGGACCTCCGTGTGACCGCACACCCCCACCGTTCCCGCGATGAAGAGGCATGCCCCCATGCACCCTGTCACCGCCCGTACCCCCGCACCTGAGCCCGCCGAGGGGATCGATCCCGCCTGCTCCGCCCACATCCCCGCCGCCGAGATGCTGGCCGGCGACTGGATCCCGCTGCGCCGCACGCCCGCCGGAGTCCTGGTCGCCACCGCCGGGGACCCGCCCGACCTGGGCCACTGGTTCCCCGGCGAGACGCCGGTGTTCCGCGCGACCGGCCGCCGTGAGATCCAGGAACTGGTCGTCGACACCCGCCTCGACGAGGTCGCCGACGACATGGCCAACGCGTTCACCCGCGCCCACCCCGAGCACGCCGCCCGCACCGGGGTCCGGCCCTGGCAGCGGGCGGCGGCCGGGATCCTCCTCCTCGTGGTCGTCGGCACGCTGCTGGCCGGTGGCCTCGGCGTCGTCATGACGGCCCTCGCTGTCCTCTTCAGCCTCGGCCTGCTGTTCAAGCTGGGCCTCGCCGCGGTGTCCGCACAGCCCCCGCCCGCCGCGGGCCCGGAGCTGTCCGACGCCGAACTGCCGAGCTACACCGTGCTGGTGCCCGCCTACCAGGAGGAGGCCGTCATCGGCGAGACGGTGCGCTGGCTCGCCGGACTCGACTACCCCCGGGACAAGCTGGAGATCCTGGTCCTGGTGGAGCGGCACGACGAGGCCACGGCCCATGCCGTACGGGCCGTGGATCCCCCCGGCTTCGTCCGCGTCGTCGCGCTGGCCCCCGGCCCGCCGCAGACCAAACCGCGCTCCTGCAACCTCGGTCTGATGCTGGCCCGCGGCGAGCTGCTGGTGATCTTCGACGCCGAGGACCGGCCGGAACGCGACCAACTGCGCAAGGTGGCCCGGCAGTTCGCCGCCGGTGGCGAGCGACTGGCCTGCGTCCAGGCCAAGTTGAACTACTACAACGAGCGCCGCAACGTCCTGACCCGGCTGTTCGGCCTGGAGTACGCGTTCTGGTTCGACCTGATGCTGCCGGGCCTCGCGCGCCTCGGCCTGCCCGTGCCGCTCGGGGGCACGAGCAACCACCTGCGCACCGACGTGCTGCGCCGGGTCGGCGGCTGGGACGCGTGGAACGTCACCGAGGACGCCGATCTCGGGCTGCGGCTCGCGGCCACCGGCCACCGCGTGGCCATCGCCGACTCCACCACCTGGGAGGAGTGCCCGGCCCGGCCCTGGGCCTGGATCATGCAGCGCACCCGCTGGCTCAAGGGCTATCTGCTCACCGGACTCGTCTACACCCGGCGTCCCGGCGACACGCTCCGCCGGTTCGGCCTCTCCGGGCTGGTGTCCCTCCTCGGGATCGTCCTCGGCACCCCGGTGGTCTTCATGTGCTGGCCGGCCGCCTTCCTGCTGGCCGGGGCCGCCTGGGCGGGACGGCCCGGCTGCGCGTTCGGTGCGCTCGCCATGTGGGGGAGCGCCGCGCTCATGGCCGGGGCGATGCTGATCGCCGCAGCCCGCCGCCGTCTGTCCTGGTGGACGGCCCTGCTGGTCCCGCTCTACTGGCTCCTGCACGCCTTCGCGGGCTGGCGGGGTCTGTGGCAGCTGGTCCGGTCACCGTTCAGCTGGGAGAAGACGGTCCACGGTCCCACCGCCCGACCGGGACACGAGGCCTCGCCGACCGACGACTCCGCCGCGGGGCCCGCACAGGTCCCGCCCGCACAGCTTCCGCCCGACCGGCTCCCGCCCGTCCAGTTCCCGCCGGCCCGATGACCGGTGGACCGGTTCGGCGCCCGATGCCGTCCGCCTCACCCGGAGCAACGGGCCCCCGGCGCCAGCACCCGCGGCTTGCGGGCCCGCCGGGCGAAGGCGAGCGCCAGATCGGCGGCCCTGGCCACCCCGTCCCCCTCCGCGCGTACGGCCTGCCCGAGGTCCCCGGCCGCCTTCACCACCCGGCGTTCCGCCAACCGCTCCAGCGCGCCCCGCAGTCCGGCCGCGTCCAGGCCGTGCAGCGGCAGGTGCAGCCCCACACCGCGCCGCCGGACCAGCTCGCCCCACATCGGCTGGTCGAGCGTCACGGAGGTGACGAGGGCGGGTATGCCCGCGCGGACGACGGCACCGGTGGTCCCGGAGCCGCCGTGGTACACGGCGAGCCGGCAGCGGGGGAGCAGCGCGGTGTGGTCCGCGCTGTCCACCACCCGGACCCGCGCCGGGTCCCGGACCGCGCCCGCGGGCAGCCCGGCCCAGCCGGCGGTCACCACGGCACGCAGCCCCAGCTCCCCGGTGGCCCGCTCGATGGTGGCGAGGACCCCGGCCGGATCGGCCACCGGCATGCTGCCGAAGCCGAAGTACGCGGGTGCGTCGCCCGCGTCCAGCCAGCTCTCCAGGCCGGGGTCCAGACCGTGTTCCGCGGCCAGCGCCCGGTCCTGGCCCGCGAGTTCCAGCCAGCCGGCGAACGGCCGGTACGAGGGCCATTCGATGCCGGGCACCAGGAGCCTGCTGTAGCCCTGGATCTCCAGGGCGCCGAGCATCCGGGCGCGCAGCGGGGTCGACAGGTCCGTCGGCGCCAGCCCGAAGGCCTCGCGCAGCTTGTTGACGCCCTCACGGCGCAGTTTCCACGAGGCGCGCTCGTAGTCCACGTGCGTCCGCCAGTTGCGGTCCGGGACCGCGGACGCCTCGCCGGTCACGAACGGGTTCGGCACGGCGTGGTTGGGCCGCACCGGGAACAGGTGCAGCAGGACCGGCGGGATCCGGCGGGCCTCGGCGATCAGCACCGCCAGGTCCTCGGTGAGCGAGCCGGAGACGATCAGGTCGGCGCCCTCGCAGACCCGGTACAGGGTGCGGGCGATGTCGCCGGTGTGGGCCGCCATCACCGTACGCAGTCCGGCCAGGAACTCCGCGCTGTCGCCGGAGGTCATCCAGCTCCACTCGTGTGCCGGGCGGGACAGGAACTCCCGCCAGTCCACCGGGAGTTCCTCCAGCGGCAGGCCGGCCGCGCGCACCATGTCGGCGGAGTGGGCCGGGGCCGCGAGGACAGGTGAGTGCCCGCGCCGGACGAGCTCCCGACCCAGGGCGACCAGCGGCTGGACGTCGCCGCGGGTGCCGTGGGTCATCAGGACGATGCGCAGAGCCTTCATGTCGTGGTCACCTTTCGTGCGTCGGAACGTGACGCCAACACGAGGGGTGGCCCGCCGGGGTTCGATTCCGGCGTAGTGGGACGAGCCACACCCTGCGACGGGAACCGACGACGCGTGTGCCGCGTCCGGGGTCGGCGCAAACCTCCGCCGCGAATTGTCACCCGCTGTTTACACGCGTCGTGGCAACGACAAAAGAAAAGCCATGAAAATTGACGGCGGGTACGCGGGGAAAGCTGCCCGATGTCCTCGGAGAGGCTGTCTGGATGCGCTCCGGAGAACTCGTCTGCTTTCTTGGGAAACACACAGGGAAAGGCGGGCCGATGGCTTGTATAGAGTGCACCCAATGTCCGGAATGCCGATGAAAAAGCAGCTCAAAGGGGCGGAGCGGGTCGTTCCGGTCCCCGTTGACAATGGACTGGACCACCCGTAGGTTTTTGTTCGTGCAGAAACGCCTGGCTGACTTTTCGCCGGCGTGATCAGTCTTTTGGTTTTCGCCCTCACAGGACGGCCCGATGACGTTTGTCACCGCACAGCGAAATTCCCTGCTCTCCGCCCTGCGGGATCTCTATGAAAAGGATCCGGACAGGCTTCTTTTCACCTTTGTCGACGACGACGGCGAGGACGCCGAGACGCTCCGCGCGGGAGAACTCACCGAGGCGGTCGACGCCGTCGCCGGCTCCCTGACCTCATGGGGCCTGGCCCCCGGTGACCGCGCGGTGCTGGTCTATCCGCCCTCGCTGGACTTCGTGAAGGCCTTCATGGGCTGCCTGGCGGCCGGTGTCCTGCCGGTGCCCGTCTACCCCCCGAACCCGTTCCGGCTCACCCGGGACCTGGCCGGTTTCAACGCCGTCGTCGAGAGCTCCGGCGCCAAGGCCGCCCTCACCAACGGCCTGTTCGACCGCAGCCGCCGGGCCTCCTCGGTCGGCCGGCTGCTGGGCCGCGCCGCACACGACTGGCCGCGCATCCCCTGGTACCGCACCGACCGCCGCCCCGCCCGCCGGGGCCGGACCGACTGCGACCCCGACGCCTGGTACCGGCCCGCCGACCCGGCCGAGACCGCGTTCCTCCAGTACACCTCCGGGTCCACCGGAACACCCAAGGGCGTCATGGTCACCCACGGCAACCTCGTCCACGAGATCGCCGCCAACGTGGTCGACCTGCGCCTGAACGACGACACCAGAGGCGTCTTCTGGCTCCCGCAGTACCACGACATGGGCCTGATCAACGTCATCCTCAGCACCGCCATCGGCAACTCCACGACCCACATCCTGTCGCCGCTCACCTTCCTGCAACGACCCTCGATCTGGCTCGACGTCATGTCCCGGGTCCGGGCCACCATCACCTCGGCACCGAACTTCGCCTACGACCTCGCGGTCCGCAAAACCACCCCCGAGACGCGCGCGGGCTGGGACCTCTCCGCCCTGGAGATGGCCATCACCGCCGCCGAACCGATCCGCACCCGCACCATCCGCGCCTTCCTCGACGCCTTCGCCGTCACCAAGGTCCGCCCCGACGTCTTCTACGGCGCCTACGGCCTCGCCGAGAACACCGCGAGCGTCACCAACCGGGGCCAGGGCGTGCTGCGGCTCGACAAGCAGGCGCTGGCGCAAGGAGACGTCGTACCCGTCGAGGAGGGCGCCCCCGACCTCGGCGGTCACGTCGAGTTCCACGGCTGCGGCTTCTCCAGCAAGCCGGGGGACCGCATCCGTATCGTCGACCCGGAGACCGCGACTCCCGCCCCGTCCGCGCGGGTCGGTGAGATCTGGGTGCGCTCGTCCACCACCGCCGCCGGCTACTGGGACCGCCCCGAGGCGACCCGCGAGCTCTTCCACGCCACCGTCACCGGCGAGGACGACCCGACCGAGTACCTGCGCACCGGCGACCTCGGCTTCCTGCACGAGGGCCAGCTCTTCATGACCGGCCGCATCAAGGACCTGATCATCATCCGGGGCCGCAACGTCTACCCCTCCGACATCGAGGACAGCGTCCGGGAGTGCCACCCGGACATACGGCCCGGCGGCATCGTGGCCTTCGCCCTCGGCCCCGACGAGACCTTCCCCGGGGACGTGCCCGGCGACGACGACACCGAACGCCTGGTCGTCCTCGCCGAGACCGGCCGCAAGCGGATGGACGCCGACCTCGCCGCCGAGATCTGCGCGAGCGTCCGCAAGTTCGTCTACGCCGACCACCACCTCTCCTGCCACACCGTCGCCCTGGGCCGGCCCGGCCTGGTTCGCAAGACCACCAGCGGCAAGGTGCGGCGCCGGATGTGCAAGGCGGCCCTGCTGAGCGGCGAGATCGACCGTGAGCCCGGCACCCTCCTGGTGTCGGTGCAGAGCAACGAGACCTTCAGCCAGTCCACCGAGGGACCCTCATGACCCCCCACAACGGCCTGCTCCTGGCGACCGGCCCCCGCGACCCGCGGATGTACGAGGTCGACGACGACTTCCGGCGCGTCCTGATCGACATGTCCGCGCTCACCGTGGCCTCCGCCGGCCGCCGCGACCGCTTCTTCCACGCCACCTCCACCGCGGCCCGCGGCACCCTCACCCTCCTCGACCCCCCGCACCTGCCCGCCCACGGCTTCCTGCGCCCCGGCCGCCGCTTCCCCGTCCTCGCCCGCTACAGCAACTCCGTGGGCACCGACGACGTCAAGCCGACGGTCCGCGGCCTCACGCTGCGGCTGCTGGAGGGCGGGACCGGACTGCTCGACCTCACCTTCAACACCGGCCCCACCTTCTTCGCCTCCACCGCCGAGACCTTCCGCCGCAGCTTCGGCACCCCCGAGGAACGGGCCGACGTCATCGCCGAGAAGCCCGAGGTCCGGTCCGTCATCTGGAACAACATCAGGACCGCGGGCTCCTACGCCACCTACGACTTCCACTCCCAGGTACCCCAGGGGTTCGTCGCCGCCGACGGCCGCCAGTGGCTCATCCGTTTCCGCGTCCACCCCGCCGAAGAGCCGCTGGTGCGGGGCGACTTCGACCACGGCGACCGGTGGTGGCCGCCGGACGCGCCGAACGAGATCCCCCGCCCGCCCGGCGACACCCGCGAACCCGCCTTCCTGCGCGAGGAGTTGCGCACCCGCCTCCGCACCACCGGAGTCCGCAGCGTCCTCCAGGCCCAGCTCCACCCCCTGGACGGCACCCCGCTCACCACCGCGACCGCCCTCGACCCGGCCCGCGCCTGGCCCGAGGACCGCTGCCCCTGGTTCGACCTCGGCGACCTGCGCCTGGACACCCCCGCCGACGACGAAACCGTCGACCGGATCGCCTTCGACCCCGGCCTCGCCCCGCCCGACCTCGGCATCGCCCTCGCCCGCTCGCCGTACACCACCGCCTCCCTGGGCCACCTGCGGGCGCTGATCTACCAGGCCGCCTCCCACGCCCGCCGCGGCGAACGCCAACCACCCGAGCTGACACGGCTGTTGACGCCGATCCGCAAGCGCGGCGGGCCGCGCCTGGCCAAGCGCCGGACCGTCGTCGTCGGCGCCGGGCCGAGCGGCCTGACGATCGCCCGCGAACTGGAGCGGGCCGGGCACCGGGTCACCGTCCTGGAGGCCGCGGAGTCGGTGGCCGGCAAGTGCGAGAGCGTCGAGATCGACGGCCACGCCTACGACCTCGGCGGCCACATCTGCACCACCGAGTACGAGCGGGTCGCCGAACTGGCCACCGAACTGGGCGTGTCGACCGAGCCGACCACGCCGTACCGGATCCTCGACACCGAGCGCGGCACCACGGCCCCGCAGGACACCTCCTTCTTCCGCACCGACGCCTTCCGCCGCTACCAGGCCCTGCGCGAACGGGAGTTCCCGCGCATCGGCGAGCCGGGGCTCGCGCACTCCGCGAAGGCGCTCGCCGCCCCCGTACGGGAGTGGCTGGCCCAACACGGCCTGGAGTCCATGGCCGCGTCCTTCGGCACCGGCTTCACGGCGGCCGGCTACGGCTACCTCGACGACGGCGTGCCCGCCCTGTACTTCGTCAAGTACGCGGAGATGACGGGCCTGTTGGGCAACAAGCCCGAACTCCTGGGCCATCCGGGCGCGTTCACCGTCAAGGGCGGCTTCGCCACCCTGTGGCGCCGGGTCGCCGAGGAGCTGCGGGACCTGCGGCTCGGGGTGCGTATCGAGGCGGTCGAGCGGCACGCGGACGGTGTACGGGTGCGTACGGACAGGGAGTTGATCGAGGCCGACGACCTGGTGCTCACCGTCGCCCTGGACCGGATGCTGCCGGTCCTGGACGCCACCGAGGACGAACGCGCCCTCGCCTCCCGCATCAGGAACAACGCCTACCGCACGACCGTCGCCACCGCCGCGGGCCTGCCGGACTCCGCCTTCCACTTCCTCAAGCAGCACAACGACAGCAGCACCGCCACCGGCCACTGCGTCGCCTACCACCACCGCTACCCGGACAGCGACGTCCACACCTTCTACTCCTACGGCGCCCCCGAGGACACCTGCGACGACGCCTCCGACGACGTCTCCGAGCGGCTGCGGGACGACATCGCGGCCCTCGGCGGCCGGCTCAAGGAGACACACCTGCACCGGACATGGTCGTTCATGCCGCACTTCGGCAGCGCCGACCTGAGCGCCGGCGCCCTGGACCGCCTGGAGGCGATGCAGGGCCGCCACCGCACCTACTACGCGGGCGGTCTGCCCTCCTTCGAACTGGTCGAGTGCGTGGTCGCCCAGGCCCAGGAGCTGGCCCGCCGGCACTTCGCGACCCCGCACCGCACCACAGCCGCCGCCCCGCCCCGGCGGACGCCCGCGCCCGCCGAAGGCCCGACCGCAGCCGTCGTACGCGACTGGCTGGTCACCCATATCGCGGCCGAACTGCGGCTGCCGGAAGCCGAGTTGGACACCTCCCGGCCGCTGGAGGACTACGCCCTGGAGTCGCTGTCCGTCGCGGCGCTCCAGGCGCGGCTCTCCGACTGGCTCGGATACCGCATCCCGCACACCCTGTTCCTGGAGGTACCCACCATCGACGCGGCAGCCCGCCACCTCGCGGAACCCGAGACCCCCGTCGCCGAGCACCCCGCTCCGCCGCCCGGCCACCTGCTCCCGCTGAACTCGCCCCGCCCCTTCTTCTGCGCGGGCGGCATCGGCGGCTCCGCGCTCTATCTGACCTCACTGGCCCGCGCGCTGGGCGACGCCCGCCCCTGCTACGCCTTCGAGGCCCCGGGCCTGAACGGCAAGGAGGAACCCCTCGACGACCTGGAGGAGCTGGCGACCCTCTTCGCCGACGAGATCCAACGCGTCCAGCCGCACGGCCCGTACCTCCTCGGCGGTCACTCCCTCGGCGGGATGATCGCCTACGAGGCGGCACGGCAGCTGCGGGAGCGCGGCGAGCCGGTCCACCGGGTCGTCCTGTACGACACCTACGTACCGCTGCCCGGCCGGGGCGCGCCCGCCGACGACGACCTGCGTGCCGTGGAGGAACTGCTGGCGCTGCGGCACATGGTCTGCCTGGCCCTGGACGCCTGCGGCTGCGGTGTCGACCGGTCCCGGCCCCTCGACGAACAGGGCGCGGAGATCGCCCGCGCGCTCGGGGCCCGCGACCCGGAGTCGTACGAGACCCACCTCGTCGACCTGGTGGCCACCTACCAGGCGGGCCTGCGCGCCTTCGCGCTCTACGAGCCGCTGCCCTCGGACCTGTCCGTGGTCCTGGTCAAGCCGGAGGCCGGATTCGCACCGCTGACCCCGCAGGACCACCGCGTCCAGATGCACTTCGAGGCGCCGAACGGCTGGGACGCCGTCGACCTGGGCGACCTGTCCGTCATCCCCGTCACCGGCAACCACTTCACGCTCTTCATGCGACCCCATCTGAAGGCCGTCGCCGAGGCCACCCGCATCGGCCTGGAGCGTGCCGGATGACCGGAGCGCCGTCACCCACCGTCCCGCACTACGACCCGACCGACCCCGCCGTCCAGGCCGACCCCTACCCCCTCTACCGCACCCTGCGCGAGACCGACCCCGTGCACTGGAACCCGCCCGGCTTCTGGTTCCTCACCCGCCACGCGGACGTGCACACGCTGCTGCGCGACCCCCGGCTCGGCGCCGACAACGGGGGCGGCAACGGAGGCGGCAACGGGGGCGCCAACCGGGGTGGCACCGCCTCCGACGGCGGCGGCGAGGCGCACACCGAGCGGATGGCGGGCGGCGACACCCCGTCCATGATCCTCATGGACCCGCCCGGCCACACCCGGCTGCGCGCCCTCGTCAACAAGGTGTTCACCCCCCGGTCCATCGCCTACCTGCACGAGCGGATCGAGCGGATCACCGACCGGCTGCTGGACGACTGGGGGACGGGCGAGGGCGACTTCGTCGCGGACTTCGCCTATCCGCTGCCCCTGGCGGTCATCTGCGAGATGCTCGGCGTGCCCGAGGCCGACCGCGACGACGTACGCGACTGGTCCGAGGACATGGCCCACCTCGTCGACCCCGTCGTCACCCCCGAGACGGTCGCCCGCGGACTGCGCGGCCGGCGCCGGATCGTGGCGTACTTCCGGGACCTGGTCGCCGAACGCCGGCGGGCGCCGGGCGAGGACATCCTCAGCGGACTGATCCGCGCCGAGACCGAGGGCGACCGGCTCAGCTCCGACGAACTCCTCTCCACCGCCGCCCTGTTGGTCGTCGCCGGGCACGAGACCACCGCCAACATGATCGCCAACGGCATGCTCGCGCTGCTGCGCCACCCCGACCAACTGGAGCTGCTGCGCTCGTCCGGCCCGGACCTGGTGCCCCCGGCGGTCGAGGAGATGCTCCGCTACGACGGCCCCGCCCAGGCCGTGGGACGGCGCGCCCTGACCGACCTCGACCTGCACGGGGTGCGCGTGCCGCGCGGCGCCCGGCTGGTGCTCAGCCTCGGCGCGGCCAACCGGGACCCGGAGCGCTTCCCGGACCCGGACCGCTTCGACATCGCCCGCCGGGACAACCGGCACCTGGCGCTGAGCGGCGGCGCGCACTTCTGCGTCGGCGCACCGCTCGCCCGCATGGAGGCGACCGTCGCCTTCACCGCACTGCTCCGCCGCCACCCGCACCTCCGACTCGCGGCGGAACCGCGCTGGCGGGAGCGGACGGGCCTGCGCGGCCTGCGCGAACTCCGCGTCCGACTCTGAGCGCGCCCACGACACGGACCCTGTCTTTCGGCACCCGGCCTAGCGGTCCCGATACCTCGGGGCCGCCAGGTGATAGTCGAAGTTGCCGCGGATGATCGCGCGATATGCCCGCGCGCAGTGGGCCGCGTCGACGCGCGTGTCCGGGGGCAGGCCGGTGCCGGCGAGGAGTTGTGTTTCCGCGTCGAGGAATTCCCGCATGTATCCGGTGGCCATCGCGTTGGCTCGGTGAGCGGCCGACCGGATGTCGCAGTTCTGGTCTGCTCGGATCAGCGCGACCATGTTGTGGCCGTATCCGGCGTCGCTTTCCTTCCTGGCGGAATAGATGTCGTTGCAGAGGCCGACATGGTCGGCGGCGAAGGCCCGAAGAGCCTGCCACTGGGGCAGTTGGCGGACCGTTTCCGGCAGATCGATCTCGATCATCGCCTCCACGAGGTCCATGTAGAGGAGACCGGCGACCGAGTCGCGCCGGTGGAGCCGGTATTCGGCGACGCCGGGAAGCCTGTCGGCGACCCGGTCCGCGGTCTCCGCGGAGTACGTGGACAGCCAGGCACCGGCATTCATCCGGGCCGAGCGGATCCAGCCGAGCGAACGCCCGGGGACGATCCGGTGCCACAGGTCGTCCATCGCCCGCCGGAGTGCCCCGCCGTCAGCCGGCTGGTTGTCCGGCCGTCCGTCCAGCACGCTCGTCAGGTCTCCGATCAGACTCTGGCATCGGGCCAGGTCGCGTCCGAGCGGCCCGTCATCGAGCTCGTCGTCGACGAGGAATCCGAATGCGGTCCAGCAGGCCAGCCAGGTCAGCCGCTCGGCGTCGCAGGTGGGGCTGACGAGCGCCGCCATGAGGCCGGCCCGCGCATGGCGGAGCCGCTGCCGTCGGGCGGTGTCCTCGGCGAGTCCGAGTCGGTCGATCCAGTTCCACATCCCGTCTTCCGCTGCCGGGAGAAAGGGATTCGAGCCGTACGGCGTGAACGGCATGAACATGTCTACGGCCCCGTCGTGACAGGGTCCGGTGGGTTTTGAGGATGTGGGGTTCGTCAACGTCTTCACCTCGAAACGATTCCGTGCGTGCGGTGCGTGCGATGCGCGGGAAACGGGTGGGCGTGGCTCGGCTGGGACGGTGGAATCGAGGAGGCGGTGGGGGGATCCGCTCGTGCTTCTGAAGTTGTCATTTCCGGTTGCCGTGCCGAGAACACGAGCGTGCGGGGGCACGTGATCCGGACGGCGTGCCGCCCACGTGCTTCCGGAGCGCCGTATGCGCCTGTGTCCGTCGGCGACTGGGCCCACCGCTGCGCGCGTTCACGGTCGAGGTCCGCCGCCTGACCGACGACGAGTCCACCCGGCCCGGCCCCTGCCCCCTGCTCCCGGACCTCCGTACCGCCGACCTCGCTCGGGACGGTGGCCTTTTGCGTTCTTGAACTGCCGGAGCCCCGAGCCCGTGGCCCGGAGCCCGGCCGGCACCCGGGGTGGGCCGCTCGTCGCCCGCGCACCTCGTGCGGGCGTCCGCGACCGTGTCGTATCCGGAGCGTTGACGTCCTCTTTCTTGCGGTGGCGGTCACTTCCGGACAACTTCGGTTGCCAGTGCCAACGGTCCGGAGAACGCCCGCAGACACTGGGCGCACGGCGGGTTTTCCGTCGCTGAGGCACCTGTGGGCAGTCACGGATCTATCGACTCGGTGTCAAATGTTGTGCACGAATTCCACACAGACCTCTCTCCAGGCGGGCACACATGGTCTAGATTGACCTTGCTTCGCACGGTGTGACACCGGGCGACAAAAGATGATCTATGTGTCCGGTGATGCGGATGGCCAGCGGTTGTGCCTCTCTCGTCGGACCTGGGGGTGATCAATCCTGTTGGCCCGAGGGGGGCTTGGGGCATGGAGGACATTCGACGTCGCGACGGGTTCCCGTGCGCTTCAGGGGTCTGGTGGGGCCTGCGGGTCCGGTGTCGCCAGGGTGAGGCGCTCGCGAAGTCCTGACACGGCCGGGGGGCCACGCGCCGGGGGCGTGTGCTTCCCGAGGGGGAACAGCGGAGCGAGAGCTTCCGCGGGGGGAGTTGCAGTGCGGGCGGCGGGGGCCGACCGCAGGCGAGTGACAGTGTGCGGCGACCACGTCAACACCACTGGGGACCTTGGGGGGTTCTGTGCGGCAGGGGGGAATAGTCGGCCCTTTTCCGTCGGCGCGCGGGCGTCTGGCGGACGGGGCGATCGGACAGCCCGCGATCGAATGGGAGCAGCGGTACAGACGTACCGTGATCTTCAGCGACACCGTGGCCACCGCCTGTGTGGTGGCGTCGATCGGTGACTTCTTCGGGGCCCGGGACGCGGCCAACTGGCATGAGAAATGGGGCATTCTCGCCTTCGGCACCCAGGTGCTGGTGCTCGGCGCCCTCGCCGTGAGCCGCTCGTGGTCGCCCGCCGTGCTCGGCCAGGGAGCCGAGGAGTTCCGCCGGTTGGGACGCTCGCTGTTCACCGCGACCGTCGTCCTGGCACTCGGCGGGATCGCGCTGACCTCGCGCAACATCAAGCTCTGGATCTTCGTCGCGATCCCCGCGATAGCGATCGTCACCATGACGGAGCGCTATGTGCTCCGCCTCTGGCTGCACCGGCAGCGCAACGAAGGACGCTGCCTGAGACCGGTGCTCGCGGCCGGGAGCCCGGCGACCGTGCGCGACCTGATCAGCCGCACCCGCAAGTTCCCGCACCTCGGCTGGCGCGTGGAGGCCGTGTGCACGACGGACGGCCGCGGTGTCGACGGCGACCAAGGCGGCCTGGACGGCGACCAGTTGGACGGAGTGCCGGTCATCGGCATGCTGGAGGACGTCGCCAAGCACGTCCGCCACGACGGCTACCGGGTCGTCGCGGTCACACCGGACCCGCACTGGTCACCGGACCGCTTGCAGCGGCTGGCCTGGAACCTCGAAGGCAGCGACGCCGAGATGATCGTGGCCCCCGTGCTGATGGAGGTGGCCGGCCCGCGGCTGCACGTCGACGCGGTGCTCGGGATACCGCTGCTGCGGGTCAGCATGCCGACCTTCACCGGCGGTCGCCGGGCCATCAAGGGGGTCGTCGACCGGATGGGCTCCGCAATCCTGCTGATCGCGTTCGCGCCGCTGATGATCCTGGTCGCGCTGTTCGTGCTGATGGAC
The DNA here is from genome assembly GCF_044768565.1 of Streptomyces sp. NPDC091280. Taxonomy (NCBI): domain Bacteria; kingdom Bacillati; phylum Actinomycetota; class Actinomycetes; order Kitasatosporales; family Streptomycetaceae; genus Streptomyces; species Streptomyces sp. NPDC091280. The sequence goes on from NZ_JBIVUZ010000002.1 coordinate 392,507, forward strand.
AGCCGGGGCGGGGTGTTCTACCGCCAGCGCCGGGTCGGCAAGGACGGCCGCGAGTTCACGATGCTGAAGTTCCGCAGCATGGTCGCCGACGCCCACAGCGCGCGCGCCGCGCTCGCCGACCGCAACGAGGGCGCGGGCCTGCTGTTCAAGGTCCGCCGGGACCCGCGGGTGACCCGGGTCGGTACCGTGCTGCGCCGGTACTCGATCGACGAACTCCCGCAGCTCTTCAACGTGTTGACCGGATCGATGTCGCTCGTCGGCCCCCGGCCCCCGCTGCCGGAGGAGTCCGCCGCCTACGACCCGGACATCCGAAGACGGCTGCTGGTCAAGCCCGGCCTCACCGGTCTGTGGCAGATCAGCGGACGCAGCGACCTGCCGTGGGACGAGGCCGTCCGGCTCGACCTGCGCTACGTGGAGGACTGGTCGCTCGCCCTGGACACGGTGATCTTGTGGAAGACCTTGCGTGCCGTGATCCACGGCCAGGGGGCGTACTGATGCGCGCGGGTCGTCCGACCGGCGCGCGGACCGCAGGCCGCAGGGGCCTGCGTGGGGGGAGAGAGCGGTCATGAGAGTCAGCGTCTTCGGGCTCGGCTACGTGGGCTGTGTGTCGGCCGCGTGCCTGGCCGGCATGGGCCACGAGGTCATCGGGGTGGACGTCAACCGGGTCAAGGTCGACCTGGTCAACGACGGCAAGGCGCCCGTGGTGGAGGAACGTATCGGCGACCTGATCGCCGAGGTCGTGCGGACCGGAGCGCTGCGCGCCACCGACGACGTCCGCGAGGCCATCGCGCACAGCGAGATATCACTGATCTGCGTGGGCACCCCGTCGGAGCCCAACGGCAGCCTGTGCACGACCTACTTGGAGCGGGTCACCGAGGAGATCGGCGCCGCGCTCGCCGAACGCGGCGGACGCCAGACCGTCGTCTTCCGCAGCACCATGCTCCCCGGCACCTGCCTCGACCTGCTGGTGCCGATCCTGGAGAAGCACGTCGGCGGCACCGCCGGGGTCGACTTCGGAGTCGCGGTCAACCCGGAGTTCCTGCGCGAGGGCACCAGCGTCAAGGACTTCTTCGACCCGCCGAAGACCGTCATCGGCCAACTCGACCAGACCAGCGGCGACGAGGTCGCCGCGCTCTACGAGGGCCTGCCCGGCGAGGTGTTCCGGGTGCCGATCCCGACCGCCGAGGCCATCAAGTACGCCGACAACGCCTTCCACGGCCTCAAGATCGGCTTCGCCAACGAACTGGGCGCCGTGTGCCAGGCCCTCGGCGTGGACTCGCACCAGGTGATGGACGTCTTCCTCGCCGACCGCAAGCTGAACATCAGCCCCGCCTATCTGCGGCCCGGCTTCGCCTTCGGCGGCTCCTGCCTGCCCAAGGACCTGCGCAGCCTGGTCCACGCGGCACAGCGGGCCGACGTCTCGGTGCCCATCCTCTCCCACGTACTGGCCTCCAACTCCGACCACCTCCAGCGCGCGGTGGACCTCGTCGAACGCGCCGGCAAGCGCAAGGTGGGCCTGTTCGGGCTCTCCTTCAAGCCCGGCACCGACGACCTCCGCGAGAGCCCGCTCGTCGAACTCGCCGAACGGCTCTTCGGCAAGGGCTACGACCTCAAGATCTACGACGCGAACGTGAGCCTCTCCCGGCTGCTCGGCGCCAACCGCGAGTACATCGAGAGCCGCCTGCCGCACCTCGCGCAACTCCTCGCCGACTCCGTCGACGAGGTGCTGGAGCACGCCGAGGTGTGCCTGGTGGGCACCAAGGACCCCTCCGTACTGTCGGCGCTGCCCCACACGGGCGACCCGGCGATCATCGACCTCATCCGCCTTCCCGACGCCGACGCGCGCCGGACCGAACCGGGATACATGGGCCTTGCTTGGTAACGAGACCGGCGGCGACGGCACGAACCGTCGCGCGCTGATCCTGGTGGAGAACCTGTCGGTCCCCTTCGACCGACGGGTGTGGCAGGAGTGCACCACGCTGCGCGACGCGGGCTGGGAGGTCCACGTCATCTGCCCCCGGGGGGAGAAGCGGGACACCGAGGCCGAGGCGGTGATCGACGGGGTGCGCATCCACCGCTACCCGCTCCGCGCCGCCACCGGAGGACCGGCCGGCTATCTGCGCGAGTACTCGACGGCGCTGTGGCACACGCTCCGGCTGGCCCGCAAGGTCGGCCCGGTCGACGTGGTCCACGCCTGCAACCCGCCCGACCTGCTGTTCCTGCCCGCCCTGTGGATGAAGCGGCGCGGCGCGCGGTTCGTCTTCGACCAGCACGACCTGGTGCCCGAGCTGTACCTCTCCCGCTTCGACCGCGGCGAGGACCTGCTCTACCGCGCCGTGTGCGCGCTGGAACGGCGCACCTACCGGGCCGCGGACATCGTGCTCGCCACCAACGAGAGCTACAAGGACGTCGCGGTGCGCCGCGGCGGCCGGCGCCCCGAGGACGTCTTCGTGGTGCGCAGCGCGCCCGCCACCGACCGCTTCCAACCGGTGCCCCCGGAGCCGGAGTTGAAGCGCGGCAAGCCCCATCTGCTGTGCTACCTCGGCGTCATGGGCCCCCAGGACGGCGTCGACTACGCCCTGCGGGCCCTGGCGAAACTGCGCGACGAGGTCGGCCGCAGCGACTGGCACGCGGTCTTCGTCGGCGCCGGTGACGCCTTCGACGCGATGGTGGAACTGTCCGGACAGCTCGGTCTCTCCGACCAGGTGCAGTTCACCGGACGCATCCCGGACGCCGACCTGGTGCGCTACCTGTGCACCGCCGACGTGTGCCTCTCGCCCGACCCGCACAATCCGCTCAACGACGTGTCGACCATGAACAAGGTCCTGGAGTACATGGCGATGGGACGCCCCATCGTCTCCTTCGACCTCCGGGAAGCACGCGTCTCCGCCGCCGACGCCGCCCTCTACGCGCCCGCCAACGACGAGGCCCAGTTCGCCAAGCTCGTCGCGCTGCTCCTCGACGACCCCGAGAAGCGGGCCCGGATGGGGAAGACCGGCCAGGAGCGGATCGGTGGACCGCTGTCCTGGGAGAACTCGCAAGCGTCACTGCTCGCCGCCTACACCGCCGCCTGCCGGGGCCGAGCCCCGGTGTCCGCGGGTGGGCCGGTCCGTAAGGGGAAGAGGCCGCACCATTGAATGAGGACACGATCCGCCTGGTCACGATCGGACGGATTCTCCGTCGGCGATGGCGGCTGCTGGCCGTCCTCGCCGTAGTGGGCGCGCTCTTCGGCTACGGCACCTCGGTGCTGCTGCTCCCGCCGCGCTACACGGCAGAGGCGTCGGTGCTGCTGCCGGGCCAGTGGGAGGACCGCGAACTCCTGACCCAGGTGGACATCGCCACCAGTTCGGCGGTGGTCGACCGGGTCGCCGCCGCGCTCGACTGGAAGGGCGTGAACGGCCCCGCGTTGCAGAAGGACGTGAGCGCCAAGGCGGACGACGGGAACATCATCAAGGTGTCCGGTACGGCCGACACCCCGGCGCGCGCGCAGCGGCTCTCCGACCAGCTGGCGCAGCAGTTCGTCACCTTCGCCACCCGTATCGCGGGCGGCAGCACCGACCCCGCGGCGGACACGGCGACGGAGGCGCTGCGCAAGCAGGTGGCCGAGACCAACCGCCGTATCACCGATCTGGCCGACGCGGCGAATCCGGGGCAGACCGTGGAGGGCGTGCAGGCCCGCACCGAACTGGAAGGCCTGCGCACCAGTCTTCAGGACGCCATGAAGAAGCTGGAGGAGGCCAACCCGGCCGCCGCCAAGGCCAGCATGGTCGTCATGGGACCGGCCCCCGCGCCCACCGGTGCCGCGGCGCCGACCAGGACGCAGCTCATCGCCGGCGGAGCCCTGCTGTTCTTCCTGCTCGCGGTCGTCGGCCATCTCGCCGCCGCCCGGGTGAGCCGGCGGCTGCGCGGCGAACCGGAGATCGCCGCCGCGCTCGGCTCGCCGATCCTCGGCAGCGTCGACGTGCCCGGCGAACGGCCCGGGCGCCGGACCGAGAGCCACGGCGCCCGCGCCCGGCTCAGCCGGCTGCTCGGCACCGACGTCCCGTGGGACGCACCGGCCCCCCTGCACTCCGGCGACGAGGCCGAGCGGCGGATCCGCTACCGCCGCGTCTGCACCCGTCTGCGCGAGCAACTCCCCGCCCCTCGCAGGCTGTTGGTCGTCGTACCGGAAGGCGACGAGGTCGCCCGGCTGGCCGCCGGACAGCTCGTCGCCGAGGCCACCGGCGACCCCCGCCTGCGGATCGTGGAGGTCTCGGTGGACCGGCCGATCGTGCCCGACCGCGAGACCGAGTCCGGTGCCCTCGTCGTCCTCAGCGCGGGCGACTGGACCGCCGCCGAACTCGGCGGCATCGCCGGGGCGTGCGCGGACGGCGGGCACGAGCTCGTCGGCGTCGTCGTCGCCGGCACCGTCCGCACCCGGCCGACGGAGACCGCCGACCGACTTTCCGACGACGCCACTTTGACGTTCGCGGTCCATGGCCGCGCGACAGGAGATCCAGCGTGACGACGAGCACGACTTCGGAGTCGTCGGCCGCCGGCCCGCTCCTCGACCTCCAGGCGCTGGTGGTCGCGGTGCGCAGACGCCGCCGCCTGTGGGGCGCCATGGCGCTCCTGGGGATGCTGGCCGGCGCCGCCGTGGCGGTCCTGATGCCGCCGGCCCCGGCCGCGGTGACCAAGGTGCTGGTCGCGCACCAGGAGGACCAGCCCAACGACACCGGAACGCTGATCCGCACCGACGCCCAGCTGCTGGCGACCTCGCGGATCGCCGGCCAGGCCCTGAAGATCCTCAAGTCCCCGGAGAAACCCGCGGACTTCATGAAGGACTACCGGGGCACCGGACTGACCAACAACATCCTTGAGATCGAGGTGACCGGCAAGACCGACGCGGAGGCGGTGGCCCGCGCCCAGGCACTGGCCAAGGCGTTCGTCGCCGACCACGCCAAGCGCATCCAGGACATCGCGAACGCCAACGCGCAGGGCCTGCTCGACCAGCGCGCCCGGATGCAGTCGGAACTCGCCGACGTCAACAAGACGATCGGCGGCCGGTCGCCCGACACCGACCCGACGGACGCGGCGAACCTGGAGTCGCTCTTCGCCCGGCGGGCCGAACTCACCTCGCAGATCTCCGACTTCGGCCAGCGCGCCGAGGAGGCCCGGGTCGGCGCACCCCAGCTCGTGGCGGGCACGCAGATCGTGGACGCCCCGCGCGCGGTGGCGCACTCCCTGCCCAAGGCCCTGGTCACCGACGCCGTGGTCGGACTCGTCCTCGGGCTCTTCCTCGGGCTCGCGCTGGCCGCCGTGGGCGTGGTCGTCGCGGACCGGCCCGTGCTGCGCCGGGACATCGCGGCGAACCTCGGCGCCTCGGTCATCGCCGAACTGCCCCGCCGCTCCGGCAGGTTGTGGCAGCGCAAGCGGACCCGGGTGGCCCGCGAACGCCTCACCACCACCCTGGCCCGCACCGCGCGCGGCGCGCCCGAACCGCTGTCGCTGCTGGAACTGGGCTGCGCGCGCAGCACCGCCGTGCTCGCCCTCGGTCTCGCCCGGACCCTGGGCGAGGACGGGCCGGTGACCGTCCTCGACGGCCTCCCCGGCACCCAGCTCTCGGGCCACCGGCCGAAGCCGGGCGACCCCACCGTGGTCGGCGGCGAACACGCCACGGCCGTGTCCCCGCAGGACCTGCGGATCGGCGTCGGCTCGGTGGCACCCGGCACCGCGTGGACCGACCTCCACTACCTCGGCACCCGCACCGTCCTCGTCGTACGGGCCGGGCACGGCAGCGCCTCCTGGCTGCACACCGTGGCCCGGCAGCTCGCGGACCAGGGCATCCCGGTCGTCGGCGTGGTGCTGATCGACCCCGATCCGCGCGACCGCACCGACGGCACGCTGTGGGACGGGCTGGCCAACGCGCTGCGCGGCCGGACCGAGCGCCCGGCCCGCCAGCACGGCGCGGGCGGCGCCCACGCCGCTCAGGCGGTGGGGGAGGCCCGGCGGCTCACCGAACGGCAGCCGATACGGACCGCACGGGTCCCCGACAACGACCAGGAGGTGAGGTAGGACGTGTGTGGCATCGCGGGCACATACCGCTGGCCCGACGGCAAGGCCGTCACCGACCGGCTCACCGACACCCTCGCCCACCGCGGCCCGGACGGCTCGGGCCGCTACGGTCACCCGCTGGGCGACGGCGAGGTGCAGCTCGGGCACCGCAGGCTGGCCATCGTCGACCTGTCCGAGACCGGCGCCCAGCCGATGGTCTCGGACGGCCTCGCCCTGACCTACAACGGCGAGCTGTACAACGCGCCCGAACTCCGGGCCGAACTGGAGGCCACCGGCGTGCGCTTCCGCGGCACCTCCGACACCGAGGTGCTGCTGGAGGCGTGGCGGCGCTGGGGCACCGACTGCCTGCCCCGGCTGCGCGGCATGTTCGCGTTCGGCGTCTTCGACGAGCGCACCGGCGAACTGGTCCTCGTCCGCGACCAGTTGGGCATCAAGCCGCTGTTCCTGATCCGGCGCGGCGAGGGCCTGATGTTCGCCTCCGAGCTCAAGGCGCTCGCCGCCGCGACCGGCAAGTCCCTCGAGGTGGACAACGCGGCACTGGTCGCCTCCCTCCTCTACTACTGGGTGCCGGACTCCCGCTGCGCGTTCCGGGAGGCGGAGAAGCTGCCGCCGGGCAGCTGGCTGCGCGTCCGGCCCGACGGCCGGGTGGAGCGCGGCAGCTTCTGGAACCTGAAGGACGTCGCCGCCGAGGGCCGGGAACGGGCCCTGGCCGGCGAACAGCCCGACCTCGCCGCCGTCGTCGAGGAGTCGACCCGCCGCCACCTCATCTCCGACGTGCCGGTGGCGACGTTCCTCTCCGGCGGCCTCGACTCCAGCTACCTCACCGCGCTGGCCGCCCGCCACCAGCCCGGGATCTCCGCCTACACGATCGGATTCCGCGCCGAGGACGCCAAGTTCGAGGCGATGCCCGACGACCTGCGCTACGCCCGCCAGGTCGCCGAGCGGTACGGCGTCGACCTGCACGAGATCGAGATCGCCCCGAACGTCCTCGACCTGCTGCCGCAGATGACGTACAGCCTGGACGAGCCGATCGGCGACCCCGCCGCGATCAACACCTACCTGATCTGCACGGCCGCCCGGGAGGCCGGGGTCAAGGTGATGCTCTCGGGGATGGGCGCCGACGAGCTGTTCGCCGGGTACCGCAAGCACTTCGCCAATCTGCTCGCGCTGCGCTACCAGCGGGTCCCGCGACCGCTGCGGCGCGGGGTGTCCGGGGTGGTGGACCGGCTGCCGGTCGCCTCGGCCAGCCGCGGCTACCGCTCGGTGCGCTTCGCGAAGCGGTTCCTGTCCTTCGCCGATCTGCCGGAGGAGACCGCGTTCCGGCGCAGCTACACCATGTACGACCAGGCCGAGCTGCTGGCGCTGCTCGACCCGGACCTGGCCGGGACGGTCGACGACGTGATCACCGAGCACACGGACGTCTACCAGGACAACGACCTGGACGACTTCGTCAACCGCATGTGCCTGACCGACGCCCGCATGTTCCTGCCGGGCCTGAACCTCGCCTACACGGACCGCTCCAGCATGGCCGCGTCCACCGAGGTCCGGGTGCCGTACGTCGACATCGAGGTGGTCAGGGCGGCGTTCGCCGTGCCCGGCAGCCGCAAGATCGTCGGACGCCAGGGCAAGGCCGTCCTCAAGGAGGCGGCCACCTCGATCCTGCCCCGGGAGATCGTGTACCGGCCCAAGGGCCTGTTCAGCGCCCCGCTGCGGGCCTGGATGAGCCGGGACCTGGCACCGCTGGTGCGCGAGGTGGTCAACGACGGCGAGCTGGTCCGCTCCGGGCTGCTGCGCCGGGACGCGCTGGCCCGGATGGTCGCCGAGGACGCCGCCGGACAGGCGGACTACTCCAAGCACCTGTGGCACGTACTGACCCTTGAGTACTGGTATCGCGACGCGACCTCTGGCTCCGCCCAGAGCGCTCGGACGACGGCTTAGAAAACAGGAGTTCTGGTGAAGCAGGTTGTACAGAACTACAAGAGCGGCGAGCTGGCGGTGCTCGACGTTCCGGTACCGGGGTGCAAGCCGGGCGGGGTGCTGGTGCGCAGCGCCTACTCGCTGATATCCACCGGCACCGAGCTGATGAAGGTGTCCGAGGCCGGCATGTCGATGCTGGGCAAGGCCCGCTCCCGCCCGGACCAGGTGGCCAAGGTCATGCAGAGCGTGGCCACCAACGGGCTGCCCGCCACCTACCGCAAGGTGATGGGCAAGCTGGACTCCTACACCCCGCTGGGCTATTCGCTGTGCGGGGTGGTCGAACAGGTCGGCGCCGGGATCGACGACGTGAAGGTCGGCGATCTGGTGGCCTGCGCGGGCAACGAACACGCCCTGCACGCCGAGCTGAACTGGGTCCCGAAGAACCTCTACGCCCCCGTCCCCGACGGGCTCGCGCCGCAGCACGCGGCCTTCGGCACGGTCGGTTCGATCGCCATGCAGGGCGTCCGCCAGGGCGAGCCCCAGCTCGGCGAGGTCGCCCTCGTCATCGGCCTCGGCCTGATCGGCCAGCTGGTCGTGCAGCTCCTCACCGCCGCCGGGGTCCGCGTGGTCGGCGCCGACCCGGACCCGGCGCGCTGCGAACTCGCCGAGCGGCTGGGCGCCGCGGCCTGCGGCGACCCCGCCTCGGCCGCCGTGGAGTCGGCCGTCGCCGAACTCACCGACGGCCACGGCGTGGACCAGGTCTTCCTGGCCGCCGGCGGCGGCAGCAACCAGCCCGTCGAGCTGGCCGCCCGGCTCGCCCGGGACCGCGGCCGGGTCGTCGACATCGGCAAGTGCCGCCTGGACCTGCCGTGGAACGCGTACTACGAGAAGGAACTCGACGTCCGCTTCTCGCGCTCCTACGGCCCCGGCCGCTACGACCCGTCCTACGAGCTGGAGGGCCGCGACTACCCGATCGGCTACGTCCGCTGGACCGAGCGCCGCAACCTGGCCTGCTTCCTCGACCTGGTCGCCCGGGGCCGCGTCGACGTGGACCCGCTGGTCTCCCACATCGCCGACTTCGACGACGCCGTGGAGACGTACCGGCGTCTGAAGGACGGCGAACTCAAGGCCGTGGCCGTGCTGTTCCGCTACCCCGGGCAGGCGGAAGAGGCGGCGGAGGAGACGCCGGCCCCGACGGTGGCCGTGCCCGCGGTCCGCCGCGCCGAGAGGACGGCCACCCCGGCCCGGTCCGCGAAGACTCCGGTGCGTCTGGCGTTCGTCGGCGCGGGCAACTACGCGACGTCGATGCTGCTGCCGCACCTGACCCGGCGCGAGGGCGTCGAACTGTCGACGGTCGTCACCACGACCGCGCTCTCCGGGGCCAACGCGCAGCGCAAGTTCGGCTTCGCGCAGGCGACCACCGACCTCGACGCCGTCCTCGGCGACAAGTCGATCGACGCGGTGTTCGTCGTCACCCGGCACAGCTCGCACGCCGAACTCACCCGCCAGGCACTGCTGGCCGGCAAGACCGTGTTCGTGGAGAAGCCCCTCGCGCTCACCGAGGACGAACTCGCCGGCGTGCTCGCGGCGGTGGAGGAGTCCGGCAACGACCGCCTCCAGGTCGGCTTCAACCGCCGCTTCGCCCCCCTGCTCCAGGAGGCCAAGGAGCGGTTCGGCGCCCGCACCGGCCCGGCGAACCTGCGCTACCTCGTCAACGCGGGCAAGCTCCAGCACGGCAGCTGGTACCTCCAGCAGGACGCCGAGGGCTCGCGGTTCGCCGGTGAGGGCGGCCACTTCATCGACACGGCGAGCTGGCTCCTGGACGCCGACCCGGTCTCCGTGTACGCGAGCGCCGCGCCCGGCAACGAGGACCTCCAGGTCGTCCTGCGCTACCCGGACGGCTCCACCGCCACCATCGCCTACGTCACCACCGGCGCCCCCGGCTTCCCCAAGGAGACCCTCGACCTGGTCGCCGACGGCAAGGTGCTGCGGCTCGACGACTTCGTCCGCGCCAGTGTGTACGGCCGTAAGAAGTGGGTCAGTTCACGGCTGCCCAAGGCCCGGGACAAGGGGCAGAACGCCGAACTCGCCGCGTTCATCAAGGCCGTTCGGACCGGCGGGCCGATGCCGGTGCCGCTGGAGTCGCTGGTCGCCACCACGGCCGCCACCCTCGCCGTGCACACCGGACTGGCCGGCGGCGCGCCGGTGACGCTGGCGAGGACACCATGACCATGAGCGCGGGCTGGTACCTGCGCCGCCTCTCCCGGATGGGCCCGCGCGAGATCGCGGGCCGGGCCGCCGACACCCTGCGCCGACGGCGCTGGCGGGCAGCGCCGCCCGACGGCCCGAGCGTGACCGGCGCCCGCTTCACCGCCGTCCTGCCCGCGGGCACGGTCGCCGAGGTGGCGCCGGACGCCGTGAAACGGCTCGTCGCCGAGGCGGACCGGCTCATGGCCGGGCACGCCGAGTTCTTCGGCGTGGACCGCGACGACATGACCGACCCGGACTGGTCCTACGACCCGAAGACCGGGCGCCGGGCCCCCTCCGGCCACGCCTTCGACGTGCCGTACCGCGACGAGGACGTGGCCGGGGACATCAAGCAGATCTGGGAGCCGTCCCGGCACCAGTACCTCACCGTGCTCGCCGCCGCCTACGCGGTCACCGGGGACGAGCGGTACGCCGAGCGCGTCGCCGCGCACCTGCGGTCCTGGTGGGCGGCGAACCCGCCGCTGCGCGGGGTGCACTGGATCAGCGGCATCGAGCTGGGCATCCGGCTGCTGTCCTGGGTGTGGATCCGCCGGCTGCTCGACGGCTGGCCGGGCGCGGCCGAGCTGTTCGAGGACAACCCGGTCGCCCTGAACCAGATCTGGCACCACCAGCGCTGGCTCGCCGCCTTCCCCAGCCGCGGTTCCTCCGCGAACAACCACGTCATCGCCGAGACCGCCGGGCAGTTCGCCGCGGCCTGCGCGTTCGACTGGTTCCCCGCGTCGGCGCGCTGGCGCTCCGACGCGCTGCGCTCGCTGGAGCGGCAGCTGCGCGCCAACACCTTCGGCTCCGGCCTCAACCGCGAGCTGGCCACCGAGTACCACGGACTCGTGCTGGAACTCGGCCTGGCCGCGCTGGCCGAGGCCGACGCCTCCGGCGTTTCGGTCCCCGCCGCGCTGCGGCTGGTGCTGCTGCGGATGACCGACGCGCTGGCCGCCGTCGTGGACGACCGGCTGCGACCGCCCCGCCAGGGGGACGCGGACGACGGGTTCGGTCTGATCGTGGACGGCGCGGGCACCGACCGCTGGGCCTCGCTGCTGGCCACCGGCGAAGCGGTGTTCGGCCGGCTCGACTGGTGGCCGCAGGTGCGGGCCACCGATGTGCGCACCCCGCTGCTGGCCGCGCTCATCAGGCCGTACCCGAAGGACGCGACCGCCCGCCCGGCGAGCAGGCCGGACCGCTTCGCCGACGCGGGACTCACCCTGCTGCGCGGTCCGGGCGGGATCTGGTGCCGCTGCGACGGAGGCCCGCACGGCTTCCTGTCCATCGCCGCGCACGCCCACGCCGACGCGCTGTCCGTGGAGGTCCGGCACGACGGCGTCGACGTGCTCGCGGACCCGGGGACGTACTGCTACCACGGGCAGCCCGAGTGGCGGCGGTACTTCCGCTCGACCCTCGGCCACAACACCCTTCAGCTGGACGGCGCCGACCAGTCGGTCTCCGGCGGCCCGTTCCTGTGGACCCGGCACGCCCGCACCCGCGTCCTGGACGTGGCCGACTCCGGTGCCGGGGTGGCCCGTTGGGCCGCCGAGCACGACGGCTACCAGGGCTCCGTGCACCGCCGCAGGGTGGAACTGACCTCGGAGAGCCAGGAGTTGAGGATCGTCGACGAGGTGCGCGGCGGCCCGCGCCGGGACGTACGGCTGGCGTTCCATCTCGGTCCCGAGATCGCCGCCGACCTGGTGGGACACCGCGCGGTGCTCACCTGGATCCGGGACGGCGAGGGGCGGTCCGCGGTGCTCGACCTGCCCGAGGAGCTGTCCTGGCGGGCGCACCGCGGCGAGAGCGAACCGCCGCTGGGCTGGTACTCCGCCGGATTCGGGCGCAAGGAACCCACCACCACGCTGATCGGCACCGGATCCGCCGACGGCACGGGCGGCTTCACCACCGTGCTCGGGTTCCGCGGCCAGGGGGACGCGTGCGGCACATGAGACACCATTGGGCGCGGGCGGTGGCACCGCTGGCACTGATCCTGCTGACGGCGACCGGCTGCGACAGCGCGTCGAGCGCCCCGGCCTCGACGAAGCCCTCCGCCGCGCCGTCCACGGCCACGTCCGCCGCCCGGACGGTGGCCCGGGTGTGCGCCAAGCCCGCCGCCGGACCGGCCAAGGCACCGGCGGGCGCGGTCACCGTCGACCCCTCGGTGGTCGGCGATCTGGCCGCGAAGACCAAGAACAGCCCCCCGAACACCACGTTCTGGCTCAAGCCGGGCACCCACCGGCTGGAGCGGGACCGCTACGCCCAGGTCATCCCGAAGAAGGGGGACCGCTACCTCGGCGCGCCCGGCGCGGTGCTCGACGGCCGGAAGGTCAACCAGTACGCCTTCACCGGCAGCGCCCCCGACGTCACCATCCGCTATCTGACCGTGCAGGGGTTCGTCGCACCGCAGGACGAGGGCGTCGTCAACCACGACTCGGCCGACGGATGGATCGTCGAACACTCCACGATCCAGAACAACACGGGCGCCGGACTGATGGCCGGTGCCCGCCAGCAGGTCCGCGCCGACTGCCTGCGCGACAACGGCCAGTACGGCATGAACGCCTACAAGGGCAACGGCCGGATCACCGGCCTGGTGGTCCAGGGCAACGAGATCGTCGGCAACAACACCGGCGACTGGGAGCGGAAGCAGAAGGGCTGCGGCTGCACCGGCGGCATCAAGTTCTGGGAGGTCGACGGCGCCGACATCAGCGGGAACTGGGTGCACGACAACCGGGGCACCGGGCTGTGGGCGGACACCAACGACAACGACTTCCGCATCGAGAACAACGTGATCGAGGCCAACGACGGCGCCGCGCTGATCTACGAGACCAGCTACAACGCGGTCATCCGGGACAACACGATCCGGCGCAACAACTGGGTCGAGGGCCGCAAGGCGGCCGACAGCGGCGACACCTTCCCGTACGCGACGATCTACGTGTCCGAGTCGGGCGGCGAACCCCGGGTCCCGGCCCGCACCCACAAGATCGACATCTACGGCAACGTGCTGGAGGACAACTGGTCCGGGATCACCCTGTGGGAGAACGCCGACCGGTTCTGCAACAGCCCCGCCAACACCTCCTCCGGCGACTGCACCCTGCTGGTGAAGAAGACGAGCAGCTGTGTGCGGCCGGGGATCACCAAGGCGCCGCTCTTCTCCGACTGCCGGTGGAAGACCCAGTGGGTCGACATCCACGACAACCGCTTCGTGCTCGACGAGTCCGTCGTCAAGTGCACGCAGATGTGCGACCGCATGGCGGTGCTGTCCAACTACGGCACCTACCCGGACTGGTCGCCGTACCACGGCGAAGGGGTGGCCGACGCCATCACCGAGAAGCAGCACAACAGCTGGCACGACAACGTCTACGTCGGGCCGTGGAAGTTCGTCGCCGAGGACCAGAGCCGGGTGCTCGACTTCGGGCAGTGGCAGACGGCGCCGTACCAGCAGGACAAGGGCAGCACCCTCGACCTCCGGGCCGGTGGCTGAGATGAGCGAGAACACGACGCGCGGACCGGACCCGGCACAGCCGCGTCCGGCCGGCCCGCCGAAGACCGTCGGCATCGTGTGGGGGCTGCTGGTCCTCAACACGCTCGGCTCCGCCGGGGCGAAGACCATCGTCCCGCTGCCCCGCTCCCTCATCCAGATGGTCACCATGGGCTCGCTGGTCGCCGCGTTCGGGCTGGCGCTCCTGGTCAACCAGCGGGTCCGGGTCCGCTCCAGCGCCTATGTGCTGCTGCTCAGCCTGCTGCTGGTGTCGAGCGTGATCTCCAGCGCGAGCCTGGAGTCCGGGATGGGCGCGCTGTTCCGCTGCTTCCGGCTGACGCTCTTCGTCGGCACCCTGTGGCTGCTCAGCCGCTGGTGGGACGGCACGCTGACGTTCGTCCGCTACCACATCCGGGCGTACTTCGCGGTCCTCGGCTCGGTGACGCTCGGCCTGCTCATCTCCCCGGGCGCGGCCCTGCCCGACCTCTACGGCGGCCGGCTGGTCGGCGCGCTGTGGCCGCTGACCCCGCCGCAGATCGGGCAGTACGCGGCCGTGATCATCGGGCTCACCGCGCTGCTGGTCATCGGCGGACGCACCGACCGCACCAGCGCCGTACTGGTCATCGTGCCGTCACTGGTGCTGCTCGCGCTCACCCACACCCGCACGGCCACGCTCGGGCTGCTGCTCGGACTGGTGCTGGCGATCGGCTCGCTCATCCTGACCAGCGCCGCGGCCCGCCGCTTCTTCACCTGGGCCGTGCTGACCTCCGTGGTGGCCGCCGTCGGCTTCGCCTCCGCTCTGCAGACCTGGTTCCTGCGCGGCCAGAGCCAGGAGAACTTCTCCAGCCTCACCGGCCGCGCCAAGGTCTGGAACGCCCTACTGGCCGAGCCCCGGTCGACCGCCCAGAAGCTGTTCGGCGTGGGCCTGGGCGACAAGTCGTTCGGCGGGCTGCCGATCGACAACAGCTGGCTGGCCGTCTACAACGAGCAGGGCCTGATCGGTGTCGCCCTCGTCGCGGTGATCATCGTGGTGCTGGGCGGTGTCGCGCTGCTGCGCCCGCCGTCCCTCCAGCGGGCCTGCGCGATCTTCCTCATCAGCTACTGCGCCATCGCCTCGTACACCGAGGCGGGGCTCGGCGACGCCTCGCCCTATCTGCTCCATCTGGCCCTGGCCGCCTCGCTGTTGGCGGCACCGGCCAGAACCGCTGGGCTCCCGGCGGAGCTCGGCGGGCCGCCGGCGAGGCCGCTCGCGAAACCCGTCCCGAAGCCCGCCGCCGCGCGACGGCACGTCCCGCGCTGGGCCCGTGGGCCGGAGGTGAACTAGCCATGCACGTTCTCGTGGTGCACAACCGCTACAACTCGGCGCAGCCGAGCGGGGAGAACAACGTCGTCGACCAGGAGGTGGAGCTGCTGCGCGCGGCCGGCCACCGGGTCGAGCTGTTCGAGCGGCGCAGCGACGACATCGCCGCCCGCTCCCTCCTCGGCAAGGCCGCGCTGCCGTTCCTGGTGCCGTGGAACCCGGGGGTCCGCTCGGAACTCGCCGCCAGGCTGCGCGCCGAGCGGCCGGACGTGGTGCACGTCCACAACGTGTTCCCGCTGCTGTCGCCCGCCGTCCTGGCCGCCTGCGCCGACGCGGACGTGCCCGCCGTCGCCACGCTGCACAACTACACCCAAGTCTGCCCGCCCGGCACCCTCCAGCGGGACGGCCGGCCGTGCACCGAGTGCGTCGGCTCGACCCCGCTGCCCGCCGTCCGGCACGGCTGCTACCGCGGCTCCAGCCTCGCGACGGTGCCGCTCGCGCTCAGCCTCTCGGTCAACCGGCGGCGCTGGTGGACCGGCGTGGAGCGCTTCCTGTGCATCTCCGCCGCGCAGCGCGACGTCCTGGTGGACTCCGGCATGCCGCCCGAACGCCTCGCGGTGAAGCACAACTTCGTCCCCGAACCCGACGTCCGCCGGGAGGGCGCGGGAGAGCAGCTGCTCTATCTCGGCCGCCTCGCCGAGGCCAAGGGCGTACGGCTGCTGATGGCCGCGTGGGACGAGATCGCGGCGGGCGGGGGAGTCGGCGTCCCGCTCGCGATCGCGGGGACCGGGCCGCTGGAGCAGGAGGTCACCGCCTGGGCGGCCGGCCGGGACGACGTGCGCTACGTCGGCCTGTTGGACCCGGCGGAGTGCCGCAAGGCCATCGCGCGGTCCGTCGCCGTGATCGCGCCCTCGACCTGGCTGGAGGCGTTCGGCCTGGTGGTCGTGGAGGCGATGGCGGCCGGCGTGCCGACCGTGGCCGCCGGTCACGGCGCCTTCGTCGAACTGGTCGAGGACGGCGTCACGGGGCTGCTGCACCGACCGGGCGACACCGGCTCGCTCGCGGCCGGCATCCGCCGGATCGCGGCCGACCCGGCCCGCAACCGGGAGCTGGGACAGGCGGCCCGGCGCCGCTACGAGCAGGGATTCAGCCCGGCCGTCGGCCTGGAGCGCCTGCTGGAGGAGTACCGCACCGCGATCGCGGGGCGGTCGGCACTGGCTCGCGGCGGGGACACCCGCGCGGGCAGGGGGGATGGGGACAGCACATGACACGATGCCGACTCTGCGGCTCGGAGGCGACGGCGAGCGTCGTCGACCTCGGGGCGACACCGCCGTGCGAGAGCTTTCTCGCTGCGGATCAACTCGACCTGCCGGAACCGGCGTACCCGCTGCATCTGCGGGTCTGCACCGACTGCTGGCTGGCGCAGATACCGCCGCTGATCACGCCGGAGGAGACGTTCAAGGAGTACGCGTACTTCTCCTCGTTCTCGACCTCCTGGGTGGAGCACGCGCGCACCTTCGTCGACGGCGCGGTGGACCGCCTGGGCCTCGGCCCCGACTCCTTCGTGGTCGAGGTCGCCAGCAACGACGGCTACCTGCTGCGGCACGTGGTGGACCGGGGCATCCGCTGCCTGGGCATCGAGCCCTCGGTCAACGTCGGTGCCGCCGCCCGGGATGCGGGCGTGCCCACGTTCACGGACTTCCTGAGCCCCGACACCGGCTCCGCGGTCCGCGCCGAGCACGGCCCGGCCGACCTGGTCGTCGCCAACAACGTGTACGCGCACATCCCCGACGTGGTCGGCTTCACCCAGGGCCTGCGCGCCCTGGTCGCCGACGACGGCTGGGTCTCCATCGAGGTGCAGCACCTGCTGACCCTGATCGAGGACAACCAGTACGACACGATCTACCACGAGCACTTCCAGTACTACACGGTCGCCTCCGCGATCCGCGCCCTCGCCAGCGGCGGACTCGCCCTCGTGGACGTCGAGTTGCTGCCCACGCACGGCGGCTCCATCCGGCTGTGGGCCCGTCCGGCCGAGGCCGCGGGGGAGCCCTCGCAGCGGGTGGCCGACGTGCTGGCGCGCGAAAAGGCCGCCGGGCTCCAGGAGTTGGCGGGCTACACCGAGTTCTCCGCCCGGGTGGCCAAGGTGCGCCGGGACCTGCTCCGGTTCCTCATCGACGCGGCCGACCGCGGCGAGACCGTCGTCGGCTACGGCGCCCCCGGCAAGGGCAACACCCTGCTCAACCACTGCGGCATCCGCCCCGACCTGCTCGCCTACACGGTCGACCGCAACCCGTACAAGCACGGCCGGTTCACCCCCGGCACCCGCATCCCGATCCTGCCGCCCGAGCAGATCGCCGCGGACAAGCCGGACTACGTCCTCGTCCTCCCCTGGAACCTGCGGGCCGAACTGGTCGAGCAGCTGTCCTACGTCCACGAATGGGGCGGCCGGCTGGTCTTCCCGATACCCGAACTGAGCATCGTCGAGGCCGCACAGCCGAAAGAGGTCACAGCATGAAGGTCGTCCTGTTCTGCGGCGGTTACGGGATGCGCATGCGCAACGGAACCTCCGACGACGTCCCCAAGCCCATGGCGATGGTCGGTCCCAGACCCCTGATCTGGCACGTCATGCGCTACTACGCGCACTTCGGGCACAAGGAGTTCATCCTGTGCCTGGGCTACGGCGCCCACCACATCAAGGACTTCTTCCTCAACTACGAGGAGACGGTGTCCAACGACTTCGTGCTGCGCGGCGGGCACACCGAACTGCTCTCCACCGACATCGCCGACTGGACGATCACCTTCGCCCAGACCGGCATCGAGTCGCCCATCGGTGAGCGGCTGCGCCGGGTGCGCCACCACCTCGACGGCGACGAGATGTTCCTCGCCAACTACGCCGACGTGCTGACCGACGCCCCGCTGCCCGAGATGATCGACCGCTTCGCCCAGCGCGACGCGGGCGCCTCGATGATGGTCGTACCGCCCCAATCCTCCTTCCACTGCGTGGAGTTGGGCGAGGACGGTCTGGTGGGCGGCATCACCGCGGTCAGCGACATGCCGCTGTGGGAGAACGGCGGCTACTTCGTGCTCCGCCAGGAGGTCTTCGACCACATACCGGAGAACGGCGACCTGGTCGCCGACGGCTGCTCCCAACTCGCCAAGCAGGGACGCCTGGTGGCCCACCAGCACCGCGGCTTCTGGAAGCCCACCGACACCGTCAAGGAGCGGGCCGCGCTCGACGAGGCCTACGCCAAGGGCGACCGCCCGTGGGCCGTGTGGGAGCACGAGGGCGCGGGGGTGCGTACGTGATCAGGCTCGGAGCCGGTCCGCTCGACCGGATCGTCGTCGTCGGCGCCCACTGCGACGACATCGCCATCGGCGCCGGCGGCACCCTGCTCACCCTGTGCCGGGCCCGGCCCGGCATCCGCGTCGACGCGCTGGTGCTCTCCGGCGGCGGCAGCGAGCGGGAGCAGGAGGAACAGGCCGCGCTGACCGCCTTCTGTCCGGGCGCCGACCTGCGGCTGACCGTGCACAAACTCCCGGACGGCCGCTTCCCGGCCCACTGGGAGGAGGCCAAGGCCGCCGTCGAGGAACTCCGCTCGCAGACCGAACCGCAGCTGGTCCTCGCGCCGCGCACCGACGACGCCCACCAGGACCACCGCGGCCTGGCGCAACTGATGACCACGGCGTTCCGTGACCACCTCGTGCTCGGCTACGAGATCGTCAAGTGGGACGGCGACCTCGGCCGCCCGGCTGCCTACCAGCCGCTGGAGACCGAGACCGCCGAATCGAAGGTACGGCTGCTGCAAGAGCACTATCCCTCGCAGCGGCACCGCCCGTGGTACGACCGGGAGGCCTTCCTCGGCCTCGCCCGGATCCGCGGAATCGAATGCCACGCGCGCTACGCCGAGGCCTTCGCCGTCACCAAACTCACGCTCAACCTGGGGGGTTGAACCACCTTGCGCGTACTACTGACCGGACACCAGGGATATCTGGGCACCGTGATGGCACCCGTCCTCACCGCCGCGGGACACGAGGTCGTCGGCCTCGACTCCGGCCTCTTCGCCGACTCCGTCCTCGGCCCGACGCCCGCCGACCCGCCGGGCGTGCGGGTGGACCTGCGCGACCTCACCGCCGAGCACGTGGCCGGGTTCGACGCGGTCATCCACCTGGCCGCCCTCTCCAACGACCCGCTCGGCTCGCTGGCCCCGGAACTCACCTACGACATCAACCACCACGCGTCCGTACGGCTGGCGAAGCTGGCCCGCGACGCGGGGGTCGGACGCTTCCTCTACGCGTCGACCTGCTCCGTCTACGGCGCCTCGGGCGGCGACGACCTGGTGACCGAGGACGCCCCGCTGCGTCCCGTGACGCCGTACGCGGAGTCGAAGGTGCGGGTCGAGGACGACGTGCACGCGCTGGCCGACGACGACTTCACCCCGGTGTTCATGCGCAACGCCACCGCCTTCGGGTTCTCGCCCCGGCTGCGTGCCGACATCGTGCTGAACAACCTGGTGGGCCACGCGCTGCTCTCCGGCGAGGTGCTGGTCCTCTCCGACGGCACCCCCTGGCGTCCGCTCGTCCACGCGGCCGACATCGCGCGCGCCTTCACCGCCGCGCTGACCGCGCCGCGCGAGGCGGTCCACGACCGGGCGTTCAACATCGGCAGCGAGATCAACAACGTCACCGTCGCCGAGATCGCCGAGCAGGTCGCCGAGGCGGTGTCCGGCGCGAAGGTCGTGATCACCGGCGAGAACGGCGCCGACCCGCGCTCCTACCGGGTGGACTTCTCCCGCTTCCGTACCGCGATCCCCGACTTCGACTGCGAGTGGACCGTCAAGCAGGGCGCGCTCGAACTCGCCGACGCCTACCGGAAGTTCGACCTGACCCGGGAGGACTTCGAGCAGCGCTTCACCCGCCTCGCGGTGCTCCGGGCGGCCTCCGAGGCCGGCACCGTCGACGACACCCTGCGGTGGCGCCGATGACCGGAGTCGGCGAGGAGATGCACGCCCTGGTGGAGCGGCTGTACCCGCTCTGCCGGAGCATCACCGGCGACGGCGTGCGGGCCACCCTGGACATCGTCGGCGAGTACCTCCCGCTGACCGTGCACGAGGTGCCGACCGGGACTCAGGTGCTCGACTGGACGGTTCCGCAGGAGTGGAACATCCGGGACGCCTATATCGCCGACGGCACGGGCCGGCGGGTCGTCGACTTCGCCGCGTCCAGCCTGCACGTCCTCGGCTACAGCGTCCCGGTGTCGCGGACCATGCCGCTCACCGAGCTGCGCGCACACCTGCACACGCTGCCCGAGCACCCGAACTGGGTGCCGTACCGCACGAGTTACTACAAACCGGAGTGGGGGTTCTGCCTGGCCCAGGAGACCTTGGACGCGCTGCCGGACGGCGACTACGAGGTGCGGATCGACTCGACCCTCGCGGACGGCCACCTCACCTACGCCGAGCACGTGGTCCCCGGACAGGTGGCCGACGAGGTCATCGTCTCCTGCCACACCTGCCATCCGTCGCTGGCCAACGACAACCTGGCGGGCATCGCGGTCGCGACCTTCCTGGCCCGCGCGCTGGCGGAGCGGACGCCGTACTACACCTACCGGTTCATCTACGCCCCCGGCACCATCGGGGCGATCACCTGGCTGGCCCGCAACGCGGAGCGCATCGAGCGGGTCAAGCACGGGCTCGTGCTGGCCTGCGCCGGGGACCCGGGACAGCTGACGTACAAGCGGAGCAGACGCGGCGACGCGGAGATCGACCGCGTGCTGCGGCACGTGCTCGCCGTGTCCGAACGCCCGCACCGCATCGACGAGTTCACGCCGTACGGCTACGACGAGCGGCAGTACTGCTCACCCGGGTTCAACCTCGGCGTGGGCTCGCTCAGCCGGACCCCGTACGCCGGGTACCCCGAGTACCACACCTCGGCGGACGACCCGGACTTCGTCTCCCCGGAGGCGATGGCCGACACCCTCGCCGTCTGCCGCGAGGCGTTCGCCGTTCTCGACCGCAACCGCCGGTATCTCAACCTCAGCCCGTACGGCGAACCGCAGTTGGGCCGCCGCGGGCTGTACGACGCGCTCGGCGGGCGCAGCGACACCAAGCAGGCCCAGATGGCCATGCTCTGGGTGCTCAACCTCTCCGACGGCGAGCACAGTCTGCTGGACGTCGCCGAACGCTCCGGGCTGCCGTTCGACAGCGTCGCCGGCGCGGCCGACGCCCTGCACGAGGCCGGGCTGATCAAAACATGACATCGACGACCACCGACGGGGAGCAGGCCACCAGACCCGCCCGGTCCGCCAGACGGGCCCTCGTCGGCCGGCTCTCCTGGGGGCTGGCCGACCAGGCGGCCTCCAGCATCAGCAACTTCGCGGTGGGCCTCTACGTGGCCCGCTCCCTCGGAGTGACCGCGTTCGGCGTGTTCAGCCTCGCCTGGGTGACCTACGGCGTGGTGCTCAACGTCTCCCGGGGCCTGGCCACCGACCCGCTCGTGGTGCGCTTCAGCGGGGTGCCGGAGCAGTCCTGGCGCGGGGCCGTGGCCCGCTCGACGGGTACCGCCCTCTGCGTCGGTTCGGCCCTCGGCGTGCTGTGCCTGGCGGCCGGGCTCGGCCTCGGCGGCCGGGTCGGGCCCGCGTTCGCCGCCCTCGGCCTGATGATGCCGGGGCTGCTGCTCCAGGACGCCTGGCGGTTCTCCTTCTTCGCCGCGGGCGACGGCCGCAAGGCCTTCGTCAACGACATCGTGTGGGGCGTCGCGCTGATCCCCGCCATGGTGGTGGCGGCCCACGTCGACACCGTGGCCGCCTTCGTCCTGGCCTGGGGCGCGTCCGCCACGGTCGCGGCGGCCTACGGCTGGGTCCAGTCCGGCATCCGGCCCCGCCCGGCCCGGGCCCGCGGCTGGCTGCGCGAACAGCGCGACCTCGGCTACCGGTACCTGGTCGAGAACGTCAGCCTCAGCGGCGCCAGCCAGCTGCGCGCCTACGGCCTCGGCGCGATCGTCGGAGTGAGCGCGGTGGGCGCGGTGCGCGGCGCCGAACTCCTGATGGGCCCCTTCCTCGCCGTACTCATGGGGCTCTCGCTGGTCACCGTCCCCGAAGCGGCACGCGTGCTGCGCCGGGCCCCGCACCAACTGGGCAGGTTCTGCCTCTTCCTGGGCGGCGGACAGGCCACCGGGGCGCTGCTGTGGGGCGCGGCGCTGCTGCTGATGCCGGGCCGGCTCGGCGAGTTGGCGCTCGGCGACGTCTGGCGCTCCTCCTCGCACCTCCTGGTGCAGATCACCCTCAGCGTCGCCGGAGCGGGCCTCGGCACCGGCGCCGCGGCCGGACTGCGCGCGCTCGGCGCCGCCCGGCGCAGCCTGCGCTGCCAGCTGTTCGCCTCCGCCTGCTACGTCGGCGGCGGCCTCGGCGGCGCGGCCCTCGCCGGCACGACGGGCTCGGCCTGGGGCGTCGCCGCCGCGACCGTCAGCGGCTCGGCCGTGTGGTGGCTGCAACTGCGCTCCGCGCTGCGCGAGCACCACCGCGAACCCATCCCCGAAGTGAGGACCTCATGACCGACCGACCGAGGCTGAGCATCGGCCTGCCCGTGTACAACGGCGAGGAGTATCTGGCCGAGTCGTTCGACGCGCTGCTCGGCCAGACCTACGAAGACTTCGAACTGGTCGTCTCCGACAACGCCTCGACCGACGGGACCGAGACGCTCTGCCGCAAGTACGCGGCGCAGGACTCCCGCATCCGCTACCTCCGGCTGCCCCGCAACATCGGCGCCACCCCGAACCACAACCACGTCTTCGCCGAGTCCCGCGGCGAGTTGTTCAAGTGGGCCTCGCACGACGACCTCTACGGCCGCGACCTGCTGACGCGCTGCGTCGAGGCACTGGACGAGCGGCCGGACGTCATCCTCGCCCACACCGACCAGGCGGTCATCGACGGCGACGGGCAGGTGACGGTGCCCTACGAGTACACGCTCGCCACCGGCTCCCCGCACGCGCCGGAACGCTTCCGCAGCCTGCTGTTCGAGCCGGGCGGCGACGACTTCTACGGCGTGATCCGCGCCGACGTGCTGCGCCGGGTGAAGCCGATGGACAGCTACCACCACGCGGACCGCACCTTCGTCGCCGAGATCACCCTGCACGGACGCTTCCACCAGGTCCCGGAACTGCTGTACTTCCGCCGCGACCACCCCACCCGCGCCGAACGCGCCAACCCCTCCAAGCGCGCCCGCTGCGTCAACCTGGACCCGCGCCGCGCGGGCCTCCTGCACCCGACACCCCGCCTGCTCGCCGAGTACGTGTGGGGCTTCGCGTCCGCGATCCGGCGCGCGCCCCTGTCCCCGGCCGACCGGCGCGCCTGCTACCGCCACCTCGCCTCCTGGATGACCAGCCGGGCCCGGCCGGGCGCCGGCGAACGCGTCGAGGACCGTGCCCCCGTCGACCCGGCCCAGCTCACCGTCTCCGTGGACGCCCTGGTCGCCGGCCGCGAGGGGAGGCACAAATGACGTCGGCCCGCCGACGGCCGGTACGCGTCGGGGTGTTCGGCCTGCTCGGCTCCGGCAACCTCGGCAACGACGGCTCGCTGGAAGCCGTCCTCGCCTTCCTGCGCGCCGACCACCCGGACGCGGTCGTGGACGCGCTGTGCGGCGGGCCCGAGGCCGTGACGGCCCGGTTCGGGATCCCCGCCACCCGGATGCACTGGAACCGCGCCGAGTACCGCACCGCGTCCCGCCTCGGCTCGATCGCGGCCAAGGGACTCGGCAAGTTCGTCGACATCTTCCGCACCGCCGCCTGGGTGCGCCGCCACGACGTGGTGATCGTGCCGGGCATGGGCGTCCTCGAAGCCACCCTGCCGCTGCGGCCCTGGGGCTTCCCGTACTCCCTGTTCCTGCTCTGCGCCGCCGGCCGGCTGAGCCGCGCCCGGGTCGCGCTGGTCTGCGTCGGCGCCGCCGAGATCCGTGACCGGCCCACCCGTGCCCTGGTCCGCTGGTCGGGCCGGCTGGCCGCCTACCGCTCCTACCGGGACGCCCAGTCCCGGGACGCGATGCGCGCGATGGGCGTGGACACGGCACGCGACGAGGTCTACCCGGACCTCGCGTTCTCCCTGCCGGCACCGCCCGCGAGCGCGTCCTCGCACGCGCCGGGCACGGTCTGCGTCGGCGTCATGGACTTCCACGGCGGCAACGACGACCGCGCCCGCGCCGACGAGATCCACGCGCGCTATCTCGACGGGACGATCCGGTTCGTGCGCACCCTGGTCGAGGAGGGCAGGCCGATCCGGCTGCTCACCGGCGACCGGTGCGATGTCACGGTGGTCGACGCGATCCTCGAAGCGGTGGACTCCCCGCTGGTCACCGCGGCCGAACCGGCCTCCCTGGACGACCTGATGAGGGAGATGACGGCCGCCGACACCGTGGTGGCGGTCCGCTACCACAACCTGATCTGCGCGCTGAAGACCGGCACCCCGGTGCTCGCGCTCAGCTACGCGGCGAAGAGCGACGCGCTCATGGAGCGGATGGGCCTGGGCGCGTACTGCCACCCGGCGCGCGAGGTCGACGCCGACCGGTTGCTGGAGCAATTCCGGGCGCTGGAGAAGCGGGCGCCCGAACTGCGCCGGACCCTCGCCGAACGGAATCTGGCCGCCGCGCGCCAACTGGAGGACCAGTTCGGCTCGTTGACCACGGCGGTGTTCCCCGCCACCCACCACACCCACGCCCGGCAGGAGTCTCCATGAAAGCCACCGCAGTCCCGGAGATCACCGGCGCGTACCTCTTCGAGCCGACGCCGTACACCGACGAACGCGGCTTCTTCTGCCGCACCTTCGACGCCGACGTGGTCCGCTCGGTCGGCATCGACCCCGACGCCTTCGTCCAGGACAGCCTCTCCCGCTCGGTCCGGGGTGTGCTGCGCGGCCTGCACCTGCGCTCGGGCGCCGGCGAGGCCAAGCTGGTGCGGTGCTCGTACGGGCGGATCTTCGACGTCGTCGTCGACCTGCGGCCGGATTCCCCGACCTACCGCAATTGGGTTTCCTTTGAACTCACAGGAGAATCACAACCAACTCTTTACATTCCCGCGGGATGCGCGCACGGTTTTCAGGCACTCACCGAAACAGCTGACACCTCTTACCGCATCGACCGGCCGCACGATCCGGCCGAGGACGTGACCATCGCGTTCGACGACCCGGAACTGGCCATCCCCTGGCCGCTTCCGGCCGCACTGATGTCCCAACGGGACCGTGAGGCGCCGAGTCTCGCCGAGGTCCTGAAGCACAGAGAAAGCTGAGGTCCCCGTGGACACCGAAGAGCTCCACCTCCCCCTGTCGCGGACAGCCAACGAGCGGCTGCACGCCATGATCCCCGGGGGTGCGCACACCTACGCCAAGGGCGACGACCAGTACCCCGAGAACCTGGCCCCGGTCATCAGCCACGGCAGCGGTGCCCACGTGTGGGACGTCGACGGCAACCGCTACATCGAGTACGGCTCCGGTCTGCGCTCGGTCAGCCTCGGTCACGCCCACCCGCGCGTGATCGAGGCCGTACAGCGCGAACTCGGCCGCGGCAGCAACTTCGTACGGCCCTCCATCGTCGAGGTCGAGGCCGCCGAACGCTTCCTGGCCACCGTGCCGACCGCCGAGATGGTGAAGTTCGCCAAGAACGGCTCCGACGCCACCTCCGCCGCGGTCCGGCTCGCCCGTGCCGCCACCGGCCGCTCCCGGGTGGCCCTCTGCTCCGACCACCCCTTCTTCTCCGTCGACGACTGGTTCATCGGCACCACACCGATGTCCGCGGGCATCCCGTCGACGACCACCGACCTCATCACGACCTTCCCCTACGGCGACCTGGCCGCCACGGAGGAGCTGCTCGCCCGCCACCCCGGCGAGATCGCCTGCCTCATCCTCGAACCCGCCACCCACACCGAGCCCCCGCCCGGCTACCTCGCGGGCCTGCGCCGACTCGCCGACCGGCACGGCTGCGTACTCGTCTTCGACGAGATGATCACCGGCTTCCGCTGGTCGGAGGCGGGCGCCCAGGGCCTCTACGGCGTCGTCCCCGACCTCTCCACCTTCGGCAAGGCGCTGGGCAACGGCTTCGCCGTCTCCGCCCTGGCCGGCCGCCGCGACCTGATGGAACGCGGCGGACTGCGCGACCCCGGCGACCGCGACCGGGTCTTCCTGCTGTCCACCACCCACGGCGCCGAGACCCACTCCCTCGCCGCCGCGATGGCCGTGCAGACCACCTATGCCGAGGAGGGCGTCACCGCGCGCCTCCACGCCCTCGGCGAACGCCTGGCCGCCGGGGTCCGCGACGTGGCCGCGGCCATGGGCGTGGCCGACCACGTCGTGGTCCGGGGCCGGGCCAGCAACCTGGTCTTCGCCACCCTGGACGAGAACCTGCAACCCTCCCAGCAGTACCGCACCCTGTTCCTGCGCCGCCTCCTCGCGGGTGGTGTCCTCGCCCCGTCCTTCGTGGTCAGCAGCGCCCTCGACGACGAGGACATCGACCGCACGGTCGACGTGGTGGCCCAGGCGTGCGCGGTGTACCGGAAGGCGCTGGACGCCGCCGATCCCACCCCGTGGCTCGCGGGGCGCGCGGTGAAGCCGGTGTTCCGCCGGACGGCGTGAGCCGACGTCAGCCGCGTTCGCGGCGACCGGTGCCGGCCGTCCGGCCCGGCGGGCGCCCGCCCGTCCGGACGGCCGTCCCGGAGCCCAGTCGGTCGGCGGCCCGGTCCACCAGCCAGGCGGTGGCCGGAACCACCGCCAGCGCGGTGCACCAGCCGCCGAGGGCGTCCGTCGGGTAGTGCGCGCCGAGTCCGACCTCCGCCCAGCCCATGACCGCCCCGGCCACCAGCCCGGCCGCGAGCACGAGTGACGTGCCGGCCGTCCGGCCGAGACCGAGCCGGTCGGTCGCCACCAGCGCCGCCATGAGCGCGAGCGCGGTGGCGAAGGCGGTGTGCCCGCTCGGGTACGACAGGTTCCCGGGCCCGTGGATGGTCCGCCCCACCACCTGCTTGAGCAGCGTGGTCGTCCCCACGGTCACGCCGGCCCCCGCGAGGACGAGCACGGCCGCACGGGGACGCCGTAGCACCAGGCATCCCGCCACCCCCGCCGCGATCACCAGCACCGACCCCACGGGTTCCCCCAGGAAGTCCAGCACCAGGGCGACTTGGCGCCACGGCGCCCGCACGCTGTCCGACGTCGGCGGGAAGATCCAGCTGTCCACCGCGCCGGGCGCGGTGTGCCCGGCGTACCGCAGCCCGAGCGCGCCGACCACCAGGGCGGAGAGGACCGCGACGAGGGCGAGCGGGGGGCGCAGCGGCACGGGCAGCACGGCGCGGGCCGGGGGCCGGTCCGGACCGGCTGCCAGGTCTTGCCCTGCCGGACGTTCCAACACGAGCCCCCCTTGTGTCCCCTTAGTGGGTCATCAGCACCCTAACCGCAATGCGAACGCGGTGCCTCAACCGGATCCGGGCGGACTCGGCCATCTCACCGACGCCCTTTAGTTGCTTATCGTGAAGTCTGTTGCGTGAAGGGCAACGCCAAAAGGGGGGTTCGACTGTCCTCTGGACGCCTTGACAAGGGTTTGGGAGCGCCCTCAAACTGACGTTGCGCTTACCGCAATCCGTTTCGCTATACGCACCGAGGTGTCATGATGATTCCCGCGTGCCTTCTCGTGGATCTGCCGCGAGGCGAGGCCTACCGGCTCGACATCGATCCGCCGGTTTCGGTGTTCCACACCGACGACGGCGAGGTCTTCGCCATCGACGACACGTGCACCCACCAGGACGCCTCGCTCGCCGACGGCTGGCTGGAGGGCTGCGAGGTGGAATGCCCGCTGCACGCCTCGAAGTTCGACCTGCGGACCGGCGCCGTGGACGCCCCGCCGGCCAAGCGCCCGGTGCGTACCCACGAAGTCCTCGTCCAGGACGGCATGATCTACGTCGTCCCGTCCACGGACGCCCCGAACCTGCCGCCCTGCGTCGCGTCCCGGCTCGCCGGCGGACCCGCGTGAGGACCGTGGCCGTGGTCGGCGCCTCGCTGGCCGGGCTGTCGGCGGCACGCTCGCTGCGCCGACAGGGCTACGACGGACGGCTCGTCGTCATCGGCGACGAACCCCACCGCCCCTACGACAGACCGCCGTTGTCCAAGGAGTTCCTGGCCGGGACGCTGGGCGAGGCCGAACTCGCCCTGGAGTCCGGCGACGAGGACCTGCGCGCCGAGTGGCTGCTCGGTGCCCGTGCCGTCGCCCTCCACGCCGAGGGCGCGGAGCGGGTGCTGACCCTCGACGACGGTCGCCGGGTGCGGGCCGACGGAGTCGTCGTGGCGACCGGAGCGGTCGCGCGCGACCTGCCGGGCACAGCAGGGCTGGCCGGTGTGCACACCCTGCGCACCCTGGACGACGCCCGTGCCCTGCGCGACGAACTCGCCCTGGGCGGAAGGCTGGTGGTGATCGGCGGCGGCTTCATCGGCGCCGAGGTCGCCTCCACCGCGTACGCCCTCGGACTCGACGTGACGGTGATCGAAGCGGCACCGACCCCGCTGGCCGGCCCCCTCGGCGAGACCATGGGCGGCATCGTCTCCGCCCTCCATGAGGCCCACGGCGTACGGCTGTTGTGCGGTACCGGGGTGAAAGGGCTGAGCGGGGAGGCCCGCGTCGAGGCGGTACTGCTGGAGGACGGGCGCACCGTCCCCGCGGACATCGTGGTTGTGGGTGTCGGCGCCCGCCCGTGCGTCGAGTGGCTCGAAGGCTCCGGCGTCGAACTCGACAACGGCGTCAAGTGCGGCGCGGACGGCCGTAGCAGCCTCGCCGGCGTGGTCGCCGTAGGGGACTGCGCTTCCTGGTACGACCCGCGGGCGGGGTTCCACCGGCGGGTCGAGCACTGGACCGGGGCGCGGGAGCGGCCGGACGCGGCGGTGGCCGCGCTGCTGTCGTGGGGGGCGGCGGAGCCGGGAGTGCCCCGGCCGCCGTACTTCTGGTCGGACCAGTACGGCGTGAAGATCCAGTTCGCCGGTCACGCGGCCGGTGCCGACAGCGTGACCGTCGAGGAGGGGACCCCGGGCGACCGGAGCTTCCTCGCCGTCTACCGGCGCGACGGACAGCCGGTCGCCGTGCTCGCCATGGACCAGCCGCGGCTGTTCATGAGGTGGCGCAAGCAGCTCGCCGCCACGGTGAGTTGACCCCTACCCGCGCCGTCCGGGGCCGCTCTTCCCGGCGCGTGACCGACCGATCCACGACGTTCTCCGAGGAGTGCACTGTGACCTCGACCAGCCTGCCCGACAGCCTGATCGCCACCCTGCCCGGCTCCTCCTACACGGACCCGGCCGTCTTCGCCCAGGAACAGGAACGCATCTTCGAGACGATGTGGTTCTGCGCCGTGCGCTCCTCCGAACTCGCCGCGCCGGGCGCCTTCCGCACCGTGGACGTCGGCCGCGAGAGCATCCTGATCACCCGCGCCCGCGACCACTCGATACGCGCCTACTTCAACGTGTGCCGCCACCGCGGCGCCAAGCTCCGCACCGAGGAGAGCGGCGAGGTCAAACGCGCCTTCCAGTGCCCGTACCACGCCTGGACCTACGACCTGAACGGCAAGCTCGTCGCGGCGCCCAACCTGACGAAGATGCCGGACGTCGGCCGCACCGAGTTCGGGCTCGTGAGCGTCGCCGTGCGGGAATGGCTCGGCTATGTGTGGGTCAACCTGGCGGAGAACCCGCCGTCGTTCGACGAGGACGTCATCAGCGAGGTCGTCACCCGGCTCGGCGACGTGGAGTCGCTGGAGCACTACGACATCGACCACCTCTCGGTGGGCCGGCGCATCGTCTACGACGTCGAGGCCAACTGGAAGCTCATCATCGAGAACTTCATGGAGTGCTACCACTGCGCCACCATCCACCCCGAACTCACCGAAGTACTCCCGGAGTTCGCCGACGGCTACGCGGCCCAGTACTACGTCGGGCACGGCGCGGAGTTCGGCGAGGAGGTGCGGGGCTTCACCGTGGACGGATCGGAAGGGCTCGACCGCATCCCGGGGGTGAGCGAGGACCAGGACCGCCGCTACTACGCGATCACCATCAAGCCGCAGGTGTTCATCAACCTCGTCCCCGACCATGTGATCTTCCACCGGATGTACCCGGTGGCCGTCGACCGCACGATCGTCGAGTGCGACTGGCTCTACCTCCCGCACGTCGTCGAGAGCGGCAAGGACGTCAGCCGGTCCGTGGAGCTCTTCGACCGCGTCAACCGCCAGGACTTCGAGGCCTGCGAGCGCACACAGCCCGGAATGAGCTCACGGATGTACGCCAAGGGCGGGGTGCTGGTGCCCAGCGAGCATCACATCGGCGCGTTCCACGACTGGGTGAACGAGCGCCTGGGGAACGGCACCCACCAGGGATGACTCAGCCCAGGTAGCCCATGCGGTGGCTTATCTCCTCGGCACCCTTGACCAGCAGCGGGGCGAGCTCGTGCAGCCGCTCCTCGGTGAACCGGTAGGCCGGTCCCGAGGCGCTGACCGCGGCGATGACCTCACCGTCGCGGTTGCGCACCGGGGCGGCCACGGCGTGCAGCCCGACCTCCAACTCCTCCAGCGTCCAGGCGTATCCGCGCTCCCGGGCCTCGGCGAGATTCTTCTCCAGCCGCGTCTTCGAGGTGATGGTGCGCGGGGTCACCTTCTTCAGGCCCGCCTCCGCCAGCAGCGCGGCGCGCTCCTTCGCGGGCATGTGGGCCAGCAGGACCTTGCCGCTGGAAGTGGCGTGCAACGGGGTCAGTTCGCCCACCCAGTTGTGCGCGGTGACGGCACCCGGGCCGCGCACCTCGTACAGGTTGATCGCGAACTGCTCCTGCATGACAGCGATGTTGACCGTCTCGCCGATCTCCTCGGCGAGCCGCTCGCACACCGGGCGGCCCTGCTGGGTGATGTCGATCCGCCCGGTGACCGCACCGGCCAGCCGCACGATCCCGAAGCCGAGCCGGTACTTGCCGCGCTCACCGGCCTGCTCCACCAACCCCCGCGCCTCCAGCGCCCCGAGCAGCCGGAACGCGGTCGACTTGTGCACGTCGATCTCGCCGGCCACCTCGCTGACCCCGGCCTCGCCGCGCTGCGCGAGAATCTCCAGCACACTGATGGCGCGATCCACGGACTGCACCCCGCCGGACTGCGAACCTGTCGTTTCGGTATCTGGACTGTAGTTGCTCACAGCGAAACTATACGCGTAGTACGCTACAAGGTGTTTACTGTGGGGACTCTGACCAGGTCTTTTGGGCTGGTACCGGCTGATTCGGCCGAGGAGTGCCACTGACGCTCCCCGGGAGTGCGCCCCCGCTCGCACGGCGACACGAGGCGAGGGGGAGCGGCGCCCGCCTCCGGCCCATCCCGCCGTCGCATCGGTAGTGTCCGCCCCGACGCACCGGGCCCGCGCCACCGCGGTCCGCGACGAGGAGGAGCACCCATGGCCGATGGTGGGCAGACGGCCGAGGCGGACGACGCGTCCGCGGACCGGCCGCCCGGGGCGAGCCGGGCGAGCGCCCGCGAGACGGTACGGCTCGCGGTGGTGATCGGCGCCCTCGGTGTCGTCTTCGGCGACATCGGGACCAGCCCGATCTACACCCTCCAGACCGTCTTCAGCCCGGGCGACCCGCACCCGGTCCCGGTCACCGTCCAGAACGTCTACGGGGTGGTGTCGCTGATCTTCTGGTCGGTCACGGTCGTCGTCACGGTCACCTACGTGCTGCTCGCGATGCGTGCCGACAACGAGGGCGAGGGCGGCATCATGGCGCTGATCACCCTGCTGAGACGGTGGAGTTCGCACCACGGCGGGCGAACCGCCGTGATCCTGGCCGGACTCGGCATCTTCGGCGCCTCCCTGTTCTTCGGCGACAGCATGATCACCCCCGCGATCTCGGTGCTGTCGGCGGTCGAAGGCCTCAAGGTCGTGGAACCGTCGCTGGACGACGCGGTCGTGCCGATCACCGCCGTGATCATCGTCGTGCTGTTCCTGGTGCAGCGGCGGGGAACGGCGGCCGTGGGCCGGGTGTTCGGGCCGGTCATGATCCTCTGGTTCACGGCCATCGGCGCGTGCGGGGTCGCGGGCATCGCCGACCACCCGGCCATCCTCCGCGCCCTGTCGCCGAGTTACGCCCTCGGCTTCCTCTTCGGCCACTTCGGCACCGCCTTCTTCGCCCTCGCCGCGGTCGTGCTCGCGGTCACCGGCGCGGAGGCCCTCTACGCCGACATGGGGCACTTCGGCCGCCGGGCCATCACCCGCGGCTGGCTGTTCCTCGTCTTCCCCGCCTGCGTCCTGAGCTACTTCGGCCAGGGCGCCCTGATCCTCGACGACTCGGCCAACATCAGCAGCCCCTTCTTCCTCCTCGTGCCCCACTGGGGACGATGGCCGATGGTCCTGCTCGCCACCGCGGCCACCGTGATCGCCTCCCAGGCGGTCATCACCGGCGCGTACTCGGTCGCCTCCCAGGCCGCCCAGCTCGGCTACCTGCCGAGGCTGCGGATCGCGCACACCTCCGAGTCCACCATCGGCCAGATCTACGTCCCCTGGATCAACTGGCTGCTCATGGTCTCGGTCCTCACCCTGGTCTTCGCCTTCCGCAGCTCGGCGGCGCTCGCCTTCGCCTTCGGCATGGCGGTCACCGGCACCATCACCATCACCACCCTGCTGTTCTTCTACGTCGCCCGCGCGAAATGGCGCACCCCCGGATGGCTCGTCGTCACCGGAGCGACCCTGCTGCTCTGCGTCGACCTGCTGTTCGTGGCGGCCAACCTCACCAAGCTCGTCCACGGCGCGTGGCTGCCGCTGCTGATCGGCGTCACCGCGTTCACCGTCATGACGACCTGGCAGCGCGGCCGTGCGGTCGTCACCGCCGAACGCGCCGACCACGAGGGGTCGTTGCGCGAGTTCGTCGACCAACTCCGCAGCGGGGAAAGGCCGGTGCTCCAGGTCCCCGGCACGGCGGTGTTCCTCAACCGGGGCAAGCGGACGGCACCGCTCGCCATGCGGGCCAACGTCGAACACAACCATGTGCGGCACGAACAGGTCGTGATCCTGTCCATCGAGACCGAACCCGTGCCCCGCGTCCCGGTCGACCGCCGGCTCGTCGTCGACGGCCTCGGCTACGCCGACGACGGCATCGTCCATGTCACCGCCCGCTTCGGCTACATGGAGACCCCGGACGTGCCCGGCACCCTGGCGCTCCTCGAACCGGCCGACACCGAGGGCCCGTTGGCGCTCGACCAGGCCTCGTACTTCCTCTCGACGATCGAGCTCCGGCGCGGCCAGGCCCCGACGATGGCGCCCTGGCGCAAACGGCTGTTCATCGCCACCTCCCACATCACCGCCGACGCCGCCGAACACTTCGGCCTGCCCCGCGACCGTACGGTCATCATGGGCTGGCACATCGAGGTGTAGCGGTGGGGCCGGGCCGCCCGGCGCGCCGGGTCCGCTCAGTGGTCGTGGGGGCCGGGGCGGTGGACGGGGCCGTGCGCGTCGTCGCAGTGCGCGTCCCGGTCGTCGTCGCCGGCGCCGGTGATCTGGAGCAGGTCCGGGGTGTCCTCGCCCAAGTGGTCGACCTGGAGCGTGGCGTGGCTGATGCGGTACTCCTCCAGCAGCATCCTCTGCAGTCCCCGGCGCACGGCGTGGCAGTCGCCGCCCGGCTCCACCAGGACGTGGGCGGACAGGGCGCTCTGCCCGGAGGTGATCGTCCAGACGTGCAGGTCGTGCACCTCGACGACGGTGTCCTGCGCGGCCAGGCGATCTCCCAGGGCGTCGGGGTCGATCCCGGCGGGCGAGGCTTCGAGGAAGATCCGTCCGGAGTCGCGGACCAGGCCGTAGCCGGCCCGCAGCATCAGGACCACCACGAACAGGGAGGCGATCGCGTCCGCGCGCGCGAAACCGGTGGTGAGTACGACGGCTCCGGCGACGGCGGTGGCGATGAACCCGAACAGGTCGGTGAGGATGTGCTGGTAGGTGCCCTCGACGTTCAGCGAGGTGCGGTTGGCCCTGGAGATGCACCAGGTGGCCACCAGGTTGACCACGACTCCGACCAGCGCGGTGACCAGGACCAGACCGCCGGTGACCTCGGGCGGGGCCACGAGGCGCCGTACCGCCTCGTAGGCGAGCCACAGGGAAAGGAGCAGCAGGGTCAGGCCGTTGGCCTGTGCGGAGAGGATCTCGACGCGCTTGAAGCCGTAGGTGAAATGCCCCTTCGCCGGGCGGGCCGCGAGTCGCATCGCGACCAGCGCGAGCACGATGGAGGCGACGTCGGTGAGCATGTGCGCGGCGTCCGAGATCAGCGCCAGCGAGTTGGCCGCGACCCCGACCGCGACCTCGGCGAGCATGAACACACTGATCAGTACCAGGGCGATCGTCAGCCAGCGCCGGTCGGCGTCCGCGGACACTCCGTGCGAGTGGCCGGAGTGACCGCCGCCGCTCCCGTGGTCGTGGCCGCCGTGCTCGTGGGCGTGATGGTCGGACACGGGGGCTCCCAGGGTCGCTGTCGTGCGTCGGCGAAGGGCAGTCAACCGCGCCCCGGAGGGTTTTACCAAAGCCTGCAATGAGCACCGTTACCACTGTCACCTGCGGCGATGCCGGGACCCGTTCGGTGCGGGCGCGCGGCGCCGCAATCGGAGTCCCCGAAGAACCCGCGCCCCGGACGGCCGCCCGCGTGTCGCCCTTTGCCTAGGCGGTCGTGAGCACGACACAATCGCCCTCGGGTGCGAGGAAGGCGATCGCCGGAGTCCGCCATGTCCGTCGCGGACCACCACAGCCGCCCACGGACGATCCACGACGAACCCGGACGAACCTGGACGGCTACGACGTCTTCGACCCTTCGGCGTCGTACCGGCTGACCGCTCGGCAAACCACCACCCCCGTACCGGAAGGACGACATGACGGCCTCCTCCGAGGATCCGACGGCGGAGGACGCCACGGCCCGGCCCGATCAGCCCGACGCCGCGTCCCGGCCCCTGCCGCGCCGGTCGAAGGGCCCCTCGGCCATCGCCGCCGCGGCAGCCGCGCTGGGACCCGCCGCCGACTCCGAGTCCGGCGACGTGGCCGACGACGTGACCGATCCCGGGTCCGTGTCCCCGCCGCGCATGTCCGCGGCGGCGGCCGAGTTCGCGGCATTCACCGAACGAACGCCGGGCGGTGGGCAGTTGGGCGGGCGTACCGCCGTCCCCGCCGGGCACGTGACCGGCCGTGGCGTCGTCGGCGCGGAGGCCGTGGACCGTTCCGCATTCCCGTCCCACCCCCACCCTCACCCCGGGCCCCGGCCTCGATCCGCGCGGCGTCGCGGGCTGGTGCTCGCCGTCGCGGCCACCGCCGTCGTCCTGCTGACCGGCTCCCTGCTCCTCATGGGCGGCGGCGACGGCAAGGGAGGCTCGGCGGCCGACACCGGATCGGACGCGGCCCGGGCCGGGGGAGAGCACGACGACGTGACCGACTCGTCCGATGCGGCCTCGCCGTCGGGTGAATCCTCGGCCCTCGAAGCCGACCCCAGCAAGCGGCCGACCCCGAAGGCCGGTTCGTCGGCATCCGGCAAGGACACCGCTCACGCCAGGGCGACCGCGACGGTTGACGCCAAGAACGGCGGTGCGCCGTCCGGGAGTTCGACGCCCGCCGCCCAATCCACCGCCGCCGCCAAGGGTGTGCTGATCCGGGGGCACGGTTCCGGCCGCTGCATCGACGTGTCCGGCGGCAACCCGGTGGACAACACCCGCCTCCAGATCTGGGACTGCACGGGCGCCGCCCGGCAGCAGTGGCGATTCGGGTCGGACGGAACGGTCCGCGCCCTGGGCAAGTGCATGGACGTCGACGGCGGTTCGCGCACGGACGGCGCCTGGATCAAACTCGTCACCTGCAACGGCACCGGAGCCCAGCGCTTCCGGCTCAACGCGGCCCACGACCTGGTCAACCTCCAGGCCGACAAATGCGTCGACGTCACCGACGCGGGCACCGGCAACGGCGCGGAACTCCAGCTGTGGAGCTGCACCGGCGGCGACAACCAGAAGTGGAGCGCCGGCTGACGAGTCGAAGGCGCCGGGCCGCGGACGAAGCACTGCTGCTTCCGCGGCGGCCGGCTACTCGGGGAGCAGGTGGGTCCGGCGTTCGTGCGGGGTGAGGGTGCGGAAGATGCGGTCCCTGGCGGTCGCCAGGAGGGCCGCTAGGTCTCCCTCGGCGGCCCAGACGCGGACGGTCCCGTCCTCGGAGGCGGTGGCCACCCGGCGGCCGTCCGGGAACCAGGCCAGCCGCTGGACCCGGTCCCGGTGGATGCCGATCACCCGGTGCTCCTGACCGGTGCGCGCGTCCCACAGCCGTACCGTGCGGTCGTCGGAGGCGGTGGCCAGCAGCCGTCCGTCGGGGGCGTAGGCGACGGCGCGGATGCGTGCCTCGTGGCCGCGCAACACGGCGACCTGGTCTCCGGTGGCCACGTCCCACAGCCGTACCGTCAGATCGGCCGAGCTGGTCGCCAGCCGTGCTCCGTCCGGGGCGAACGCGACCGCGTCGACCCAGCTCTGATGCCCGACCAGCCGGTGCAGCAGCCGTGCCGAGGCGACGTCCCACAGCTGCGCCGTGTGGTCGTCGGAGCCGCTCGCCAGCAGATCGGCGCGGGGTGACCAGGCCACGGCGCAGACCCACTGGGAGTGGTCCCCGTACCGGCCGAGGACCTCCCACGTCCCGGCGTCGAGCACGGTGACCCGCTGGTCCCGGCCGGCCAGGGCCAGTCGTGCGCCGTCCGGTGACCAGGCCAGTGCCTCGACGGTCTCCTCGGTGGCGAAGACGCTTTCCGTCCCCGCCCCCACCCCCGCCCAGGTGCCGGTGGCGGCGGGTCTCCAGATCCGTACCGTGCCGTCGTCCGCGCAGCTCACCAGCGCATCACCGTGCGGGTGCCAGCGCAGGTCGGTGACCACGGTGCCGTGTCCGGGAAGGGCGGCCACCGGCCTGCCGTCGTGCGCGCTCCAGAGCCGCACCACACCGTCGGCGGCCCCGGAGGCGATCAACTCCCCGTCCGGACTCAGGTCCAGGCCGCTGACCAGGCCCGGATGCCGGTCCGTGGCGTACAGCTCCGCGCCGGGGACGTCGACCGACCAGATCCGGGTGGCGCCGTCCTCCGCCCCGGCCGCCAGCTGCTCTCCGCTCGGCGACCAGGCCACTGCCTCGACCCGGGTGGCGTGACCGCGGAGCCGCGCCCGCACATCGCCGTGGTCGAGCATCCGGATCCTGACCTCGGGCCCGCGTGAGGACAGCGCGAAGCTGTCGCCGGTCGGCGCGCAGCGCAGGCTGACGATCAGTTCGCTGCGCTCGGGGAAGACGCGCCGCACCTGGCCGGTGGCCGCGTCGATCACCTTGATCCGCTGCTCGCCGGAGACCAGGAAGGCCCCGTCCGTGGTCCAGCCGAACTGCGTGGCATGGCCCGAGGGCCGGTCGCCGACCCGCTGTGGCCGCCAGTTCTCCCGCAGCCACAGGATGTAACTGCGGTCGTAGGCGGCGGAGAGCAGCCGGGTGCCGTCCGGGGACCAGGCCAGCTGGTAGATCTCGTCGCCGTGCCCGGCCGGTTCGGCGACCTGCGCCCACCCGGCGGTGGCGAAGACCCGGATGCGCCGGTCCCGGGAACAGGTCGCCAGCAGCTCGCCGTCGGGGGAGAAGGCGACGTCGCGCACTGTGTCGGTGGCCGTGTCGAGCACGGCGACG
The DNA here is from genome assembly GCF_044768565.1 of Streptomyces sp. NPDC091280. Classification (NCBI taxonomy): domain Bacteria; kingdom Bacillati; phylum Actinomycetota; class Actinomycetes; order Kitasatosporales; family Streptomycetaceae; genus Streptomyces; species Streptomyces sp. NPDC091280. Next base: position 430,184 of record NZ_JBIVUZ010000002.1, read on the forward strand.
GTCCGGCCGGTGGCAGGGTCCCAGACCCTGGCCGTACGGTCCCGTGAACCGGTGGCCAGCAGCCGCGCGTCCGGCGACCAGTGCACCGCGACGATGCCGTCGCCGTGCCCTTCCAGGACCCTGCCCGCCGCTCCGGTGGCCGTGTCCCACAGCCGTACGGTGCCGTCGAGCGAACCGGTCGCCAGCCAGGCACCGTCCGGCGACCAGGACATCGCGCGCACCCCGGCCCGGTGACCGGCCAGCACAGCCCGGGTGTGGTTGTGGGCCAGCGCGGTCATCAGCGCGCGCACCGCCGTCGAGGTGGGCGGGCACTCGGTGAGGACGGTCGCGGCCAGCAGGGTGCCGAGCTCGGGTTCGCGTTCGGCGTTGGCCAGGACGTACTGGCCGATCGACTCCGAGACCCGCAGCAGGAAGTCCCGGTCCTTGCTGCGCGAGGCCACGACCAGTTCCCGCACGGCCACCGTGGCGCCGTCCGCGGTCTCCAGACCGGCCAGCCAGCGCCCGGCCACCGCCAGCCGCTCCCCGGTGAGCAGATAGTCGGGGCTGCGTCCGGACGCCTGCCAGTCCGCGGCCCAGCGTTCCAACTCGCTGCGGCTCTTGAGCAGTTCGGCCCGGACCGTCACCTGCTGCTGCAACGGCGGCCACTGCCGGAACAGCGCCTCGTGCGCGACCTGCACCGCGGGCACGTCGTCGACCCTGGTCACCACCAGCAGCCGGGCCGCGTCGAAGGGCCGTAGGATCTCCCGCTCGGTGGGCGAGAGTTCGGCTGTCGGGACCCGGCGTTTGACCGGTTCGCCCGCCTCCATGCCCACCAGCAGGAGCAGCGCGGTCAGGACCGTGTCCGCGCCGTGCTCGTCGACGACCGTGGCGAAGACCTCGTCGGCCTGACGGGCGAGGGCGCCGGTGACGCCGCCGAGCGCCAGGTAGCTCTCCTTGGTGGCGATCTTGGAGTCGCCGACCGAGAGATAGAGCTCCCGCAGCAGATAGGCGAGGAGCGGCAGCGCGTCGGCGGTGCCGGTGTCCTCCACGATCCGCGCGACCAGCCCCGGTTCGAACGCGCCGCCGGACAGCCGGGCGGGCTGCTCCACGGCGGCCACCAACTCGGCGGTGCTCATCGTGCCGAGCGCGGTGGGCGCGGTGAACAGTTCCTGCTGCGCCGAGGCGAGGAACTCCGGCAGGAACTCCACCCGCAGCGTCGCCATCACCCACAGTCTGCGGTCCTCGCGCAGCGCCTCGGCCAGCCCGGCGAGGAAGCGCTCGCGCCGCTCCGGCGGCGAGGCGGTCACCAGTTCCTCCAACTGGTCTACGACCAGCAGGGTGCGCCCGGCTCTGACCGCGGACGCGCCGCGGGGCCTGGCCGCGAGCGCCTCCTCCAGATGCCGCAGGGGGTCCGTGCCGGGCACGATCACCGGCAGGGGGCGCCACCGGGACTCCAGCAGCCGGGGCAGCACACCCGCGTGCACCAGCGAACTCTTGCCGCTGCCCGAGGTGCCGGTCAGACAGACGAACCGTTCCGCCGGCCGCTGCGCGGACAGGTGCAGCCGCCGGATGATCCCGGCGATCTCGTCCTCCCGGCCGAAGAACACCGCCGCGTCGGCACGGTCGAAGGCGGCCAGTCCCGGGTAGGGGGTGCGGTCGCTGTCCCAGGCGGGTCGCGGAGCGGCGGGGTTGGAGCGCTTCTGGACGAGCACCTGCCCGCCGATCACCACGCAGATCAGGACCACGACCGCCGCCGGCGCGACCCGGCCGATCAGCCTGGCCACCGGCGACTGCACCGCGTTCGCGGCGAAGTTGGCCAGAACCTCCAGCAGCGTCGCCGAGACCAGCACGACAACTTGCACAGGAAGCAACGAACGCTGCCGCATGAATCCCCCAAATACCCTTTGTCAACAGCATCCTGACACTTCACCAGGTGTCATGTCAGGAGCACGTCGGTCCGGGGATTCTCGGGGGCGTGGACTCCTTTTGTTGAGTCGGCGATGGCCTGTTGATCCGGCCTGTGGCGTCTCGGCCCTGTCCGTTCCGGAGGTGTTCCGGAACGGACAGGCAAACGTGTTGCTCTAGAAGAAGCCCAGCTTCTTCGGCGAGTACGAGACCAGGAGGTTCTTCGTCTGCTGGTAGTGCTCCAGCATCATCTTGTGGTTCTCACGGCCGATGCCCGACTGCTTGTAGCCGCCGAACGCCGCGTGCGCGGGGTACGCGTGGTAGCAGTTGGTCCACACCCGGCCCGCCTGGATCGCCCGGCCCGCGCGGTACGCCGTGTTGATGTCCCGGGTCCACACGCCGGCGCCGAGACCGTACAGCGTGTCGTTCGCGACCTTGATCGCGTCGTCGAAGTCGTCGAACGACGTCACCGAGACCACCGGGCCGAAGATCTCCTCCTGGAAGATCCGCATCCGGTTGTCACCCTCGAAGATGGTCGGCTGGACGTAGTAGCCGCCCTTCAACTCGCCGTCGTAGTCGAGGCGTTCGCCGCCCGTGAGGATCTTCGCGCCCTCCTGCCGACCGATGTCGAGGTAGGAGAGGATCTTCTCCAACTGGTCGTTGGACGCCTGGGCGCCGATCATCGTGTCGGTGTCGAGCGGGTGCCCCGGCTTGATCAACTCCGTGCGGGCGACGGCCGCTTGGAGGAAGTCGGAGTAGTGACCGCGCTGGACGAGCGCCCGCGACGGACAGGTGCACACCTCGCCCTGGTTGAGCGCGAACATCGTGAAGCCTTCGAGCGCCTTGTCGAGGAAGTCGTCGCGCGCCGACGACACGTCGTCGAAGAAGATGTTCGGCGACTTGCCGCCCAGCTCCAGCGTGACCGGCTTGATGTTCTCGGAGGCGTACTGCATGATCAGCCGCCCTGTCGTGGTCTCGCCGGTGAACGCGACCTTCGCCACGCGCGGGCTGGACGCGAGCGGCTTGCCCGCCTCGACCCCGAAGCCGTTGACGATGTTCACCACGCCCGGCGGCAGCAGGTCCGCGATCAGGCTCATCCAGTAGTGGATGGACGCCGGCGTCTGCTCGGCCGGCTTGATGACGACCGCGTTGCCCGCCGCCAGCGCCGGGGCCAGCTTCCAAGTCGCCATCAGGATGGGGAAGTTCCACGGGATGATCTGCGCCACGACCCCGAGCGGCTCGTGGAAGTGGTACGCCACCGTGTCGTCGTCGACCTCGCCCAGCGAACCCTCCTGCGCCCGGATCGCCCCCGCGAAGTAGCGGAAGTGGTCGATGGCGAGCGGGATGTCGGCGGCGAGGGTCTCACGGATCGGCTTGCCGTTCTCCCAGCTCTCCGCGACCGCGAGGGGCTCCAGGTTGGCCTCCATCCGGTCGGCGATCTTGAGCAGGATGTCGGACCGCTCGGTCACCGACGTACGGCCCCAGGCCGGCGCGGCGGCGTGCGCCGCGTCCAGCGCCCGTTCCACGTCCTCGGCGGTGCCGCGCGCGATCTCCGTGAACGGCTGCCCGTTCACCGGGGACGGGTTCTCGAAGTACTGCCCGCGAGCCGGCGGCACGTACTCGCCGCCGATGAAGTGGTCGTAGCGCGCCTGGTAGGAGACGATCGCGCCCTCGGTGCCGGGTGCCGTGTAACGGGTCATGCTGGTGTGCCTCCCGGAGCAGCGCTGCCCGCCGTTGGGCAGCTCTCGGCGCGAGGCTAGGGAGCGGGACGTTGCATGTACGTTGCGGCGTCTCGCTCGCGGTACATCAGCGGAGCTACGTCAAGCAGGGCTACGTCAAGCAGAGCTACGTCGGCCGAGGCGCGTCGGCCGAGGCGCGTCGGTCGGGGTGCGTCAGCCGCGTTACGTCAGCGGCCTGTCCCTCGGGACCAGGGCCCCGGTGCCGCCAGCTCCGACTCCAGGGCGGTGAGCCGGGAGCGTACCGGCGCCGTCGGACGTATCGCCGCGAGCGCCCGCCACACGTCGAGGTCGTCCTCGCCCCATGGCGCGTGCGCCCAGTCCGCCAGCAGGTCGGGGTCGCGGCGGGCGATCAACGCCGTACGCAGGCCGTCCGCCAGGCGTGCCCTGAGCCGAACCACCGCCGGAGCCTGCGAACCCGGCAGCAACGGGCCCGTGTACGCCGTCGCCGCCCCCGTGACCGCGCCTCCTTCCAGCCGCCGTTCGACGATCGCCACGTCGGACTCGACCGGCAGTATGAGCCGGTACGGACGCGAGGCGAGCAGGCCGGGGCCCAACAGCCGCCGCAACCGGGCGAGTTCGGCCCGGAGCGTGACCGGTGGCACCGACTCGTCCTCGTACAGCGCGCACAACAACTCGTCGCCGGTCAGCCCCTCGGGATGCCGGGCCAGCAGCACCATGATCTCGCTGTGCCGACGGCTCAGCCTCATCTTGCGTCCGTCGACGCACAGTTGAGCCTCGTCCCGGCCGAGCGCGGACAACTCGGGTCCGTCGACGCTCTTCTGCTCCGGGGCGAGCAGCGCCAACTGGGACTCGGCGGCGCGCGCCACGGCCTGGACGAAGCCCAGGCTGTGCGGGTGCGCCAGCCCGTTCCCGCCGGTGATGTCGACGGCGCCGAGCACCCGCCCGGTGCGCGGATCGTGCACCGGGGCCGCCGCGCATGTCCACGGCTGCACCCGCCGGATGAAGTGCTCGGCCGCGAACACCTGCACCGGTCGGTCCACGGCGACGGCCGTACCCGGCGCGTTCGTCCCGACCGCGCTCTCCGCCCAGCGCGCGCCCGGCACGAAGTTCATCCGGCCGGCCTTCCGCCGGGTCGCCGGATGCCCCTCGACCCACAACAGCCTGCCCTGCGCGTCGCACACCGCGAGCAGATGCTCGCCGTCCGCCGCGAACGTGCCCATCAGCTCCCGGATCAGCGGCATCACCCGGGCCAACGGATGCTGCGCGCGATAGACGCCCAGGTCGCCGTCCGTGAGTTCGACGTTCGCCGTGCCCTCGGGACCGACGCCGGCACGGGCCGATCGCCGCCAGGAATCCGCCACCACCGAGCGCACCGGCGACGGCACCGTGCCCGCCACGGCGAACGTCTCGTGCGCCCGCCGCAGCACCCGTACCCGTTCGGCAGGGTCGGCCCCCGGCTCCAGGGCCACCCATGGATCGGTCAACTCGGCCTCCCAGGAAGGCGATACAACGTCCCGAGTACCGCGATACCGCAGTGACACGCCCGCGATACGGCGGGGAAACGCCTGCGGACATCGTCACTCCGGGGAAGGGTCCGGACAACCGTTTCGACCGGGACGGTCCGAACGCGGTCCGTCCCGGTCGGATCAGGCCGAGGCGACCAGTCTTATATAGCGAGTCCAGTCCCAGTTCGGCCCCGGATCCGTGTGGTCGGTGCCCGGCACCTCGTAGTGCCCGATGATGTGGGACCGGTCCCTGGGGAGCCCGTACTTCGCGCAGATGGCCGCCGTGAGCTTGGCCGACTGCTCGTAGAGGGCGTCGGTGAAGTACGCGGGCTGGTCCACCCAGCCCTCGTGCTCGATGCCGACGCTGCGGGTGTTGTAGTCCCAGTTCCCCGCGTGCCAGGCGATGTCGGCCTCGCGGACGCACTGCGCCACGTGCCCGTCGGCCGACCGCACCAGGTAGTGCGCGGACACCTTCTTCTTCGGGTTCTGGAAGATGGAGAGTGTCGAGGAGTACGTCTCCTGGGTCACGTGGATGACCACGTAGTCGACGGGATAGGTGCCGGGGCGGTTGGACGCCGTGTAGTTGGAGGAGGTCGCCGGCTGCCATTCGGCCGGCGGGTAGTCGACGGCCTGCTGCTGCGCGTCGGCCTGCGGGGCGGGCAGTAACGCGTAGGGGACGGCGGCGAGGGCGGCGCCCTTCAGGAGCCATCGCCTGCTCGGGAGCGGTGTCGCCCGTTCCATGGTCGGGTCGCCTTTCGGTTCAGTTCCGGAGGGCCGCCGCGGTCGCACGCAACCGCGCGTGCAGCCCTCGGTGAGTCTCGCGCGCGGGCAGCCACTCTTTGCGGATCTTCGCCACGCAGGTGTAGTTGGTGTCGCACACGTTGGCCAACGGCGATTCGACCGCCTGGGTGGCGAATTGATAGGCGTCCAGTTCACTGAACCCGTAGTCCCGCACCAGCCAGCGCACCAGGTCGAGCTGCGAGATACGGAACGCGTCCTCCAACGGGCGTGCCGAACCCGTCGAGATGATGTGCGTGTCCGACTCGATGCGCGGCCAGGGAGTCGCGACGCCCTTCAACAGCTCCACGATGACCACGGTGTTCATCGCGCACTCGACCGCGACACCACAGGTCTCGCCCTCACCCTGCCGGGCATGCCCGTCACCGAGGCTGAGGAGCGCACCCTCGACATTGACCCCGAGATAGCAGGTGACTCCGGCCCGCATCTCGGGTGTGTCCATGTTCCCGCCGTGTGCGTCGGGCACCAGCGCCGACCGCACTTCCAGGTTGGCGGGGGCCACGCCCACCGTGCCGTGCATCGGGTCCATGGGCAGCTCGATTTCGATGTCGCTCTCCCGCGCGTGGAACAACGCCGTACGGCGGCTGCGGTCCAACTGCCAGATCCAGACGGTCTCCGGAAGCGGCGGCTGGAGTGTCGCCGTGGTGTGCGTCGACGTGAGCGCGCCGAAGAGCGGGACCGTGGTCGAGGCCGCCCAGTCGCGGGCCGGTTCGATCGACACGAAGTGCACGGCGACCGTGTCGCCCGGCTCCGCGCCCTCCACATGGAAGGGACCGGTCTGCGGGTTGAGGAACGGGAACTCGCACACCTCGGACACCAGGTCCTTCGCGGACCGTACCCGCCCGGCGAAGCAGTCCTCCGTGTAGAGGTCGAGGACCGTACCGGGCGCGATGCGCGCCACGGGCGCGGCACCGCCGAACGTCCAGGCGTACTCGCCCGGTTCGGGCCGCACCGTGAGGATCCGGGGGTCGTTCATGGCTGCACTGCTCCGTTCTGGGAGGGACCGCTGGAGAGGGGTTCGTCGAGATGGACACGGGCGGTCTCGGCTATTCGCCCGGGGTGACGCCGTAGCAGGACCAGGAGCACCACGACCCCTGCCGCCATCCAGACGCCGACGACCGGTCCGGCGTACGAGACGGGCGCGGTCAGCTCGGTGACGAAGTCGAAGACCGGGAGGCCTGCCGCGGTGAGCAGGGCCGGGACGAACGCCACGATCCCGAGGAGGGGAACCAGCAGGTGCCGTACTGGTTTGAGCAACTCGCGTCTGCGGCGCAGGAAGTAGCCCGCGCAGGCCAGGTTCACGACGATGTAGACACCGATGACGACCGTGACGATGACCGTGGCCAGCAGGAGGAACGCGGTCACCGGGTCGTAGCCGAGGCCGAGGCCCAGTACGGCGCTCACCGCGACGGCGGTCTGCACGGCGATGCCGGCGACGGGGGAGCGGTGGCGTGGGTGCAGTACGGCCAGCAGGCGGGGGAGTACCCGGATGCGGGCCAGGGCGAAGGCGGTGCGGGTCGAGACGGTGGCGCACGCGTTGGCGTTGGCGATGGTCGAGTTGACCACGGCCAGGAACACCAGCACCCAGAACAGCCCGAACGACGCGCGTGCCACCCCTTCCCAGGACGCCGCGCCGGAGGCGCCGAATCCGGCGAAGCGGTCCGGGCCGAAGTACACGGTCATGGCGTAGGTCGTCAGTACGTAGAACAGGCCGATACCCAGGGCCGCGCCGAGCACCGCGCGGTGCATCGTCCGGCGCGGGTCCCTGGTCTCCTCGGCGAGCGGTGCCGCGGCCTCGAATCCGGCGAACGCGAGCACCGTGTAGACCGAGCCGGCGAAGACCCCGCCGAGCCCCGAGTAACCCTGGGCCGTATGCGAAGTACCGAACACCGAAAGGGTGTTGGCGCTACCGGCCTCGCCGATCAGCCAGACGGCGAAGACCACGAAGACGAGGATCTCGAAGACCCCGAGAACCGTGCCGAAGCGGGCCGAGGCACGAGCACCGAACCAGCCCGCCACGGCGATGATCGCGGCGCCCGCGAGCGCCCACGGCCACCACAGGCTCTCCGGGTACGAGGACCACTCCTGGTGCAGGGTGCCCGCCGTGGTGAAGCCGAGTTGGAGAAGCAGCAGCGGCGGGACCAGCGCCTCCACGAACACGTAGCCCCAGCCGACCAGGAAGCCGACGGCCGGATGCAGTCCCTGCGCCGCGTACGTGGCGACCGAGCCGGCGGCGGGCAGTTCGCGGGCCAGCTCCGCCACGCAGGACGCGGTGAACAGGCAGGCCACCAAAGCGATCAGTACCGACAGCGGCAGACTGCCGCCCGCGAAGGCCGCGCCCGAGGGAATCGACGCGGCGACCGCGGCGGCCGGCGCCATCGCCGTGACGCTCTGGAAAAGGACCTCGCGCAGCCCGACGGCATCCCGTCGCAGTCCCTGAACCGTCTCCCCCGACACGTGAATCCCCCCTGTCCGCCCTCACCTGTCCGCCGTTCTCACATCACGACGGCTGCGCCTCGCGTGAATCACGGTACGGCGCTTGCGGGTTGGGCAGTAGGGCGTCGCGTGCTTCCGTGGACGGCGGCGGAGTTGTGGAAAACTCGGCCACCCGGACGAGTGAAGTCGGTGGTGTTTCAAGCCTGTTCGGCCACGATGTCCACAGCTCGCCGAGCCGGCTCAGCTCTTTCGGCTACCGCCGCCGGGTCGTCGAGCACGGCCCGCACCACCGAGTGCGCGGCCCCCAGCAGCGGCCCCTCGGGCCCCAGCCGCGACACCGACACCGGACAGGCCGGCCCCGCCGTACGGCGCGCCAACTCCGCCTCCAGCGACGGCAGCAGCCAGGGCGCGAGCCCGGACAGGGCACCGCCCAGCACCACCAGTTGCGGATCGAGCAGATTGACCGCGCCGGTCAGCGCGATGCCCAGCGCCGTACCGGCGTCGTGCAGGGCGCGCCGTACCGCCTCGTCGCCGTCCGCGGCGCGGGTGGCCAGCAGACCGACCCGGTCCGCACCGGGTTCAAGGCCGGCGGCGCGCAGCACGGCCTCCTCGCCCGCGTACTGTTCGAGACACCCGCGCCCGCCGCACGCGCACGGCGGTCCGTCCGGTCGCACCGGAACATGCCCCAACTCGCCCGCGAATCCGCGGGTTCCGCGCAGCAGCCCGCCGTCCACGACGACCGCCGCGCCGATACCGATCTCGGCCGACACATGCAGGAAGTCGCGGGGCGTGGTCTCGCCCAGCCAGAGTTCGGCGAGTCCGCCGAAGTTGGCCTCGTTGTCCACGGTGGGCGGGAGTTCGGAGGGCAGCAGGTCGCCGAGATCCGTGTCGTGCCAGTCGAGGTTCGGGGCGCGGACGACCGTACGGCCGTCGCGGGCCACCAGGCCGGGCACGGCGACCGCGAGCCCGGCCGGCCACAGGCCCTCCGCGTCCGCTTCGGCCACGACCTGCCGTACCAGCGCGGTGAGTTCGGCGAGGACCGGCTCGGGGGAACGGCCGCGGTTCACTCCGTGCCGTACCGCCCGGGCCCGTATCTCGCCGCGCAGGTCGACCGCGCAGACGGCGAGATGGTCGACCCCGACCTCCGCGCCGATCCCGGCCGGACCGCGTCCGCTGACCGCGAGCGCCGATCCGGGGCGGCCCACCCGGCCGGGCCGCTCGGGGCCCAGTTCTTCGAGGAGGCCCGACCGGATCAACTCGTCGACCAGCGTCGACACCGCCGCGCGGGTCAGCCCGATGCGCGAGGCGACGGCCGCACGGGAGAGGGGACCCTCGGCGCTCACCGTGTGCATCACCCGGGCGAGGTTGCGGCGGCGCATGCCCTGCTGGGTGTCGGGCAGGGCACGCCCGGGCCCGGCGGGGTGCGCTTCGTGCGGCGGTGCGGTCATGCCTCCCTCAGCCCTCGGTCGGTGTGGGTCCGTCTCCCCGGGGATGTGTCAACGGCCGTCCGTGCCCCTTTCGAACAGCGGAGCCGCGTCGGAGAGTACCCCGGAGATCCTGGCGAACGTCGCCTCGTCCCGTTCCACGGCGTCCAGCACCGGCCCGGCGGCCGTGTTCCAGCGGCGGGCCACCGCGGCCGGGTCCTCACCGGTCAGCAGGCCCGCGGCCTGCGCGGCGGCGCCGAGCGCGACCAGCTCCTTCGCCTCGGGCACCTGGACGGGACGCCCCGACAGCCGCCGTACCGTCTCCTGCCAGGCCGTGCCCCGCGCGCCGCCGCCGATCAGCAGCAGCGGTGTGCTGCGGTCCGCGTCCTCGTCGAGGACCAGGTCGAGCGCGCCCAGCAGCGCGTGCACGGCACCGTCGTAGGCGGCTTGGAGGAGCTGGCCACCGGTGGTGTCGTGGCGCAGGCCGTGCAGGAGGCCCGAGGCGTTGGGGAGGTTCGGGGTGCGCTCGCCGTCCAGGTACGGGAGCAGCGTGACCGAGGTGCCGGGCTCCACCGCTTCCCGGTCCAGGCCCAGCAGGGCCGCGATCCGGTCCACGGCGAGGGTGCAGTTCAGGGTGCAGGCCAGGGGCAGCCAGTCGCCGTGCGCGTCGGCGAAGCCCGCGACCGTGCCGGACGGGTCGGCGGGGCGGTGCTTCGACACCGCGTACACCGTGCCCGACGTCCCGAGGCTGAGCACGGGCGCGCCGGGGCGCAGCCCCAGGCCGAGCGCGGCGGCGGCGTTGTCGCCGGTTCCGGGGGCGACGAGTGTGCCCTTGGAGAACGGCAGGTCGTGACCGTCGCGCACCGTGCCCGCCACCTCGCCCGGCCGCACCACCCGGGGGAGCAGTGCCGGGTCGAGCCCGACGTGCTGGAGGATCTCCTCGTCGTACGCCTCGGTGGCCGAGGCCCACCAGCCCGTGCCGGAGGCGTCGCCCCGGTCGGTGGTGCCCTGGCCCGTGAGCCGTTCCGTGAGGTAGTCGTGGGGGAGCCGGACGGCCGCCGTGGCGCGCACCGACTCCGGCTCGTGCTCGGCGAGCCAGGCCCACTTGGTGACCGTGAAGGACGCCCCGGGCACGCTGCCGGTGCGCTCCGCCCAGGCCTTCGGACCGCCCAGTTCCTCGATGAGGCGGGTGGCCTGCGGCGCCGACCGCACGTCGTTCCAGAGCATGGCCGGGCGCACCGGCTCACCCTGGGCGTCGAGGGTGACCAGGCCGTGCTGCTGGCCGCCGATCGACACGGCCGCCGCTTCACGGGCCGCGTCCCCGCACTGGCGCAGCGCCTCGCACAGGGCGTCCCACCACTGCCGGGGGTCGCTCTCCCGGCCCGGCCCCGAGGAGACGGTGTGCGGCGCCTGGCCACTCGCGACGATCTGGCCGGTGGACACGTCGACGACCAGTGCCTTGGTGGACTGGGTGGACGAATCCACGCCGACGACGAGCGGACCCTCGGCTGCTGACATCGGGTTTCTCCCTTGTGTGCGGCATGTGTCTCCGCCCGGAGACACATTGTCCCTTCCCAGAGACGCTCCGGCATACTAATTTGTAAACCGCCATGACGAAATAGTCGGAGCGAAGCAACAAGGAGCCGCGTCATGAACTACCAGCCCACCCCCGAGGACAGGTTCACCTTCGGCCTGTGGACCGTCGGCTGGCAGGGAAGGGACCCGTTCGGCGACGCCACCCGCCGCGCCCTCGACCCGGTCGAGACCGTGCAGCGTCTGTCCGAGCTCGGCGCCCACGGTGTGACCTTCCACGACGACGACCTGATCCCCTTCGGGTCCTCGGACACCGAGCGCGAGTCGCACATCAAGCGCTTCCGCGAGGCCCTCGACGCGACCGGCATGAAGGTGCCGATGGCGACCACCAACCTCTTCACGCACCCCGTCTTCAAGGACGGCGCGTTCACCGCGAACGACCGCGACGTACGCCGCTACGCCCTCCGCAAGACGATCCGCAACATCGACCTCGCCGCCGAGCTCGGCGCCGAGACCTACGTCGCCTGGGGCGGCCGTGAGGGCGCCGAGTCCGGCGCCGCCAAGGACGTACGCGTCGCGCTCGACCGCATGAAGGAGGCCTTCGACCTCCTCGGCGAGTACGTCACCGAACAGGGCTACAACCTGAAGTTCGCCATCGAGCCCAAGCCGAACGAGCCCCGCGGCGACATCCTGCTTCCCACCGTCGGCCACGCCCTGGCGTTCATCGAGCGCCTGGAGCGCCCGGAGCTCTACGGCGTCAACCCCGAGGTCGGCCACGAGCAGATGGCCGGGCTCAACTTCCCGCACGGCATCGCCCAGGCCCTGTGGGCGGGCAAGCTCTTCCACATCGACCTCAACGGCCAGTCCGGCATCAAGTACGACCAGGACCTGCGCTTCGGAGGCGGCGACCTGCGTGCCGCGTTCTGGCTGGTCGACCTCCTGGAGAGCGCCGGTTACGCCGGCCCCAAGCACTTCGACTTCAAGCCGCCGCGCACCGAGGACCTCGACGGCGTCTGGGCGTCGGCGGCCGGCTGCATGCGCAACTACCTGATCCTGAAGGAGCGTTCGGCCGCCTTCCGCGCCGACCCGGTGGTCCAGGAGGCGCTGCGCGCCTCGCGTCTGGACGAGCTGGCGCAGCAGACCGCGGCGGACGGCCTCAAGGCGCTGCTCGCGGACCGCTCGGCGTTCGAGGACTTCGACGTGGAGGCCGCCGCCCAGCGCGGGATGGCCTTCGAGCAGCTCGACCAGCTCGCCATGGACCACCTCCTGGGAGCCCGCGGCTGACGGCACGCACGCGTGCGTGCCTCACGAGCCCGCCGGTTCTCGTGAGTTCGCCCTCGGTCGCCATGAAGGCCGCTCGGTGACCCCGTTCAATGACCGACCCCCGCGCGGAATGCTCCGGAATCATGCGATCCATGGCATGGGTCCGTATCAAGCACCGCGCGGGGGTCGCGTCATGGCCGGTACGAGACGACTCTGGACGGTATGGCCATGCCGCCCGTACCGCCTCGACCGCCCGGGCCACCGGACGCCACCCCGCCTCAAGGAGGCGGCTTCGGACCACCGCCCGGAGACTTCGGGCACGGATCCGGAGGGGGCTACGGGGACTACGGGCCGCCGCCCCGCAGACGCCCCCGACCACTGTTCGTCCTGCTCACCGTCATCGTGGCGGCCGGAGCCGTCGTCGCCGTCGCGCTGATGGTCCTCGGGGGACACGACTCACCGGACAAGAAGCAGCCGACGGAGAGCAGTTCGAGCAAGAGCACGTCCCCGGGCCTCCCGACGACACTCCCCACCAGCCTGCCGACCAGGCTCCCGACCGCGCTGCCCTCGAAGCTCCCCTCGGAACTGCCGAGTGGGATCCCGAGCGAGATCCCGAGCGGCCTCCAGTCGCTGCTCCCGTCCCTGCTCGGCTAGTTGCCGCGGGGCCGACGCGTCCTGGACGCGGTGAGTGAGCTTCAGGCACACCGGGGTCGTCGCCGGACTGGCTCGCCAAGGGTGTCGTCAACCCCCCTATGAGGACCCGGGTGACCCCCGTACGGACACGGGGGGTCCCGTCATGGTCGCGACCGGTCACCGGTTCGTACGTTTTCTCAGGTCACCCGTTGCCTGAGAGAGCCGGAGACCGGACATGTCCCAGACCACCGCAGTCGTCGGCGCGCACGATCCTGGGAGCGCCGCGACAGCGTCCCCGGGAAGCGAGTTCGCGCCCCTCCTGCGCACGGTCAGGAGCCGAGGCTTACTGGAGCGGCGGCGCGCCTGGTACGCGCTGTGCGTGTCCGCCAACGCCCTCGCGCTGGCCGGCATCGTGACCGGCATCGTCCTGATCGGCGACTCCTGGACGGCCCTGCTCCTGGCCCCGCTGCTCGCCGTGTTCGGTGCCCGTACGGCCTTCATAGGCCACGACGCGGGCCACTCCCAGATCGCCGGAGGCAAGGCCGCCAACCGCCTCATCGGACTGATCCACGGCAACCTGTTGCTGGGAATGAGCTACTCCTGGTGGAACGACAAGCACAACCGCCACCACGCCAACCCCAACCACATCGACAAGGATCCGGACGTCGTCGCCGACATCCTCGTGTTCACCGGCGAGCAGGCCAAGGACCGTTCCGGCTTCCGGCGCTGGCTCACCCGCAACCAGGCATGGCTGTTCTTCCCGCTCACCCTGCTCGAAGGCATCGCCCTCAAGGTGCACGGCTTCCAGGACCTGCGGCGGCAGCCCCGGCGCGAACGGATCGTTGAAGGCGCGCTCTTGGTGGGCCATGTCGCGGCCTACGCCGTGCTGCTGCTCACCGCGATGTCCCCGGGGAAGGCGCTCGCGTTCGCCGCACTGCACCAGGCACTGTTCGGACTGCACCTCGGGCTGGCCTTCGCCCCCAACCACAAGGGCATGGAGATGCCTGACCCGAACGGCGAACGATGGGGCCATCTCCGCCGCCAGGTGCTCACCTCACGGAACATCCGAGGCGGACCCCTGACGGACTGGTTCCTCGGCGGGCTCAATTACCAGGTCGAACACCACCTCTTCCCGAGCATGCCGCGGCCCAATCTGCGGCTCGCCCAGCCGCTCGTGCGCGCCCACTGCGAGGATGTGGGTATCCCCTATGTGGAGACCGGGCTCGTCGACTCCTACCGACAGGCCCTGCGCCACCTCCACGAAGTGGGGGAGCCGCTGAGGCCGGAGTGGACGGAGTGACGGCCCGGCGGTTGACGGCCCGGGGGACGGACAGTCCCGGCGGACCAGTAGGGGAAGCGTCTCAGGGATGTCTCAGGGTCGCGGTCCGGAACTGTGGGAAGCGCGGACCCGTTTTCAGATCAGAGAGCGGCCGTGGCCGCGGAGGAGGCGACACATGTCGAGGAACACGAAGGTCGTTGTAGGTGGTGTGGCGGTCGGACTGATCCTGTTGATCTGGCTGCCCTGGTGGGTCTCATTCCTGATCATCGTGGGAGTGCCGGCGGCCGCGTATCTCACGCTGGATCCCGCGCAGCGGCGTCGGCTGCGCCGTGTCGCGGGCAAGGAGATCGGCCGCTGACACCGACACCCCGATTCCCCACCGCGCTCCCGTCCGGCGCGCGGCAGCAGAGCGGCAGAGCACCGTTCGCGGGGCTGCGGACAGCAGCTTCGCGGACGGCGCCCGACCACGTCAGAGGCCGGACGACAGGAACCTGCGGCGGCTCAACTCGGCCGTACGGCAAGCTTGTCGAGCGCCTCCAGGAGGCCCGGCAACTCGGGGCCCCGGCCCACCGGCAGCACCTCGCCCGGCTCTTCGTCGAGCAGGACGAACGCGATGTCGTCCGTCCGAGCCACCATCGACCAGCCGGGACCGTCGGCACGCAGCGTGCGCGCCTCGCCCGGCGCGAAGGACGATCTGACGCGGCCGAGGGGCGGCGGGGCGTCCACGTACGCCCGGGCCTCCGTCAGTACCCTGCGAACCCCGCTGTGGCCCGCCTGCGAGGCCTCTCCGCCGCTGTCCGAAGCGGCCTCCTCCTCCGACTCTGAGGCGTCCTCTGACGCGTCCTCCGAGGTGTCGTCAGCCGGCGACGACACCGGTGCCTCGCCCGCCTCACCCTGGGCCGCGAAGGCCGAGTCGTCGATCTGCTCCCGCCACAGGGCCCACTGCAACGCGATCTCGTCGGCGCCCAGCCTTCGCTGCGCAGGGCCCCAGGAGGCGGTGTCCGGTGGGGCCAGCGGCGGCCGGTCGACGAGGTCGGGGTCCGGATCGTGGGGCGCGGGCACATTGGGTGCCGAGACCGCGACCGCGAGCGGCCAGCCCGGCAGGGCCGCGACCACCGTGCGCGCGCTGGGCGAGAGGTCGTACTCCATGCCGCAGTCCCAGGACGCGATGGCGACCGCGACCAGCGACACGTCGTCGATGACGACCGTCCACCGCGCACCCTCGCCGTCCTGGCCGAGCACCAGGCCGTACCCGTCGGCGAGCGGCGCCATACCGAGCGCGGCGCAGGCCTCCGGGTAGTCGTCACCCAGCACACTCGGGAACTTCGCCGGTGTCAGCAGCACCGCCGTGAGCACATAGAGCGCGTCGTCCTCGGCGGCGACGGCCGCTTCGTCCGTGTCGGCCATCCCAGCCTCCCCATCGTTCGTCCAACGGCGCGCACCCTAGTGTGCGTGGAAGCCGCTTGTCACGGGTCCCAAGTGCACGCGGAGCTGCAGCTTTCCGTCTGGATGGGGCGAAATGACCACGGGCGATCCCGAAGTGTCAGGCCGCGGGGAGTCCCAGAAGGGCTCGGGCCACCGTCCGCGGCGACTCGTCGCGTTCTCTGGCGAGGGCGACCACGGCCCGGCACGCCAGCTCGCTCACCCCGAAGGACAGCGCCTCCGGGGACACCCAGCCCGCGGCCTCGTCGATCCGGTCCTGGTCGTCCTCCGCGCGTGCCGAGACATAGACAGCCGCGGCCTCGAACAGGTTGTGCGCCCGCCGTTCGGGGCTGTCGCCGGTCTCCGCGCGCGTGGAGGCGAGAATTCTGGCGAAGGTCTTGCGGGGCCTGTCGAACATGCTGACCACCTTCCCCTGCGTGGAGTTCTGTCGCCGACCGTCCATCTACTGCTACCCAAACTAGAGTTGGAGTCGCAGCGACAGAAGGGGAACTCCGCGGTGAAGCACCGGGAGTCGCTCGCAGTGGCGCGGCTCAGCTCTCACATACGGCCAGCGCCAGGAAGCGGGCGGCCTCGTCGGCGTACGACGTCATGCGCCACCCCGAACCGGCCAGCAGCGCCCGGAGATTGGGCTCCGCGCGCAGGTCGTCCGCGGTGATCTGCCGCCCCTGGCGTGCCGCGAGTGCCGCGCGGCCGATCGGATGGAACAGGGCCAGCGTGCCGCCGGGCCGCACCACACGCGCCAACTCCCGCAGATTCGCCTCCGGTTGGGGCAGATGCGCGATCAGGCCGGCCGCGAACACCGCGTCGAGCGAATCGGGGCGCAGCGGCAGCGCGGCAACATCGGCGAGCAGCAGGCACCCGTCACGGCCACGTCCGGCCCGTACGGCGGCCTCCAGCATGGCCGGGGTCAGATCGGCACCCAGCACCACTCCCGAGGGCCCCACGGCGGCACGCAGCGGCGGCAGCGCGCGCCCTGTCCCGCAGCCCGCGTCGAGCACACGGTCCCCCGCGCGCAGCGCCAGTTCGGTGACGGCCGCCGCGTAGGCGGGGCCGTCGTCCGGGAAGCGGCTGTCCCAGTCCGCGGCGCGCGCACCGAAGAACTCCCTGACGTGTGTGTGGTCGTCGTTCATGTCGCGCATGATCCCTCACCGACACGGATGGCGCTTCTGCGCACCCGTTCGCGCGTGACGCGGTCGTTCAAGCACCTCTCTGCGTCATATTGCGGCACCTTTCGAAATGCGCCCCCTTTGTGCACCCATGCCCCTACTAGCGTCCCCTGGTCATGGGACATCTGGACCACGCGACCTTCGGCTGGCTCACCCCCGTGCTGTCCTACGTGATGGCCTGCATGGGGTCCGCACTCGGGCTGCGCTGCACCGTCCGCGCGCTCGGCGCGACCGGCCGGTCGCGCCGCAACTGGCTCATCACCGCCGCCTCCGCGATCGGCACCGGCATCTGGACCATGCACTTCGTGGCCATGCTCGGCTTCGGCGTCAGCGGCACCGACATCCGCTACGACGTGCCGCTGACCGTACTCAGCCTCGTCGTCGCCATCGTCGTGGTCGCCGCGGGCGTCTTCGCGGTCGGCTACGGCCGAGACCGGGGGCGCGCGCTGTTCCTCGGCGGCCTCACCACAGGACTGGGCGTCGCGAGCATGCACTACCTGGGCATGGCGGCGGTACGCCTGCACGGTGACGTGAGCTACGACCCGACGCTCGTCGGACTCTCCGTCCTCATCGCCGTCGTCGCCGCGACCGCGGCCCTGTGGGCGGCCCTCAACATCAAGTCGCCCATCGCGGTCACCGTCGCCTCCCTCGTCATGGGGGCGGCCGTCGCCAGCATGCACTACACCGGGATGTTCGCGGTGCGCGTGCACGTCACCCCCTCCGGCGCGGTCCTGCCCGGAGCCACGGCGATGCAGTTCATCTTCCCGCTCGCCGTCGGCCTCGGCTCCTACCTGTTCCTGACCTCGGCGTTCGTCGCACTGTCGCCGACGACAGGAGAACGCGAGGCGACCGCCTCGGCCGAGCGGCCGACCGCGAGCGTCGCCCACTGACAAGCGGCCCGACCGACCGGGGGCCCGCCACGGCCCGCCCCGAAACCACTCCCGAGCGAGGAGGCCATGCGCAACCCCCGTAGGACCCCCAGAGCCGGCGCCGAGACGCCGCCGCCCGTGCGCGGTCGCCGCGCACACGCCGGACAACCCGCCGACGAACTCTTCGACGAGCCCCTGGACCCACCCCAGGAAGAGATACCCCCGCGCGCGGGACGATGGCGCATGCGCCCGCGCACCGTACGGGCCAAGATCGTCTGCCTGCTGATGGTGCCGGTCGTCTCCCTGCTCGCCCTGTGGGCGTACGCCACCGTCAGCACCGCCCAGGACGTCGCCCGGCTACGGCAGTTGCAGCGGGTCGACTCGGCGGTGCGCGGCCCCGTCACGGTCACCGTCGCCGCGCTACAGGCCGAGCGGTCGGCCGCGGTCCGCCACGCCATCGACCCCGCCGCCGAGCCGGGCGACGACCTGAGGAAGCTGGCCGCGAACACGGACCGGGCCGTCGCCCGGCTGCGGCTCGGCGACACCAGCACCGTCGCCGACGGCGAGGAACTGCCGGCCGGAGTCGCCCGGCGCCTGGAGACCTTCGTCACCGGAGTCGAGCGACTGCGCCCGCTGCGAGCCGACGTGCTCGCCCACCGCGCGGGCTGGGACGAGACCTACGGGCAGTACACGAAGACCATCTCGTCGGCCTTCGCCGTGGGCGGGGCGCTCTCCGGAATCCAGGACGCCGACTCCGGCTCCGACGCGCGCGTGCTGCTGGAGTTCTCCCGGGCCGCGGAATCGCTGTCCCAGGAGGACGTGGTCCTCGCCGTTGCCCGTCTCGACGGCCGCCTGGACGGTGAGCGGCTGCGGCTGTTCACCGGCGCCGTCGACACGCGCCGCACCCTCACCGACTCCGCCACCGCGGATCTGCGGGGCTCGGAGCGCACCGCCTGGCGCAACCTCGCCGACACCAGCGCCTACACCGTGGTCGGCACGGTCGAGGACAAGGTCCTCGCCGCCAACTCGGCCACCCGCGCCATCGATTCGGCCCCCGAGACCACCTGGGACACCGCGCACGCACGCGTACAGGACGGCATGCGCGCCATCGAGACGGACGCGGGCGGCGGAGTCGCCGACCGCGCCGATCCGTTCGCACGAGGACTGCTCACCCCGGCCGGCGCCGCCGTCCTGTTCGGGCTCGCCGCCGTCGTCGCGTCACTCGTCATCTCGGTACGCATCGGCCGCGGTCTCGTCGTCGAGCTGGTGAGTCTGCGCAACGACGCCCTGGCCATCGCCCGCCACAAACTCCCCGAAGCCATGCGGAGACTGCGCGCCGGGGAGGAGATCGACGTCCGCGCGGAGGCCCCGCCCGGACCGGCGGCGGAGGACGAGACCGGGCAGGTCGCCGAGGCCCTCGGCACCGTGCACCGGGCCGCGCTCAGAGCCGCCGTGGAACGCGCCGAACTCGCGAGCGGCATCTCCGGAGTCTTCGTCAACCTCGCCCGCCGCAGCCAGGTCCTGGTGCACCGTCAACTCAGCCTTCTGGACAGCATGGAGCGCCGCTCCGAGGACCCGAACGAACTCAGCGACCTGTTCCGCCTCGACCACCTCACCACCCGTATGCGACGGCACGCCGAGAGCCTGATCATCCTCTCCGGAGCGGCACCCGGCCGAGCCTGGCGCATGCCGGTCTCCCTGACCAATGTCGTCCGCGCCGCCGTGTCCGAAGTCGAGGACTACGCGCGCGTGGAGGTACGCCAACTCCCCGAGGCCTCCGTTCTCGGAACGGCCGTCGCCGACCTCACGCACCTGCTCGCCGAGATCGTGGAGAACGCCGCCCAGTTCTCACCGCCGCACACCCGCGTGCGCGTGACCGGCGAACCCGTCGGCAACGGCTACGCCATCGAGGTCGAGGACCGGGGCCTCGGCATGGGCCCGGAGACACTGGCCGAGGCCAACCGCCGCATCGAGCAGTCCGAGGCCCTCGACCTCTTCGACAGCGACCGGCTCGGCCTCTTCGTGGTCAGCAGGCTCGCCGCCCGCCACGGCATCAAGGTGCATCTGCGGACCTCGCCCTACGGCGGAACGACAGCGGTCGTACTGCTGCCGACGGCCCTGTTGCACGGCGGCGCGGCCGAACCTACCCCCCGCGCGGCGGCGGACGACGGACAACGGGCCGTGGAACGCGAGTACGCGCGCGTGCCCACCGCACCCCAGCACCACCAGGAGTCCGTCCCGGCAGCGGCCGACCGGCCCGCCCTGGCGTCCCCGCCCCGGGCCCCGGCGGAGCCGACCCGCGGTACCCCGCCCCCTGGAGTCACCACCTTGCGACTGCACCGTCCGCCCGAGGACACCGAAGGCCCCGAGGAGGGCGAGGACCTCCCCCGCCGGGTACGGCAGGCGAGCCTCGCCCCCCAGCTCCGCGAACAGCCCGCCGCGGACCGGGAACGGGCACCGGCCGCACCGCGCGACGAGCACCGCAGTCCGGAGGTCGTACGGGACCGGATGGCGGCCTACCGCGAAGGCTGGACGCGCGGCGGCGGCAGGCAACCGGGCCGCGGCTCCGCCCCAGGACCCGCGACGGGCAGTGACAGCAGCGAAGGAGACCCCGCATGATCCAGGACCCGAGCATGAGCGCCGCCCAGCGGTCCGGTGAACTCGACTGGCTGCTGGACGACTTGGTGATGCGCGTCAGCGAGGTACGGCACGCGGTGGTGCTGTCCAACGACGGCCTCGCCATCGGCGCCTCCACCGACCTCGACCGCGAGGACGCGGAACACCTCGCCGCGGTCGCCTCCGGATTCAACAGCCTCGCCAAGGGCGCGGGGCGCCACTTCGGCGCCGGGGGAGTGCGGCAGACCATGGTGGAGATGGACGACGGATTCCTGTTCGTGGCGGCGGCCGGAGACGGCTCCTGCCTGGCTGTCCTGACCGCTGTGACCGCCGACATAGGCCTGGTGGCGTACGAGATGGCACGGCTGGTCAAGCGCGTCGGCGAGCACCTGTACACGGCGCCGCGCGTCGGTGCGCGGCCACCCGCCGCCGGATGAGGCGAGAAGGCGGTCCGCTCCGATGACCGAAGACATGGCCGGTGTCCCGCACGAACCGGGCAGCCAGTGGTACGACCAGGAGGCCGGGCCTCTCGTCCGCCCCTACGCCATGACGGGCGGACGTACCAGACCAGGCCCCACAGGAGTGCGCTTCGACCTGATCGCGCTGGTCACGCTGGACGCGGGCGCGCCCGGCTTCGACGACGACACCGGGCTCGGGCCGGAACACCGGGCCCTCATCGACCTGTGCCGCACGGAAACCCAGTCCGTCGCCGAGCTGGCCGCCGGAGCGGACCTCCCCCTGGGGGTGGTCAGGGTGCTCCTGGGCGACCTCCTGGAACTCGGCTGCGTCACCGTCAGCCGTCCGGTGCCACCCGCGCAGCTTCCCGACGAACGAATTCTGCGCGAGGTGATCGAAGGACTCCGGGCACTGTGACGAAACTTCACCACCACTTGAACGCGTACGACGACGACTTGTGCAGCCGTCCGCACACCGAACAGGTGCGAGACGGTCACATCGGGCAAATAGCGGTCGAACTGCCCGATGTGAGGTTGTGCTTGCCAGGATGCACACCTACGGACGTCGACCGTTGCCGGTACTCCCGAGAGAAGTGATCGATGGTCTCCGAGCACTCCGATGCCGAAGGCGGCGAGACGACCGCCCTGGCGTTGAAGATCCTGGTCGCCGGCGGATTCGGCGTGGGCAAGACCACCATGGTGGGCGCGGTCAGCGAGATCAGGCCGCTGCGCACCGAGGAACTGCTCAGCGAGGCCGGCCAGTTGGTTGACGACACCGACGGCGTGGACCAGAAGGTCACGACGACCGTCGCCATGGACTTCGGCCGCATCACCATCAGGTCCGGCCTCTCCCTCTACCTGTTCGGCACACCGGGCCAGGACCGCTTCTGGTTCCTGTGGGACGAACTGTCGCAGGGAGCCCTGGGCGCCGTGGTCCTCGCCGACACCCGGCGCCTGGAGGACTGCTTCCCCGCGGTCGACTACTTCGAGCACCGGCGCATCCCGTTCGTGGTGGCCGTCAACTGCTTCACGGGCGCCCGCAGTTACGGCGCCCGTGACGTCTCCCGCGCCCTGGACCTCGATCAGGGGACGCCGGTGGTCCTCTGCGACGCCCGGGACCGCGACTCGGGGAAGGAGGTGCTGATCCGGCTCGTCGAGTACGCCGGACGGATGCACACCGCCCGGATGCTCGACTCGGTGGGCTGAGCCGCGGCTCTCACTCCGAAATGCCCTTCAGCGCCACGACCTTCTCGATCCTTACGCGGACGAGGAGTTCGCCCGGCACCCCATTGCGGGCGCCGAACTCCTCGGCACGCTCCTCGCCCATGTACCGGGCGCCGATCCGGGCGGCCCAGTGACGGAGTTCGCCCGGTTCCTCCGACAACACGGCGCGCCCCTGCAACACCACGAAGTCGAACGGCGGCCGATCGTCGTCCACGCAGAGGGCGACTCGCCCATCACGGGCCAGATTGCGCCCTTTTACCGTTCCTTTCGCGGTGTTGAACACCACGTCGTCCCCGTCGAGCAGGAACCAGATCGGCGCCACATGTGGGCTCCCATCGGCGCGAACGGTCGACAGCTTGCCCGTGCGCGTGCCGTGCGAGACGAACGCCCGCCATTCCTCGTCGGTCATGTTCTGTGCCATGCCCCTATCCTCCTTGCTCGGGCGGCGGGCGTGGTGAAGGCTGACGGGAGATCCTCCGGCCAGGGGGAGACGCGACGCGGGGAGGCCGGAACATGGCGCAGAACCAGAAGCTGAGCTGGCTGCTGGACGATCTGACCGAGCGCGTCGAGCATGTACGCCACGCTCTGGTCCTGTCCAACGACGGACTGGTGACCGGCGCGAGCACGGGACTTCGCCGCGAGGACGCGGAACACCTCGCCGCCGTCTCCTCCGGACTGCACAGCCTGGCCAAGGGTTCGGGACGCCACTTCGGAGCCGGCGGTGTGCGGCAGACGATGATCGAGTTCGACGACGCCGTCCTGTTCGTCACCGCCGCGGGCAGCGGCAGTTGTCTGTGCGTGCTGAGCGGTGTGAACGCGGACATCGGCCAGATCGCCTACGAGATGACCCTGCTCGTCAACCGCGTCGGCGAGCACCTCGGCGTGGACGCCCGGCAGCCCGAGCGAACCCCGGTCACAGAACTCTGACCTGCGTTTTCTTCCGCTTTCGCGGAGTTATCCACAGGCCCGCCACGAGATTCTCCGAACCGGCTACGGTTTGTTCATCGCGAACGCACACAGCGTGAGCAACGGACTCCACGGGGGAGCTCGACCATGGCAGGCAACACCAGCACCACACTCTTGGAACTCTCGTGCACGCCGACTCGCGCGGCACGGGAACTGGGCCTCAAACGAGGCGAGTTCGACCTCGCCGTCCATCTCGGACGCATCCGCACCGTGCCCGACCAAGGGGGCGGCGGCCGACGCGTCGCCCATAGCGAGATCGACCGGCTGCGCTCGGCGGAGGGCTTCCCGGAATCGCTCGCGGAGAGCGTAAGGACCGTGGGGACCACGGACGGCGCGGCCCTCATGGAGGTCACCACCGCCAGGTTCACCCGCCTCGCCCGGCTGGGACTGGTGGTCCCGGTGCGGTTCTACCTGAACCGCTACCGAGCCGTGGTCTGGCTCTATCTCGCCGAAGAACTACGGCAGTTCGCCACCGACAAGAACCACACCTCACTGCTGAACGGCCGCACGCCCGAAGGACTGCGCGACCAACTCCAGGAGGGGCTGGATCTGCGGCCCCGCAACTGGCGCGGACGCCATCTCGGCTTCCTGCTGCACGAGGCGGACGGCCCGTGGGAACGCGCGGGCGCCCTGTCCGCCCTGCTCGATCCCGTCCAGGTCGCCGAGATCGTCCAGGACCCCTACGAGCGTGCCCACCTGAACCGGTTCCGGCCGGACCCGCCAGCCCACGGAGCACCGGGCTCGCCCTCCGCCCGTCTCGCCGAGCGGATCATGACGGCGGACGACCCGGACGAGATCGGCTGGCTGCGGGCGGACCTGGCCCAAGTGCTGGCCGAAGCACGCCACCAACGCCCCGCACCACGACCCGCCTCCCAACCGGCCGGACCACCGTCCTCCCCGAGCGAAGACCAGCCCGAGCCGGCACCGGAACTCCGGCGACCACGCGGCATGCTGAGCTGGCTGCGCCGCAGAAGCGCGTGAGCCGCAGCGCATAGCCGTCAGCTACAGCGCCCTGAACAGCCCTTCCTGGACGACCGAAACGAGCAGGCGTCCCTCCAGGTCGTAGATGCGCCCGCGGGCCAGACCGCGTCCGCCCGTCGCGATCGGGGACTCCTGGTCGTACAGGAACCACTCGTCCGCGCGGAACGGGCGGTGGAACCACATCGCGTGGTCCAGCGACGCCATGTCGAAGTTCCGCGGCCCCCACAGGGGTTCGACGGGGATCCGGACGGCGTCCAGGAGCGTCATGTCGCTGGCGTACGTCAACGCGCAGGTGTGCACCAGCGGATCGTCGCCGAGCGGCCCCACCGCACGCATCCACACGGCGCTGCGCGGCTCGGCGTCCTTGATCTCCTCGGCGCTCCAGCGCAGCCCGTCCGCGTAGCGGATGTCGAAGGGCTGACGGCGCGCCATCCGCTCCAACTGCTCGGGCAGCACGCCCAGATGGGCCCGCACCTCCTCCGACACCGTCGGCAGGGACTCCGGGTCCGGGACCTCGCGGGCCGGCAGCTGGTGCTCGAACGGACCTTGCTCAGGCTTGTGGAAGGAGGCGGTGAGATTGAAGATCGTGCGTCCCTGCTGCACGGCGGTGACCCGACGGGTGGTGAACGACCGCCCGTCCCGCACCCGTTCGACCTGGTACACGATCGGCACGCCCGGCCGGCCCGGGCGCAGGAAATACGCGTGCAGCGAGTGCACGGGCCGGTCGCCCTCCGTCGTGCGCCCCGCGGCGACCAGCGCCTGGCCGGCCACCTGGCCGCCGAAGACCCGCTGGAGGGACTCGTGCGGACTGCGGCCACGGAAGATGTTGACCTCGATCTGCTCCAGGTCGAGCAGGTCGACGAGCCGCTCTGCCGGGTTCGTCATGGGTGGGATTCTCCTGTGCTCACAGCTGTCCGACGTCGGTGACACGGACGACCGCACGGCCCTCCGCGTCGGAGGCCGCGAGATCGATCTCCGCGCTGATGCCCCAGTCATGATCGCCGTTCGGGTCGGCGAAAATCTGTCGAACGCGCCACAGGCCGTGCTGCGGCTCCTCCTCGATGAGCAGGAGCTTGGGCCCGCGGGCGTCGGGACCGGTACCGAGGTCCTCGTACTCGTCCCAGTACTTGTCCATCGCCTCGCCCCAGGCGTCCGCGTCCCAGCCGGACTCGGCGTCCAGCTCGCCCAGCTCCTCGACGTGGTCGAGGGCCGCGAGCTCCACGCGGCGGAACATCGCGTTGCGCACCAGGACCCGGAAGGCGCGCGCGTTCGCGGTGACCGGCTTGACCTGGTCGGCCTTCTCCTGGGCCTCCTCGGCGGTCATCTCCGCCGGGTTGGCCAGCTGCTCCCACTCGTCCAGCAGGCTGGAGTCGACCTGGCGCACCATCTCGCCGAGCCAGGCGATCAGATCCTCCAGGTCCTCGGACTTGAGGTCGTCCGGGACGGTGTGGTCGAGGGCCTTGAAGGCACTGGCGAGGTAGCGCAGCACGATGCCCTCGGTGCGGGCCAGCTCGTAGTACGAGGTCAACTCCGTGAAGGACATGGCCCGTTCGTACATGTCCCGGATCACGGACTTCGGCGACAGTGGGTGGTCGCCGACCCACGGGTGGCTCTTGCGGTACGTGTTGTACGCGTGGAAGAGCAGTTCCTCCAGCGGCTTGGGGTAGCTGACGTCCTGGAGGCGCTCCATGCGGTCCTCGTACTCGACGCCGTCCGCCTTCATCGCGGCCACCGCCTCGCCGCGCGCCTTGTTCTGCTGGGCGGCCAGGATCTGGCGCGGGTCGTCCAGCGTGGACTCGACGACGGACACCATGTCCAGGGCGTACGAAGGCGATTCGGGATCCAGCAGCTCGAACGCGGCGAGCGCGAAGGTCGACAGCGGCTGGTTGAGGGCGAAGTCCTGTTGCAGGTCGACCGTGAGGCGCACGATACGGCCCTCGGCGTCCGGGGTGTCGAGCTTCTCGACGATGCCACCGTCCAGGAGCGAGCGGTAGATGGCGATCGCGCGCCGGATGTGCCGCAACTGCTGCTTGCGCGGCTCGTGGTTGTCCTCCAGAAGATGCCGCATCGCCTCGAAGGCGTTGCCCGGGCGGGCGATGACCGACAGCAGCATCGTGTGCGTGACCCGGAACCGGGACGTGAGCGGCTCCGGCTCGGAGGCGATGAGCTTCTCGAAGGTGCCGTCCGTCCACCCGACGAAACCCTCGGGCGCCTTCTTGCGGACCACCTTCCGGCGCTTCTTCGGATCGTCGCCCGCCTTGGCGAGCGCCTTCTCGTTCTCGACGACGTGCTCGGGCGCCTGGGCGACGACCAGACCGGCCGTGTCGAAGCCGGCGCGGCCCGCGCGGCCCGCGATCTGGTGGAACTCACGGGCCCGCAACGTGCGCACCCGAACGCCGTCGTACTTGGCCAGCGCCGTGAACAGCACTGTGCGGATGGGCACATTGACGCCCACCCCGAGCGTGTCCGTACCGCAGATGACCTTCAACAGGCCCGCCTGTGCGAGCTTCTCCACCAGGCGCCGGTACTTGGGCAGCATGCCGGCGTGATGCACACCGATGCCGTGCCGCACGTACCGCGAGAGATTGCGGCCGAACTTGGTGGTGAAGCGGAAGTTGCCGATCAGCTCGGCGATCTGGTCCTTCTCCTCGCGCGAGGACATGTTGATGCTCATCAGCGCCTGCGCCCGCTCCACGGCCTGCGCCTGGGTGAAGTGGACGATGTAGACCGGCGCCTGCCGGGTCTCCAGCAGCTCGGTCAGCGTCTCGGTGAGCGGGGTCAGCTTGTACTCGTAGGACAGCGGCACCGGACGGGTCGCCGAGCGGACCACCGACGTGGGTCGCCCGGTGCGCCGGGTGAGGTCCTTCTCGAACATCGCGACATCGCCGAGCGTGGCCGACATCAGGATGAACTGGGCCTGCGGCAGCTCCAGGATCGGAATCTGCCAGGCCCAGCCGCGGTCCGCCTCCGCGTAGAAGTGGAACTCGTCCATGACGACCTGGCCGACGTCCGCGTCCTTGCCGTCGCGCAGCGCGATCGACGCGAGGACCTCCGCGGTGCAGCAGATGATGGGGGCGTCCGAGTTGACGGACGCGTCGCCGGTCAGCATGCCGACGTTCTCGGTGCCGAACATCTTGCACAGCTCGAAGAACTTCTCCGAGACCAGCGCCTTGATCGGGGCGGTGTAGAAGGTGACCTCGTCCCGCGCCAGCGCGGCGAAGTGCGCACCGGCGGCGATCATGCTCTTGCCGGAGCCGGTGGGCGTCGACACGATCACGTTCGCACCGGAGACCACCTCGATCAGCGCCTCCTCCTGATGGGGGTAGAGCGTGAGACCCCGCTCCCCGGCCCACGACTCGAAGGCTTCGTAGAGGGCGTCGGGATCTGCGGTCGGCGGCAACTGGTCGATGAGGGTCACGACCCCATCTTGCCTGGCGCCGTGACCGATGGGGGAATCGGCTGCGGAGATGAAGATCGCTACCGCTACGCTGTGTCGCCGACAGAGTGTCAGGGCGCCCGAGCAACTGACCGGCGGCGTAAGAGGAATGGGGCGGGGAACGGCCATGATGGGACCAGCACACTCACTGTCGGGAGCGGCGGCCTGGCTCGGCGTCGGAGCGGCGACCGCCGCGGCAGGACACCCGATGCCCTGGCCGGTGGTCCTGGTCGGTGCCCTGATCTGTGCCGGCGCCGCGCTCGCCCCGGACCTCGACCACAAGGCGGCGACCATCTCCCGGGCCTTCGGTCCCGTGTCCCGGACCGTGTGCGAGGTCGTCGACAAGCTCTCGTACGCCGTCTACAAGGGGACCAGGAAGGCGGGCGACCCGCGCCGCAACGGCGGGCACCGCACGCTCACCCACACCTGGCTGTGGGCGGTCCTGATCGGCGCGGGCAGTGCGGGCGTGGCGATCCTGGGCGGTCGCTGGGGCGTGCTGGCGATCCTCTTCGTGCACATGGTGCTGGCCATCGAGGGCCTGCTGTGGCGGGCGGCCCGCGGCTCCAGCAGCGACATCCTGGTGTGGCTGCTGGCGGCGACCAGCGCGTGGATCCTCGCCGGAGTGCTGGACAAGCCGGGCAACGGTTCGGACTGGCTGTTCACGGACCAGCACCAGTACCTGTGGCTGGGCCTGCCGGTCGTGCTGGGCGCGCTGGTGCACGACATCGGGGACGCCCTGACCGTCTCCGGCTGCCCGATCCTGTGGCCGATCCCGCTGGGCCGCAAGCGCTGGTACCCGATCGGGCCGCCGAAGGTGATGCGGTTCCGCGCGGGCAGCTGGGTCGAGCTCAAGGTGCTGATGCCGGTGTTCATACTCCTCGGGGGAGTGGGCTGCGCGGCGGCACTCAACGTGATCTGAGGCCCGAGCCCGGTTCCGGCGTCGGCAGTGGCTCACGCTCCGCCGGAACCCTCGCCCGCTCCGCCGCCGTAGCGCCGCTCGAACCGGGCGACGCGGCCTTCGGAGTCCACCGTCCTGGCCTTGCCGGTGTAGAAGGGGTGGCTCTCCGAGGAGATCTCCACGTCCACGACCGGGTAGGTCTCGCCGTCGTCCCAGTCGATGGTCCGGTCGCTGGTGGCGGTGGACCTGGTCAGGAAGGCGTATCCGGCGGAGCGGTCACGGAAGACCACGGGGTGGTAGTCGGGCTGCTTGTCCTGCTGCATGACTGTTCCTCCTGCGACGGGAGTGCGGATGACGGCCGAGGGGCGGCGAGGTCAGCCGTAGAGCGAGTCCTCGTCCTCGTCGACGATGTGCATCGCGGCCTCCTCGGCGGAGGCCGCCGCGCCGTCGATGCCCACGTCGGTGGCGATCAGCCCGCTCTCCTCGTCCTCGTGCGCCCCTTCGTCGGGGGCCACGAGCCGGCCGGACCGGATGTCGCCGACCTCGATGTCCAGGAGCTCGCCGTCGGTGTCCTCCGAGTCGCCGAGACCGTCGCCGTCGGTCACCGTGACATCCGGGACCTCCTCGGCGAGCCGCTGGTCGAGCGTCTCGCCGTGCTGACGCTCGGCGGCCGTGACATCGGCGCGTTCCACCGCCCAGGGGCGCTCCGGTGGGGACCAGCCGCGGTCGAGCGGGTCCTCGACACCGTCGGCCACCAGGGTGTCCTCCGCGTCGAGCAGGCCCGCGTCGTCCTGTACCTCGGATCCGTCGGGCTGGTAGACGTCGTCTCCCCATCCGTCGGCGCTGTTCACGGGTACCTCCAGGTGGTGGGGACCGGCCCGTACTCACCGCGTCCGGCGGCGGGCCGCCGCTGTGCGGGGCACAGGCGGAGCCCGGCACGAACCCCATGGTTCCCGGGCACTCCCCGAACCGGTGCCGCTCCCCAGCCTTCCACCCCTTTTCCCCCGCGCGCAACGGCACGGGCCCGGACCTGGCCCTGTCGGGGGAGCGGGACCGCGACAGGCGAGGCTCCGCCGCGTGGGCGGGACCGGCCCGCATCGGCCCGCGGGCTTCCACGGACCCGCAGGCCGGTCGCCACTCTTCCGGCCCGCGGAGTTCCACGGACCCGTTGGCCGGTCACCGCACCACCGGTGGAGCTACCCGTGCCACGACCTCCAGAGCGCCGCGTACGCTCCCTCCGCCGCGACCAGTTGATCGTGGCTGCCCAGTTCGCTGATGCGGCCGTTCTCGACGACGGCGATGACGTCCGCGTCGTGGGCGGTGTGCAGCCGGTGGGCGATCGCGACGACCGTGCGGCCGTCGAGGACACGGGCCAGCGAGCGTTCCAGATGGCGGGCCGCACGAGGGTCGAGGAGCGAGGTCGCCTCGTCCAGGACCAGGGTGTGCGGATCGGCCAGCACCAGCCGGGCCAGCGCGATCTGCTGGGCCTGGGCCGGGGTGAGCGCCAGCCCGCCCGAGCCGACCTCGGTGTCCATGCCTTCGTCCAGCGCCCGCGCCCACCCGTCCGCGTCGACCGCGCTCAGTGCCGCCCACAGCTCCGCGTCCGTCGCGTCGGTCCGGGCGAGCAGGAGGTTGTCGCGCAGGGAGCCCACGAAGACGTGGTGCTCCTGGTTGACGAGGGCCACATGGGAGCGGACGTGTTCGGCGGTCATTCGGGAGAGTTCGGCACCGCCCAGGGTGATCCGGCCGTCCCGGGGCGCGTAGATGCCGGCGAGCAGCCGCCCCAGGGTGGACTTGCCCGCGCCCGAGGGGCCGACCAGGGCCAGCCGGGTGCCGGGCGCGACCTCCAGGGACACCTTGCGCAGCACGTCGACGCCCTCGCGGTAGCCGAAGTGCACCCGGTCCGCGTGCACGTCCCGGCCCTCGGGGGACAGCCCGGCATCGCCGGCATCGGGCTCGATGTCCCGGACGCCGACCAGCCGGGCCAGCGAGACCTGGGCGACCTGGAGCTCGTCGTACCAGCGCAGGATCAGGTTCACCGGGTCGACGAGCATCTGCGCGAGCAGGGCGCCCGTGGTCAGTTCGCCCACTCCGATCCAGCCGTGCAGGACGAACACCCCGCCGAGCATCAGGACCGAGCAGAGCACTGTCACATGGGTGATGTTGATGACCGGGAAGAGCACCGACCGCAGCCAAAGCGTGTAGTTCTCCCAGGCCGTCCACTCCTTGACGCGGCGCTCCGTGAGGGCGATGCGCCGGTCGCCGAGGCGGTGCGCCTCGACGGTGCGTCCCGCGTCCACGGTCTCGGCGAGGGCCGCGGCCACGGCGGCGTACCCGGCGGCCTCGGAGCGGTAGCCGGCGGGTGCGCGCTTGTAGTACCAGCGGCAGCCGACCACCAGCAGCGGCACCGCGATCAGTACGGCGGGCGCCAGCGTCGGCACGGTCACCACGAGGCCGCCGAGCAGCAGCAGCGCCCAGACGACACCGATCGCCAACTGCGGTACGGCCTCGCGCATCGCGTTGGCGAGCCGGTCGATGTCGGTGGTGATGCGGGACAGGAGGTCGCCGGTGCCCGCCCGTTCCAGGACGCCCGGGGGCAGTCCGACCGACCGTACGAGGAAGTCCTCGCGCAGGTCGGCCAGCATCCGTTCGCCGAGTGTCGCGCCGCGCAGCCGCACCTGCCGGATGAAGCAGGCCTGGACGGCGAGCGCGGCCCCGAACAGCCCGATGGTCAGGCCCAGATGAAGGTTCCGCGCTCCGTCCGACACCCGCTCGACCAAGTCGCCGAGCAGATAGGGGCCCACCATCGACGCGATCACCGCGACCGTGTTCACGGTCATCAGGAGGAGGAAGGCCCGGCGATGCCGACGGAACAGTTCGGACACGTACGCGCGGACGGTCGCCGGGGCGCCGACCGGCAGGGTGTTGGCCGTGGTCGGTGCCGCCGGATCGTACGCCGGGGGTGCCACGCCGATCATGCGCTCTCCTCGATCTCTTCCAGTGCGTCGCGCAGCGCGACATCGTGGTCGGCCAGGCTGCTGCGCAGAGTGGTCTCGTCGGCGACGGTGTTCCGCAGCGCCGTCTCCTCCTCCGTCTCACGGGTCACCACGGCCCGGTACCGCGGTTCGCCCCGGAGCAGTTCGCGATGGGTGCCGACCGCCACGACCTCGTCCTCGTGCACGAGGACGACCCGGTCCGCGTGGTCCAGGAGCAGGGGCGAGGAGGTGAACACCGCCGTGGTCCGGCCGGTCCGCAACGTCCGTACGCCGTCCGCGATCCGGGCCTCGGTGTGGGAGTCGACGGCGGAGGTCGGCTCGTCCAGGACCAGTACCTCGGGGTCGGCGATCAGCGACCGGGCCAGGGCGAGCCGCTGGCGCTGGCCGCCGGAGAGGGAGCGTCCGCGTTCGGTGATACGGGCGTCCATCGGGTCGTTGGTGTCGAGCGACCCCTGCGCCAGCGCCACCAGTACGTCACCGCACTGCGCGGCGGCCAGGGCCTCCTCCGCGCCGACCGCACCCGAGGAGGGCACATCGAGCAGTTCGCGCAGCGAACCCGACAGCAGCACTGGGTCCTTGTCCTGCACGAGGACAGCGGTGCGCGCGGAGGCGAGCGGGAGTTCGTCGAGCGCCACGCCGCCCAGGAGCACCGACACGCCTGTCTCGGAGGGGTGTCCGCCGAGGCGTTCCGCGAGCCGCCCGGCCGCGTCGGGGTCGCCGCACACCACGGCGGTGAACCGGCCGGACGGCACGAGCAGACCGGTCGCCGGATCGTACAGATCCCCGGCCGGCACCTTCGCCGCCCGCGTTCCGACGGTGTCGGTGACCCGTTGCAGGGACAGCACGCGCGCGGCGCGTTTGGCCGAGGGACGCGAGAAGGAGTACGCCATGGCGATCTCCTCGAAGTGCCGCAGCGGGTAGGACAGGACCATCACCGCGCTGTAGACGGTGACCAGTTCGCCCACCGTGATCCGGCCCGCGCGGGCCAGGTGCACACCGTGCCAGACGACGACGATCAACAGCAGGCCCGGCAGCAGCACCTGGATCGCGGAGATCAGCGACCACATCCGGGCACTGCGCACGGCAGCGTGGCGCACCTCCTGGGAGGCACGGCGGTAGCGGTCGAGGAACAGGTCCTCACCGCCGATGCCGCGCAGCACCCGCAGTCCGGCGACCGTGTCGGAGGCCAGCTCGGTGGCGTGTCCCGCCTTCTCGCGCTGCACGTCCGCGCGCCGGGTGGCGCGCGGCAGCAGCGGCAGTACGGAGACCGCCAGCACGGGCATGCCCACGGCGACGACGACACCGAGCGCCGGTTGGTACACGAACAGGCCGACACACACGAGGACGACGGTCAGCGCGGCGGCCAGGAAGCGGGACAGTGCCTCCACGAACCAGCCGATCTTCTCGACGTCCCCCGTGGACACGGCCACGACCTCACCGGCCGCGACCTGCCGGGTCAGCGCCGAGCCGAGCTGGGCGGCCTGACGGCCGAGCAGCTGCTGCACGCGGGCGGCGGCGGTGATCCAGTTGGTGACGGCGGCCCGGTGAAGGAAGGTGTCGCCCACGGCGATGCCCGCTCCGCACAGCGCCATCAGCCCACCGGTCAGGGCGAGCCGACCACCGGAGCGGTCGACCACGGCCTGGACGGCGAGTCCCACACAGAACGGCAGCGCGCAGACGGACACGAAGTGCAGCAGTCCCCAAGCCAGCGACTTGAACTGTCCGCTGAGCTGGTTGCGGCCGAGCCACCACAGGAATCGGGGCCCCGAGCGGGCGTCCGGCGCACCGGGGTCGGGATACGGAAGGTCTTGAATCTGCATGACGTCCCAGTGGCTCTGGTCGGGGCGGCGGAAGGAACCGCTGAGTGCGGCAACAAACCGTGAAAGGTTCGCCTCGCAGCGTGGTCGGAAGCAAGCGGTTTTCCCCGCCGGAGGCCGGAACCGGCGTTCACCCATCCGTGGCGAGATGTCCGTGACCTCACACAATGTCGCCGAACGCGATGTGACCATGGGCCGATGCAGAGTGGCGGCACACGACGTGCGATGGCCGCGACGGCGGCTCTCGCTTCCCTCCTGACGATGACGACCCTGACCGCGTGCGGAAGCACGCACACAAGACACACCGACGGCCGGGAGGCGAGACCGGGACCCCAGGCGACCCACCCGAGAAAAGCCGTCGCCGCCCCCGACCCGACCCGCGTCCCGGACGTCGGCGACCGGCTCCACCGCGACATCCCGGCCGACACCCGCCAGGTCCTGGCGGTCTACGGCGACGGCAAGGACTCCCCGACGTCCACCGCCGTCCTGTTCACCAAGCACGGATCCGACTGGAAGCGGACCCGCAGCTGGCCCGCGCACAACGGCAAGAAGGGCTGGACCCTCGACCACCACCTCGGGGACGAACGCAGCCCGGTCGGCGTGTTCACCCTGACCGCCGCGGCCGGTGTGCTCGACGACCCGGGCACGGCGCTGCCGTACACGCAGGACGAGGGGTACGCGGCGCCGCGCGACTGGGACGAGTCGCACTGGCACGACTTCGACTACGTCATCGCCATCGACTACAACCGCGTCCCGGGCACCCCGCCCAACGACGCGGAGCAGCCCGAGGGCGAGGACAAGGGCGGCGGGATCTGGCTGCATCTGGACCACGGCAGCGGCACCTCGGCCTGTGTCAGCCTGCCCGAGGAGGCGATGGTGTACCTGCTGCGCACGCTCGACCCGGAGCGGCATCCCGTGGTGCTGATGGGGGACAGGGCGGACCTCAAGGGGTAGAACACCGCCCATGAGAAGCCGGATAGTCATGTCCATGCTCGCCGGGGCGACCCTCCTGGCGAGCACCCTCCTGGGCGCGAGCCCCAGCCAGGCGTCGGACGCCAAGGCCCGGACGGTCGACACCAAGACCTCGTCGGCCCACGCCGAGGCCCGCTCGACCGACGTCCCCGCCGAGTTCGGCACCGACTGGCACGACCCGTTGACCGCCGCCCCACCCATCGGCAGGCCCGCCACCAAGTCCTGCCGAGTCACCCTCGCCGAGGCCGAGTTCCGCGACTTCACCCCGTACCAGGGCACCTACACACCGCCCAAGGGCTGCGGCGACCGCTGGAGCAAGGTCGTGCTCCGCCTCGACGGCACGGTCAAGGGACGCCAGTACGACCGCCTCGGCTACCTGCATGTCGGCGGGGTCGAGATCCTGCGCACCTCGACACCCGAGCCCTCGCCCGACGGCATCGCGTGGTCCGTCGAGAAGGACGTCACCCGCTACAGCTCCACCTTCCGCGACACCCAGAACGTCGAGATGCTCATCGGCAACGTCGTCGACGACACCTACACCGGAGTCATCGGCGTCAAGGCCACGCTGACGTTCTACGAGGGGAGACCACCGGCGGCCCAGACCCCCGATCGCGTCCTCACCCTCGGCACCGACTCGACGCTCACCACCCCACGCAACAGCGAACGCATCGTCGCCGAGGTGTACGCCACCGGATCCGGCGGCGGCTGCGAGGAGTTCTGGTATCTCGCGGTCCCCGACGCGGCGCCGTACTCCTGCCAGGCCGACAAGGGCCCCTACCGCGAGGTGCAGATCAAGGTCGACGGCCAACTGGCCGGAATCGCCGCGCCGTTCCCCAACGTCTGGACCGGCGGCTGGTCCGACCCCTTCCTCTGGTACGTCATTCCGGGCCCGCGCGCCTTCGACGTCAAGCCGATCGAATACGACCTCACGCCCTTCGCCGGGCTGCTCAACGACGGCCGCCCGCATCACGTCGACGTCTCCGTCGTGGGTGTGCCCGAGGGGCAGAGCGGTTGGAGCGCGCCGGTGAACGTGCTCGTCTGGCAGGACGCGCAGCGCGCCCACGTCACCGGAAAGCTCACCTTGGACCGGGTCGGCGACCTCACCAACTCCTCGACGTACACGCCCGGTTCGCAGGAGCGCGTGGACACCGACGCGGGTCATCGGCTGACCGTCGCCGGTTACGTCGACACCTCGCACGGGCGGGTGAGGACCACCGTCGACCGGAAACTCACGAACACCTCCGCGCACCGCTGGATCGACGGCGAGAACATGGACGGGCTCGACGCGACCTGGACGGACGACGAGTCCGTGACCG
Organism: Streptomyces sp. NPDC091280; assembly: GCF_044768565.1. Lineage (NCBI taxonomy): Bacteria > Bacillati > Actinomycetota > Actinomycetes > Kitasatosporales > Streptomycetaceae > Streptomyces > Streptomyces sp. NPDC091280. The sequence goes on from NZ_JBIVUZ010000002.1 coordinate 465,794, forward strand.
TCGACGGACGGGGACCGGCCCGGACGACGGCCACACATCGGACGTACACGATGAACGGCGTGACGACCATCGGGACGGACGACCGGCTGCGTACCGTACTCACGCTCGGCGACCGGGCCGCGGTCGTCGACTCGCGGGACGGGCGGCGGACCGCGTGGTCACGGCTCGACGACACCTACAGCGGGGACGCGACGTACACGCTCGGTGTGCCCCGTGACCAGCGGCATGCCGTGGGGACGTCGAGCGAGCGCTATCGGCTGTACGGCTCGGGCGGCTGCTACGACCGTTCGCTGGCGACCGCGCAGGGGGTGCTGACCGAGGACCGCGACGGCTGCTGAGGTGCCCCGCGTGCGACGCGTCCGTCAGGGGCGTGTTTTACACGGCTGTCACACGGAGGTTTTCCGGGGGATCAACAACGGCTCCAAAGTGTCCACTTGGAAGCCGCTTTCCGTATCGCAGAAGTCACCCCACTCGACGTCCGCGAACGACCGTCCCCCCTCCAAGGAGTGCCCGTGCCGCCGTCCGTCCCGTCCCTGCCGCGACGCGTCGCACGCATATTGCGTACCTCTCTCTTCGCGCAGGTGGCCTGCGCGCTCGTACTCGGAATCCTCGTCGGGAAGCTGTGGCCCGATGTGGCCACGGACTTCCAGCCCCTCGGCGACGGATTCACCCGGCTGATCAAGACGATCATCTCGCCGCTCGTGTTCTGCGTGGTCGTCGTCGGCATCGCCAAGGCCGGTGACCTCAAGGCCTTCGGCCGGATCGGCCTCAAGGCGCTGATCTGGTTCGAGGTCGCGAGCACCGCGGCGCTGATCATCGGCCTGGTCCTCGCCAACGTCGTCCAGCCCGGCTCCGGGATGCACGTCGACCCGTCCACCCTCAGCACCTCGGCGGTGGACGCCAAGACGGGCGGCGGTTCGCTGCCCTCGACGACCGAGTTCGTCCTCAACGCGCTGCCCACCAGTTTCATCGGCGCCTTCGCCGAGAACTCGCTGCTCCAAGTCCTCCTCCTGGCCTGCCTGGTGGGCGCCGCGCTGCTCCACCTCGGCCACACCAAGGTGCCCCAGGTACTGCCCGCGATCGAGCAGGCCCAGGAGATCATCTTCGCGATCGTCGGCTTCGTCATGCGGCTCGCCCCGCTCGCCGTCTTCGGCGCGATGGCCGTCCTCGTCGGCCAGTACGGGCTAGGCGTGATCAAGACCTACGCCAAGCTGATCATCCTCTGCTACGTCGCCGCCGCGCTCTTCGTCGCGCTGCTCGCCGTGGCGCTGCGGATGGTCACCGGGCTCAGCCTCTGGAAGTTCCTCCGCTACATCCGTGAGGAGATGCTCCTCGCGCTCGGCACCGCCTCCACCGAGTCCGTCATGCCGCGCGTGATGCAGAAGCTGCGCAAGGCCGGTGCCCGGGACGACGCGGTGGGCCTGGTGCTGCCCACCGGCTACTCCTTCAACCTCGACGGCGCCTCCCTCTACCTCTCCATCGGCACCCTGTTCATCGCCCAGGCCGTCGGCGTCGACCTCGACCTCGGCCAGCAGATCACCGTGGTCCTGGTCCTCATGCTCACCAGCAAGGGCATGGCCGGCATCCCCGGTTCCGCCTTCCTCGCGCTGTCCGCGACCGCATCCTCGCTGGGCGCGATCCCGGCCGGCGCGGTCGCCCTGCTCCTCGGCGTGGACCGCATCATGGACTCGATGCGCGTCGTCACCAACCTCCTCGGCAACTGCGTGGCCGTCTTCGCGGTCTCCCGCTGGGAGGGCGCGCTGGACATCGACCGGGCCAAGAGGGTCCTCGACGGCGAGATCACGGTCGTAGAGGAAGGGATTGTGGAGGACGCGGTTGTGGAGGACGCGGGAGAAGCTGCTGGGGAAGGAGACGTGGCGGACGAGGGCGTGATGTCTGCTCGGCTTGTCAAGGAGGGGGTGCCCGAAGGGAGTTGATCCCCTTGTGGTGGGTCGTGGCTCCTGGATCCGTTCCTACGGTGGGGAGTCGCGGCCCTTTTCTTTGCGGGACTCGGGGCGGTCGGGCCGTTACGCGTGGGTGTCCGGGAGGTCGACCGGGTAGTCCTGTGCGAAGTCGGCCGAGCGGCTCACCGCCTCCCATGTGGAGGCCTCGGCGAGTTGGGCGCGTGAGTAGGCCTGCGCCATCTCGACGGCACCGGCGCCCAGCAACAGGTGGGTGGGCAGGGTCGGCTGCTTGACGAGCCGGACCAGGATCTCCCCCGCACGCTTCGGATCGCCCGCGGTGATCACCGGACTGTCGAAGAGGCGGACCCGCGCGCCGACCGTCTCGTCGTACTCCGGCGGCACTTCCGGGACCCGCATCGACGAACCGGCCCAGTCGGTCGCGAAGCCGCCGGGTTCCACGACGAGATACCTGATGCCGAACGGCGCGGTCTCGGCCGCGAGCACGCGGGTGAAGCCGTCGACCGCGAACTTCGCCGCCTGGTACGACCCGAGCCCGGGAGTCGAGCCGACCCGGCCGCCGATGGACGAGAACTGCACGACCGTGCCCGCGCCCTGCGCCTTGAGGAAGGGGAGCGCCGCCGTCGAGACGTTGTAGACCCCCCAGAAGTTCGTGTCGAACTGTCGGCGGAAGTCCTCCTCGGGGGTCGTCTCGACCGGGGACAGGTTGGCGTACCCGGCGTTGTTGACCACCACGTCGATGCGGCCGTAGCGGTCGACTCCCGCGCGCAGAGCCGCCGTCGCGGCCTCGCGGTCGGTGACGTCGAGCGCGACGGGCAGGACGCGGTCGCCGTACTTCTGCACGAGGTCGTCCAGCTGCTCCGGCCTGCGGGCCGTGGCGACGACCTGGTCGCCGGCCTCCAGGGCCGCGAGGGCGAGGTCGCGGCCGAAGCCGCGCGATGAACCGGTGATGAACCATGTCTGCGTCATGGCTCTAGCAAAACACTGTTTCGTTATTAGTGCAACCGTGTTGCGCTATGCTCGGCTCCATGACCACGCCCAGCCCGCAACGCGCCCGCAGCGCGGCGGCCAAGCAGCAGCGCGAACGGGCGATTCTCGATGCCGCCCGGTCCCTCGGCGCCCGGCGCAGCGTGCGCGAGGTCACGCTCACCGACATCGCCGCCGCGGTCGGCATGCACAAATCCGCAATGCTGCGGTACTTCGAGACGCGGGAGCAGATTTTCCTGGCGCTGACCGCCGAGGGCTGGGAGGACTGGTCGGCGGCGCTCCGCGCGCGGCTGGGAGAACTCCCCGAAGGGGATGCGGACGCGGTCGCGGCTGTCCTCGCGCAGTCGCTGGTCGAGCGGCCGTTCTTCTGCGATCTGCTGGCTCAGGCGCCGTTGAACCTGGAACGCAATGTCTCACTGGAGTCCGTCTACGAGTTCAAGACCGTCACGCTCTGGGAAGTCGCCGCTGTGGGCGGTGAGTTGTGCCGCCTGCTCGCGATCGGCGAGCGTGCCGCCGTGGACGTGATCGCCACGGCCACGAGCATGGCCGGTGCGCTGTTGCAGATGGCCGCCCCCGGTACCCGCCTCCGTGCGTTCTACGAGACCCGTCCCGAGTTGGCGCACGCGCTGGTCGACGTCGAGCCCCAACTGACGCGCATCCTCACCGCGTTGCTGAACGGCATGCGGTCGGCGCAGGCGTGACGTGCGGGTGTGGCCGGTGACTCAGGGCGTCGACGCATGCCCGCGCGTGCTCGCGAAACGGCTGCGGTAGTGCGTCGGCGTGGTGTCCAGGTGGCGGGCGAAGGCGCGGCGGAGGGTCTCATCGGTGCCGAGCCCGCTGTGGTGTGCCGCGGAGGTGACGCTGTGGCCTTCGAGAAGGAGGTGCTGGGCGCGGTCGAGACGGACCCGTTCGACCCAACGGGCCGGTGTGGTGCCGAGTTCGGTGCGGAAGAGCCGGGTCAGGTGCCGGGTGCTGACGGCCGCGGTCGCCGCCATGGCGGGCAGGCTGTGGTCGGCGGCCGGGTCGGCCAGCACGGACGCGATCAGTGACCGTAGCGGATCGGTGCGCGGGGGCGGGGTGGTGGTCGCGGCGGAGAACTGCGACTGGCCGCCCGGGCGTTGCATGAAGACGACCAGCTCGCGCGCGACGTCCCGGGCCACCGCCGCGCCGTGGTCGTCCTCCACGAGGGCGAGCGCGAGGTCGATACCGGCGCTGATGCCCGCCGAGGTGACGAAGCGGCCGTCGCGGACATGGATGGCGTCCGGCTCGACGCGCACCCGGGGGTAGCGGCGGGCCAGCGTCGCGGCCTGCCGCCAGTGGGTGGTGGCCGAACGGCCGTCGAGCAGGCCGAGTTCGGCGAGGACGAAGGCGCCCGTGCAGACGGAGGTGACCCGTGCCGCGTGGTCGGTGAGGGCGCGGGTCGTGCTCAACAACGTCTCCTCGGGAGGCTGTTGGGCCAGGAGGTCGCCCCCGGCGACCACCACTGTGTGGACCGGACCGGCGTCGGCCGCGGTCACCGTGCCGGTCAGGGTCAGTCCGTTGGCGGTGGTGACCGGGCCGCCGCGCGGGGAGACCAGCACCAGCTCGTAGGGATGACCGAGCTTGCCCGACTGGTGCAGCACCTCGGCCGGGCCGCTGGCATCGAGCATCGTCACACCGTCGAAGACGACGAAGCCCACCCGAGGGGGCGCGACCGCCGTCATGTCCGAATCCGTGGTTTACCTGGCTGTGAGGACATGGCTCCAGCGTACGTCGCCGAACATCCTGGAAGCACGGCACAGCCAGGAGAGGGAAGAACGATGAGTGAAGTGATCGCAGGCGTGGAGATCCCGGACAGCGCTCTGGCGCGGGAGGCGACCGAGCTGGTGCGCGAGGCCGCGTCGCCGTTGCTGTTCGACCACTCGCGCCGGGTGTTCCTGTGGGGCGCCCTGCGCGGCCGGGAGCAGGGGCTCCGCTACGACCCCGAACTGCTCTACGTGGCCGCGATGTTCCACGACCTCGGACTCACCGGGACGTTCCGCCGGACCGACCAGCGCTTCGAGATCGACGGCGCCGACGAGGCCCGCCGGTTCCTGCGCGCGCACGGCGTCACCGGTGAGCCGGCCGACCGAGTCTGGACGAGCATCGCGCTGCACACCACCCAGGAGATCCCGCTGCACATGGCGCCCGAGATCGCCCTCGTCAACCGGGGTGTGTCGCTGGACGTCGTGGGCGTCGGCTACGACGCGGTCACCGAGGAGCAGCGCGCGGCCGTGGTGGCGGCGCATCCCCGCCCGGACTTCAAGAACGGGATCCTCGCCGCCTTCACCGAGGGCATCAAGGACCGCCCGGAGACCACCTTCGGCAACATCAAGGCGGACGTACTGGCCCACTTCGTACCGGGCTTCGTGCGCGGCGACTTCGTCGAGAGGATCAAGACCTCGAACTGGCCGGAGTGACGCCGCGGCGACCGCCGGTGGTCGGTATTCGCTGGTGGTCCGCAGGTCCGCAGGTCCGCAGGTCCGCAGGCCTGCCAGTGGCTGGTGGCCGGTGGCCGACGGGTCCGCCGGAGGTCGGCCAGTGCTCAGCAGGCCCGCCCGTGCTCCTCATGGGCGCCGGGTGCTCCGTCCACCAGCGTGTCCAGCAGCGTGCGCAGCACCTCGCGCTCCACGTCCGTGAGGGGCGCGAGGATCTCGTCCGCGGCGCCCCGCCGGGCGCTCCGCAGTTCGCTGAGCGCCTTGCGGCCGTCGTCCGTGATCTCGATCCGGATGACCCGCCGGTTGGACGGGTCGGGCACCCGCCGTACCTTGCCGCTCGCCTCCAGCCCGTCGACCAGTGTCGTCACGGCGCGCGGCACCACTTCGAGGCGCTCGGCGAGGTCGGCCATGCGCGGCGGCGAGCCGAAGTGCGCGAGGGTGCGCAGCAGCCGGGACTGGGCCGGGGTGATGCCGAGGTCGCGCTGCTCCAGATGGCGCTTCTGGATGCGGTGCACCCGGCGGGTGAGCCGCAGCAGCTGCTCCGCGAGGAGGCCGTCGGAATCGGGGGTGGTCATGCGGGAACAATATCAGGACCTGGTTCATTGTGAGTATAGGTAACAATGAGCTATGCTCCACGAGATCTCATCGCTCCATGAGCGCTGAGCGGCAGAACAGTCCTGATCGCCTCACCACCCCGTAGGAGACCATGCCCCGCGACGAAATCAACTGGACACCGTCCCCCGGCACCTCGACCGACCAACCCCGGCAGGTGCGCCGCATCCTCAGGCTCTTCAAGCCCTACCGCGCCCGGCTCGCTGTCGTCGGCCTCCTGGTCGGCGCCGCGTCCCTGGTCACCGTGGCGACCCCGTTCCTGCTGAAGGAGACGCTGGACGTCGCCATCCCGCAGGGCCGCACCGGACTGCTGAGCCTGCTCGCGCTCGGCATGATCCTGAGTGCCGTCCTGACCAGCATCTTCGGCGTACTGCAGACCCTCATCTCGACGACGGTCGGCCAGCGCGTCATGCACGACCTGCGCACCGCCGTCTACGGCCGGCTTCAGCGCATGTCGCTCGCCTTCTTCACCCGGACCCGCACCGGCGAGGTCCAGTCCCGGATAGCGAACGACATCGGCGGCATGCAGGCCACCGTCACCTCCACGGCCACCTCCCTGGTGTCCAATCTGACCAGCGTGGTCGCCACGATCATCGCGATGATCGCCCTGGACTGGCGGCTCACCGTCGTCTCGCTGCTGCTGCTCCCGGTCTTCGTGTGGATCAGTCGCCGGGTCGGCAACGAACGCAAGAAGATCGCCACCCAGCGCCAGAAGCAGATGGCCTCGATGGCCGCCACGGTCACCGAGTCGCTGTCCGTCAGCGGCATCCTGCTCGGCCGCACCATGGGCCGCTCCGACTCCCTCACCCGGTCCTTCGCGGAGGAGTCCGAGGGTCTGGTCGACCTGGAGGTCAGGTCGAACATGGCGGGGCGCTGGCGCATGGCCGTCATCTCGATCGTCATGGCCGCGATGCCCGCCGTCATCTACTGGACCGCCGGAATAGCCCTCCAGATGGGTGGCCCGGACGTCTCGATCGGCACCATCGTCGCCTTCGTCTCGCTCCAGCAGGGCCTGTTCCGCCCGGCCGTCAGCCTGCTGTCGACCGGCGTCCAGATCCAGACCTCGCTGGCGCTCTTCGCCCGCATCTTCGAGTACCTCGACCTCCCGATCGACATCACCGAACGCGAGAACCCGGTCCACCTGGACAGCATCAAGGGCGAAGTCGCGTTCCAGAAGGTCGAGTTCCGCTACGACAGCGACGACAAGCGCCGTCCCGTGCTCGACGGCATCGACATCGCCGTCCCGGCGGGCAACAGCCTCGCGATCGTCGGCCCGACCGGCGCCGGGAAGTCGACCCTCGGCTATCTGGTGCCCCGGCTCTACGACGTGACGGGCGGCCGGGTCACCCTCGACGGGGTCGACGTCCGCGACCTGGACTTCGACACGCTCGCGCGTGCCGTCGGCGTCGTCTCCCAGGAGACGTACCTCTTCCACGCCACGGTCGCCGACAACCTCCGCTTCGCGAAGCCGGACGCCACCGACGAGGAGCTGCACGCGGCGGCGCGCGCGGCGCAGATCCACGAACACATCGCGGGCCTGCCCGACGGGTACGACACGGTCGTCGGAGAGCGCGGCCACCGGTTCTCCGGCGGCGAGAAGCAGCGGCTGGCCATCGCGCGCACGATCCTGCGCGACCCGCCGGTCCTCATCCTCGACGAGGCCACCAGCGCCCTCGACAACCGCACCGAAGCGGCCGTCCAGGACGCCATCGACGCCCTGTCGGCGAACCGCACCACGCTCACCATCGCCCACCGGCTGTCCACCGTCCGCGGCGCGGACCAGATCGTGGTCCTCGACTCCGGGCAGGTGGCGGAACGCGGCACGCACGAAGAACTGCTGGAACTGGATGGGCGGTACGCGGCGCTCGTACGCCGGGATGCCCAACTGGAACCGACAAGCTGAAGATATGCCGGGATTGTGACGATATGCGGGTTACCGTGCCCGCATGCAGATGAACACTCCGCCACGGAGCACGATTCGACTGACCCGCCGGGGCCGGGTCGCCCTCATCGCGACCGGGGCCGTCGTGGCCGGTACCGCCGTGGCGGTGCCGCTGCTCAGCCTGGAAGGCGAGGGGGACACCCGCCCCACCTCGCTGGTCATCCCGGAGGGCTGGCGCTCGGGCCAGATCTACGAAGCCGTCGACAAGGCCCTCGCACTTCCGGCGGGCACCACCAAGAGGTCCATCCCGAAAGCCGGCCTCAAGCTGCCGAGCGACGCGGAGGGCAACCCCGAGGGCTACCTCTTCCCGGCGACCTATCCCCTCAAGGAGAAGGCCACGCCGGAGTCACTGCTGTCGTTCATGGTCAACACCGCGAGCCAGAAGTTCAACGGAGCACCGGTCGCCGCCGGCGCGCAGCGCAACGCGATGAACGTCTACCAGGCCGTCACCATCGCGAGCATCGTGCAGGCCGAGGCGGCGTCCAAGGCCGACATGGGCAAGGTGGCCCGGGTCATCTTCAACCGCCTCGAACGCGGGATGCCCCTCCAGATGGACTCCACCATCAACTACGCGCTCAACCGCGCCACGTTGCGGACCACCGCGAGCGACACGCGCGTCGACAGCCCCTACAACTCCTACCAGCGCATGGGCCTGCCCCCGACCCCGATCGACAACCCGGGCGAGGACGCGATGCGCGCCGCGATCAACCCGCCCCCGGGCGACTGGCTCTACTTCGTCACGGTCAAGCCCGGCGACACCCGCTTCGCGGCCACCTACGAGGAACACCAGCGCAACGTCGCCGAGTTCAACGCGGCCCAGAAGAGCGGCAGTCCGCAGCCCGCGAAGTGACCCGCCCGGGACGACGCGGCGGGCGGCCCCCGGCCTTGTGGCCGACGCCGCCCGACGCGTCGTAGGGACGAAGTTTTCGGGGCGCGGCTTCAGACCGCGACCGGTTCCCCGGCCAGCAACCGCCGGATGTCCCGTACGGCCGCGCGCCCCGCGCGGTTGGCGCCGATGGTGCTCGCGGACGGGCCGTAGCCGACCAGGTGGACGCGCGGATCGGCGGCCACCCGGGTGCCGTCGAGCCGGATGCCGCCGCCCGGACCGCGCAGCTTCAGCGGTGCCAGATGGTCGATCGCGGCCCGGAACCCGGTGGCCCACAGAATGACATCGGCGTCCACATGCCGGCCGTCGTCCCAGGCCACCCCGTCCGGCGTGATCCGGTCGAACATCGGCTGCCGGTCCAGTACCCCGTCGGCGATCGCCCGCCGGATCGCGTCGTTCAGCGGCAGCCCCGTCACGGAGACCACGCTTCTCGGCGGCAACCCCTGCCGCACCCGCTCCTCCACCAGCGCGACGGCCGCCCGCCCCACGTCCTCGGTGAACGGACCCTCGCGGAAGACCGGCGGACGCCGGGTCACCCAGGTGGTCGCCGCCGCGTACGGCGCCAGCTCCATCAGATGCTGCGTGCCGGAGGCACCCCCGCCCACCACGACCACCCGCGACCCGGCGAACTCCTCGGGCCCCGGATACTGCGCGGTGTGCAACTGCCGCCCGCGGAAGGTCTCCTGACCCGGATAGCGCGGCCAGAACGGCCGGTCCCAGGTGCCGGTCGCGTTGATCAGCGCCCGTGTCGACCACACCCCGTCGGACGTCTCCACCAGGAGCCGCCCGCCCTCGCCCTCCCGTACCGCCCGCACGTCCACCGGCCGCCGTACCCGCAGGTCGAAGGCGCGCTCGTAGGCGGCGAAGTACTCGGCGATCACCTCGGCGGACGGGCGGGCCGGATCGGCGTCGGTCAGTTCCATGCCCGGCAGCGCGTGCATCCCGTGCACCTTGCCGTACGTCAGTGACGGCCACCGGAACTGCCAGGCGCCGCCCGGCGCGGGCGCGTGGTCCAGCACCACGAAGTCGCGTTCCGGCTCGAAACCGGTGCGCCGCAGATGATAGGCGCCGGCCAGTCCCGCCTGCCCGGCGCCTATGACGACCACGTCGACCTCACGGATGTTGTTCACGTTTCTACGAACAGCGCCGAGGCCGTGGATCTTCCCGAAGGCGTCCCGCCCTCAGCGCCCGCTGCCCACCAGGAACGGCACACCCGCGCGCGCCGGTCCCTCGACCAGCCCGCGCGCCGCCAGTTCGGGAATCACGCCTTCCCCGAACCAGTACGCCTCCTCCAGATGCGGATACCCGGACAGTACGAAGTGCTCGACGCCGAGCGCGTGGTACTCCTCGATCAGATCGGCGACCTCGGTGTGGCTGCCCACGAGCGCGGTGCCCGCGCCGCCCCGGACCAGACCGACACCGGCCCACAGGTTCGGATGGATCTCCAGATCGGCCCGCGAGCCGCCCTGCAGCGCCAGCATCCGCTGCTGACCCACCGACTCGCTGCGCCCGAGCGCCGTCTGCGCAGCTGCGATCGTGTCCGCGTCGAGATCGTCGAGCAGCCGGTTCGCGGTCGCCCACGCCTCGGCCGACGAGTCCCGCGAGATGGTGTGCAGCCGTACCCCGAACCGCACGTCCCGCCCCTCGCGCTCGGCGAGCCCGCGAATCCAGTCGATCTTCTCCCTGACCTGCGCCGGCGGTTCTCCCCAGGTGAGATACACGTCCGCATGCCGGGCGGCGACCGGCCCGGCCGCCGCCGACGAACCACCGAAGAACACCTGCGGCACCGGATCGGGCGGCAGCGCGGTGAGCCCGCCCTCGACCTGGTAGTGGACACCCTCGAAGTCGTACGGCTCTCCTCGCCACACCCCTCGTACGACCGACAGGAACTCGTCCGTACGGGCATACCGCCGATCGTGGTCGAGACGGTCGCCGAAGCGCCGCTGCTCGGCCGAGTCGCCGCCGGTGACGACATTGAGCAACAGCCGCCCGCGCGTGAGGCGTTGATAGGTCGCCGCCATCTGCGCGGCCAGCGTCGGCGAGATCACTCCCGGCCGGAACGCCACCAGGAACTTCAGCCGCGCGGTGTGCTGCGCGAGGGCCACGGTGGTCAGCCACGCGTCCTCGCACCAGGTGCCGGTCGGCGTGAGCACCGCCTCGAAGCCCAACTGCTCGGCGGCTTTGGCTATTTGGGCCAGGTATTCGATGTCCGGCGGGCGCACGCCACGGACCGCCCCGGCCCGGTTGGGCCCGTAGGCGTGGCGGTCGACGAGCGTACGGCCGTCGCCGCCGGTCGGCAGGAACCAGTGCAGTCGCACGCCCATGTCACGAACCTCCCGTGGTGCGCGGGGCGGAGGTGGAGGCCGGCAGGTCGCCGTTGTAGCGCGTGTCCACGAACGCGGCGAAGTCCACCTTCCGTGGAATCAGCTTGAGTTGGGTGAAGGTGTCGGCGATCTGCTGCTCCGAGGCGATGAGCGGCTTGTCCACGGCGACCGAGACCCGGGTGGAGTTGGTCCGCTTCACCGAGGCCAGTGCCACCTCGTAGGGCAGCCCGGTGTCCTTCGACCACACCTTGGCCCACTCCTCCTGGTGGGAGAACACCCAGGTCTGGGCCCGCCGCAGCCGGTCGAGGTAGTCCTTGATGGCGGCGGCCTTCTTCTTGTCCGCCAGCGCGCCGGGCGCCGCCACCTGGAAGGTGAGCCCGTTGGTCACACCCTGGCCGGTGGTCAGGACGCGGCCCTGCTTGGCCTGGAGGATCTGCGAGGTGTACGGGTCCCACACCGCCCACGCGTCGACCTTGCCGGAGGTGAACGCGGCCAGGGCGTCGGCCGGTTGGAGGTATTTCACCTTGACGTCGGAGAGCGAGAGCCCGGCCGCCCTGAGGGAGGCGACGAGTTGGAAGTGCGCGGACGAACCCTGCGCCACGGCGATGGACCTGCCCTTGAGCTGCTGCGGCGAGGTGAGTTTCGAGTCCTTCGGCACGAGGACGGCGTCGCCGTCGGACGTGCCGTGCCAGGCGGCCACCACCTTGATCTTCGAGCCGGCGCCCGCCGCGAACACCGGCGGGGTGTTGCCGACCCCGCCGATGTCGACGGCCTTCGCGTTGACGGCTTCCAGAAGGGGCGGACCGGAGGTGAACGTGGACCACTTGATCTTGTAGTCCAGGTTCTTGAGTTCACCGGCGGCCCGCAGCACCGCCTCCGAACCGCCCTTCTGGTCACCGACGTCGAGCGTGAGGGAGCCCTTGCCGTCGGTTCCGGTCGAGGTCTCGGCGGCCGAGTTGCCGCCGCAGGCGGTGAGCAGGAGGGCGAGCGGGAGCAGCAGGGCGGCGGGAAGGAGGCTTCGTCGCATGAGGGGGGAGTCCGTTCTCGGTAACTGGGCTCGGGGGCTGGGCTCGGAGACTGGGGCGAACCGGGTTGATGCGTGGGGGAGTTCAGGCGGCTTCGGTGGCGGTGTCGACACCGAGGCGTTCCAGGAGTCCGGCCCGCAGCCGGGCGAACCGGGGGTCGGCGATGTCGCGCGGCCGGTCCAGGTCGATGCGTTGCTCGTGCGCGATGACACCGTCGTCCATCACCAGGACACGGTCGGCGAGCAGGACCGCCTCCTCGACGTCGTGGGTCACCAACAGGACGGCGCAGCCCCGCCGTTGCCACAGCTCGCCCACCAGCCGCTGCGCCTTGATGCGGGTGAGCGCGTCGAGGGCGCCGAACGGCTCGTCGAGCAGCAGCAGATCGGGCTCGCGCACCAGGGCGCGGGCCAGCGAGGCGCGCTGGGCCTCACCGCCGGACAGGGTCCTGGGCCAGGCGTCGGCGTGGTCCCCGAGCCCGACCTCCGCCAACGCCCGTTCCGCCACCGCCCGTTCGGTCTTGCCGGGCAGCCCGAGCAGGACGTTGCGCCACACCTTCTTCCACGGCATCAGCCGGGGTGCCTGGAACGCGACGGCCTTGCGGCGCGGCACGAGGACGGTGCCCTCGATGTCCCGGTCGAGCCCGGCGAGGACGCGCAGCAACGTGGACTTCCCGCAGCCGCTGCGGCCCAGCAGCGCCACGAACTCGCCCTGCCGCACGTCGAGTCGGAGCCCGTCGAGGACGGGGCGGCCGTCGAAGGAGCGGGTCAGCCCCTCGACCCGTACCGCCTGCGCGGTCGTCGGCGCCGCGGCCGCCGGTCCTGCGGTCACCGGCCGGTGAACGTCGGTCGCCATGTCAGCAGCAGCCTTTCGAGGGTTCGGACGACGAAGTCGGCCAGCAGGCCGAGGAAGGCGTAGACGATCAGGCAGACCACGATCACGTCGGTCTGGAGGAAGTCCCGCGCCTGCACCATGAGGAAGCCGATGCCCGCGTCCGCGTTGATCTGTTCGGCGAAGACGAGCGCCAGCCAGGCGATGCCGAGGGAGTAGCGCAGCCCGGTCAGCGCGTTGGGCAGCGCCCCCGGCAGCACCACATGCCGTACCAGACCCCAACGGGACAGCCCCAGTGACTCCCCGGCCTCGATCAACTGGCTGTCCACGCCCCGGATTCCGGCGTAGACGTTGAGATAGAGCGGGAAGGTCACGCCGAGCGTGATGATGGCGACCTTCGGCGCCTCGCCGATCCCGAACCAGATGATGAACAGCGGGATCAGCCCCACGAAGGGCACGGTCCGCAGCATCTGCACGGGCGCGTCGACCAGGTCCTCGCCGATCCTGAACAGGCCGGAGACGAGGGCGAGTCCGGTGCCGATGAGGGTGCCCAGGAGCAGGCCGATCGCGACGCGCTGGAGCGAGGTGGCCATGGCCGAGGTCAGCGAACCGCTGTCGATCAGATCCCAGCCGACCTGCGCGATCCGCCCTGGTGAGGCGAGCACCTCGGAGGTCAACACGCGCGTGCTGCTGAGGAGTTGCCACAGTGCGAGCAGCACGAGCGGGCCCGTGGTGCGGCGCAGCCAGCGGGGGACCCGGGTGCGGCGGGAGGAGGTGGGGGTGAGGGGGACGAGTTCGAGGGGCGCGGAGTCGTCCGGATCGGCCTTCGCGCTGGACATACGGGAAATGTCGGGCCCGGAGGAGCCGGGTGGGGCATGACTGATGCTCATGGGTGCTCCACGGAGTGGGGGAGAGCGTCCGGTGAGAAAGGGGAGAAAGGTGAGAGGCAGGGGTGAGGAAGGGGAAACGCCTCGGCGTCGCCGCGTCACGACGGTGTGCGCGGGCGCGACGGAGTGCGATAAAGGAGGGGGCGCGGGAAAGGTGGGGGTGAGGCGGAAGAGGGCGTCAGCAGCCGCGGCTACACGCGGCGGAGGCCACCCGCAGCAGGTCGATGTGACCGCGCGTGGTGAGCAGAACTGAACGCAACATGCGGCAGAAAATAGGTCAGATGGCGTGCCACGGTCAACGGTGTCTCGCGGACTGGACCTCTCGTATCGCAGACCGGTCGGCAGCCTGGTCGGCCGACCGGGTGGGTGGCCGGGTGGCCGACCGGGTGGGCGGCCCGACGTATGGGTCAGGATGGGAACATGTCAGCTGCCTTCACCACCCGAGTCCTGCACCTCACCACCGGCTCCCGGGAGCGGGTCGTGGACCTGACCCGCGACTGCGAGGCCTTCCTGCGGGAGGCGGCGGCCGGCCGCGACGGCCTCCTCAACGTCTTCGTCCCGCACGCCACCGCGGGCGTCGCGGTCCTCGAAACCGGTGCGGGCAGCGACGACGACCTCCTCGCCGCCCTGCACACCCTCCTCCCCGCCGACGACCGCTGGCAGCACCGCCACGGCAGCCCCGGCCACGGCCGCGACCACGTCCTCCCGGCCTTCGTGCCACCGCACGCGACGCTGCCGGTCCTGGGCGGGCGGCTCGAACTGGGGACGTGGCAGTCGGTGTGTCTGGTCGACACGAACAGGGACAACCCCGAACGCACCGTCCGCCTCTCGTTCCTGGGCTGAGGCCGGGTCCGCCCAAAGTCGGTGGAGGGCTTGTGGCCTGCTCTGTTACGGTCCTGGAGCCGGCCGCGGGACTCCGGCGCGACTTCCGGAACCTGCCTATGAAGCAATGATTCGCAGCTCGTGCCCCCATTCCCCGGCCGGCGTCCACCCCACAGAAGGGGGAAGGCGCGGGAACACGGGGGAAGCAGCGGATGGACTCGTACGGGGACCTCATCGCGGCCGACGACGTCCTGCTCTTCGTCAACGCGGCGATCACCTCCACCGGCCAGCGCGAGTTCCACAGCGACGCAGGCGAGCAGCGGCTGTCCCTCGACTTCCTGCACGCGTACATGCTGGGCAACTACCGGGACCTGTACGCCGGGGTGCTCGCCCTCGACATCAACGACCACAACGCGGTCCTCGTCATCCGGCACCTGCTGGAGAGTGCCGGTGAGGCCACCGCCGAACAGCGGCGCGGCGAGGGCCGGTTGATCGCGGCCCGGCTGGCGACCCTGCCTCCGCAGCGTGTGTACGGGCTGTTCGACGCGCTGCGCCGGGCCCGGGTCAACAACCGCCGCAGCCGCGCGATCATGCGGGACTGGCTGGCCGCCCGGCCGGACGCGGCCTTCGACGCCGTGAAGTACCGCGGCGGCCTCAAGCGAGCCCTTCGCCACGCCCATCTCACGCCCGCCACCGAGGAGTTGGGGACGTTCGTGTTCGCGCCGCACACCCGCAAGCGGTACGAGACGCCCCTGCTGGAGACCTGGCGCCGCGCCCACTACGAGCAGGGCGCGCTGTACGAACTGCCCTACACGGCCGCCGAGGGCTTCGCCGCCAAGCACGGCATCCCCCGGAAGGCGTTCCTGGAGGGCATAGCCCCGCGCATGACCCGTCTGGAGGCGCTGCGGCTGCGTGATGCCGCGCAGCGGACCGGCGTCACCGGGACACCGGCGGACCTGGCCCGGATGCCGCTCACCCGGTTGGCGACCTATGTGCTCTCCCTGCCGGTCGACGAACGGGTGCGCAGGCGCGCCGAGTTGACCCACGCGCTGGAGTCGGCCGCCGGGCGGGTCGCCGGACCGCACCGGGGCAGCTGGGGCAAGGTCACCGCCGTACTGGACGACAGCTTCTCCACCTTCGGCTCGGTCCACAAGCGGCGCCGGCCACTGGCCGTCGCCCTCGCCTGCCACCACCTGCTCGCGGCCCTCGCCGACGACTGCACCACGCTGTGGACGTCCGGGCGGACCGACGCGCTGCTCGCCAGGCCGTACGGGCCGACGCCCTTGGGCCGGCGCATCCTCGACGCGCTGGACACCGCCCCGGACCGACTGGTGATCGTCTCCGACGGCTGGGACAACGCGCCGCCCGGTCTGGCCGGTGAAGTGCTGCGCGTCTTCCGGACCCGGCTCGACCCGGAGCGCCGTACCAGCGTCGTGCACCTCAACCCGGTGTACGACGCGGCCGACTTCGACGTACGCCGACTGTCCCCGACCGTGCCCACGGCCGGTGTCCGCGACGCGGAGGACCTTCCCGCGCTGGTGGAACTCGCCCAGTTCGCGGAAGGCCGTACCGGACTGGCCGAACTCACCGCCTACCTCGACACCCGGGCGACCCGCATGCTCGACGCCACCCACCAGGAGCGGGCGCGATGACCGCACTCGACCTCACCGGCCTGGCCACCCGCCCCTCCCAGGTCTGGGGCGGCGTCCGCCTCGTGCCGCTCGTCCGCGACGAGCCCGTCGTCGACCTCCGGCTGCACCCACGGCTCTACGACGACACCCTCGGCCTCGTCGAGGTCGGCCCGCGACACGCCTACCTCTCCTACATTCCGCACGGCTTCGTCGCCGCGTGGACCGGCGACGGCAGCCCGGCAGCCGCCTATGGCACCCAGCTCTCCGCCGACACCGCCTCGTCGCCGACCGCCACGATGGGGCTGCGGATCCACCGCCGGACGGCCCGCCGCCAGGCCAAGGACCGGCTGCGGTTCCTGCCCATGCACCTCGCCCTGGAGGGTTACCTGTCACTGCACTTCGGCGGCCCCTCGACCGCCTGGGAGGAGTGGTCCCAGCGCGCGATCCGCCAGGGGCTCTCCCCGCGCGTGGAGGAGGCCTACGTGGGCGCCGAAGTGCGCGGCCTCGCCGACGCGTTGCGCGTCTTCGAGATCCACCCCGGGCAGTGCGGCGTGATGGTCTACGTCTCGGACGCCCTGGCCGCCGCGTTCGTGGTCCCGCACCCCGACGACTACCGGGTGCTGCACGCCTCGCTCCTCCAGGACCTCTACGGCGAACTCATCCACCACTACGCCCTGTTGATGCCACCGGTACCGGACTTCCGGGCCCGCGTCGCCGACGCGGAGATCCACTCCCTGGCCCAGCTGCGCACGGCGGTCGCCGAACAGGACCGCGACTGGGCGCGGTTCCACGACACCACCATGGCGGCCGAACTGCTGGAGCAGCGGTACACCTGGCAATCCGTGTACCGGATGGGCCGTTTCACGCTCGCCCGCTTCCTCCCGAGGTTCCGTCCCAAGCAGGCCAACCACATCGGCGAGGCCATCACCGACGACAGCGGCCGGATCGTCTACCTGAAGACCTTCCGCCTCTCGGAGAGCCAGGTCCGCCGCGGCCACCTCCTGAGCAGCCTCGCCGCGCACGACTGGCACATGGGGGACACCGCGACCGAACTCGGCCTCAGTGTCGATCAGTTGGGGCTACGACTCGACTCCGCCGGTTTCGGGTTCCTGCTCCGCCAGGACATCCTGGACGGGTACCGCAAGCGGCGCCGGACCTGAGGCCGCGCGGCGGTGACGTGGTGACGTGCTGAGGAAGGCGGGGCCGCCCCGGTCCGAGAAGTGGCCGCCCGTTCGGTCCAGGGGGACGTTCTCGATCGTCTAGGTGTCGCGGGCGCCGCCCGGGAGATCTGGTGCCGTCAAGGCCGTCAAGGCCGACCAGGGCCGTCGTGGGCCACCGGACGCGTCCCGTACGGCCCGACTGCCTGCGTCGAAGTGATCCGCTTCTCTGGGAGGATCGCCCCATGAGCGATAACCCCCTGCGCCTCGTCACCGTCGACCGCACCGGTCCCGGCCGGTTCACCGCCACCAACGCCCGTGGCGGCACCGTCGACTTCGGCACCGCGACCGGCGACGGCACCGAGTTCACCCCCGTCGAGCTGCTGCTCGCCGCGATCGGGGGCTGCACCGCGGCCGATGTCGACGTGGCCACCACGCGGCACACGGAACCGGACGGCTTCACCGTCACGGTGACCGGCAACAAGGTCAGCGACGACCTCGGCAACCGGATGACCGACCTCGCGGTCACCTTCGCCGTGACCTTCCCGGAGGGCGAGGCCGGTGACCGGGCCCGCGCCATCCTGCCCCGGGCCGTCACCGTCTCCCACGAACGGCTGTGCACGGTCAGCCGCACGGTGGAGACCGGCACTCCCGTCACCGCGACGATCAAGGACGTGTGACGCGCGGACGACGCCCGGCCGCACCGGTCCCGCTCCTTCTCTGCGGGCCGGTGACAAGCCGTCCGCCGGCTGCTGCGTTC
This sequence comes from Streptomyces sp. NPDC091280, assembly GCF_044768565.1. Lineage (NCBI taxonomy): Bacteria > Bacillati > Actinomycetota > Actinomycetes > Kitasatosporales > Streptomycetaceae > Streptomyces > Streptomyces sp. NPDC091280. The sequence goes on from NZ_JBIVUZ010000002.1 coordinate 484,033, forward strand.
TTGTGAGCACTGCCCGGTCCCGGGGGCGCCGGCGTCCTACGGTCCGGCCATGAAGACGAGTCGCAGCACAGCACGGACAAGGGCGAGGACCTGGCGCGGCACCGCGCTCGCGGCGCTGTTGACCGCGGGCGCGCTCACCGCCGCCGCCCCGCAGGCACAGGGCGAGAACGCGCGCACCGAGACCCCGGTGGCGTCGACGCATCCCGCCGACGGTGTGGTCGAGTCGGTGGTGCGGGTGAAAGTGCCGCTGCCCCAGTCGTTCGGCGCCCACCCGGCGGCGTGCGACTGGCTGTCGTATCTGCGCTACCGCTCCGCCGACGGGCCGCGCGCCTCGGCCGACGCCGACCGGATCCTCGTGGCCCAGCCCGGCATCCTCGAAGGAGCCGGAGCGTTCGACAGCGTCGCCCGCAACACGGTCGCCCAAGCCGCCGTACAGGGACGGCACTTCGAGTTCTGGGCCCTGGACCGGCGCTCCAACTGCCTTGAGGACCACACCGGTACCGCCTCCGGCGACCAGCACACCGCCGTCGACTACTACTACCGGGGCAGGGCCGTCGACGGCCGGACCTTCGCCGGGTTCGTCGGGAACGACCAGCTCGGCTGGATGGCGAAGCTCGGCATCGAGCAGACCGTACGGGACGAATACGACCTGCTCGTCGCCGAGTTGCCCGACCAAGGGGTGCGCGCGAGCAAGGTGCTGTGCGGCGGGCATTCGCTCGGCGGGGTGATCACCGGGTACTTCGCGGCGGCCGACTTCGACGGCAACCCCGCCACCATGGCCGACGCCGGACAGAACCAGTGCGCGGGCTACTTCGCCCTCGACACCACCATCTCCACCTCGCTCGCGGATCTGAGCGGCAGCATCCCGGACGACACCAACCTGCCGGACATCGGCCTCGGTTACGCCGTCGTACAGGCCGGGCTCGACAGCGGAGTGCTGTCGCGCTCCCTGTCCGCGCCGGTGCTGCTCAACCCCGAGACCATGACCCTGCTCGCCATCGCGGGCGTGGGCGCCGTACAGGATCCGGACGGTGAGTCGGACCTGCCGTCCTCGCTGCCCTCCAACGTCAACATCGAGGCCACGAACCGGTTCCTGTTCTCCAAGGACACCGCGACCTTCCTCACCGGCTCACCCGCCGTGAAGGACTTCCGGCTCACCGACGACGCCGTGCTCGGGGCGCTCATGGACGACAACTCCCAACCCTTGGCGTTCCTCCAGAGCAGCGTGGGCCTCTTCGACGGCGGGCCGCTCGTCGACAAGAACTTCCCCGTCGCCAACGGCAGTTCGGACCAGTCGCAGCTGTTCGGCGTCGACTACAAGGCGATTCCGGCACAGCCGCACGGCCCGCTCTACACCTGGCGGAACTACGACCGGGTCGGCGCCGAGGACGACCCCGGGTACCGGTCGGCCGACGGCACGCCCTTCACCGACGCAGCCAAGGAGGTCACCGACATCCACGAACTGGCCCGCAGCATGGGGGAGCAGCCGCTGGACTTCACCGAGCAGTACTTCCCGACCAAGCTGGTCACCGACATCGAGCTGGCCACCTCACCGCAGGTGAGCCGACTCGTCGTCCACCCGGGCGGGTTGACGGCCCGGCCGACGCTCACCGTGCTCGCCGGTGACGGACTCCTCGCGGGCCGTGTTCCGGTCGGCCTGCACCCGGTCATCGCCCCCGGCTACCAGCACCTGGACGTCCTGACGGCCGCGCCCGCGCAGAACGACGGCCGGCCCGAGATCGTCTCCAGCAGCCTCGCCGGGTTCGCCGCGACACCCGGCTAGACCGACACCCAAGCCGACCGACAGGGGCCCGGGAGCTTCAACTCCCGGGCCCCGCGACGTTGTTACGGCTGCCTCGGCCGGCTGTGCCGTTCCGGCTGCTGCGGCTCAGACCTTGCCGGCGGCGAAGGTCGCCGCCGCACCGGCGTCGGAGGTGTAGCCGAGGTGGGCCAGCACGTCCGTCCCGCCGTTCTGGCAGATGGGGTCACCGTTGGCGCAGAAGTCGATGGTGCGGCTCTGATAGGTGCCGGTGACGCTCTTGCCCAGCGCGCGGATCGGGTTGCCGAACAGCAGCACGGCCGCGACCTTCGGCTCGACGGCGGCGGGGATCGTCGCCACGATCGGGCTCCCGACCACCGCGCCGTCACTGCTGATCCCGATGGAGTTGTCGACGACATTCGCGCCCTGCGAATAGCCGACGAGAATGAAACGCTGATTCGGACAGGCCGCCGCCTGCGCCTTCACGTGGTTCACCACATCGAGATTCCCCGTCGCCGCGGACGTCAGGGAAAGGTCGGCGGGATAGTTCACCGCATAGCTGGAGAGGGTCTTTCCGGTGATTTTCTGCTGGAGCGCGGAGAACACCGGGTCGCCGACGATCAGACCCAGCGTCCCCGGCTCGAAGGTGCCGCGAGCGGCCACGACATCGAGGTCCGCGCAGGTGGCGGCCGACGCCGTGGGCGCGGTGAGAGTGGCGAGACCGGCTCCGCCGAGCAGCGAGAGCGCGGCCAGGCACAAGCGAATACGCATCGGAATCCTTTGAGGGTGGGGCGCGTACGACGCGCCTGTGGAAAGGACACCTCGAAGGTATGCGTGTTGTTTCACCGGGTGTTATGGACGGGAATTCAGAAACCGTCCCTGTTTTTGTCGGGGCGTGAGTCGCGCTCGCTCTCGCGCGCCTTTGCCGACCGCAGTGCGAGAATGAGGTCCAGCCGGGTGCCGGGGTCGTGCAGGGACTGTCCGAAGAGCTTCTCCAACTGGCGCAGGCGGTAGCGGACCGTCTGCGGGTGGATGTGGAGCCGGGCCGCGACGTCGGGGACGTTGCTGCCGCTGAGCAGCCAGGCGAGCAACGTCTCGGCCAGCCGAGCGCGTTGGCCCTCGGAGGCGGCGTCGAGCGGTGCCAGGGCCCGCGCCTCCAACTGGGCGAGCAGCGGCTCGTCGCTGTGCAGCAGCAGCGTCGACAGATGGTCGGCGCACAGCACCACACCCTGCCGGGGCAGCACCCCGCGCCCCATCAGCCCCAGCGCCCGGGTGGCCCAGTGCAGCGACCGCGCGGCCTCGGACACCGGGACCGTAGGCCCGACCGCCGCCGGACGACCGCCCAGGCCGAGCACGAACGACCGCCCGCCGAACCGGCCGTAGCCCTCCGGGTCCGGCACCAGCACGCGCGGCGGCCGGGACTCCATGTCGGCCAGCGCGCCGGGCACCGACGGCGGACGATCCTGCGCGCGCGGGTCCGCGGGGCCCGCCAGCGCGATGACCGCGACCCGCGCGGGCACCCGCCACCGCGCGCCGTGCGCCAGGTCCTGCACCTCCTCCGCGGACACCGGGCCGTCACCCAGCAGCAGATCGAGCAGCCGCCCGCGCCGCCGCTCCAGCTCGTCCGCGCTGCCGGAGCGCGCGTCCGCGTAACCGGCGGCTGCCGCCTCGGCGACCTCGTGCACCGTCCGGAACGCCAACTCGCCCAGCGTGGCCACGACTTGCGAGTCCAGGCCGAGTTCCTCCGCCGTCCGCCCCATCAGCCGCCAGGCGTGCAGCCCGCCTACCCGCAACGCGGACTGCACCGCGTCCAGACTGCGGCCCTCCAGGGCCACACCGCGCCCGATCTCGTAGTACGTCGTGGCCATCGCGGAGCGCTGGTCGCGCGGGTCCGCGATGTGGTCGATGAAGAGGGTGAGCGCCTGCACCACGCCGGCCCGCAGATTCTCCTGGTAGACCGCGCCGGACGGCAGCCCGTACTCGGGCACCTGCCGGCGGACCTCCTCCTCCACCTCGTCGGCCACACGCGGCAGTTGGGCGCGCAGCAGTTCGGCCAGCTCGGGCGGGACCGACGCCGCGGTGGGATCGGCGGGCACTCCGTGCGGGGTGGGGACGGCCACGACGGACACTCCTTTCCCCCGGAGGCGGCTCACCCACGGGCCGTTGCCCGTGGGACGAGGGAGACGTCCTGTGTTGGACGGGCGTCCCCTGCGCTCCGTTCCGTGCCCCGGTTGCGCCGACATCACTCCGGCAGCCCCAGCGCGGCGGCGAGCATCGGCCACGAGGCGGTGAACTCCCCTTTCCAGTAGGCCCAGCTGTGCCCTCCGCCCGCATAGAAGTGAGTGGTGACCGGAATCCCCAGCAGTGCGAGCACACCGGTGAAGCCGTGCGCGGAGGGCCACAGCAGACTCTCCAGCGCCTCGGGCAGCCAGTCGCCCGAACCCCCTGCCACGCCACTGCCGTTGGACACGTACAGCGGGGTGCCGCGCAGTCCGACGGCCTGGGCGCACGGATTGAAGGCACGCCAAGTCAGCGCGTTCAGAAGGGGGTTGCCCCACAGAGTGAGCGGCGCCAGGTTCTCCCGGGCCACGATGGCGTCCACCAGGGAGGGCACTCCGGGCGCCGTGGTGTCGAGGATCCCGCTGTAGGAGGCGGCGGCGGTGAACGCGCCCGGGTGCCGGGCCGCGTGCGCCATCGCGCCGTAGCCCCCGGTGGACACCCCGGCGACCGCCCGCACCCCCGACGCCCGGTAGTCGCGGGCCAACAGCGCCGGAACCTCCAGGAGTTGGAAGGTCTCGTAGTCCGGGCCCTGGCGCCAGACGCTGGGAATGCCCGTGGGCCCCGCGTCCGGCATCGCGACGATCAGCCCGCGCCCCTCGGTGAACGCCTCGATGTCCGTCTCCCGCGTCCACGACGTGTAGTCGTCGTGCGCCCCGTGCAGCAGATACAGCACGGGATACGTCCGCGCGGGCTGCGCCGCGAAGTCCGAGGGGAGAATGACCCGCACCGGGGCGCTGCGCCCCAGCGCGGCCGAGGCCACGGACACGTCGAAGGTCCGCGCCGACACCTGCGTCACGGCCCGGGCCCGCCCCGCACCGGCCGTCGCCCCGAACAGCACGGCGAGCCCGCTCCCCGCGGCGCCCCGCACGACGGCACGCCGGGACATCCCGGCGGGGGGCGACTGCGGCGGTTCGGCGGCGGGGGAGGCTCCGGCGCGGTGGCGGTGCGGCGCGGGGAGTGCGGCGGAGTGGTGCTCGGGTGCGGCCGGGCCCGGGGGCGTCTCGGCGGCCCGGTGGTGCGGCAGGGCAGGGGGGTGGTGCGGCATGGCGGCTCCTCGGTCGGGGTGGTGGGGCCTCAGGCCGATGCGGTGGGTCCGTCCGGTGAGGCCAGCACTCGCCGCAGATGGGTGGCGATCTCGTCGACGTGCGGCGGGTCGAGCAGCGAGAGGTGATGCCCCGACACCGGTACGACCGTCAGCCGCGGGCACACCTCGTCCCAGCCGAGCGCGTCGTCGTCCCGTTCGTACGCCGGGTCGCGCACGGTGTGCGGCGCCGGTTCGGTGGCCCGGTACAGCACCACCGGGCCCTCGTACCGGCCGGGCTCGTGCGCCTCGCCGATCCTCAGGTCCAGGTACGAGGCGCGCTGGTGCTCCAACGCGGCGGGCGGCACCCGCACGGCCTCGCGCAGGATGCGCAGCGCGGTGTCGATGCGTGCGCGGTCGTCGTCCATCGCCACGAGTTCGTCGTACGGCAGCGGGAGTTGGACGCCGTAGGTGTCGGCGATGTGCCGGGCGAAGCCCGTGAGGTGGGTGCGGACGCGGTCGGCCGGTGTGCGGCCGGGCCGGGGAAGGGGGCGTACGGAATCGATGAGCGCGACGAGTTCGACGTCCCGCCCGGCGGCGGCGAGCAGACGTGCCGTCTCCTGGGCGAGGAACCCGCCGAAGGACCAACCGCCCAGCACACAGGGCCCGTCGGGGTGCACGGCGGTGATCTCCTCGACGTAGCGGCGGGCCTTCTCCGGCACCGTGCGGGCTTCCTCGATGCGGTCGAGTCCGTGCACCGGGCGGTCGCCGTCGCCCAACTGCCGGGCGAGCGCGCGATAGACGTCCGTGGTGCCTCCTGCCGCGTGGAAGAAGAACAGCGGGGCGCGCGTTCCGCCGCCGTGCAGCGTGCGGAGCGGGCGCCGGGCGTCGGTCAACTCCCCGATGCGATGGGCCACATCGTTGATGGTCGTGGCGTCGAAGAGGTCCCGCAGATGCAGCTCGATCCCGAACTCGCGGTCCAGCGCGGTACGGATCCGGACCGCCAGCAGCGAGTCCAGGCCGAGGTCGGCCAAGGCCGTGGTGGGGGTGAGACGGGCCGTGGGATGTCCGGTGACGGCGCCGATGTGGTGACTGACCCGGGCCACCACCGAACCGGGTGCCAACAACTCCGCACCTTTGAACGGCACTTGGGGGACGTGAGATCCCGGGGTCGGATCTTGCGTCGCACGGCCCCGCCCGTCCGTCCACCAGTACCGGACGTGCCGCCAGCGCGGGAGCGGAAGGTCGACGACCCGGCCGGCCGGTACCGGCAGGTCCAGTCCCGCCGCGTACAAGGTGCCCAACTCCCGCAGAAACGCGGCCGATCCGGCCGCTTCGCGGCGCAGCGTGGCGACTGCGAGCGCGCCGGGCACGGTGTCGGTGACGGCCGGGGCCAGGACCGGATGTGGCGAGACCTCCACGAAGGCGGTACGACCGTCCGCCGCAGCCGCCGAGAGGGCCCGGTCCAGCCGCACCGGCCGGCGCAGATTGGCGGCCCAGTGCTCGGCGCCGAACTCGCAGGCCCCGCGTGGGTCTTCGAGGACGGTGGAGTAGACGGGGACACGCGGTGACCGGCCCCGGAGGTCCGCGAGGGCCTCGACCAGCTCCGGCAACAGCGGGTCCACCTGCGGCGAGTGCCCGGCGCCGACGACCCGCATGGCGCGGGCGGCCCGCCCGCGTTCCTCCAGTCGCCGCACCAGCCGGGCGACCGCGATCTCGTCCCCGGTGACGACCTTCTGCCGGGGCGAGGAGTGCACGGCGACCGCCACACCCGGAAACTCCTTTTCCAGGCTGGTCAGTTCATCGTCACGCAGGTCCACGACGGCCATCGCGCCACCGCGCAGCCCACCGAGCAGTCTCGCCCGTACGGCGACGACCCGGGCCGCGTCCACCACGTCCAGCGCGTCGGCGCACACGGCGGCGGCCACCTCGCCGAGGGAGTGGCCGATCACGGCAGCGGGCTCCACGCCGTAGGACCGCCACAGTTCGGCGAGCGCCAACTGAGTTCCGAAGAGCACGGGTTGGGACACATCGAGGCGGTCGAGCAGGCCGGTGGAGGCGAGGTGGGCGCGGAGGGAGAAGCCGAAGACGTCGGCGAGCTGGGTGTCGAGTTTCTCCACGGCGGCGGCGAAGGCCGGTTCCTCCGCGAGGAGTTGGCGTCCCATGCCGGTCCATTGGCTGCCGTAGCCGGAGAACACCCACACCGGACCGCCGCGCCCCACCCGGTCGCGGTCGTCGGTGAGCACCCCAGGATGTCGCTCGCCCTGACCCAACGCGCCCAGCGCGTCCGTCAGTTCACGGCGGTCGCGGGCGACGACGACGGCGCGCACCGGTCCGCGTCCGGTGCGTCCCGCCAGCGTGCGGGCCACATCGGCGGGGCGGGCCGCGCTCCCCGCAGGAGTGCGCAGCCACGCGGCGAGCCGGGCGGCGGTGTCGCGGACCCGCTCGTCGTCGAGGTCGGAGAGGAGATGGAGGCGGGCGGCCGGTTCCTCGACCGCGGGCGCGCCCGGTGGTACCGAGGTCGCGGGCCGCCATTCCTCCAGTACCGCATGGGCGTTGGTGCCGCCGAAGCCGAAGCCCGAGACTCCCGCGGTGGCCGTGCCGCCGTAGCGCGGCCAGGGTTCGGGTTCGGTGACCGGGCGGAGCCGTGCGTCGGGGAGCGAGGTGCCGTGCAGCGACGGCGGGACGAGGCCGTGGTGCAGGGCGAGGACCGTCTTCACCAGACCGGCGAGACCGGCCGCGGACTCCAGGTGCCCGAGGTTGCCCTTCACCGAGCCGAGCAGCAGGGGCTGTTCGCGGTCGCGGCCGTCGCCCAGCACCGCGCCGAGCGCGCCCGCCTCGATCGGGTCGCCCAGCGGAGTGCCGGTGCCGTGCGCCTCCACATAGTCGACACGGGCCGGGGTGAGCCCGGCCCGGCCGTACGCCGTGGCCAACAGGGCTTGCTGCGCGGCCGGGTTGGGGGCCAGCAGGCCGCCCGAGCGGCCGTCCGAGTTGACGGCGGTGGCGCGGATGACGGCGAGGACGCGGTCGCCGTCGCGCTCGGCGTCGGACAGTCGTTTCAGCAGCACCGCCGCGCAGCCCTCGCCGCGCCCGATGCCGTCGGCCGTCGTGGCGAACGGCTTGCAGCGGCCGTCCGGCGCGAGCGCGCCCGCGCGGGCGAAGGCGACGCCGACGACGGGCGAGAGCAGGACGTTGACCCCGGCGGCGATCGCCATGTCGGTCTCGCCGCCGCGCAGGCTCACACAGGCCTGGTGCAGGGCCACCAGGGACGACGAACAGGCCGTGTCCACCGCCATGTTGGGGCCGCGGGTGTCCAGGACGTACGCGAGTCGGCCCGCCGTCACACTGAGGGCCGCGCCCGCCGGGGCCCACGGGTCGACGGCGTGCGCGTCGGCGCCGGTGAGACGGCCGTACTCGGGGGCCGAGACGCCGACGTAGACGCCGGTGGCCGTGCCCGCGAGCGCCCTGGCCGGGACGGCGGCGTGGTCGAGGGTCTCGCGGACGACCTCCAGGAGCATGCGCTGCTGGGGGTCCATGACCGCGGCCTCGCGCGGGGTGATCCGGAAGAAGTCGGCGTCGAACCCGGCGATGTCGTCCAAGTAGCCGCCGTACAGGGGTGCTTCGGAAGGCGGGAACGGCGTGAAGTCGCCCCATCTGTCCTCGGGGACGCGTCTGATCGCGTCGACGCCGTCGATGAGCAACTGCCAGTAGCCGTCCGGGCCGCGCACTCCGCCCGGCAGCCGGCAACCGACCCCGATCACCGCGACGGGTTCGCCGGGCGTCGCCCGCACGGCCGGTGCGGGGGTGTGGCGCGGGTCCACGGGCCGGGGGTCCGCACCGCACACCCGCGTCACCAGCGCGTCCACGGTCGGCGCCTCCCACAGCAGCGTCGCGGGCAGCTCCCGGCCCGCGAGCCGCGACAACTCGCCCGCCAACGCGACCGCGTCCCGCGAGGACATGCCGAGTTCGGCCAGCGGCCGGTCCGTCGCCACGTCGTGCGCGGGCGTGCCGTGCCACTCGGCCACCCGCTCCACGATCCGCAGCCGCAGCGCGTTCTCGTCGGCGGGACTCATTCCGTGCCCTCCGTCGCGTAGTCGCCCTCCAGGTACCGGGCGCGGGTCAGGGCCCGTGACACCTTCCCGCTGGAGGTGCGGGGCACGGTGCCGGGGGCGACCAGGACGACGTCGGCGAGCCGCAGCCCGTGCCGCGCGGAGACGGCCGCGCGCACGGCACGCGTCAGCGCCGGTACGTCGATCTCGGCTCGGCTGGTGCTCCGCGTGTGCTCGGCGACGAGCACGACCCGCTCGCCCGCGCCGCCCGTCGCGCCCGGCACCCCGAACGCGGCGAGCCGGTCCCGCCGTACGGCCCGGTGCGCGTCCTGCGCGGTGGCCTCCACGTCCTGCGGGTAGTGGTTGCGGCCGTCGACGACGATGAGGTCCTTCAGCCGGCCGGTGACGATCAACTGCCCGTCCAGGAAGGTCCCGAGGTCACCGGTGCGCAGCCAGCCGCCCGGCGGCTCGCCGTCGAGCGAGGCGCCGAACACCCGCCGGGTCTGCGCGGAGTTGTTCCAGTAGCCGCGCCCCACATTGGTGCCCCGCACCCAGATCTCCCCGATCTCCCCCTCGGCCAGCACGGCGTGGGCGACCGGATCGACGATGCGCACCCGCTGCCCGACCGGAGTCCCGCAGCCCACGAGGACTACGGCGCGCGGATCCTCGGGCCGCGCGGGCAACGCCTTCCCGGCGGCGAGCGCGTCCCGGTCGAGGGCGAACCGGCCGAGCGGCAGTCCTGGCCGGGCGGCGCTGACGAACACGGTCGCCTCCGCGAGCCCGTACGACGGACAGTGCGCCTCGGCCGCCAACCCCTGTGCGGCGAAAGCCGAGTTGAAGCGGTCGGCGGTGCCGGGCCGGACGGGTTCGCTGCCGTTGATCAGCGCGGCGACCCCGTCCAGCCGCAGCCCCTCCTTCTGCGCCTCGGTGACGGTGGAGGCGCAGTAGTCGTAGGCGAAGTTCGGCGCGGCACTCAGCGCGCGCGGATGCGCGGCCAACAGCCTCAACCAGCGCGCCGGTTCGTGCAGGAACGCGGCCGGGTCCATGAGGACCGACGGCACCCCGCGGACGACGGGGGCGGCCACGCTGAGCACCAGCCCCATGTCGTGGTAGAGCGGCAGCCAGCCCACACAGGTCACCGGCTGCGCGTCGGCACCATAAGCCGTGAGCGCCTGGCGGGCGTTGGCGACGACATTGGCGTGGGTGATCTCCACGCCCGCCGGGGCCCGGGTCGACCCGGAGGTGTACTGGAGATAGGCGGTGGCGTCCGGATCCGGCTGTGGCGCACGCCAGTCGGGGGCGGCGGCATCGGGTACGAGGTCCGCCGCGAGGACCGGCGCCGGTGCGCGCTCGCAGAAGTCCGCCACCTCGGCGAGGACCCGCCCGGTGGTCACCACGACCGCCGGGCGCGCGTCGCCCAGCACCCCGACGAGCCGGTCGCCCTGCCCCGGCAGGCCTGGCGGATACAGCGGTACGGCGACCATCCCGGCGGTCAGCGCGGCCAGGAACCCGATGACGTAGTCCGTCCCCTGCGGGCACAACAGGGCGACCCGCGACCCGGGTTCGGCCCGCTCGGTGAGCCGGGCGGCCACTGCCCGTACGCGCAGTTCGAGCCGCTGCCAGGTCAACGTGCGGTGCACACCCAGGGAGTTGGGCGCGGGATGATCGACGAAGGTGAACGCCCTGCGGTCCGGGGCGAGTTCGGCCCAGTGCCGCATGTACTCGGGCAGGGTCCGGTACGCGGGCGCGAGCGGCGGGCGGCGACTGTCCATCGGGCGGGCTCCTCAGATCGCGGTACTACGCGGTGGCGACTTGCGGCTGGCGAGGACGAACAGGGGGACGGGAACAGGGGGATGCACAGGGGACGGACAAGGGGCAGATCCGTCAGGTTGGTCAGGTCCATCAGGTCGGTCAGGTCGGTCAGGTCGGTCAGAGCGGGATGTTGCCGTGCCGCCGTTCCGGCATCGGGGCGCGCTTCCCGCGCAGCGCGCGCAGGGCGCCGGCGATGTGGGCGCGGGTGTCGCGGGGCGCGATGACGTCGTCGACGTACCCGCGTTCGGCGGCGAGGTACGGCGTCCCGTGGGTGGCCTCGTACGTGGCGACGAGGTCGGCGCGCAGCGCCTCGGGGTCGTCGGCCGCGGCGAGTTCACGCCGGTGCAGCACGCCGACGGCGCCCTCCGCGCCCATGACGGCGATCCGCGCGGTCGGCCACGCGAGGTTGAGGTCGGCGCCGAGATGCTTGGAGCCCATCACCGCGTAGCCGCCGCCGTACGCCTTGCGCACCACCACGGTGACCTTGGGGACGGTCGCCTCGGCGTACGCGTACAGGAGTTTGGCGCCGCGCCGGATGATGCCGGCCCGTTCCTGGTGGACACCGGAGAGATAGCCGGGGACGTCGGCGAAGGTCAGCAGCGGGATGCCGAACGCGTCGCAGAACCGTACGAACCGCGCGGCCTTCTCGGAGGCGTCGATGTCGAGGACCCCGGCCGAGTGCAGCGGCTGGTTGGCCACGACCCCGACGCTCGCCCCCTCGACCCGGGCCAGCGCGCAGACGATGTTCGGCGCGAACAGCTCCTGGACGTAGAGGAGTTCACCGTCGTCCACGACCGCGCGCAGGATGTCCCGCATGTCGTAGGCGTGGCCGATCCGGTCGGGCACGACCTCGTCGAGCGGCGCCCCGGCCGCGACGGCTCCGGGCGCGTACCGCGGAGGCCGCTCCAGGTTGTTGGCGGGCAGGTACGACAGCAGGTCCCGTACGGTGTCGAGCGCGTCCTCCTCGTCGGCGGCGAGGAAGTGGGCGTTGCCGTTCACGGAGTTGCTGGTGCGGGCCCCGCCCAGCTCCTCGGCGGTGGCGCGTTCGCCGGTCACCGCCTCGATGACGTCGGGGCCGGTGACGAACATGTGCGAGGCGCCGTCCACCATCACGGTGAAGTCGGTGATCGCGGGGGAGTAGGCGGCACCGCCCGCGCACGGGCCCAGGACGACGGAGATCTGCGGGACCACCCCGGACGCCTTGACGTTGCGCCGCACCAACTCGGCGTACAGCGCGAGGGAGTTGACGCCCTCCTGGATGCGGGCGCCCCCGGAGTCGTTGAGCCCCACGACCGGACACCCGGTCTTCAGGGCGAGGTCCATGAGCGCCACGGTCTTCTCGCCGAAGGCCTCGCCCATGCTGCCGCCGAAGACGGTGGAGTCCTGCGCGAACACGCAGACCGCCCGCCCGTCGACCGTGCCGTATCCCGTGACGACCCCGTCCCCGTACGGGCGCCGGGCACCGTCGCCCACCGCTCTGGCCCGTACGAACACGCCGGTCTCCGTGAACGAGCCCGCGTCCAGCAGCCGTTCGATCCGCTCGCGCGCGCCGAGGGCCCCGGGTCTTCTTGGCCTGGCCGTGACCGTGGCCCGCGCCCGGCGCCGCGCCAGCTCGGCGATGCGTCCGGCGGTGCGGTCCGCCACGGGTGTCGCCGCCGTCAGGGATGTCGTCGCCTCTAGCGTCACAGCCACCTCCGAAGTGGTTCTCGAATATGGCAGTGATCCGGCGGCGGACCGGAGGATCGCCGTTCTGTTTGCGGGAGATGAGTCCCGGGAGGCGGAGGTTCGTGCTGAGGTGACAACGCATCGGCGGTGAATGGGCCCCCGGCCAGGAGAGATGAGCCTCGCTCACCTCTCGGGCACGGGGACCGGGACCGCTCCCAGGACGCGCGGCGCGCCCTGGGAGACGGCGAGCGAAGAGAATTGACGGACCGTCACTTGCGCTTCGCGGCTGCCGCCAGGGCCTTGAACTCCTCCCAGCGCACCCGGGGGCGGGCCAGACCGCGCCGTTCCAGATAGCGGGCCGTGGACCGGCGGGTCTCGCGCAGGACCCGGAACGCGTCGGTGGGGCGACCGGTGCCCATGGGCTCCACCACCTTGTCGGGGACCAGCAGCCAACCGTCGCCCACGGCCTTCAAGGTGCCCCGGACAAGGGCGTTGTGCATGTGGTTCAGCAGCTCGTCGTGCCGGTGCACCAGGAGCGAGGCGGGACCCTCGGCCGCCGCGCAGTCGGCCGGTACCTCCACCGCGAAGCCGTCCGCCCTCGGCACGGGCCGGGTCCGGGCGAGCACGGGCGCCCCGAACGCGTCGCGCGCGGCGAGCACCGCCGAGGGGAAACGGGCGAGTTGGGCGGAGCCCGGCAGCGGATGCGAAGCCTCCGGTGCCGGTCGGCCGGACGCGGCGAGCGGCGGCCGTACGACGAGCTGTTCCGGGGTGACGGTGATCAGCAGCCGGAGGTAGTACCAGTCCATCAGCGACCGCAGCGGGGCGGACACGTACGCCCTGCTGTGCGGCTGCCGTTCGAAGAGCATCCGCCAGTAGTCCTCGGCTCCCTGAGGACCCGTCATGATCTCGTCGGGGCACTCGGCACGGCCGCCGACGAAGATCTGCGGGGCGTGGTCGAGGCCGCTGCCGGTCGGGTCGGAGAACAGGAGGGCGACGCGGCCGTCCCGGCGGATGTTCAGCGCCTTGCGTGCGAAAGCCAGCGACGTGCTCAGCAGGAGCGTGCCGTCGGGCCGCCGCCGTACGGCGGTCGGCCAGGCCAGCGGTGTGCCGTCGCCGCCGAGGGTGACGAACTCGCAGGTGCGGTAGGCGTCCAGGACGTCGAGCGGCGCGGAGTCGAGCAAGGTCATCGGCCCTGCTCCGCGTCCAGCGGGCCGCGCAGCGCCCGGCAGGCGGCGGCGTACTGGCGGCGCCCGACGACCCTCCACAGCAGCCGGCCGACCAGCGGGGTCCTGCCGAGGAAGTACGCCCGCTCCGCGGGAGTGGCGTCCTCCAGGATCGCGCCGAGCGCGATCAACAGCCTGTTCCTGGGGATCCGTTCGAGACCGCGGCGCCCGACCAGGTCCCATTCTTCGACCGACAGATGCTCGGCTATCAGGGGCAGCACCAACTGCTCCTCGTCGTCGAGGTGTTCGAGCAGCGCGGCGCGGTGCCGCTCCAGCGCGAGCGCCAACTCCTGCCCGGCGATGGGGTCCGCGGCCCGCTCCCACGCGGCCGTCCACTCCGCCACGACCGTCAGGCTCACGTCGATGCGCTGGTGCTGTTCCTCCATGCGGGCCACCAACTCGCCGTCCGGGGCCCGGTTCTGGAGGTGCGGCCAGATCAGTTCGTCCTCGACGGAGTGATGGCTGTGCAGTCCCGCGACGTACTCGCGCAGATGCTCCGCGACCTTCGCCGCGCGGGCCGTGTCGCTGTCGGGGACGGCTCGTACCAGACGGGGCAGATACGCCGACTCGCGGCGGAAGACCCGGTGGACCACGGTCATCTCGTGGGTGTAAGGACGCCCGGCGGTGGGAAGTTCGTCCGTCGTGCTGGTGGGTGACACGCTCGCTTGCTCCAACGATCGGATACCGGCAACAGCCTCCCAGGGTCGTGGCGCCCTCTTGGCGCCTTCTTGGCGTGCGCTTGGCGACGGCTCGGCGCCCTGGCCGGCGGGCCTGTGGGAAGGGCGTTTATCGTCTGTTGACGGCGCCGCACCACGGCTCGGGTAGATTCCCGCGCCGTGCTGCGTATTCGAGTCCTGGGTTCGTTGGGCGCCGATGACGAGGGGCGTCCGGTGGCGCTCGGCGCGCCACGTCAACGGGCCGTGCTGGCGCTGCTGATCGCGGCCCGAGGCACCGTCGTGCCCGTCGACCGGATGACGGACGCGCTGTGGCGCGGGGCACCGCCGAACCGGGCCACGGTCTCCCTGCACACCTACGTGTCCCATCTGCGCCGCGCCCTCGAACCGGACCGGCCGCCGCGCACCCCGGCGACCGTGCTGGTCACCTCGCCGCCCGGCTACGCCCTGCGGCTCGCCGAGGACGCGGTGGACGCCTGGCGCTTCGAGACCCGGGTGGCCCGCGCCCGGCACGCCCCGGCGGAGGAGGCCCGCGCGCTGCTCGCCGAGGCGCTCGCCTGGTGGCGCGGCCCGGCCTTCGCGGAGCACGCGGACGAGCCCTGGGCCGAGCCGGAGGCGACCCGCCTGACCGCGCTGCGCGCCGAGGCCCGCGAACTCGCGGTCGCCGCCGATCTGCACACCGGACGCCCGGCCGAGGCGGTACCGGCCGCCGAACTCCTCGTACGGGAAAGCCCGTTGCGGGAGGAGGGATGGCGGCTGCTGGCCCTCGCCCAGTGGGCCTGCGGACGACGGGCCGACGCGCTCGCCGCGCTGCGGCGCGCGAGCAGGGTCCTGCGCGAGGAACTCGGCTGCGACCCCGGCCCGCCCCTGGCCGAACTGGAACAGGCGGTCCTGAACGGACGGCTCGAAGTGCTGCGCGCACACGTACGCCCCCATGCACCGGTACCGGTCCGTGGTGAACTCCCGGCCCGCGCAAGCGTGTTGCCCGACCGACGGGACGCCGGACCCGTCCTGGGCCAGGGCACCGAAGCACGCACCGGGCCCGCCCTCTTCGTCGGCCGCGACAGCGAACTGCGCGCCGTGGACACCGCGGCGCGGGCCGCCCGGCGGCGGGGCGGTGTCGTACTGGTCACCGGTGAGGCGGGCGCGGGCAAGTCCGCGCTGCTCGGGCGGGTCGAGGGACGACTGCGGTCGGCCGGATGGACCGTGGTCCTCGGACGGTGCCCGGAGTACGAGGGCGCGCCACCCGCCTGGGCCTGGACGGAGGCCCTCGGCGCACTCGCCCGCGAACTGCCGCCCACCCGCCCCGCCGAACTCGCCGCGCTCCTGCGCGAACAGGACAGCGCGACCGTCACCACCCGGGACGAGGCGACCGCCGGACGCTTCCGGATGCACCGCGCCTTCGCCGCCTGGCTCCGCGCGGCGGCCGGCGCGTTCCCCCTCGCCGTCGTCCTGGAGGACCTGCACCGCGCCGACGGCGAGACCCTCGCCCTGCTCGAAGCCGCGTCCGCCGTCACCGGCGTACCCCTGCTCACCGTCGCCAGCTACCGGCCCGCCGAAACGGGGGAGCGGCTGGGCAAGACCCTCGCCCACCTCGCTCCCGCAGCACCCCGGCGCGTCGCCCTCGGCGGTCTCGCCCCGCACGACATCGCCACCGTCGTCGACGCGGTGTGCGGCGAACCCGTGGACCCGTGGACGGTCACGGCCCTCGCCGAACGGACCGGCGGCAACCCGTTCTACGTCCTGGAGAGCGCCCGGCTGCTGGCCGGCGAAGGCGCCCTCGTCGCCGTCTCCGAGGTCCCGCAGGGCGTGCGCGACGTGCTGCGCAGACGGCTCGCGCTGCTGCCCGCCACCGCCCGCGCGGCCCTGCGGCTCACGGCGGTCGTGGGGCTGGAGGCCGACGCGGCCGTCCTGGTCGACGCGGCCGACACCGACGAGGACACGGTACTGGAGGGCCTCGACGCCGCCCTCGCCGCCGACCTGCTCACCGAATCCGGCCCCGGACGCGTCCGGTTCGTGCACGCGCTGGTCCGCGACACCGTGTACACCGACCTGTCCGGAGTGCGCCGGGCCCGCCTCCACGCCCGCGTCGCGCAGGCGCTGCGCCACCACCGGCCGCACGAACTCGCCGCCCTGGCCCACCACTTCGCCCACTCCGGCAGCACCGCGCACGCGCCCCTCGCCGTCGACTACGCGCTCCGCGCCGCCGAGGCGGCCGAACGGCGCTACGCCCACGACGTGGCCGTGGACCTGATCCAGCAGGCGATCGAGACCCGCGCCGCCGCCCCCGGTCCGGCTCAACCCGACGACGCCGTAGGCCTGTTGGTGCGACTGCTGGGCGCGCAGATCAGGGCCGGTTCCACCGACGCGGCCCGCGGCACGCGACGGCGCGCCGTCGAACTCGCCGAACAGGCCGACCGGGGCGACCTGGTGGCCGCCGTCTACGGCGCCTGGACCGAACCCTCGCCCTGGCGCAGCAGACTGGAGGGCCTCTACGACCGCACCACCCTGGAGCGCCTGGAACGCCTCGCCCGCGATCCCGGCCTCGACGACCCCACCCGCGCCCGGGTCCTCCAGGTCTACGTCGAGGCGGTGGCGGCCGAGAACGCGCCCCGCGCACTGGAGGCGGCCGACACCCAACTGGCGCTGGCCCGCGCGGGCGGCGAACCACGCCTGCTCGCCGCCGCGTTGATGACCTCGGCCAGGCTCCTGCCGCTGGAGACCCAGGCCGCCGCGCGGACCCCGCTGGTCGTCGAACTCCGCCGACTGGCCCACGCGCACGACCTGCCCGCCTACCACTGGGTCTGCGAACACCTCGACAGCATGACCGCCGGTGCGCTCAACGACCCCGCCGCGGTACGCCGGCACACCGCGCTCGGACTCGAACTCGCGCACCGCTACCGCATGGTGTGGGCCCAGGGCCTGGGCGTCACGACCTCGGCCATGCTCGCGACGGTCACCGGCCGCTTCGCCGCGGCGGAGGCCGGCTACGCCGAGGCCGACGTCCTCCTGCGCCGCGTCGGCTCGCACCACGCCCGCGGACTGCACACCCTGGGACTGACCACCGTCCGGCTCGCCCAGGACCGGGTCGCCGAGATCGAACCGGTGATGCGGGCGGTGTACGAGACCGTCGGCGCCCCCGTCGGAGTGGCGCTCGCACTCGTCCTGGCCCGCCTCGGCAGGCTGGACGAATCACTCGCGGTGCGCTGCCCGCCCGAGCCCGTGACCGATCACCTGCACGGCCTGGAGCTCGACTTCCGCGCCCAACTCGCCGTGCTGCACGGCGATACGGCCATGGCGGCGGCACTGGTCCCGCGGCTGCTGCCGGTCCGCGACCAGCTCGCCGGCGCGGCCGGAGCCGCCTACGCGACCCGCCCCCACGCCCACGCCCTCGCCGACCTCTACCGGCTCCTGGGCGAGGACGGTCCGGCGGCCGAGCACTACGCGCTGGCCGAGCGCATCGCCCACGCCTGGGGCTCGGCCCACCTGGCCGACCGGGCCCGCGAGGCGGCGGCGACCCTGGCGGCGGCACACGCGTCCCGCCGGACGTTCGCGACGTAGGAAGGGCGAGGAGCGGGCGTAGGAAGGGGGAGAGGCGCAGGAAGGGCCAGGAGCGGGCCCGTCACCCCTGTCCGGTCAGGAGTCTGCGTGGATTGGCGATGCGGAAGGCGTACGCCGCCGCTCCGCCCAGTCCGTGGCCGGGGTGCCGGGGCGGCTCGGCGTAGGGCCGGTCCGAGCCCTGGACCACAGCGTTCACACCGAGGGCGCGGACCATCGCCTCGACGGCGGTCGGGCCGTAGGAGGAGGTCTCGACGAACACTCCGAGGTCGGCCCGCGCGGGGCCGCCGCCCCGGGCGGCCAGGCGTTCCCCGTGCAGCGGGGCGAGTCCGGCGAGCAGCGCGAAGCACACCCGCAGCCGGGGATGGCGCGGCCGGCCGAAGGCGCGGAAGGCGTACCAGGCGGCGTGCATCTGCTGGACGTACGGCACCATCGCGGGCCACCAGCCGGGGTCCGCCGAGGAGCCGCTCGCGGGCCCCGGGTGCACGAGGAGAGGCAGTCCGCGCTCTTCGAGCAGGTCCAGGAGCGGGGCGCAGCGCTCGTAACCCGCCCCGTCGGCAAGGGAGTCGGCCGGCAGCTGGAGACCGGCGAAGCCGCGGTCGAGGTCCTTGGCGGTCGCCGTCGCGTCGATGTCCCGCACACAGGCCGCGGCCCAGGCGCCGAACGGCTCGGGCAGCGCCTCGGCGCCGTCGTGGTAGGCGTCGAGCAGCGGCCGTGCCTCCGCGGCGGGCAGCCACTCCACGCCGATCGGGGCCGACAGCGAGACGAGGACCCGGTCGAGACCGTCGGCGGCGGCGAGTTCCGCGCGCCGGGCGATGTCGTGGTCGGCGGGCGCTATCCCGAAGGGCGGTTCACCGTCCAGGAACAGGGTCCAGCCGTCCAGATACGGCGGTTCCCGGCGGGCGCGCAGCGCGGCCACCAACGCGGGGGTCCACAGATGCTGGTGCACGTCGACGTTGGTCATGTCGCTTCTCCCGCCAGGGCGTTGAGTGTGCCGTCGACGACGACCACGGTCACCCATGGTCTCTCCCCATGTCCTGTCATGTGTGAACCTAGCCGCTGCGCCGCCGATGATCGAGTGGTGGGCGGCGGGGGCCGGGCGTACGGTCGAACGGTGAGCATCCGGTGGGCAGGACGTCCACCGACCTCTCGCGAGTGCGACCCACCATGAGCAGCGGACCTCGGCAGGCAAGCCCAGCGCGGACCGCCACCCCGGACACCGGGGGCGGCGGAAGCACCATGGCGCTGCTGGTGATCGCCTCCTGCCAGCTGATGGTGGTCCTCGACATCACCATCGTGAACATCGCGCTCCCGCACATCCAGAGCGCGCTGGACTTCTCCACCACCGGCCTGGCCTGGGTCGTCAACGCCTACACCCTCACCTTCGGCGGACTGCTGCTGCTCGGCGGCCGGGCCGGCGACATCCTCGGCAGACGGCGCGTGTTCGTGTTCGGCGTGCTGCTCTTCGTGGTCGCCTCCCTGCTCGGCGGGCTCTCCCAGAGTTCCGGCGAACTCCTCGCCGCCCGTGCCCTCCAGGGCGTCGGCGGCGCCATCGCCTCGCCGACCTCACTCGCCCTCATCAGCACGACGTTCCGCGAAGGACCCGAGCGCAACCGGGCGTTCGGGGTCTTCGCCGGGGTCTCGGCGGGCGGCGGCGCGATCGGGCTGCTGATGGGCGGCATCCTCGTCGAGTGGCTGAACTGGCGGTGGGTGCTCTTCGTCAACGTGCCCATCGGACTGCTCATCGTCCTCGCCACCCCGCGCTGGATCCGCGAGTCCGAACGCCACCCGGGCCACTTCGACATCACCGGCGCGCTGACCTCCACCGTGGGCATGGTGCTGCTGGTCTACGGCTTCATCCGGGCCGCCCAGGAGGGCTGGCGGGACTGGCTCACGCTGGCCTCGTTCGGCGCGGCCGTCGTCGTCCTCGCCGCGTTCGTGCTGGTCGAGCGGCGCTCGCGGCAGCCGATCACCCCCCTGCGGATGTTCCGCGACCGCAACCGGGCCGGCACGTACGCGATCATGCTGTGCCTGTCCGCCGCGATCTTCGGCATGTTCTTCTTCCTCACCCTCTTCGTGCAGGACGTACTGGGCTTCAGCCCGCTCATGGCCGGCTTCGCCTTCCTGCCGGTCAGTGCCGTGATCGCGGTCGGCGCGGGCCTGGCCTCACGGTTCCTGCCGGTCTACGGGCCCAAGCCGTTCATGGTGGTGGGCGCGATCCTCGCCGCCGGGGGCCTGTCCTGGCTGACCCTGACCGACGTCCACTCCACCTACGCGGGCAGTGTGCTCGGCCCGATGCTGGTGTTCAGCCTGGGCATGGGCATGGAGTTCGTCTCGCTGACCCTGATGGCGCTCTCCGACGTGCCTGTCCAGGAGACCGGCGCGGCCTCCGGACTCCTCAACGCCATGCAGCAGGTGGGCGGTTCGCTCGGACTGTCCATCCTGGTCACGATGTTCGGCACGGCCAGCAGGAACGAGGCGAAGGACCAGATCCCCGCGTTTCTGTCCCAGGCGACCCCGGCCGAACGCCTCCGCTTCCAGCGCACCGGTCAACTCCCGGGCACCTGGGGCGATCAGGTCCTCACCTCGGGGGCGTCCGCCGCCTTCGTGACGGCCGCGATCTTCACCGTGGTCGCCGCGCTGATCGCCGTGGTCGTCATCCAGGTCCGCCCCTCCGACCTCGAACGCCTCAAGGGCGGCACGGGAGTCGGACCGGTCTGAGCGTCAAGTCCGTTGCTGCTGCGGCATGTTCGTCAACTGCCGTGGTACGGCGGCACCTTGGGGATGCGCTGCTCGAACCACACCACCTTGCCCGTGCTCAGCCGCGTCGCCCCCCAGCGCTGCGCGAGCCGGTCCACCAGGAACAGTCCGCGCCCGCCCTCGTCACCGGGATCCGACTCCCGCATCCGGGGCACCTGCGGCGAGTCGTCGGTCACCTCGCAGCGCAGCACGTCGGTCCGCAGCAGCCGTAGGGAGATCGGCCGCGAGGCGTACCGTACGGCGTTCGTGACGACCTCGCTGACCATGAGTTCCGTGGGGTCCAGCAGGGCGTCCAGGCCCCAGCGGCGCAGCACCCGGCGGGTCAGCCGGCGGGCCTGGCCCGCGGTGAGCGGATGCGGGTCCAGGTGCCAGTAGCCGACGCTGTCCGGCGGGAACCCCTCGAAGCGGGCGGTCAGCAGCGCGATGTCGTCGTCGCGGGGGCCCGGTGCCAGCGCGGCCAGGATGCGGTCGCACAGCCGCTCCAGCGAGGACAGCCGGTGTCCGTGCCGGGTCGACTGGAGATGGGTGCGCAGGGACTCGACGCCCGTCCCCACGTCCACGTCCCGGGACTCGACCAGGCCGTCGGTGTAGAGCACCAGGGTGGTGCCGGTGGGCGCGGGCATCTCCACCGACTCGAAGACGACTCCGCCGACGCCGATCGGGGCGCCCGGCGGGACCCGCAGGACCTCCGCGTGACCGTTCGGGCGCAGCAGGACCGCGGGCGGATGACCGGCGTTGGCCATCAGGAGGCGGTGCGAGATGGGGTCGTAGATCGCGTAGAGGCAGGTCGCGATGTGGTCGCTGCCCAGGCGCTGGGCCTGTTCGTCGAGGTGGTGCAGCACCTCGTGCGGGGGCAGGTCGAGTCCGGCGAGGGTCTGCACGATGGTGCGCAGCTGGCCCATGATCGCGGCCGAGGTCATGGAGTGCCCCATGACGTCGCCGACGATCAGCGCGACCCGGTTGCCGGGCAGCGGTATCGCGTCGTACCAGTCCCCGCCGACCTGCGCGGTCTTCGACGCGGGCAGATAGCGGCTGGCCAGCTGGACACCGGTCGGCTCGGGCAGCGACGACGGGAGCATCGTGTGCTGGAGGGTGTCCGCGACGGACGCCTCATGGCCGTACATCACCGCCTTCTGCACGCCGATCGCGGTGTGGGTGGCGAGCTGGGAGGCGACCAGCAGGTCGTCGGCGGTGAAGACGGGACGGTCGGGGCGGCGCAGCAGGACGACGGTGCCCATGACGTGGTGGCGGCCGTGCAGCGGGGCGACGATCAGCCGCCGGCCCGGCGGCAGCGTCCCGGGCGCGCTCGCGGCGGGGCCGAGCAGTTCGGCCACCGCCGGGCCGATGTCCGCCGCGTCGCCGAAGGCCGGCTGCCCGGCCAGCAGCAGCTTCGCGAGCCGGCCGTCCATGACCGGCTGTACCCGGTCGGTCACGTCCGCGTACTCGGCGTGCGGCATCAGCAGAGCGGTCCGCGCCTCGGGCGCCCGGTCGATGCTGTGCAGCCGCAGCACGACGGGCGCGGCCGATTTCTCGTCCCCTACGGGCAGCGGATCGTGCAGGTGGATGACGATCGCGTCCGCGAAGGCGGGCACCGACGCCCACCGCAGCTCCCGCAGCGTCTCGTCCAGGTCCATCCCGCGGGCGATCCGCCGGGTCGCCACATCGAGGTACTGGAGCCGGTCGGTCTGCGGCGCCGCGGCGAGGGGCGCCCGGTTCCAGTCCGGACCCGGCGCCGGACCGCTCGCCGGACCGCCCCGCCGGGCGGTTCCGGCGGGGCCCTCGCGGGGGCTGTGCTGCTCCGTCACGCTTCGTCCCGTCCACTGGTGCGGCACCGGGGCCGCCGGGTCGTTGCTACGGCCTCAGTCGCGCCGTCGGCAGCAGAGGAAGACCTGCTCCTCGGGCGGCACGTCGGCCACCGCCGGGGCGTAGGTGTAGGAGCTCTCCTTCACGATCTCGAAGCCCGCGGTGTCCAGGATCCTGTGCAGGTCGTCGAGGAGGTAGCCGGAGACCCTGATGGTGTTGCCGAGGAAGGGGATCGCGAAGTCGTCGACATGGGCCTCCACCATCGACAGGGCGAACAGCCCGCCCGGACGCAGCACGTGGTGGATGGTGCGCAGGGCGAGGGGGATCTCCGCGCGGGGCAGCATCAGCAGCGAGAAGAACGCGGCGACCCCGTCGAAACGGCCCAGGTCACTGGGGCCGCCGGGGCGCAGGTCGGCCATGTCCAGCTGGTGGAACGTGCCCTCCGGGACGTACGTCGAGGCCAGTTCCACCATCCGCCGCGACAGGTCCACGCCCACGACCTCGAAGCCCGCCCGGGCCAGCTGGCGGGCGGTCGGCACACCGGTCCCGCAGCCGAGGTCCAGCACCCGGGAGCCCGGACCGAGGGACGCGGCCAGCCAGTCACCGGCGGCGAGCTGGCCCTCCTTGTGCGGGAAGGCCTCGTCGTAGCGCTCCCCGATGGCGTCGAAGGCCTCGGCCTGACCCGAGCGGTCGAGCCGCAGGCTGCCGTAGTCGGCCCCGTCGTTCGCTCTGCTCACTGAAGTGGCCTTTCGTCCGCGCATAGAGGATTGTCCCACAAGTGCGGAATGCGCGTTTGGAGGGGAAGAGCGGAGAGGGAGAACGCGGTGCGGGGCGCCTGGGGCGCCCCGCACACCACGTCGAGGGCGAGGAAAGCGGACGGACTGGAATCAAGGAGGATGAGAAGGAAGCCCGTCCATGGCCTCGCCACGGCCGACGTTAGCAGTCAGGCGGGGATCAGGTCGCGCAGATTTTCCAAGGTCACGACCCGCGAGCCCGCGGGCAGCCCGTCCGGTCGGGCCACTCCGACGTAGGTGACCGGCCCCTCCGGCATCCGCTCGCCGTCCCACAGCGTCACCTCGGTCGCCTCCCCGGTCATCAGACCGACGAGATGGCGCACGGTGAGCTGCTCGCGCTCCACGATGCCGCGCAGCAGGTTCGCCACCGTCACCCGGTTCTCCTCCACCCGGTTCGCCGACGGGCTGCCCTTGAGGTACAGGTGCAGCCACTTCGCCCGCCAGCGGCCGTCCTCGCCGCGCAGGAACGCCAGCGGCAGCGCGACCCGCCCCGCACCGCGCAGCTCCGACTTCATCCGCACGGTACGCGGCTCGAACGGCCGCCCCTTCTGCTCGCCCTCACGCAGCATGAACCCGAAGAACGACTCCTCGACCTCCTCGAAGCCCTCGCCCGCGAAGATGTGGACCTGCGGCACGATGAACGCCCCGCGCACCGCGCCCAGCCGCAGATTGATGAACTCCGAGGCCCCGTCCGGCGCTTCGACGATGTCACCGGAGTGCTCACCCTCGACCGCCGTCAGCGCGGTGTACGACAGCCAACCCTCCGTCGAGTAGTCGGCGTTGAGCATGAGCGCGGCCAGGTCGAAGTCGGTCCGCCGCTCGCTCTCCTTCCAGTACACGAAGAAGCGCAGCAACTCGCCGTCCACCGCCGACACGGACCCGCGCGGCAGCACCCCGAGCCCGGCCGCCGTCGCCTTCCCGCTCAACGGCAGAGCCACGTCGAGCACGTCCGGATCGATCAACAGCCGCTCCGGAGCAGGCAGTCGACGCCGCATGTCCTCGTCGAGCACCGCGATCAGCCGCTCCCGCTCGTGCGGCCCTACGATCGTCCGCTCGTCGTCGGTCACCCACGCCCGGCCGCGCCGGTTCACGAACACCCGCAACTCCCCGGTCTCCCGGGCCCGGTTGTGCAGATGCTCGCGCACCGACAGCACCACCCGGCCGGACACCTCGGGCACGACCTCCCCGGCGGCGGCCACCACGGCGTCCCGCTCCTCCTGCGTGAGCGCCGTGCGCAGCAGCCGGTCCAGCGCCCGGAACAGCTTGCCGGGCGCGGACTTCAGCAGCCGCACCGCCCCCAACACGTCGTTCTCCCCGAGGAGTTCCTCGACCCGGCCCTCGAACGACGGCGCCTTGCGCTCGCCGCGCGCGACCGCGAACACCTCGGCGGCATGCGGCCACCGCGGATACTCGTGCGGATGCAGCCGCTCACCGAGCCGCTTCCACTCCTCGCGGTACCCGGCCACGTCCGCGAGTTTCGCGGGCGCCGCGTCGACCACCGCGTCGAGACCCGCGAGCAGCGTCCGCCGCACCGGACGCGACAGCGACCGGAAACGGGTCGGCTCCGCGAGCGTCATATCGCCGTCCGAGAGGGCGCAGGCCAGCCGCAGCACATCGGTGACCGTGTCCAGCAACGGTTTCCGACCGGCCGCCATCCGGGCCTGGTTGACGATCGCGCGGTTCTCCCGGACCGGGATCGCCTCGGGCTGCGGCCCGTCGGCGCACCGCTCGGCCAGCGCGCGCAGATCACGCAGGTGCTCCTCGCCGAGCGGGGTGACGCTGCCCGCCAACGCCAGGTACAGAGCGGTGAGTTCACCGGCCGTGTCGCCGCCCGCGTGCAGCACCGTGATCCGGTCGCCCGCCGCCGCGATCAACTCGTCCTGGGCGGCGAGCAGTTCGGCGTACGTGTGCTGGTACCTGCCGTAGGTCGGCAGGGCGAGCAGGTCGACCACGCCGGTGCGCAGCTGCTGGAGCGTCGCGGCCGGAGTCTCCTCGTCGCGGAAGGCCTCGGCGACGCACGCCATCCAGAAGTCCGCGGTGTCGGGCACGCCGGCGGGGAAGTCCACGAAGTAGGCGTTGTGCCGGACGTGGTCGCCGACCAGCTCGCGGACGGTCCGCAGGGTGCGTGCGGCGATCCCGGCGACCGTCTCCCCGGCCAGCCCCGACAGCCGCTCCAGCAGTTCCGGGGAGAGCTTGAAGCCCACGGACAGCAGCACGGCGTCGAACTGCCGCGCGACGGCGGCGCCTTCACCCGCGGGACCCGTGGGCGTGGGGACGCGGAGGGTGTGCCGGATGACCAGCGGTTCGAGTCGGTCGATCATTCCGACATGCTCCCAGAACCGAACAAGCGGGCGCATTCGGGTTTCCCGCAGACCTCGTGGTGTCCCGGTGCTACGCCAGCCAGTCGTACGCCGCCCGCGCCCCGAACTCCGCCTGACCGCCCCGCAGCAGCAGTCCCGCCGTGGCGAACTCGGGGGCGTCGGCCTGCGCGGTCACGTACGGGATCGCGATGCAGCGCATACCGGCCGCGTGCGCCGCCGCCGCGCCCACCGCTGAGTCCTCCAGGACCACGCAGTCGGCCGGAGCCGCCCCGAGCCGACGGGCCGCCTCAAGGAAGACGTCCGGCGCGGGCTTGCCGTGCGCCACCTCGTCGGCCGAGACCACCGTCCGCAGCAGGGCGCCGAGCCCGGTGCCCGTCAGGATCGCCTCGATGGCCTCCGGCGACGAACCCGAGGCCACGGCCATCGGCACGTCCTCGGCGGCCAGCAGCTCCACGAACCTGCGCATCTCCGGGTACGCGTGCGTGGCGGACCGGGCCAGCGCCAGGTAGCGGCGGTTCGTCTCCGCGAGCAGTTCCGCCACCGGCGCCTTCAGACCGTGCCGCTCCTTCAGGAGGGCCAGGGTCTCCTGGGTGCTGATGCCGACGAAGCGTTCGTGCTGCGCCCAGGTGAACTCGGGGACGCCGTGCTCGGCGAGGGTCTGCCGGGTCGCTTCGTGGTAGTTCGGCTCGCTGTCCACGAGTGTTCCGTCGAGATCGAAGATGACCGAGAGGCCGCCGAGGTTGCTCATGGCATCAGGATGCCAAGGATCATTTCCCGGCCGCGCGGCCGACCGCTTCCACCAGCGGCAGCAACCGGTGCGGGACGCGCTCGCGCAACACCATCTCGGTGCGCGTGCGCACCACCCCCGGCAGGCTGATCAGCCGCTGGATCACATCCTCCAGATGGCCGTTGTCCCGCGCCACGACCCGGGTGAGCAGATCCCCGCCACCCGTGATCGAGAACGCTTCGACGATCTCCGGTACGGCGGCCAGCGCGTCCCCCACCTCGTCGAGATGCCCCTGCGTCACCTCGATGTGTACGAACGCGAGCACCGGGTGACCGAGGGCGGCGGGGGACAGGAACGGTCCCGTACCGGTGATCACCCCGTCCCGCTCCAGCCGGTCGAGCCGGGCCTGGAGGGTGCCCCGGGCGATGCCGAGGAGCCGGGCGTACTCGCGCACGCTGGTACGCGGCTGCTCCAGGAGGAGCCGCAGGATGCGGGTGTCGAGTTCGTCCACGCTCATGCGGCCCGACTGTACCAATGGCTCAATCACAATGCACTGTGCCAATGGATCAGCGATCGAGGCATCACTTGAGCCAGTCCGCCCGATGATGCTGTGATGGGAGCGTCGATGGCGCCGCGGACCTCCGTGGCGCCTTTTTCGTGCGGGTGTGCGCAAGGGGCGGGGAAGCAGTGCTGAAGCGGGTGTTCGTGGCTCCGGACCCGGGGCGGACGCGGTTGCGTTTCGCGGCGCGGGCCGTGCTCGGGATCGGTCTCGCGGTGGTCGTCTGCGGCCTGACCGGACAGTCGCTCGCGGGCACCGTGACCGGCGGTCTCGCCGCGCTCCTCGCGCTGTTCACGGTGACGGACGCCACGGTGCGCGGGCAGGCGCTCACCACCGCGCTGCTGCCCTGCGTGGGCCTGCCGGTCCTCACCGCCGCGGCCGGACTGCACGCCCACCCCGTCGCCCGCGATCTCACCTTTCTCGCCGTGGTCGGCGCCGGCGTCTACGCCCGCCGCTGGGGTCCGCGCGGCCACAGCCTCGGTGTCTTCGCGTTCATGACCTTCTTCGTGGCCCAGTTCCTGCACGCGAGAACCGACCAACTGCCCGCGCTGTACGCGGCCGTGGCCCTCTCCGTGCTCACGGCGGCGACGGTCCGCTTCGGCCTCTGGTGCTACGAACGCCGACTGCTCGCGCCCCCGGTGCCCGCCCCGCCGGCCGGCCGGCGCCTGGCGCGGGTGACCACCCGGCAGGCCGTCCAGGCGACCGCGGGCGCCGGATTCGCCCTCGTGGTGGGCCAGTTGGTGTCCGGTCAGCGCTGGTACTGGGCCGTGGGCGCCACCTGGTGGATCTTCGTCAACACGGCATCGCGCGGCGAGACCATGGTTCGGGGCTTCCGGCGCGTCCTCGGCACGGTCCTGGGGATCGCCCTGGGCCTGCTGGTCGCCGTACCGGTCCACGGCGCCCCCGTCCCCACCGCGGTCCTGGTGGCGGTCTGCGTCTTCCTGATCTTCTACACGGCTGCCGTCTCCTACACCTGGATGATGCTCGCGGTGACCTTGATGGCAGAACTCCTCTACGGCCTTCTCGGCGTCCTGGACCCGGGCCTGCTGGCCCTGCGCCTGGCCGAGACCGCCGTCGGCGCGCTCGGTGCCGTACTCGCCGTCCTGCTGGTGCTCCCGGTGACCACCCACACCACCACGGACGCCTGGATCCGGCGTGCCCTGCGCTGCGTCCACGCCTGCACCGCCGAGGCCACCGCCCGCCTCGCCGGCTCCGAGCGCGCCGACCCCGCCGCCCGCATCGCCGAACTCGAACAACTCCTGGGCCGGGTACGGCTCTCCGTGGCCCCCCTCGTCCACCCGCTGAACCCGATGCTCGGCCGCAAGCGCCGCGCCTGCCGGGTACTGGCCCTCCTCGACGACTGCGCCCACGAGATCCGCGGCCTCGCCACCGTGGCCGCCGACCCCCAGGCCTCGCACGACATCCGCCTGACCGCCGCGTGCGGTCGCGTCGAGACGGCGGTCGAGGCGCTCACGGACGGCGGGACGGCACTTCTGGCGGCCCTGCCGGTCCGGCGGCCGGCGGAACCCGCGCTGGCCCATCTCCACGCGCTGGAACGGGCTCTCGCGGAACTCGCCGGGCCGCTGCGGGCGAAGGGGCCGGGCGCGCGGCTCGTGGGGGCGTGACGCAATCGACTCCCCACTTTGGTCTAGACCGGTCTTGATCGACTGCTAGCGTCACCCCGGACAGCACCGAATCGAGAGGGGACAGCGGTGACAGACGGCGGCAGACGGCAACGGCGGGCCTTCATCGGGTCGTTCACGGCGGCGGGCGGTCCCGGTGTCACCGCGGCGACCGTGGACACGCGCAGCGGGGCGCTGACCGTCCTGGGCAGCTTCAACGGGGTCCCCGACCCCTCGTATCTGGCCCTCGCGCCCGAGGGCGACATCCTCTACGCGGTCAGCGAGACGCCGGAGGGCGCGGTGGCCGCGTACCGCGTCGACGGCGACAGGCCCGCACCACTCGGCCCGCCCGTACGCATCGGTGGCGCGGGACCGACCCACCTGAGCCTGTACGCGGGGCACGTCCTGACCGCCGACTACGGCTCGGGGACCGTCACCGCCGTCCCGGTCCGCCCGGACGGCACGCTGGCGGACCGCCCCTCGGGACAGCTCCGGCACACCGGCTCGGGCCCGCACGAACGGCGCCAGCAGGGTCCGCACGCCCACCAGATCCAGCCCGACCCCAGCGGCCGTTGGGCCGTGGGGATCGACCTCGGCACCGACTCCGTGCTGGTGTGCGCGCTGGAGGACGGACGCCCCGTCCTGCGCCGCGAGATCGCCCTCAGACCCGGCTCGGGCCCCCGTCACCTGGCCTTCCACCCCGACGGCGACCTCGCCTACGTCCTCAACGAACTCACCCCGACCGTCACCGTCTGCCGCTGGGACGCCGCGAGCGGCGCGCTGAAGCCGCTGGCCGAGACCCCGGTACTGCCCGGCGCGCCGACCGGCGACGCCGCCTACCCCTCCGGCATCGTGACCTCGCCGGACGGCCGCTTCGTGTGGACGGCGACCCGCGGCGAGGACGTGCTGTCCGTGCTCGCGGTCGAGGGGGAGGGGCTGCGACTGGTCGGGACGGTGCCCTGCGGGGGCCACTGGCCGCGCGCGCTCGCCGAGGCCGACGGGTACCTGTACGTGGCCAACGAACGGTCGGGCGACGTCACATGGTTCGTCGTCGACCCCGCCGACGGCATCCCGCGCCCCGGCGGCTCGATCGACGTGACCGCCGCGTCCTGCGTGGTGTTCGACTGACCGGACCGCCCTGTCCACGGCATGCCGAAGGGCCCGCTCCCGTGTGCGGAGGGGCCCTTTCGGCGCTACGGCGTTACACGTGCCAGGCCGGACCGGACGGCGCCGGACCCGACCGGGTCAGCGGACCGGCGCGCCCTGCGGCTGCGGCGGGGCGATGCCCAGCGCCGTCGTGTACTTGGCGAGCGCGAGCTTGCCGATCGCCGGGTACGGTCCGAGCGCCTCGGCGGCCGAGCAGCCCGCCTCGGCAGCCGCCGCCTGGAGCAGACCCGGGTCGATCTCGGGGCCGATCAGGTAGGGCGCCAGCGCGAGCTGCTGGGAACCGGACCCACGCAACTGCTCCGCGATGGCCGCGATCGAACCTTCCTGGTCCAGCGCCGCCGCCATCACCGGCACGGCCAGGCGCGCGGCGAGCAGCATGCCGGTGATCCCGGCCGCCTGCACGGCCTCCTCGCCGCCCACGGAGGCCAGGATGATGCCGTCCGCGGCGGTCGCCACGGTGAACAGCCGGGCGCGGTCGGCGCGGGCCAGCCCCGCCTCCGAGAGCCGTACGTGCAGTGCTTCGGCGAGCAGCGGGTGCGGGCCGAGCGAATCGGTCAGGTCGGCCGCGACCCGGCTGTCCATGACGGCCTGGCGGACCTGGCGCAGCAGCGCGCTGTCCGGACCGGCGAGCAGCGGCACGACGACGGCCACGGGACCGTCCGGCTCCTTGACGTCGGCACCGGCGGCCTTGGCCTGCTCGTAGCGGGCGGTGCGCTCCTCGGCCGCGTGCGCGAGCACGGCCGTCAGCGTGGGGAACTCGGCGTCGTCCCCGTCGAGGTAACCGATGCGCCCGTCCAGACCGGGCAGCTCGGAGCGCGCGATGCTCACGACCTCCTCGGCGAGGCTGCGCGTGGCGGCGCTGGGCGTGCCCGGCACGGCGAGCACCAGCGCGGGCGCGCCCTCGGGAGCCGCCAGCGGCTCGGGTCGGCGGTGCCGCCCGGGCTGGCGAGGTCGCGGCATTCGTACTGGCAGGCCGGACGCGGGCCCAGTGGGGGAGCTCATGGCGACGCATGTTACTGGCTTCTTGGGCTCCCCTGTTCGGGGAGGGTGCAGGTGAGCGGTATCCGTCCTGTTTTGTCTGATGAGTTACGTACGGATCAGAAGTGATCACCTGGCCCCGTCGAGCCCACCACGTGCATCATCACGCCGTCGGCCGGCAGAGCGAGCGCCCCCGCCGCGAGGTCGCGCGCGATCCGCACCGCACCGTCGAGCGGATCGCCCGCCGCCGTGACCAGGCGGGCCTGCGGCAGCCGTTCGGCCAACTCCTCGTACACCGGTACCAGGAGCGGGTCGCCCATCCGCAACAGCCCACCGGTGAGGGCGATCTGAGGCTCGCCGGTCGCCGGACAGACCGCGGCGGCCGACTCGGCCAGGTGCCGGGCCGCGGCACGCAGAATGCCCGCCGCCACCGGATCGTCCGGGGCGCACTCGCCGACGCGGGGCGCGAAGGAGGCGAGCACGGCGGGACGGTCCGGCCGTGGATACAGCTTGCCGGGCAGCCCCGGCATCGGCCCGAACTGCGCCTCGGCGCACGCCAGCAGCGCCCCGGAACCGCCGTCCCGCCCGTCATGGGCCCGCAGCGCCGCCTCCAGCCCCGCCCGCCCGATCCACGCCCCGCCGCCGCAGTCGCCCAGCAGATGTCCCCAACCGTCCGCCCGCCGCCACCCGGTGAGGTCGGTGCCGATCGCGATGAGTCCCGTACCGGCCGCCACCACCGCACCGGGCCGCGCCCCGAGAGCACCGACATAGGCGGTGACGGCATCGGCGACGAGCGCGACCGTCCGCACCCCGAACTCCCTTGCCAGCGCACCCGGCAACTCGTCCCGCAACCCGTCCCCGAGCGTCGCGAGCCCGGCCGCCCCGACCACGGCCGTACCCCACTCGCCGCCCCCGGCCTCCTCGGCCAACGCCCGCACCATGGGCACCAGTTGCTCCATGAAATGCCCGGCGTCGATCCCCCGGACCCCGGTCCGAACCGGCTCCTTGCACTCCAGAGGCGCGGACGCCCGACGCCCCACTTCCCCTACGACGACCCGCAGCCCGGACCCTCCGGAGTCCACGGCGAGGAACCCGAGTCCGGCCTCCCGCGCGGCGGGTGTCGTGGAGGGAACCGGCCGACGGAGCACACCCGGCACTTCCGCCGCCGTGCCCGGACCGTCGTCCCCCGGCCCTGGCTCCAGCCCTGGCTTGGGTCGCGGCCCCGGACCGGTCACGGCAGGCGCCAGTCCACCGGTTGTCCCCCCTGCTTGACCAGCAGGTCGTTGGCGCGGCTGAAGGGGCGGGAGCCGAAGAAGCCGCGGTCGGCCGACATCGGGGACGGGTGGGAGGACTCCACGGCCGGCAGGTCGCCCAGGAGAGGGCGCAGATTGCGGGCGTCGCGGCCCCACAGGATCGACACCAGCGGCTTGCCGCGTCCGGCCAGCGCCCGTATCGCCTGCTCGGTGACCTCCTCCCAGCCCTTGCCGCGATGCGCGGCCGGACTGCGCGGAGCGGTGGTCAGCGCCCTGTTGAGCAACAGCACCCCTTGCCGGCTCCACGGCGTCAGATCGCCGTTGGACGGCTGGGGCAGCCCCAGGTCGGTGTTCAGCTCCCGGTAGATGTTGAGCAGGCTCGGCGGGAGTGGACGCACCTCGGGGGCCACCGAGAACGACAGTCCCACGGCATGTCCCGGGGTCGGGTACGGATCCTGTCCGACGATCAGGACGCGGACGTCGTCGAAGGGCTGCTGGAAGGCCCGCAGGACATTCGGCCCGGCCGGTAGATAGGTGCGCCCGGCGGCGATCTCCGCGCGCAGGAACTCCCCCATTCCGGCGACGCGTCCGGCCACGGGTTCCAGGGCTTTCGCCCAGCCCGGTTCGACAATCTCGTGCAACGGTCGTGGTGCCACGGGCGTCACCCTACTGCCGTACACGGCTCGACGATCAACCGGTGGCCCGAGCCCGACCGAGAACGACCGGACTGTGCGCCCGCGTGAACGAAGCCTCCCCACAAGGCAGTTGCCCGCGGAGCGGTCCAGGGCCCCTGGGCCGCCGTCGCCGGCGGGCGCGACGGAGTCGTCGTCCTCACGCGACCACCGCCGCGCGCACGCACAGCACATCGGGGAGATGGGACGCCAACTGCCGCCAGCTGTCCCCGTCGTCGTCCGACGCGTACACCTCGCCGTTGCGATTGCCGAAGTACACGCCCGCCGGGTCCGCGCCGTCCGTGCACATCGCGTCGCGCAACACCGTGCCGTAGTGGTCCCCGGCCGGCAGCCCCGCCGACAGCGGCTCCCAGCTTCGGCCCGCGTCGGCCGTGCGGAAGACCCGGCACCGGCGCCCGGCCGGCACCCGGTCCGCGTCCGCGTTGATCGGGAACACATAGGCGGTGTCGCCGCGATGGGGATGGGCGACCGCCGCGAAGCCGAACGTGGACGGCAGCCCCTCGCCGATGTCCGTCCAGTGCGCGCCCGCGTCGTCGCTGCGGTACACCCCCCAGTGGTTCTGCAAGTACAGCCGGTCCGGGGTCGCCGCGTCCTGCGCGATCTTGTGCACGCACTGGCCGAACTCCGGGTTCGGATCCGGCAGGAACACCGCGGACACACCGGAGTTGGACGGCTCCCAGCTCGCGCCCCCGTCCCCGGTGCGGAACACCCCGGCCGTGGAGACGGCGACCGTCACGGCCTTCGGATCGCGCTCGTCGGTCAGGACGGTGTGCAGGCCCTCCCCGCCGCCGCCCGGCACCCAGCGCGAGCGGGTGGGATGCTCCCAGAGGGGACGGACGAGGTCGAAGCTCTCGCCGCGGTCCTCGGAGCGGTACAGCGCCGCCGGTTCCGTACCCGCGTACACCACCTCCGGTTCCGCAGCGGCCGGGTGCAGCTGCCACACCCGCTCCAGCGAAGCCCCCGTGTCCTTGGGGAACTTGACGGCCGGCCGCTCCGGCTCGACCCAGGTGCGCCCGAGGTCGTCGGAGTGGAAGACGGACGGACCCCAGTGGGCGCTGTCGCCACCGGCCAGCAGTCTCGGCATGTGGCCACGTGTGTCGACGGCGACCGAATACAGCGCCTGCGCGTTGAAGTACGGGCTCTCGTCGAACTCCCAGACACCACCCCGCCTGCGCCCGATGAACAGGCCTTTTCGCGTGCCCACCGCGAGCAGCACCTCGGTCATGACGATCACCTCCACCGCGATTTTGGCCATTTCGCCCCTTCACCCGCCAGTCTGCACCCCGCCACTGACAGTCACCCCTGGAATGCGCGTCGCCGCAGGTCAGGCCCATGATCCAGGCCCGTTGAGCAGATCTCTGGGACGCCTCTCGCGAAAAGCCCGCGAACACCTCCTCAGCCATGGGACCGTCGAGTCGGGGTATTCGTCGTGAGCATCGAGGAGGCGTCTCCCGTATGGGAGGGCGGTTCGGCATGTCAGTGCGTTCATGAGGAGGATGCCTTCGATGGCGTTCCGAGGTCCGAAGGTGTGGCTGTGGCGGTGGCGGCGCAATCCGCTCAAGCGCCGCGCCGATGCGGTGGAGTCGTGGATCGTGCTCGGTGCCTGGCTGATCACCGTCCTGGCAGGCGTGCTGGCCGGTCTGACGGCGACCCGGTCCGTCGAACACGAACTGGCCCAGGAGCGCGTGGAGTGGAAACCGGTGGTGGCACTGGTGACCCAGGACGCGCCCGGCCCCGCCCAGACGAACGCCGGCAGAACGAACAGCGAGCTCGTCTGGGCCAAGGTCCGCTGGACGGCCGTGGACGGCTCCTCGCACACCGGCCAGATCCGCGTCCCCTCCGGCAGCGGCATCGGCACTCCGGTGACCATCTGGACCGACCCGCAGGGCCATCTGGTCACCAAGCCCGCCACCGCGTCCCAGGCGCAGTTGCGGGCCGCGCTGATCGGCATCCTGCTGGGAACGGGCGCGGCGGCCGTCCCCTTCATCAGCGCCCGCGCCCTCCGCATCCGGCTGGAACGCCGACGCATGGAACAGTGGGACGTGGAGTGGGCCCGGTTCGGCCCGCTGTGGAGCCGTAAGACGGGCTGAGCGGACGGGCCGACCGGCCCGGCACGACATGAGGGCCGTCGGCACGACGTGAGCGCCCCCCCGGCACGCAGGCCGCTGCGGGGGCGCTGGTCCTGCCGTCACCTCTCCTCGTCGCCCGTGGCACCACCACCCGCCGTCTCCCCGCCACAGGTGTCACCGCCGCCCGCCAGCACCTCCCGGCACACCGCCAACAACTGCTCGTCCGCCAGTACGTCCCGGCTCCCGTGTCCGCCGCTCCGCGCCAAGTGGCGTCGCGGGGCGGCGAGTTCGGTCTCCACCAGGTCGCGCAGGGATGCCCCGGCGGTCCCCATGTCGACCAGGCACGCGGCGACCGCGCCCCGTACGCGCGGCTGCCCGGTCCACGCGGACCGCAGCACCGGAAGCACCCTCGGCACATCCCCGGTGACCCGCCACAGCGCCCGCGCCCCCGCGACCCGCTCCTGGGCGCACTCCGCCCCCGCCATGCGCGCCAGCCCGTCCGACGCGACCCGCGCGGGCGCCCCCACCCGCGCCAGCACGTCCGCCGCGACCTGGCGAAGTCGCCCGTCCGGACTCTCCAACTCCCGCAGCAGGGACGGCAGTACGGCCGACGCGTCCCCCTCCA
This sequence comes from Streptomyces sp. NPDC091280, assembly GCF_044768565.1. Classification (NCBI taxonomy): domain Bacteria; kingdom Bacillati; phylum Actinomycetota; class Actinomycetes; order Kitasatosporales; family Streptomycetaceae; genus Streptomyces; species Streptomyces sp. NPDC091280. The sequence continues at coordinate 519,444 of NZ_JBIVUZ010000002.1, forward strand.
CCGACCACAGGGCACCCGCCGCGACACCCGCGTAGTCGGACTCCAACAACCCCCGCAGCACCGGTACGACCCCTTCCGCGTCGACCCCGAACACGTCGAGCGCCCGTAGCGCCGACTCCACGACCCGCTGCCCGGACCGCGTCCCGTCCGGCATCCCGCGCACCAGCCGCAGCACCTCCGGCACCGCCTCCCGGTCCCCGAGCGCGGACAGGGCGGACAGCAGGGGTACGGCACGGTCGGCCGTCCCGGGGGAGTTGAGGGGCACACGGCCGAGCCGGTACCGCAACGCCGGGGCGAGCGGTGCGGCCGAGCGGCCCAGGTGGACGATCACCCGTCCCAGGTCGTCGGGTACGACGGGCCGCGCGAGCACGTCGGCCAGTACCGGTGCCGCCCGTGGATCACCGCTGTGGGCAAGGGCCTTGAGCGCGCTCCCCAGGGTCGGTGCGCCGCGCTCCCAGCGCTGTGTCCACAGGTCGGAACGCGTGATCACCAGCGCGTACAGGTGATCGGCGGCCGGTGCGGCCAGGTGGAAGAGTTCCCCCAGGACCGATGACGCGGCGTCGCGCAACCGGCCGGAGTCCGTGCCCAGTTGCTCGCCGACCAGCGCGACGAGCGCCGTGTGGTCGCCCCGCCACTCGCGGAACAGTCCGGCCGCCATCCACACCCCGTTGCACCGGTCGGTGGCGTCCGGACAGGTCAACTGCCCTTCCAGCAGGGTGATCCGCTCGCTCGGCCGGCCGCCGAGCGCGGTGTGCAGGGTGCGCACCAGCCGCGCGCCCTCCTCGTCCGAGGGGCGCAGTCGCCGTAACCGCCCGGTGAGCGTGTCCGGGCAGTCGACGCCGTCCCGCGCGCGGACGTCCGACCGGCGCCGCTCGGACCGCTCCCCGAGCAGTCCGACGACGGTGGGGACCAGGTCGGCGGGGAGCAGCTCCGGTGCGCAGCCGGCGAGTTGACCGAGTGCGGCGAGCCGCAGCCCCGGGTCGTACGGCGGAGTGCCCAGCGTCAGCAGGAGGTCCAGTGCCTCGGTGGAGTGGTCCGGGTGCCAGCGGACGAACAGGCCGAGGCCCTCGGTGAGGGCGAGCAGCACCCGGTCGTCGCGCTCCACCGCGATCCGCTGCCGCAGCAGCCGCGACACGCGCGCGGGTGGGCCGAGGAAGAGGACCGCAGCCTCGGCCGCGGCCCGGCGTACGTCGCGGTCCTGGTCCCCGACGAGCGCGGCGAACACCTCGGCCCCGGCACGCACCGCCGCTTCCCCGGGGCCGCCGTCCCGGCCGACGCTGATCAGCAGCTCCAGCAGTCCGCCGCGCTCGGCCACCTCCTCGCGGGCCGCCAGCGCGAGCAGAAACGGAACGCAGGCGAGTGTCGCGTCGTACACCCGCCCCTGGTGGTGCACCGCGCCGTACATCCCGTCGAGCGCGCCCGCCCGCACGGCGGGGTCTTCGGCGGCCAGTCCCCTGAGCAGTTCCGGCACGTCCGCCGCACTGCCGTACGCATGGCGCAGTGAGGCCCAGTCGACCTCGTCGATCCCCGTGAACACGTTGCCCTCCCCAGACGAAGTGCCAACCGATCGCGAGTCTGCACCACGCCACTGACAACGAAGCGGAATCGGGAGGTGACCGAGGGTCAGCCCTCGGCGGGCAGGGCGCGGGAGAGGATCGCGCCGAGGTCGGCGGAGTCGGGGAGGGTGCCGAAGGCGTGCCCCCAGTCGCCGCCCAGCCGGGTCGCGCAGAAGGCGTCGGCGACGGCGGCCGGGGCGTGCCGTACCAGGAGGGACGCCTGGAGGGTGAGCGCCATCTGCTCGACGAGACGGCGCGCGCCCGTCTCCGTCGCCTCGCTCAACGTCTTCTTCAGCCGGTTCACCGCCGCGTCCAGGCGGGCGTCCGCGCCCCGCGCCAGGGCGAGTTCGGCGAACAACGCCTGGGCCGGGCCGGGGTCGCGGCCCAACGCCCGCAGTACGTCGAGGGCGTTGACGTTGCCCGAGCCCTCCCAGATGGAGAGGAGGGGGGCCTCGCGATAGTGCCGGGGCATGCCCGAGTCCTCGACGTAGCCGTTGCCGCCGAAGCACTCCAGGGCCTCCGCCGTGAAGGCCGGACCGCGCTTGGTCACCCAGTACTTGCCGACTGCGGTGGCGATCCGACGGAACGCCACCTCGGCGTCGTCCCCGCGCACCGCGCGGTCCGCCGCGCCCGCCAGCCGCAGGGTGAGGGTCGTCGCGGCCTCCGACTCCAGGGCGAGATCGGCCAACACGTTCCGCATCAGCGGCTGTTCGAGCAGCCGCGCGCCGAACGCGCCGCGGTGGCGCGCATGGTGGCCCGCCTCGACGAGCGTCTTGCGCATCAGCGTGGCCGACATCATCACGCAGTCCAGACGCGTGCAGTTGACCATCTCGATGATGGTCTTGACGCCCCGCCCCTCGGGCCCGACCAGCCAGGCCACGGTCTGGTCGAACTCCGGTTCCGAGGACGCGTTGGAGCGGTTGCCCAGCTTGTCCTTCAGCCGCTGGATCCGGAACACGTTGCGGCTGCCGTCGGGCAGTACGCGGGGCACCAGGAAGCAGGACAGGCCGCCCGGAGCCTGGGCCAGCACGAGGAACACGTCGCACATCGGCGCCGACGTGAACCACTTGTGGCCGCGCAGTGTGTACACGCCCGGTTCGGCGGTGGGGGTGGCCGCCGTGGTGTTCGTGCGGACGTCCGAGCCGCCCTGCTTCTCGGTCATCCCCATTCCGGCCAGCAGCCCGCGCTTCCCGGTCGGCACGCGCAGGACCGGGTCGTAGACCCGGCTGGTGAGCAACGGCTCGTAGACCGCGGCCAGTTCGGGCTGGGCGCGCAGGGCGGGGACGGCGGCGTACGTCATCGACGTCGGACAGCCGTGCCCGGCGTCGGTGTGTCCCCACGCCAACCCCTTTGCCGTACGGGCCACATGGGCGCCGGGGCGCTCGTCCGCCCAGGGCGCGCCGGCCAGCCCCTCGGCGACGGCGGTGTCCATCAGCCGGTGCCAGCTCGGGTGGAACTCGACCTCGTCGATCCGGTTGCCGTAGCGGTCGTGCGTGCGCAGCTCCGGCTCGTGCCGGTTGGCCAGTTCGCCCCACTCCTGTGCCTCCGCGCCACCGGCCGCCCGGCCGAGCCGCCGTACGTCCTCCTCGGCCCAGCCGGCGCCCTCCCTGCGCAGCCCCTCCAGCAGGGCCGTGTCCTCGGAGGCGTCGTACGGGATCAGGGGCGGGGGCTGGTTGGTGACGTCGTGCGTGGCGTTCCGCGGCGGCTGCGGTATGTGCGCGAGTGTCTGGGCCATACGAGCAGTGTTGCACTATTCCTGCGGTCGCATCAATGATGTAACACGAGGATGGTGCGTAGAGTACGAGGTCATGCGGACGAACGTGTCGGAAGGGCCCGGTGAGGTGGATCTGCGCCCGTTGTCCGCGCGGTCGGTCGTCCTCAGTCTGCTGCTGGGCGCGCAGCCGCCCGAGCTGCCCGTACGGGATCTGCTGCGGGCCGTGGAACCGCTCGGCGTAGCCGGATCCACCCTGCGGGCCGCGCTCAGCCGGATGGTCGCGGCCGGAGATCTGCGCAGCGCGGACGCCGTCTACCGGCTCAGCGACCGGCTGCTGGAACGCCGGCGCCGCCAGGACGCCGCCGTCCACCCCGAGACCCGGCCCTGGGACGGCGACTGGGAGATGACCGTCGTCACCGCCACCGGCCGCGGCCCCGCCGAACGCGCCGAACTGCGCGCCGAGTTGACCGCGCTACGGCTCGCCGAACTCCGCGAGGGGGTCTGGCTCCGCCCGGCCAATCTGCTACGGCCCCGACCGGACGAACTCGGCGCGGTCGCCCGGCACTTCATCACCCGCCCGGAGGAGCCCGCCCGCCGACTGGCCGCCGAACTCTGGCCACTTGGGACCTGGGCCGGGACGGCCGAGGCGCTGCTCGCCCGGATCGCCGCCACCGCCGACCGCCCGGCCGAGCGCTTCACCGTACTGGCCGCCGTCGTACGCCACTTGCTCGCCGACCCGGTGCTGCCGCCCGAACTCCTGCCCGCCGACTGGCCGGGACCCGTCCTGCGCGCCGCGTACACCCGCCACCGCGCGGAGTTGGTCGCGGCCGTGCTGGGCAACCCGGCGTGACCCGAGGAGACCCGGCACGGTCGCCCTCACCGTCGGCGGCTCACTTGTAGGTGATGTCCGATGACGAGTACTTGCAGTAAGTGCCGTCCGCGCCTGTGCCGTTGGTGGTCGGCTCCGCGCCCGTGTTGTTCCCGATGTACTTCTGGCAGGGGATCATCTTCTTGCCGGTGTCCCCGACGATCGTGATCGCCTTCAGGGTCGCGCTGTCGCCGTAGTTGGTGTTGATGCCGACGATCCGGCTGCCCTTGTAGGTCGCCTCGATGGTGTTGAGGTTGATCGTGCGCTTGTACTGCGTCTTGCAGTTGCCGCACGAGCGGACGAACGTGCCGAAAGTCTGCGCCGCGAAGTTGGAGACGTTGAGCGTGCCGGCGCCGTTGAACTGGAACACCTTGTCGCTGGCCTCCTTCGCGCCGCCGCCGTTCACGGTGTACACGTTGGACGACGAGGAGCCCAGGAAGGTCGCCGCGTCCTCGCCGACGTCCTCCCACCACACGTTCTGAAGCGTGCAGGCGCCCAGGCAGTGGATGCCGTCGGCGGCGGGCGAGCCGATGATGACGTTCTTGACCACCGCGCCCGGGGCCAGTTCCAGGATGGGGCCCTGGTCCTCGTCCTGGCTGCCGGTGCCCAGGTCTCCGCTGCCGTACAGCCGCAGCATCCCGTAGTCCTTGGTGCCCGAGACCGAGATGGTCGAGGTGACGGCCTTGCTGCCGCTCGCGGTGGGCCAGGTGGCGGCACTCGCCGGTGAGAGCGCACCTGTTGCCATGATCATGCCAAGCGAGAGTCCGAAGGCCGTCGCCGCGCCGGTGAGCACGCGTGGCCGTAGGGAAGAAGTCATGTCCCGATTCCTTCTCCGAGGTGGGGGAGTGGTCAGAGCTTTCCGGTGCCCGCGCCCGCGGTCACCGAGGCGACGACGGTCGAGGCGGGCTCGGCGGTGTAGCTGTACGGCGGGCTGGTGAACGTGCCGACCCGGGAGATCTCGGTGGCGGCTCCGCCGAGGTCGTTTCCGCTGAGGTTGGCGTAGCCGTCCACGTCGCTGTCCCGGTTCGTCGTGACGGCGACCTCCGTGTCCCGGAAGACGTTGTTCTGGACGAACATCTGGGCGCCCATGCGCGAGTGCACGGCGGTCTCGGCGCCGACGACGTAGTTGTCGTAGAAGTGCCCGGTGCCGAAACGCAGGCTGGGGATACGGGAGTTGACCTGGTCGAACCAGTTGTGGTGGTACGTCACCCGCAGATGTCCGGTGTCCTCGCTCGCGTTGTTGTCGCTGTGGCCGACGAGCGAGCCCTTGTAGTGGTTCTTGAAGGTGTTCCAGGAGACGGTGACGTAGTCGGAGGCGTGGCTGATGTCGAGCAGGCCGTCGTAGTAGTCCTTTCCGTGGTCGAGGTCGGACGAGAAGGCGTTGTGGTCGATCCACACCTTCGTCGACGCCTGCACGGTGATGCCGTCGGCGGGTGCGACCGGCTTGCTGATGTTCAGGTTGCGGACGACGACGTTCGTCACCTTCTTCAGGCGCAGCCCGCCGCCGGTGAACCCGGACGCCGAACCCACGCCCAGGACCGTCGTGTTGGACCCGATGTCCACCTGACCGCTCAGCGAGATCAGGCCGTTGACCTTGATCACCTTCGAACCGCTGCCGGTGACGGCCGACTTGAAGGCGTCCAGCGTCGACACCGTGACCGCCGCGGCGCTGCCGCCGCCGGTGGTCCCGGCGCCGAAACCGACCGGCGAGGCGTCGGCCGCCGAGGCGGACTGAGGAAGAGCGAACACGGTGACGGCGGCGAACGCGGCGAACGCGGCGGCCGTCAGGGCCGGCCTTCGGAGGCGTGTACGCATGCGGGTGCATCCCTTCAGTGGGGGCGGATGATCGCGTACGTGAACGTGGTGTGCCACGAGGAGCGTCGCGGTCACACATCTGAACGGAACGTAGGGTGAAAGCGCTTTCTGGTCAACGCTCCGCGCGAAACTATTCGGAGCGTGGGAGCGCTTCCATGGGACTCATGTCCATGTCACGATGCCGATGGTTCTTCCCTCGAACGACGCCGCACGAGCCGCACGAGCCGCGATCACGAAGGGACGATGACGTGCTCCCCACAGCCGACAACACCCTCAAGTCCGCCCGGACGAAACCGCGTTCGGTACGCGTCGCGCTCTTCGCGGCGCTGGTGCCGCTGCTCGCGGCCCTGACCCTGCTGGCACCCCCGGCCGCCGCCCGCGCCGAGGCCGTCCCCACCGCGCCCCTCACCGAGGTCACCGGCTTCGGCAGCAACCCCAGCAACCTCCAGATGTACGTGTACGTACCGGCCGCCGTCACCGCCCACCCGGCGGTCGTCGTGGCGGTGCACTACTGCGGCGGCTCGGGCCCCGCGATGTACTCCGGCACCGAATACGCCTCGCTGGCCGACCAGTTGGGCTTCATCGTCGTCTATCCGTCGGTCACCCGGGCCAGCAAGTGCTTCGACGTCTCCTCGCCCCAGGCCCTGCACCGCGACGGCGGCAGCGACCCGGTCGGCATCAAGTCCATGGTCGACTGGGTGAAGAGCACCTACTCCGCCGACCCGGGCCGCGTCTTCGCCCTGGGCATCTCCTCCGGCGCGATGATGACGAACGTCCTGCTCGGCGACTACCCGGACGTCTTCGCGGCCGGCGCGGCCTTCGCCGGTGTGCCGTTCGGCTGCTTCGCCACCACCGACGGCTCGGAGTGGAACACCGCCTGCGCCAACGGCACCGTCACCCACACCCCCCAGGAATGGGGCGACCTGGTGCGCGGCGCCGACCCGGGCTACACCGGACCCCGCCCCCGGATGCAGCTCTGGCACGGCACCGCCGACGACACCCTGCGCTACCCCAACTTCGGCGAGGAGATCAAACAGTGGACCGATGTGCAGGGCGTCGGCCAGACCCCGGCCGCCACCGACACCCCGGCCACCGGCTGGACCCGCACCCGCTACGGCGCCCCCGGTGACCAGGCCCCCGTCGAGGCCATCAGCCTCCAAGGCGTCACCCACAACCTCTACACCTACGGCATGGGCGCCCGCGTCCTCACTTTCTTCGGCCTGTCCGGCGGCGGCACCACACCCCCGCCCTCGACCGGACCCTGCAAGGTGACGGCCACGACCAACGCCTGGAACACCGGCCTCACCGCCTCCGTGACGATCACCAACACCGGTACCGGCACGGTCGAGGGCTGGCAGCTAGGCTTCACCCTCCCCACCGGCCAGACCATCACCAACGGCTGGGGCGCCACCTACACACCGGCCTCCGGCACGGTGACGGCCACCAACGCCTCGTACGACGGCACGATCGCCCCGAACGCGAGCGTGACCATCGGCTACCAGGCGAACCACACCGGCAACAGCACGGCACCCACCGCCTACACGCTCAACGGGACCGCCTGCACGGTGGGTTGACCCGCGCCGAGTGCCCTTCGCCCCCCGACTCCTTCCCGAGGAAGGTGGATCGCGTGCAGCCCACCAGACGGACCGCGCTCGCCGCCACGGCCACGGCGCTGCCCGCCCTGTCACCCCTTCCGAGCCTCGTGGCCGCCAACTCTGCGCACGCCGAGGGAGGTTCGACGAGCGCCGGCTCGCACTGGGTGAACACCTGGACGGCGATGCCCCAGCTCACCGAGCCGGGCAATCTGCCGCCCGCGCCCTTCACCGGCACCAGGTCGGTCCTGGTCGACACCACGCTGCGCCAGACGCTGCGTGTCACCGCCGGGGGCCGGACGCTGCGGCTGCGCTTCTCCAACGCCTACGGCGACACGCCGTTGCCGCTCACCGCGGTGACGCTGGCGCTCCCGCTGGAGGGCAGGGCGGGTGCGCGCGCGATCGTGCCCGGCAGCGGCAGACCGGTCACCTTCGCCGGACGCGCGTCGGCGACCGTCCCGGTCGGCGCCCAACTGGTCTCGGACCCGGTGGACTTGGACCTGTCCGCCGCGTCCGTGCTGACCGTGACGACCTATCTCGCGACCGGCCAGCCCTCGCTCGCGCTCACCTCGCACCCGGGCTCGCGCACGACGTCGTATCTGCTGGCCGGAGATCACAGTGGGGACGAGGACCTGCCCGGTGCGACCCCGGTCGACCACTGGTATCTGCTCAGCGACATCGAGGTCCTGGCGCCGCGCGCGACCACGGCCGTGGCGATCCTGGGCGACTCGCTCACCGACGGCCGGGGCTCCACGACCAACGGCAACGACCGCTGGCCCGACCAGCTCCACGACCGCCTCCGCGCCCACCCCGCCACCGCCGCCGTAGCGATCCTGAACCAGGCGGCGGGCGGGAACCGGGTCCTCAACGACGGCCTCGGACCCAACGTCCTGGCCCGCCTGGACCGCGACGTCCTCTCCCGCAGCGGAGTCACCCGGCTCATCGTCTTCGAGGGCGTCAACGACATCGGCACCGCCGACCCGACACCCACCGCCCAACGCCAGGTCACCGAGGACCTGTTGGCGGCCTACGACCAGATCGTCGTCCGCGCCCACGCCCAGGGCATCCGGGTCTACGGCGCGACCCTGCTGCCGTTCGGCGGCAACACCTACGACGACCCGGCGGGCGAGCGGGAGTTCTCCCGCCGGGCGGTCAACACCTGGATCAGGACGAGCGGTCACTTCGACGCGGTCCTCGACTTCGACCGCGCCGTACGCGATCCGGCCGACCCGCGCCGCCTGTTGGAGTCCCTCCAGGTGGGCGACTGGCTGCATCTCAACCCGGCGGGGTACGGCGTGCTGGCCGCGACGGTCCCCGCCCGGCTGCTGCGCTAGGCCACCTGCTCCTTCGCCCCCGCCGGGACGGCGGACGAACCACCCTTCACTGGAAGGTGGTTGAAGACCAGGTTCAGCACGATCGCCGTCAGGCAGCCCGCGCTGATCCCGCTGTTCATCACCGTCTGGAACCAGTCCGGGAACCGCGCGTACACCGTCGGCACGCCGACCGGCAGCAGGCCCACGGCCACCGAGACGGCGACGACGGTGAGGTTGTGGTTGTCCTTGAAGTCGACCTGGGTCAGGGTGCGGATGCCGCTCGCGGCGACCGTGCCGAACATGACCAGGCCCGCGCCGCCGAGGACCGGCGCGGGGATCGCCGCGACCACCGCGCCCAGCTTGGGCAGCAGGCCGAGGACGACGAGCATGCCACCGGCGACGGCGACGACCCAGCGGCTGCGGACCCGGGTCATGCCGACCAGGCCGACGTTCTGGGCGTACGCGGTGTACGGGAAGGTGTTGAAGACACCGCCGAGGACGGTGGACAGGCCGTCGGCGCGCAGGCCGTCCGCGAGGGAGCGCGGTTCTATCCGGCGGCCGGTCAGCTCGCCCACGGCTATCAGGTCACCGGTCGTCTCGGTCATCGTCGCGAGTGCTTGCCTGAATCAAGATCCATAACGTTGCCACCATCGAGCAGGATGACCAGGTTGGGGTCCAGCTCGCCCTGGACCTTCAAGGGCGGAAGCATCGGGCGCTCGAAGCGTTGCATCTCGGGGGAGAAGAGCGGCTCCATCATCTGCGCCCAAGCGCCGGAGGAGATCCACTTCTTCACCCGGGCCCGGACCGAGAAGCCGGCCGGGAACCTTTCGGGCAGGGACTCCCAGCCCGTGCCCGTGTGCATTTTGTACAGCGTTGCATCCACGACTTCCCGTGGGTCCAGGCTGTTCTTGCGGACCTGGTACGGCGGGATGCGCTGGACGACTTCCTCCCAGAGGTCGTCCGTCAGGCGCAGGACGCCGTGCTCCTGCTCGGCGAACCAGGCTTCGATGAAGCAGCTCCGCCCGCCCTGACGGACCGGCACGGGCCCGGCCACGGTGGCCTTGATGCCCATGAACTCGATGATGTCCGCTCGACGTTCGCCCTTGATCAGCCTCAGGTTCCTCTTCGCCAGCTCGATCAGGGAAGCGATGTCGGCGGCCCTCGTAGCCGCCCCCTCGGCGTCGTCCAGCATGTGCTGGGCCAGGTCCCGTTCCTTCTCCTTGTCCTTGATCTGCTTACTGAGTCCCGCCATGGCGGCGCTCACTACGGCCTGCGGGATCTCGGTGCTGCCTGTCGTGAAGGCTAGGAGCCGTTGCGCCGAGTCGTTGGTCAGCTGCTCGATCTCCTTGTCGAGCACCTCAAGCCGGGCTTGATACAGCTCACGGTGGTCGGGGGTATCCCCGATCCAGCGGTGGGCCAGCTCCTGCAACGTTCCTTCGTCCGACAGGTAGTCGGCCAGGCCCTCCCAGACGTAGTCCTCGACTTCGTCGGCGAGGATGATCGAGTCTCCGCAGCCGCGGGCCTTGCTGCCCGAGCAGCGGTAGGCCCGCTTGCCTTCCTCTTTGAGGTACTGGCCCACGTAGTGGGCCCCGCAGGCGCCCGTGAGCCGCCTTGAGAGGGCGTAGACCTGCCCTGTGACCGACTTGGGTCGGGCCCGGCGCTCCAGCGCCTTCCTGGCGGCCCTGACGCGCTCGATAGGCAGTGGCGGGGGGCAGGGAATCTCGACGGTCTGGCCGTGGGCCGGCTGACCGTCCCGCCCGAGGCGGGTGGCCCGCTTGCCGCGGGTCTTGTTGACTTTCTCGTCCGTGTTCCGGAAGACCACCACGCCATGCATGGCGGTGTTGGCGAACTTGGCCTTCAGGTTCCCGCCCTTCCAGGGCGCACCGGAACGGGTGCGGTGGCCAAGGGCGTTTAGGGCCGCCGCGGCTTCGTCGGCACTCTTGCCCTCGTCCACGATCAGCTCTGCGGCCTTCTCCAGGACGATGGCTTCGAAGGGGTTGACTTCGAGCGTCGACTGGCCCTTCTTGCCCTGGTCTTTGATCCGTAGACCGTAGGCTGGCTGACCACCGACCCAGCCGCCGTCCTCCGCCTTCTCCTGAAGGCCGTCCTGCGTCCGCTTGCGAATCTTGATGATTTCGCGGAAGGCCTCGTTGGCCTTGTCCCGCATGCGGGCCTTGCCCTCTTCGGTCGTGTTGTCGATGTCCTCTTCGACAACGGCGACGAAGACGCCGAGATCCTCCAGGGTCCAAACCCATTCCCAGAAGACCCGGTCTTCGCGGCCGATGGCCCGGGTCTCGTAGACCGTGACTACGTCGAAGGGGCGCGGTTCCTGGCGGGCCAGCGTCATCAACTTCTGCGCGTTGGTGCGCTTCTGCCAGGGCAGCGTTCCCGACTCGCCCTCGTCTCTGAAGGTGCCGATGTGGGCCCAGTGCTTGCTGCTGATGTGCCTGGCTGTCTTCTTGCCCGTGTAGGTGATGCCGTAGCCCTTGGTCTGCTCCTCGGTCGACACCCTGAGGTAGTCGACCGCCCGGAGCTGAGCCGTGATGGTCTGGCGCGCTACGTCGATGGCGTCCGTTAGAGCCTGTGTCATGTCAGTCCTTCCCGACTGGCCAGACTCCGGGGCATTCGCAGTGCCGTCGGGGTGGCCCATGTGGCGGGCATCCTATGTCTCAGGGCCATCGGGCGGGGGGGTGAACAGAGCGGCGAGGAAGCGGGCGAAGCCTGCGTCATCCGGTTCCTCGCGCTGCGTCCAGCGGATGTCAACCTTTGGCTCCGGCTTGCCCTTGAGGTTCTTGCGCAGCCACTTGCTGGCCTCTTTCGCCCGAGTGGCGTCCCCGTCCTGCATGGGTCTGATCCTCCGTGCCGCCCCAGGGGGGCGTGTTGCGCCGCGGTGCGGCAGCGGTGTGGCTGCTCACCCGACGCATGCCGGGGGCAGGAGTACTTGTACGACTCGTGACACGAGCGACAGGTGGTCGTGGCCTCGCGTGGCGATGGTGTCGAGTCGGTTTCCGGCGCATGCCAACTTCTCGGGAGTGGCGTCTCCCTGGTTCGCCTATCAAGACTTACCTGAAAAGCCTATCGACTTGTGTATCGACTAGTCAATCAAATCTATTTCTGTCCAATGTGTGCCACTACTTGCCTGGCTGCCGGTCGCCTCTCGGGCTCAGATCGATCGTGGCCGGACTGTCGTAGTTCATCGTGTATGGGACGCCTGTGGCATCTCTATCCACTTGAGCACTTCATAATTCGAGGCGCCGCTCTGCGCTGACGGCCCCGCACGCGCCAGAGTGCCGAAGCTGAGGTGAAAGGCCCGCGTCTCTCCGATGCTCTCGGTCAGACGCCCTGCCTCGGCTAAAGGCAATACCGGACTCTGTTGGCGATCTTGCGAGGGGTGCTGACGCGACGTCTGTTCTGCGGTTCGCTGGAGTGAGGCGGGGTGGTGTCTCGGGGAGGGGCCCGGGGATGTCGTTGCGGCCGAGGAGTTATCAGCGGATTCCGACGCGGACGGTGCTGACAGCGTGGGCGGCGTGTCCGAAGGGGGCGCCGGCGATGCTGATGCGGGAACGGTTGGACGTGGTGTTCGAGGACGAGGACTTCGCGGAACTGTACCCGCGTGATGGGCGCCCTGGTCTGTCGCCTGGGCAGTTGGCGCTGGTCAGTGTGTTGCAGTTCGCGGAGAACCTGTCCGACCGCGCTGCAGCAAATGCGGTCCGCACTCGGATCGACTGGAAATACGCCCTCGGCATGGAGTTGAACGATCCCGGGTTCGATCATTCGGTGCTGTGCGAGTTCCGGGCCCGGCTGACCGAGGGGGATGCGGCCGACCGGCTGCTGCAGGTGATGCTGAACCGGCTGGTCGAAGCCGGGCTGCTCAAGGCCGGAGGCCGCCAGCGCACCGATGCCGCCTACGTGCTCGCCGCCGTCCGCAGGCTCAGCCGCCTGGAGCTGGCCGGCGAGAGCCTGCGGGCTGCACTTGAGCAACTCGCCCAAGCAGCCCCGCACTGGCTGCTGCCGTTGGTGGAACCGGAGTGGGACAAGCGCTACGGGCGCAAGGTCGAGATCGGCAAGGTCCCCGGCGGGAAAGCCGGAGTCACCGCCCTGGCGGAGGCTTTCGGCCGGGACGGATGCAAAGTCCTGGCTGCAGCCTGGGCGCCCGACGCCCCGCCCGGGCTGCGCGCGTTGCCGCAGGTGGAGATCCTGCGCCGGGTGTGGGTGCACCACTACTACTGGGATGCACGCGGACGCCTGCGCTGGCGCGACGGCCACGCTCTGCCTCCGGCGTCGCTGCGGTTCGACTCCCCGTACGACACCGACGCGCACTACTGCGTCAAGCAGGACACCGCATGGTCCGGCTACCGCACCCATTTCACGGAAACGTGCACGTCAGACCTGCAGGAGGTGGTGGTGCACGTGGCCACGACGATCGCCCCGGTCCAGGACGGCGAGCTCACCGACCAGATCCACGACGACCTCGCCGCGTCCGGCCTGGCGCCGGGCGAGCACGTGGTCGATGCCGCCTACGTGACCGCGCAGCGGATCGAACGCGCCCTGCGCGTCCACCAGATCACGCTGCTCGGCTCGGTCGCTGCCGACTCCAGCCATCAGACCAAAGCACAGAACGGGTTCGACAAGGTCTCCTTCACCGTCGACTGGGACGGCCACCAGGTCGTCTGCCCCCGCGGGCAGACCAGCCGGACCTGGAAGCCACTGCGGATCTCCGGCCACGACTACATCCAGGTCCGCTGCGGCGGTGAAGGCGCGGCGATGGAGGGGCTTCTTCGCCACGGCGCTGCCCTCATTGCCGACCCGAGCACCCACTCGGCGGCATGGCTGAAGCTGCGGGCGGCTCCTCTTTGCCGCGGTGCTGATCGCGCCAGCGACCTACGGCGGACTGAGCCTGACCCGGAACCAGTCGCTCAGTCTCACGCTCCATTAGTTCCAGCAACTGCGCCTGCGGATCCGCCGTGCCGACGACTCAGCCCAGCCGCTTGCCCAGCCTGCGCCGTATGGTCGTGGCTCGACGTGCTGGGCACGAAGAGCGGCTGGTCACACAGCTCTGTCCGGGCGCTGACTACCAACGTGACGACCCCACCGGCCAGGCCCACCGCCACGACCGCCCGGACCCCTGGCTGGACTGGCAGGACCACCCGGGTCTGCTGCGCCATCGACCAGTGGGGCTGCATCGACCAGTACGCCTCGATGCACGTCTCGTCCCTATCGGTCCTCGTCCAGAGGCTAACGACCATGATCGAGAGCGACTTCGTCCCAGCTGTTGCTCCTGATCCCATGCCGAGGCCAGCTCGGCGACCGGCTCATCACCCTGAAGTGGAAGCCGCGATCTTCGCCCGGGCCGACGAGCTCAACGCCCGCAGCGCCGAGATCCTCAAGTGGGACAGCTAGGCTCGTAGGTATGGGAATCGACTGGGAGAACATGCTCGGCACAAGCGGCAACGGCCTCAACGATGCCTACGACAGCGCGGTCTCCGCAGTCATCTACAGCGAGGACCTGAGGGACGACCGTCGGCCACTCCCAGTCGGCGAAGAGTGCGACGACACGGACGGCCTGCGCTGACCTGAGTGCAGCGCGCAGTCCGAACCCGTGACGGGGCGTTATCGGGTCGTCACGCTCGAATGCATTCAACGGTTGTGCACGTAGGCCGAGCCCGCGATTCGGAGCGCCGTGTGGGCGCTGCGACACCGTTCCCGAGCAGCCTCTAGAGCCGCCTCCGCCTCCGGTGAGAACTGCCCGTCGACTGCGGGGCCGAGGATCACGTTGGGCAGTTCCACTGTCGTCCGCCATGCGGTCTCCATGGCACCCAGGAGCGAGGGCTCCGAGTCGACCAGCAGTCCGATCCGGTCGCGGGCAACTGTCGCTGCACTGCGGGTGGTTGCCCGGGCTGTGCGCGCCTCGGCGGTTTCGTCGGCGCCGGCGCGCAGGGACTCGACGAACAGCCAGTGCACTTCCCGGTGGCGGACGATCGCCTCCAGGAGATCGGCGACGGCGTGCGCCACCTCTTGGCGGTGTGCGTGTTCCCGGGCCTGCCGATCACCGGAGCGCTGCGCGTACCCCGCGAGGGCGGCGCCGGCGAGGGTGCCGAGGACAGCGACGATCGCGGACCACATCGAGAGCCAACTCCTTGAACATCCGGTGAGACCTGTCATCGCGCGCCTGCAGTACGACCGCGCGGTTAGTCGTCGTCCTCGGCGAGGGCGACGGTGAGTTCCTTGGTCTTGCCGCTGTACGACAACGCGGCACGGACGGTGCGGTCGCCGGGTACGACGGCCTGTCGTGCGTCCTCGACGAACTGGGCGCTCTCACCGAGGGACCTGTCCTTGGCTTCACCGGTGGCTCGGATGATGATCGGCATGGGGACAGGATGACGCACGAAGGCCCCGCCGCGAGAGGGATCCGCGACGGGGCCCAGGCAACTGGATCAGCTGACGCATAGGACGATGGTGGTCGCGTCGTCGCGGTAGCCGTGCTCGTTCTCAAGCGCCGCCGCGACCAGCGCGTCGGCGAGGACCTGCGGTTCGTCGGCGTGCTCGCGCACCAGCGCGGTGAAGTCGACGGGGTTGATCTGGTCGTGCACGCCGTCCGAGGTGAGGATGACGAGCCTGTCCTGGATGCCGGCGGTGTAGACCGTGCCCACCGTGGCGCGGGCGAGGGTGCTGCGCAGCCAGTTGTCGTGCTCTCGGGCGAGTTCGAGCGCGACGCCGTTGGTGCGGAGCTGCGCTCCGACCGTGTGGTCGTCGGTGTACAGCTCCAGTCGCTCGCCGTTCCAGCCGTACGCGCGGCAGTCGCCCGTCCAGTTGATGACGATGACGTCGTCGCCGGGGATGGCGCGGGCCGCGACCGCGACCGCATCGGCCTCTTCGCCGTCGTTGTCGGCGATGAGTTCGGAGGCGGTGAGGAGTCCGGCGAGCGGTCCGCGACGGGCGGAGATGCGGGCGGCGACCTCGGCGAGCAGCGGAGCGGTGGCGGCGGTGACGGGGCCGTGGCCGATGCCGTCGATGACGGCGGCCCCGACGATGCCGTCGGCGAGGCGGTAGACGCGTGCGGCGTCTGCGTTGTCCTCGGCGGTGCCCTCGCGGCTGGCGTATCCGGTAGTGATCATCGGGTGGTGTCCTTCTGGTTGTGTGGTGAACGAGGAGGAGTGCACGGTGGGTTCAGGGGTTGGGCGGTCCGGGGTGGGTGCGGGCGATCTGGTCGAGGACGCGCGCGAGGGCGTCGGTGTCTCCGCGGAGGCCGTGGATCGTGAGTCCCGTGTCGGTGTGCTCTGCATGGAACCGCTCCCCTTCGGCACCACCTGGCCGCGCTCCAGCTGCCGGTCAGCCTGGCGATGATGACGCCGATCGTGCAGACCCTTGACGGCCGGGGCCCGCTCCCGGCCGCCGCGGACGCGGGGCTGCGGGTGATGGCCTCCGCGCCGCTGCACGGAGGCGAGCTGACCGGCATGGTCGACCAGGAGCTCGCCGACCTCATCCGGCCGGGCCTGACTCCCGCACAGGCGTGCGTCCTGGCGGTCGCGTCATGCCCAGGAGTGACGGACGTCCTTGTGGCCGCCTCCGGTACGTCACACTGGAGGGAGGCGGCCGACGCCGTCGCTCAACCCTCCCTGACCGCCGCCAAGTTGCGGGAGATCACTGGTGTACTCGCCTCCGCCTGACCTGGACACCGAACAGCGCATGCGCGCCCACCACGCCAGCGCCGCCCAGGCCCTGGACGTCCGGATGGAGCCGGGCTCGGAGTTCTGGGGATGGGCGGGGCGCACCCTGGGTGCCCCGGCCCGCACCGCCACGGGCGCGCCCGCCTGGCTGCGCCTGGTGTCCGCACCGGAGGACAAGGCGTCGGGGAAACTCTGGGACGGCGCCCTTGATGCCCAGCACGTCTTCGGCGACCTGGACGGGCACCGTCCTGCCCTCCTGGCCGTCCACGACGCCATCGACGACACCACCGCCTACCGGGCGGAACTGTCGGTGCGCGTTGACGACCCGGTGCTGTCCGACGACCCGGTCCTCCAGCGCGGGCTCCAGCTGCCGGACTCCTGGTGGAACGACCTCGCCGGGACGTTGGAGAAGGTGTCGGCCACAGGCACCGGCCGCGTCGCGGTACGGCAGCAGTACATGGAGCGGGCCATCCCCGAGTTCGTGGGCATCCCGGCCCTGGCAGTCTCCTGCTGGACCACCGCCCACGCGGATGTGCACTGGGCGAACCTCACCGCACCGCTGCGCCTGCTGGACTGGGAAGGGTGGGGGCAGGCCCCGGAGGGCTTCGACGCCGCCACGCTCTACGCCTACTCCCTGCTCCAACCGGACACCGCCGCCCGTGTCCGCGCCGCCTTCCCCGTCCTGGGCAGCCCGGCCGGCCTCGCCGCCGAAGCGACCGTGTGCTCCCAGCTGCTCCAGACCGTGAGCCGCGGTGACAACCCCACCCTCGCCGCCCCACTTCGGGACTGGTCCGTGGAACTGCGCCGCCGCTGCCCGAGCACGTAGGTCTCCGGGATGTCATGCAGCAGAGGGGGCGCGGGAGACCGTACCGCCGTCCTGGATCGCCGCCGCCCTTTCTCTTCACCCGTAGGACACGGCTATGGTCACGGGCCACGAACTCTGCGCAGGCGCCAGATCGTGACTGAGACGGTGCGGACCGGAGTGCTCAGCCACACGTGACCCGGCCCGCGCGGAGCACGGGCAGCCTCTCCTGCGCGGTCCTCGCTGCCACCACACACTTCGGAGAGCAGTGCGGCGTTGTCAGTGGGACCCCGCATCCTGGAGGTCCAACTGACGACGGAGGATCCCAGAACGATCATGACCCTGAACTTCGACACAGATCAGCCAGTAGTCGGGCTGGGAAGACAACGAGCCCTGATCCAGGCCGTCCTTGAGGCGAGTAGTGCTGACGAGACGCGGTGGCTGGAGTGGAAGTCCCGGCTGGACGTTTCGAAGTCCGAAGGAGCCTTTGCCGTCTCGAAGGCGATCCTCGGGTTCGCCAACAGGATGCCCGACGCGGCAGCGCAGTGGGCCGAGGGCCACGCCTACCTCCTTGTCGGAGTCGAGGAAAAGGTCCTGCACGGTGTCCCGACACACGATGTGGAGAAGGTCGACTCCTGGCTGCGGCGCTACATCGGTGGATTCGACCGCTACCAGTTCACCTATGTCCCTTTCGACAACGGTGAGGGAACACGGCACGTCATGCTGGTCGACGTCTTCCCACCGCGCTGGGGCGATCCCATCCACACGCTCCGCAAGAACTACGACAAGTACTTCCCGGGCGCGATCTTCCACAGGAACGCCGGGAAGACCGAGTACGCCGGTCCGGCAGAGATCGAAGCGCTGACCGAGCGTGCCCGCCGCGTGGGCCAGCGTCTCGATGTCGGCGTCGATCCGGCCGGGGCCACGGTGGCGGTCCTCAAGGAGTTTGACGCGGTGCGAGAGCGGCTCTTGCACACACGCCGGGAGGAACTCCGGAGGCAGCTCGCTCGACCTGCCGCCCGGCCCCACCAGTTTGCTTCCTTGATGGGCCAGTGGCCCGATACCCGCTCTCCGCAGGAGTTCCTTGACGAGGTGGAGGAGTATCTCCGCGACGTGAGGGTCGCCTTGAAGCAGGCTGCGGCACACATGCTCCGTGAGGTCGGAGCCCCGTTGAGGTTGAAGGTCGTCAATCCCGGCGAGACCTTCCTGGCTCAGGTCGAAGTCGTCCTGAGCCTGCCCCACACGGTAGAGGCGCATCTCGTGGACGACGACCAGGAGGTCGACTGGCCACAGCCGCCCGCCACTTTTGGAGCGATGAAGACCATGCCCATCGCGGGCCTGATCTCGCCCATGCGGCCACAGATCTACAGGCCAGCGACCGTTCGCTACCCCGAGATCGAGTACGAGGACGGGCGCACGATCATTCGCTATCCACCGGTGGACCTCCGGCCCAACGAGACAGCCCGTCTTGACCCGATCGCCCTTCTCAGCGCCCGAGAAGAGCGCGAGGCGATCGTGTGTGAGTGGCGCGCAACGGCCACGAACGTGAGCGGGCGCGTCCAGCGCACCATGTCCCTCCCGGCGCAGGCACTGGAGATTGACATTCAGGTGCCCGAGAACGCCGTCATTGACTGAGGCCGCGAGCCTTGGTTGATCGGCCAGCCGGTTTCGCGCGCGCTGGTACGTGCTCTTCCTGAAGACCGTCCTCCTGACCGTTCCCAGTTCAGCCGAGCTTCCTGGCTCAGCCCGGCCGGGGAGGTGCGGCGGGCCCGTGGTCGGGGGTGCAACTTCTCCTGCGCTATCTGCTGGGACTTCTCCTGCGCACGCCGGATTCCGCGACCTGCTGTTGTCCCTTGTCAGCTGCCGTGGTCGGGGTTTCCAGTTGAGCTGACATCCCCTCTACGCCACCCACGCCCGCCCAAGACACCAGGAGGAAGGGGAGGTGGGGCGGGAGCGTGGGCGGCGAACGAGGGGGCCGAAGCGCCGGGCTGGTGTTCCGCAGGGCTCGCGCCGTGCGGCCCGGCTTCCGCGGCACGTGCCCGGGGGAGAAGAATGCACCCGGGCCCGGCTCGTGGGACAAAAAGGCAGGGCACCGCGTTCGGGGTACACCGGGAAAATCCAGGCGCGGCTCGCCTCCTTGGAGTGAGTATGTGGGGCATGAATACCACCACGGCTTGGGCGGTCGACTGGTCACCCGCAGATCATCCGTACGCGATCGGGGTGTCGGAAGCCCGCTGGGCATGCGCAGACATCGATCTGAGTGTCCGGCGCATGCACGCCCGTTCGGAGCCACTCGCCTGGTGCGACTCCCGCCAGATCGACGCCCGGCATCTGTGCACCGCCCTGCGGCAGCTGCTGACGGCGGCGACGCTGGAGCGTGAGGCGCTGGAGGAGCTGGCCATCGACCCGGCCGTGGTACGAGAACTGACCGAGGCCTGCGAGCGGTTCGAGGGGAAACTGCCCGGTGCGAAAGTCATGCGTGACGGTCTGACCCACTTCGAGGACTGGTCCCGAGGTACCGGGCGCGGCCCGCAGAAGGAACGTCTCAAGACAGGGCAGACCCATCGCGAAGTGGCCCGCCATTTCTGGGGCTTCGGCTACGACCCGGCCGCCGACACCGTCACCATGGGGCCCTACAGCTTCAACGCCACCGAAGCGGCCCGGGCCGCCGGACAACTGTTCAACGCGATCTACAAGGCCGCCCGCGAGGTCGACCGGTGCAACACGGCCCGACGACGTGCCGCCGTACTCAACGCACTCAGCGCGGCCGGCATCACCAGCGGACCGGGAGAAGCCGTGCTCGTCTCCAACGGGGACGATACGAAGGTGTGGCTGTCCATGGCACGGCAGACGGATCTTGACGAACACGCGCGTGAAGACCTGACACGCCGTGCCGTCACCGCGCTCACCAGGGCGGACCTGACCCTCACCGCCGTGTGCCAGGACCACAACGCGCCCCTGGCACAACGGCTTGCCCAAGGCGAAACACTCCTGATCGAGTGACCGCGCGGCACCCGGCGGCCTTCGCCACGACTACACATCGGTCCAGCCAGGGCGCTCGCCCGGACTCCGGCGCACCAAGCGCAGGGAGGGGACCGAGGCCGGGCCCGGGCACGCCGCCCCGGGCGCGCGATTCCGAGTGGTGACCGGTGTCACATTTCATGCGGGCGGGGTCGGTGGGCTCTAGAAGGGCATGACGGACAACAGCGCGCGGCTTCCAGGGCAGCCTGATTCCACTCCCGGATCCGAGGCCGGGGTACCGGGGCGGCCGGTCGTGCCGGGGGCGGAAGAACGCGGTCCGGGACGGAATGAGACAGCGGGTCTGGTGCTGCTGGTCAACTCCGTTCTCGGGGGCCTGGGCACCTTCTACGTGACCACCAAGTCGGCTACCGTCACGCTCGGTTCGGCCGTGCTGGTCCTGCTGATCATCATCGTGGTTCTTGTCGTGGGGCTCAGGAGCGGACACGGGGCCCGCCCGGGCCGGAAGGACGATCGGAGTGGACAGTGAGTCCGACGGATACACGGCGTTCTTCCAGCGTCAGTACCCCCGGGTAGTAGCGATGCTGATCGCCTACCGCGGTTTCACCCCGGAGATCGCGGAGGACGCGGCGGCCGAGGCCATGACGCGGCTTCTCCTTCACTGGCACAAGGTGTCCACGCCGCAGGCCTGGGTGCGGACCGTCGCGTTACGTCATGCCTGCCTCCTGAAGAGGAAGCAGCAGACCGTGCTGTCCGATCGGGAAGCCGCCGATCACAGGGCCGTGGACGACCTGGCCGCGGTGGAACTGGCGTTGGTCACGGGTTCCGCGGTCGCGGCTCTGCCTCCGCGGCAGCGGGAAGTCATGACACTGACGCTCGTCGACATGACGCCGTCGGAGATCGCCGACGTTCTCGGGTGCACCCCGGAACAGGCGCGGGGCAACCTCGCGCACGCACGGCGGGCAGTCAGCAGCGTGATCCACAGGAAGGAGGCCGGCGATGGACCCGATGCGCAGCGCCCTCGATGAGCCCGAGTTGGCTGACACCGACACCACCTACACCCGACTCGTTGACCAGTACTCCAGGCCGGAGACGGTCGCGGCCGCGCTCGGACGCGTAAAAGTACAGGCTTGCCGGCGGGCGACGGTCGCGGAGCATGAGCTTGCGCGCGGGGATGCCATGGGCGGTCTGGATCCTGAGAGCAGATCGGCCCGGGGACGCCGCAGGCTCGCCGTGGAGGCGCTGGTGCACAGCACGGCGGACCGCTCCCGGATACACGGACATCTGCCCGAGCACGTGCGGATCTGGGAGCTCTGCCGAGAGATCAAGTCGGTTGCCGAGATCTCAGCGCTTCTCCGTGTGCCTCTCGGTATCGCACGCATGCTCATCACCGACATGGCGGCGGCGGGACTGGTGACCGTTCATCAGCCTGACGGAGCCGAGGCCATCCACGGCCGGCTTGACGTGGGACTGCTGGAGAGAGTGCTCAGCGGCCTCCGCAAGCTCTGACTGCCGAGGCGGTCCGCAGGCTGAGGCACGGCGGCAAGACGGCCATCACCCGGACGGGAAGCGGGAGCACCATGGACCCACGCGGCGGGAACCACGAGCAGCAGGCACGCTACTTCGCGGGCAGGGCCGTGGTGGACGGCACGGCGCTCACCCAGGCGCAGGAAGCCCTGGCACGGGGGGTACTGGAAGTCGTGCTGCTGGCAGGCCTGCCGCCGTACGACATCGAGGCGGCAGCAGACGGTGAGGAGACCGGGGTGGGCCTGGCCGCGGTCCCGGGCCGTCGGCATGCGCTGCGGGTGCTGTGGCGGCAGGACGCTACAGCTTCCCTCCACGTGGCCGCCGAGCTGTCCAACGCCCAGCAGGCCGCCATGCACCAGGCTCTGCGCGCGATCCTGTCCGCCCACCAGCTCTGGGTCGAAGACGGCCCGCTGGGAGAAGCTCCGGTCGTGCTCGGGCTCACCCGTCCCGGCGCCACGTGAGGCTGCGGCAGAACGCCTTGTGCCCTGCCCGCTGCCCAGGAACCGCGCCCGCCTCGTGCAGGCCCTCTACACGCGGCTGGACCGCCTCACCGAAGCCATCCCTGCCTCCCCCTAGCCGTGGCCCTGCCGTCACCGCTTCTCGTCGAAGGCCAGCGCACCGCTGTGCTGACGCTTTCGCCCCGGTGCTCCGCGATCTCAACGTCATACATCCAGGCGGTGGCTGAACCGAGCGGGGAACACCGCCGTCAAACTGCTGTACACATGGCGACATGAAGCTCGCCGACCTCAGCTCTCTGATGGCACGCCGTGAAGATGGCGGCCTCAGCTTCGACCGTTTTCGCGTCGACCCGGTGCTGGCCTTGCTTCAGTGGCCAGACGACGTTCTTGAGCAGTTCCTCTTCGATCACGGTGACAACGGCGCCTTCGTGCGCGACTACGGCGGCATCGACCTACGCAAGATCACCTGGCGGCTCGAAACGATCCCGGTCGCAGACTTCAACGAGATGCCGACCGGTGAGTCCGATGCCGGCTGTATCGAGGGATTTGCCGAGGACCCGGTGCACTGGGTGGAAATTCGTCCTCCGGAGGTCGGCCGCCACTGGGAAGAGCACGGGACGTGGATGCGCCCGCCGATCCTGATCGACCGACGACTGCTGGTTGTCTCGGACAGCGGCCTTCAGGTCTTGGAGGGCAGAACGCGTGTCGGTGTCCTCCGGGGCAGGCTGCGCGACGGACTACACGTTGCAACTCGTCACCGAGCCTGGGTCGGACACGCCCACACAGCATCAATGAGGCCCGCGGCAGAGTGACGGCACCCGCGGGTCACCGGTGCTGAGCCAGGTCCGGATAGGTCACACGCTGTTTGAACGATGGCCGGTCGCTAGTGGTTCCGCCGCTGGAAAACTGCTGCCCGCATGGGACTGAGGCCGCTACGTTCAGGCCGTATGAGCAAGCATCTCTCCCTGCGTGAGGCCGTGTTGGCGTGGCTTGAGTACGCGGGCGGTCTGTCCCCGACCCCCCAGTCCGTCGTGACACTGACGCTCCAGCCCCACTGGGAGGACGTGGAGAATGCGGTGGTCGCCGCAGCGCCCAGGGAAGAGCACCCCGACCTCTACGCCAAGGTCGACGGAGACTGGGTCCCGAGCTCCCGAACGCTGTTGGATGAGTCGGGACTGGGTGAGGCGGCACGTCTGCTTGCCCAGGGCGTGCCGGTTCCCGTCTCCGAGATCGCGGACAGTTTCGTCACCTTCTGTACTGGCCCGGCACCGGTCCCCGAGCGATGGCTGCTCCTCAACGCCGCCTTCCCCCAGGGGACGCAGATTCCGCTGGGGCGGTACACCTTGCAGACCTTCACTGCGGAAGAGCTTCGTCAGATGGTCCCGATGCCGGCACTGAACGTCCTGGAGCGCCGGAGCCGTGATCTCGACCTGATCACCGGCGCACCGTTTCTCCGTGTTCCTGATCCTGGCCGCCCGGTCACGCGTCGTCCGATCTGGTTCGACTTCACAGGCCCGCGTGCGGAAGCCGAGCACTGGCGAGCACTCCTTCCCCTGATGCTGTGGGACAGCGAACTTCTCCGGGTGGACTCGGTCTTCACGGTCGCGCGCGGACGCCGCTTCGATCTGGACCCCAGACGCGTGCCGACCACCATCAAGATCTATGAAGGCCGGGACGGGAGTGAGGAGGAGGCTGAGGTCCGCGAGACCGGATTCTTCGATGTCCCGGCCGCATGTCTTCCGGCTCTGGCTGACTTCTGTGCCGTGATCTCGGCGAAGATCGACGCGGTGATGGCAGGCGCGACCCACGAACGACGCATTCTCAAGGGGCGCGCCCGGCGACTCGAACGTGCAGCCCGGCACCTCCTGGCCGCCTACCAGCGCACCTACAACGACGACGGCGTCTGGGAGGTGGAGGTCGACGAACTGCGCCTCAACTACGTCATCGCCCTGGAAGCCCTGCTGAACAGCCCCAACGACACAAGCGGGCGCATCACCGCCAACATCCTCTCCCGCGCGTCTGCACTGTTTCTCGGCCTGGACCACCAAAAGGAGATCAAGGCCATCGTCAAACGTGCCTACAAGGCCCGATCCACCTACGTGCACGGCGACGTGATCAAGGATCAGACAGAAGAGAAGACGCTGGAAGAGCTGCGAACTCTCCGGCTCCTCACACTGCAGGTCATCCTGCGCTGGCTCGTCTTGACCCCTTCCGACACCGAAGACCTCACGCACCTGCTCGATGCCGCCGTCAAGGACCCAGACTGCGAAAACCGCATCGGCCAGTCACTGCGCGACTTCTTCACCACCACCCCGCCACGCAACCGGCTCGCCGACATCACCACCACCTGACTTCCGCGAGTGGCCCGCCAGCAGCAGAGATACTCGACCAGGTCCTCGGCGCCTTCCTCCAGGCTCCGGCCACCACACGGTTCGGCCCAGCATGCGCGCGCCGTGTGTTCAGCGACGCCCTACGTCGGAGGCGGCGTCACCAGCTTCGTAGCGCTGGGGTCAACGTCCGCTGCACAGGACAGGGTCGGCAGGTCGTGGTCGAGCAGGCCGTTCATCTCAATGGCCGCCTGGCTGAGGAGGTGGGCGGCCTGGACCGACTGGCCGTCGGCGATGGAGGCATAGAACCGGGCGGCATAGGTGATGGCGTCGATGTCGCCAATGCTGTCGGACATACCGATGGCGAACGGTACGGAGTCGACCAGCTTCCCGGTCTGCGAGGCGGAGTGACACGAGTTGAGCAGGACCAGCAGCGGTTTGTCGTCCACGGCGCCGATGGCGCGGGCGAAGCCGGTGGCGCTGACGATGGCACTTTCGTGGAAGCCGTCCTCGCCCCTCTCGAAAGAGATCAGATCCTGTGTGCTGTGGCCGGAGAAGTGCACGACGTGCGGACGGAAGCGGGTCAGCGCGTCCAGGAAGACGTCCGCGGTCGCGGCGGGGTGGACATCCAGTTCGACAAGGTCACGGTGGGTTGCGCTCTGCACCGCCGCACGAATCCTCTGCTGCTCCTGGCCGACTCGCAGGTCACCGGCGGAAGCAGCTGCCAACAACAGCACCCGCAGTTTCTCCGGCTTCGGGGCCCGCAGTTCCTTCAGCACGGTAAGGACCTGCCCCTCCGTCGTGGAGAGACGGCTCTCGATCCTGCGCTGACTGACGACGGCACGCCGCTGGACCCGCTCCTGCTCACGCTGACGAACCTTTTCCGCAACTGCTCGCTCAGCCTGCTCCTCCTTGGCCACCTTCGCCGACAGGTCCGCCGCCTCCTTGCCCAGCTTGGCCACGGTGGTACTCCAAGTGCCGGCATCCCGGGCGGCCTTGTTGGCGTCGTCCTCGTAACGCTGCGCGGTACGCAGCTTGCTCTGCCGGGTGCTGAGGCTGCTGGCTTTCTCCGCGGCCACCCGCTCCTTCGTAGCCTTCCCCCGTTTGTCTGCCTCCTTGCGGCGGAACTCGCCGACCTTCTTCTCCGCGTCGGCGCGAGCTTTGTTCTTCCGGTCCAACTGGCCCCGGTAGTAGCTGGAGTTCATGCGCGTGTCTCTCCTTGCAGATCCCGTCCCTTCCACCTCTCAGGTTATGCCGCTCCACTGACAACGGGGCGGCGCGCAGAGGCGGACAAACGTCACCGCCGCTGCCGGTCACCACGCGTCCGAGGCCGTGTCGGGAGAAGACCGGTTCCTACGCGGCGAGGGCCCGCACGAGCGGGGCCACTGTCAGTTGCAGAGGAAATCCCTTCGGAGCGGCGAGGAATGCGGCGTACGGTCGTTTTGTGAAGCAGAAGAAGCCGGTTGCCCCGGCCCCGGATGAGCTCCGGGCGGAGGCAGCCGTCAACGAGATCCTGGGAACGCGGCGGGATGGCCACGACGATCAGACCGAGAACGGCATGGTCGATTTCCTGCTTGAACCCGCCGTCGACGGAGAGGGACCGAGAATCGCTCTGGAGGTGTCCTCCACGATCGACCCGGACCGCCAGCATCTGTGGGCCGGTTTGAACCGCCAGTACGACCAGCCGGTTCCCGGACTGGACGGTGACTGGATCGTTGAGTTCACCTCCCAGGCTCACCTCAAGAAGATCTCTGCGCCCCTGGCGGCTCTCCTGCGACGCCAAGAGCAGGCGAACCTGGACACGATCGGCCTGGACGGTTGGGACGACAGCACCCCGGACGATCGGTTGCCCACCCCACAGCACGCGGCCGACCTTCAAGAGCTCGCACAGCTCCAGGTCGTGCGGGCGGTCCGGATCCGCAGTGACAAGGCTTCGGGCCGGATCTTTCCCACCCAGTCGAACTTCTCCGTGGCCAGTAGCACCGTCGACACCATCTCGCCCTACGTCGACGCGTTCCTCGCCTCGAAGGGCAAGAACAAGGTGGAGAAGCTGGCCCGGCATCCCGACCGGGAGGGGCATCTCTTCCTGTGGGCCGATCCCGCCCACATGGACATCACCATGTCGCTGTCCCGCGGGTTCGTGCCCGCGGACAGCCCCAGTGTTCCGGCAGAGGTGCACACCATCTGGCTTGGCTCCTTCCACGCCGACCGAGCAGTGTTCCGATGGACCCGCTCGGGATGGTCGATTCTTGAAGTGACCGCGTGGAGCGGACAGGCGTAGGCCATATCCGTTCGTCGACTGCCCACCCCTGCAAGTGGTAGCCCGCTGCAAGCAACACCGGTCCCCACGCCTTTCGAGGCGCAGAGGGCGTTTCAGTAGTCGTCCCGCTCGGAGGGCGGTCCGTACTGCTCGATGAGGTCGCAGGTGCAGGTGCCGCCCTCGTACACCGTCTTGTCGCACTCGTCATAGTGGTGTCGTACTGGCGGCTGCTTCGGCGGGGCGGGCGGCTGGCCTGCTGCGGCACGGGCGGCGGGCGAGGGGATCGGGCGCCGCTGGTGTTCTGCGCGCGACGGAGGGGCCGCGCGCGATACCGGACGGGAACGGGCGAGGGCGGGATTCTTCCGGCTCGCCTCTGGCGGCGCAATGTCCGTCGTGACGAACCTCATCATTGACCAGCTCAGGCAGTGGCAGGCCGACGGAGGCCCTGAGACGTGGTGCGCCGCGTGGACCCGGGCGATCGCGGTGACCGAAGAGATCTGGACGGGCCGGGACATCACCTGGGACGGCATGCAGCTGGCCGAGGGGACCGCGGCGCTGGCCACCGGTATCTACCTCATCGCCGCCCGGGATGGCCTGGGCGTCGACGAGGTGACCCGGGATCAGGTCAAGGCCTTGGCGCCCCCGCGCTCGGTCATGCGCCCGTGGGACATCGTCCAGATGTGGGAGCAGCGCCTCACCGAGCTCGGGCACGACCTTCAGGATCCTGCGGATCCGGTCGCGGTGCGCTAGCAGATGCTCCGCAGAGACGACACCCCGCCCCCGGAAGTCCAGAACAGCGATTTCGGGCACAGCGAGTACCGGTGGGGGCCCGCACTGGTCAACCCGCTGGACGCCTTGTTGGCACCGCGGTTCTCCCTGGCGTTCTGAGCTGAGCCCGGTGTGATGATGACGGCATGAACGATGTGCCGCAGGACCGGCCGCCTGCCCGATCCGGAGCTGCTGCCGGCGTCCCCGGCGACATGGTGGCGGAAGTGCTGAAGCTCGCTGCTCCGCGCCTGCTCACCGTGGACGATCACATGTTCCATGCGGGGCGCACGTCGTTTCGGCTTCAGCTGTTCACCGCGCCGGGGCGGCGGGCGGTGGCGGTGGCGACCCAGGCCGAGGACGAAGCCCCGAGTCTGACCAACGTGGCCGAGTCGTGCGTGGCCGCGGTGTGGGAGCAGCACTGTCGCGACCAGGAGCTGCCGCCGGTGTGGATCGAGCGGCAGCTCCGGGGCGCTTTCGGCAGGGAGCCGGACTTCCAGCTGGTCACCTATGGTGAAGCCGCGCCGCTCTGGTCCACGATCAGCGCGGAACAGGTCGCGCACCTGGTGGGCGGTCCGGTCGCCGAAGACCGCGGCGAGGGCTACGTGCCGCCCGAGCCGGAAGCAGAGCCGGAGCTGTTGTTCGAGGCGATCGAGCTGTCGCGCCTGGCGCAGGCCCGCCCATTCCGCGGAGAATGCATGTCCGGTAGCCCGGACGCCGCATCCCGGTCGCGGAACTGGGCGGACCGTCTCTTGCGGCGGTCCTGCTGCTGGTACCACGAGGGTGACTGGCACCGGGTCAACGACATGGCGCTCACCGTCCTCGCGCGCGCACGAGAGGAGGACGTGAAACCGGAAGACATGAAGCGCTACGCCGATGAGTACGCTGCCGCGGCCGGCGCGAGCAAATGGGAACGAGCGGCGCTCTATTCCTTGTACTGCCCGCCCGTCGCCATCCAGCCTTCTGGCGACGCCTACATCAGCGACGCCTTCATCAACGGCCAGCACCGGGTTCAGGCGATGCGTGACGCCGGAGTGCGCAGGACTGTGGTCCTGCGCCTCGTGTGGCCGCAGAGCCCCGCTGACTGAGAACCGCTGTGGTGCCGCGCTGATCGACGAACGGGTTGTCCTTCGCGGCTCACATCTCGCGGGAGAGCATCAAGGTCAGGATGGGCTCGCCCGGACCGCGGGGTTCGGTGATGGCGATGAGCTGGTCCTCTTCGCCGGTGGTTTCCTGGCCGGAGGGCAGTTCCCCGGCCGGGACGACGAAGCACACCTCGTTCGCCGGCGACTGCGCGATGGCCCTTGCCACGGCGGCCAGTACGGTCCGCAGCTGCCTGCCGTCGTCACCTTCGTTGCCCGCCACGAACTCCTTGTGTGCGTCCGCGGCGATGATGGTCGGCATCTTGATGCCGACGGCCGCGCCCGCTACGGGCGGGACCTTGATGAAGCTGCCGTCCGCGTAGGACTCTTCCCGTGTGCGCACGAAGACCAGGGGACCGTAGTCCTCGTCGTCGTTCATACCGCGCCCCGAGAGGGTAGAACGTCTCGGCGCTGGACCGGATGGTGTCCGGCTACCCGACCACACTTGCCTCGACGGGGGCGATACGGCTCGCCGAGGTTTGCACGAGGAAGGACCGTTCGACCTGCCGGACTTCCTCGGTGGCGACGAGGTGTTCCTGTTCTGCCGTCCGGCTGAGGTGGTGCCGGACACGGCGTTCCCGAGACGTCCGGCAGGCAGAAGACATTACTGTCGGGGAGCAGTTGGCGCCGACTGTCCGTACCATCTCTACGCCGGGGCATTGGGCCGCCGTGCAAGGCTTGTCACAGCCGTAGCTCGAGGAAAGGCCAGCACCATGCCCGAGAGTACGAGTCCCACCACCGACTTGACATCTCAGTACATCGCGCAGGTCACCGGCGACCTCGAACGCAACCTCAAGGAGCAGGAGCGGGTCGGTGCGGAAATCACTGTCCTGCAGGCGCAACTGGCCGACCTGGAACAGGATCATGCCGTGCTTGTGAACATGCGGCAGGCCCTCGGCGTTTCCGACGTACCGAACGGGCCTTCGGCTGCACCCGCGAGCCCCGCAGCATCTGCTCCCCAGCAGCCAGCCAAGGCCAAGCCCCGTGGCCGGCAGCGGACACAGAAGACCACCGCGCCATCGGGCACAACAGCCAAGAGGAAGCCCGCCACTGCGGTCGCAGCCACTGCGAAGACACTCCAGCCCACACTGGTTGCACTTATCCGCCAGCACCTCATCGATCAGAGCGAACCCCGCTCAGCCGCAGAAATCTCCATGGCGCTCAGTCAGGCCCACCCTGACCGCGACATCAAGACCAAGGTCGTGCGCCTCACGCTCGAAGGACTCGTGGCCAAGAGCCAGGCCCAGCGCACCAAGCAGGGCAACTCCGTGTTCTACACCAGGCTCGACGAACCGGAACAGGCGAGCGTGGTCCCGGCCGAGGCCCAGCCCGAAGACACTGAAAACTGAAGCCTGCCGCGAGTAGGAACCTGGAGCTGATGCCGGCTGGGGATCGCACACGGTCACCGGCATGTTGGGGCATACGAGGAACTGGCGACAGTTGAATAGGCGAGCCCACCAGTATTGAGGCCGTCTCCCAACGCGCCCAGCGTGCAGGGCATGAGCCTTGGCCGACTTCTCCTACGACAAACGGCATCACGACACGACTCACCAGCAGAGCCCCGGTGCCCGGCTGCCCGCTCCGGGCGCGGCGCACGCCCCGATGACCAGGAGGGTAGAGGGATCTTGCCCGCAGTGCCCGCCCTTTCGGACAGCCTCCGCCCCCACTCGGCACGGTCGACCTGCCCGGCCACGAGGGCCAGGCGATCACCCAGGAGGGGAACACATGGACAAGCCCATGCCCATCACCTGCAGGCTCGCCCACGCCGCGCTCTTCAGCCTCGTCAACGGAGCCGCCTGGGTGGCGGGTTCGGAATGCGTGACATGCCTTGTGCGGTGGGTTCAGAACCGGTAGCCGCCCCGAGGCGCACGGAGCCGTTTTCAACCTTGGTCTGAGCAGGTCATGTGGAGGGTGAGGACGGCCTGAACAAGGCTGGTGATGCGGGTGGTGCTGCATCGCAGCTTGCGCAGCAGTCGCCAGGTCTTGAGCGTGGCAATGGCCTGCTCGCCCAGCGCCCGGATTTTGGCATGGGCCCGGTTGACTGCCTGCTGACCGGCGGAGAGTTTCTCCCAGCGACCGCGGTAGGGCACACGGACGGTTCCGCCGGCTCCTTGGTATCCCTTGTCGGCCCAGCAGCGTGTGCCGGCCGCGGCCAGAGAGTCGAGAATGCCGTGTTCGCGGGCCGTACGAAGGTCGTGAACGGCTCCGGGCAGCGCGGGTGAGGCCCACAGCAGTCTCCCTGCCGGGTCGGCCAGGACTTGCACGTTCATGCCGTGCTTCTTGTGTTTGCCGGAATAGAAGGGCTGGTCAGCAGCGATGCGGTCGATCGGCAGGAGAGTTCCGTCCAGGATCACGAAGGCTTTGCGGGAGGCGGCGCGTACGGCTTGGGCGAGGTCGGGAGCGAGGGCGGCCAGCAGTTCGACGGCCTCGCTCACGTACCGGTAGACGGTGCTGAGGCTGATCCCGAACCCGGTGGCCAGCTGGGCGTAGGTGTGTCCGCATCGCAGGTGGGCGAGGACCAGCAGGACCTGCCGGTCCGTTCCGAGCCTGCGCCACCGCGTTCCGCGTTCACGGCGCAAGGCAGTCAGCTTCCTGGCCAGGAACCGCAGGGCTGAACTGGACAGATCGAGTCCCGATGGGTAGACAAGCATGCGAAGCTCCGGGCGGACAGGTTGATCTTGGTCAACAACTCGTCTACCAGGAGCTTCACTTCGTCACGCACTCGGTGCCCCGCTGCCGTGCGGCCTGAGGTGACCTGGACAGGGGGCGGAGGCTCCGCACCGGTCTTCAGAGCACAGGCAGCGGAAGCGCCACCCGTCGTCCCAGACCGAACTCCCCGGCCTCGTCGTTACTCACGACCGCAACGGTTCCCGCAGGGACCCCAGGCAGCGTGGCCACGCGGGACGCCGCCGCCAGAAGATCTCCCTCACCGGCTCCGGTGACGAAGAAGACGTAGACGTCCCCGTCCTCCTCTCCCTCATCGAAGACTTCCACGTCACCTTGGTCTTCGAGACCGGACAGGAAGTCCTCGACCTCCTCGATCCAGGGAAACGGGTAGGAGCCGTTTGGCAGGCCTGGCGTCGGCAGCAACGGCACGTGGATCTCAACAACCATGGTGGGCACGAAGGCATCCTGCCCTCAGAGTCCCCGCCCGGCTCAACCGGGGGCCAGCCGCGTCAGCAGCCCTGCCGAGCTTGAAAAGGGCTCATTGCTCGCCAGCCGTTTTCCGGCTATTCAGTCCGTCAAGGTGAAACGCTGCCGCAGTTGCCACAACACTGCTACTGAATGCTTGTGACTGCAGGTTGTCGGCAGAGTGTCCACGCGGGATGGGAGCCAACGATCACTGGCGTCCGCGTACGGCACTGATGACAGCCGCAGCCGCAGTGAGGACAGCGGCGCGGTGGTGGGAGTCCGTACCACGCATGGACAGCCAGACCACCAATACGGCTGCGGCGGCCAGGGAAGTGAAAATCCCCAGAGTCGCGATCATCCCGATCATGATGGGGTCCATCGGCTTGAGCCTCCCAGGTTCTGCCCGCGGCCAGCCGGGCGACTGGAGCCAGTCCACCGCGTCTGGGCAGTCGGACACTCGGTCGTCGGACGTCCGAGACAGATTGCGGGTCCGGGCGGACTCGTTCAGGCAGTCTGGATTCTTCGGATCTCCTGCACTGCTCCGACGGAAGCGGACATCATGGACGTCCATCGTGGATCAGTTCGGTACCGAGGGGGCGCCCATGGAGACGTGGCGGGATTTCAGGGCGGCGCTTGTCCGGCTCATGGAGGATGGTGCCGTCGCGGTTGGCCAACTGGTGCGGATCTCTGATCCGGCGCTTCAGCGTGCGAGCGGCCCGGCGTTACGGCCGATCAAGCGCGCCACTGTGTACGACTACCGCAAAGACGTCAACGCTCGTGTCGGCAGTGGTAACTGGGACCCCATCCGAAACCTTCTAGAGGCGATTGGATACGTAGCGGCGAAGAACAACCGTCCGGTGGACATCGATCTCCGCCACTGGGAGAGCTCCTGGCAGCGACTGGAAGACCGGAACGTCTCGAGGCGTCCCGGAGCGCGCTTAGACGAGGAGTTTCTACCCCGTCCGCCGCATGATGCACAAGACAGTTGGATCGGCGGCTGGGACGGAGCGGCTGACGCCGTGCTTGCCCATACCTCCGCACGAGAGTTTTCAGCATGGCCACCTGGGCAAGCCCGCCTTGACTCACTGTCTCAGGCGGTTGCAAGGCTCAGCGCAGCATACGAGCCTGAACTAGCCAAGGACGCCGCTCAGCGACTCGTCGACGGCGCCATAGCAGAGTTCGGCGAAAGTAATGTAAGGACGCTCGCTGCCCGGCACGCACTCGCATTTTGGACTGGACATACGGGTAACGTCCAGCAGGCCTTAGAGTTCACAATCCAGCTGAACGCTGACTGTAAACACCATTTGGGTACGGACCATATCCTGACACGAATGGCCCGGCTGCGCAGAGCTCTATGGCTTAGCCACATGGGCCAGTGGCGGGAGGCAAATCGGGTCTATATCGACGCCGTCCGCGACGAGGACACCCAACCCGACCGTGACCAGCACCTCTGGCTGCTCGCCCGTTGGGGCATGGCACGGACTGGTGGACGCTCAGGTAACTGGCCACACGCTGCCGCCGAACTGAAGGCTTTGCTGCCTGAAGTCATAGAGTTGTACGGGTCTGACCACCCAACAGCACTGGACGCCCGCAACTCTCACGCTGCGGCCGTTGGCCGGGCTGGCGACGCTGTGCGCGCAAGTACCTTGTTGAGCGCACTTGCCGATCACGCAGATTCTGTTCTCCAACCGAGTCATCCAACAGCGCTACGCATCCGCATAGCCCTGGCGTTCTGGACGCGTCGCGCCACCTCTGCGGCTGAATCGCTGCATCTAGCAAGGGCCGTGCGGCAGCAGTGCGAATCCCTGTTGGGCTCAGACCATCCGCTGAGCATCATGGCTGTCGAGAACGAGGCGATCTCTGAACTCGGCCTTGATCAAGACAAGGCGCTCAGCATGTTCCGGCTTGTATGGGAGCGCCGTGAGCGGCGCTTCGGGAACGGGCACCCACTCACGTTACAGACCCAGCTTAATTACGCAGCCGCCAGAGCGACGGTGCAGGGGCCAGGGCCTGTCGTGACAGTGTTCCGCGACCTTGCTCGGGAACTCGGCAATGTCCTTGGCAACGACCACCCAGAGACACTTCGCGCTCAAGTGAACTTGGCCATCAGCACCTTGGGAACCGAAGGCGCCCGGGCTGCTATGCCTCTGGCAGTCCGGACGGTCCACTCGCTCACGATGGTATTGGGGGACGACCACCCCGAGACCGTCGCTGCCGCCAAGTTACTGGAAAACATTAAATTGAGGCTTCAGGATAAACGGCCGCCGAATTCAACAGAGTCATCCAACCATAGCTACAACACCTTCTATGGCGATGAGGCGAGCAGTGATCGCAGATTGAAGCGCCAAGTTGCGCAAATTTCCTGGAGAAATCTATCAGACAGCGCAGCTGAGGAACCCCAGACAGTAGAGGCCATTCCCGGGGACTCTCGGCCACAGGCACTCGACGGCTACGACGTCTTGCGGGCCGTCGTTTCCCTGCCGGTCAGCACATGGAGCTATCGTGGCGACGGCGACGTACGCCATCTTGGTCCCATGGCGCAGGACTGGCACGCAGCGCTGGGCCTTGGCCCTGATGACCAGACCATCCACATGGTGGACGTTAACGGTGTCTCCGTGGTGGCCTTACAAGCGTTGTACCGGATGGTGCAAGGGCTTCAGGCCGAGGTGAGTGAGCTGCGGCATCGGTCCAGCGGCGAGAGGGTAGACAGCGACTGACTCGGCCGCTGATCTCCTGGTCGACCGGGCGGAAACAAGGGCACCCTCGAAGGCCGCAAACAAGCCCGTGAGCGCCGCCGACATGTTGAGTGATTCCCGCCTCTGAGCCTCGCAGGGTAACCGCGCCTCAAGGGTGCTTTGGTTGCACTGAGTAACAAGCGAAGTGAATGGACGACCCGAGTCGGCTGTCGGTACCGACTGGGGTGTGCGGGCTGCGGGTGAGCGTGGCTGTATCTAGAACGGACAACGGACAGGAACGAAGGACCCCATAATCTCCGCGTCAACCGAGCCATGCCCGAGGACCCGGCCTGCAGCTCTGCAGCCGGACCGCTCGCCGCGCATCTCGTACGCCACGGCCTGCTCGCCTCCGGAACCGAACTCACCATCAGCCAGGGCGAATCCGTAGGCAGACCGTCCACCCTGCACGCCACCGCGGACGCCGACGCCGACGAAATTCGCGCGATCACCGTCGGCGGCGGCATGTGTCTCATCGGCTCAGGGCGACTGGACCTCCCTCCCGACCCCGAGGTCAGAACAGTCCCCGTGTGATCGGCAGCTGGTGGCGACCATCGCGTGATCGGCACGGCCCACCGGGGAGGGAACGGCGCTACAGCCCCATCAACTGGCGCAGGGCGGCGGTGACGGCCGTCCCGTCCGCTCGTGCCGGGCCAAGTCCCTCCCTGCTCCAGGTGCTGTGCCCCATCACGAACGCCCGCTGCTCGCCGGGCATACGGTCCAGCACGGTACACAGCGGGCCGCGGCGCGGCAGGTCCGGGAGCTGGCCCCGCACGGAAGTCAGGCGGGAGCCACTGCCCGCAGGATCACACCTAGGGTGGCCCAGTCGACCAGCGCGTCGCGGACCGGACGGGCAGAGAGCAGGTCGGCGACGCGGTGGACCTCCACTGCCCCAGCTACGGCTCTGCCATCGCGAGCCTCACACCGGGCCTTGAGTTCCTCGCACTCCGCGTCTGTCAACTGCAGGCAGAAGGTGCGGCGCCGGGCGGCAAGGAGTCCGGACTCAGGCAGGTTGCCCAGAGATCGGATCCGGGCCCTGCCGGTGACGAGGCCGGCTTCACAGAGCAGCGCCGATACGCCCTCGTCTGGGTACTTCCCTCGGAGGTGGCGAGGACCGCCGAAGTCCACGGTCGGCAGACGCAAGGGGAACAGTGTCGGCGCGGTGATGGGCGGTGGGGCGCCGACACTGAGGGGGTGGCGCAGGAGGACGACTTCGCTGTCGGTCCATACCGGCCGCCGCCGGAAGGCGATGAGGCTGAGCACGTCGTGGCGTCCGACGACCAACTCCTCGGTGACGAGATCATCGGGATCCCTCACCTGTGCGGTGATCGCCCACCAGGAGGCTTCCCCGGGACGGGAGGTATCCGGCGGCGCCCAGTCGATGGTCGCGCCATCGAGAACCCGGCCGGCCTGGCGCAGGGCGTCCCGCCATTGGTGGTAGCCGTAGTTGCGTACGAGGGGAAGCGGTACCTGCCGCTCGCCTCCCTGGCGGCGCCAGCCGCGGCCAAGGCGCTTGAGGACCGCGGCGGCAGCGTCGGCCGGATTCGGCGCGACGGGAACGGTGTGCTCGCCTGCCCACTGGCGGGTCGCCTCGTCGGGTGTGGGGATCTGCAGGATGAGACGGTCGCGCGCCCCTTCGAGATCACATACCGGTCAGGGCGCGTGAGGAGTGCCGGGTCCGGCGACCGGTGCGCGCGTGCTGATGATCTCGTCGGCCCAGGTGTAGGCATCACGTAGCCACGAGCCCAGTTCGCCGACGGGGGACGGGAGGAGCACGGCGAGGCGCCCGTTCACCACCGGCCAGCCGTCCTCCAGCGCCGTGATCACGCTGTGCTGCCAGGACGCATCGGGCTCCGGGCCGTCCAGCAGCACGCAGGCGGCCCACTCCATGGGCATGGGCTGGCCCGCGTGCACCACGGCGCAGCGGCGGTCCCATTGAGGCAGTGGCATCACATCGGCCGGGGCGATATCTGCCGTGCCTCACCGGTCATCGAACGTGATCGTGAACGAGACCGGCGGCTCGCAACACGCCTGCCGTTCCTCGTCAATGCTCCAGGTGACCGCCTTCAGTACACCGCTGCGCCCTGCGTGCACACCGCGCTTCACCAGCACCTCACGGTGCAGGGGCAGCGCGCCGATGGCCGGCAGGAGCAGTCTGTCGAGGAACTGGATGAGGCGCTCGACGCTGCGTTCGAACACGGTCCTGCCCGACGCCCTGTATCCCCCGTCGCGGCCCGTCTCGTCGTGGACCGCGAGTTCCTCCGACGTGAGAGTGTCCTCGTAGCGGATGCCGTAGGGTGCCTGCAGGGCGGCCCACAGGCGCCAGATCCGACCCTCCAACGGGGCGGGTGCCCCAAAAGCGCCACGACCACGGACGACAGCCTCGATCTCCGGCGCGAGCAGGTCAGCCAGCCACGAGCGGCCGGTGAAGGTGCCGTGCTCGTCGACGAGGTCGTCGATCCGCAGCCATGTCAGCTCCTGCCGCCCCTCCGCCACCGTGGTGGCGACATGGTCGAGGGGGCCGGGCAGCAGCACGGACAGTGCCTGGCGCACCTGCTGGGGCTCGCCGAGCCGGTAGCGTACGGACCACAGTGAAACGTCCTGGACGGCGACGCCGTCCTCAACGGCCACGAGCGCGAAGATCAACGCGAGGACATCCCACTCGCTGCCGCTCAGCGCGTGCTGCTCCCGGGCTCGCGCAACCGCCGCTTCCCAGTGCGATACAAGGCTGTTGGACATGCCGAGATCCTATCCAGCAGGCAATCGCCCGTAACCATGGCCGTGTTGAGCCTGCGGCTCACACCGTGCGGTGGCCGCTGTCCGTACTGAAAGCAGTTGGGTGCGCCTTGTTCCGGTGAGAGCTGGGACGGGTTGGCGCTGGAGACGGTGGAAACCGCCCGAGCGGCCCGTGGGAACCGGCAGCGCAGGCACCCGACCAGGTGCACGGACGCACTCCGCCGCCCGAACCGCTCCGAACACCGCGACAGCCCGATCCGCCGGGCCCGACAATGACGGCCAGTTGGCGGACCGGAACGGAACGAGGCTGTGCATGAGGAACAGGGACAAGCGTCTCGCCGCGCTGGAGCTGCTCGATGCCGGCGAGCGGGCAACTCGCCACGGCTGGGTCCTGGACGCCCAGGCAACTGCCGCAGTCCAGAACAGTGTTGAGCGGGTGGCGGGAGAAGGTCTCGCTGAACTGGCCAACCGGGAGACCCGTGCCGAGCTCTCCGCTCTCCATTCGCGACCGGTCCGATGGGCCGCACGGCTGAGCCCGCACGGCCGCGACGCCCTGCTCTACGCGCGTGCCGCGCCGCTCACGGTCCCGGCCCCGAATCAACCGGCCCCCGGCGAACAGCACGTGCACCTCCGCCCGGCGCAGATGGACGCCGTCCGCCGGTTCGTCGCCCTCGCCTCCGACCTGGCCACGCCGCCCGCCGACGGACTCGCCGAACGCGTCCGCGCCGCGGACTTCAGCCGCACGGACAACCGCTGGCAGCTGTGCCTGACGCCGCAGCAGATCGCCTCCGTCGCCTACGGCCTCTATCTGTACCGCCTCACCTGCTCCGAGGCGGAGGCCAACCGGTTCGCCCGCGATTACAACGTCATCTACCGGCAACACCCGGACACAGGTGTGCCGACAGCGCTGAGTCTCCCCTCGCCGCCTGGTCCGGCCCGCGTCCCGGACGTGCGGACGGTGCAGATCAGCTCAAGGCGAGAAAGCCACCGGGAGACCGGCGAAGACACCGGCGAGACAGCCGATCTGCCGGGGAGGCTGGATGACTGACGTCCCGTCCAGCTCGGGAATTGAGTGCGCCGTCAGTCCTCGTGAGCGGGCCGTCTGCCAAGCACAGATTGGACGATCGAACAGGTCAAGGGCCTCAGGCGGGCGAACCCAGGAGACATGCTCCTCGGCAACCGCTTGGGCACCGGGACGCACTGTGTTCTTGGACGATGCGAATCACACCGAATCTCCTGCCACGGCCCCCTCTTGACGCAGGGCGCCGGTGACGCCGTCCTCGCCTGGGGCCGGCCAGGGGTACAGGAGGCAGTTCATCGTCCACCACGCGGAGCGCCGGTACTCCCTCCTGGCGACTACCGCTCGATGGTGGGCATGCCATGGGCCCGTATGGTCGCGGTGATGGCTTCTTGCATGATCCGAGCCTCCGACGCTGCCCATCGCGGCTCCTCGACGCCCAAGCGCCAGGTATGGCCGCACGGGCACAAGACGTCAGCCGGGCCGTTTCAGGTTCCGCGCAGGTGGAGTTCGGCAGTGTTGCCGCACTGCGGACACGCCAGCTTCTCGAAGTGGGCCACGGAGGAGCAGCAGTGGGGGGACTCGCAGTGTCTGTCTGGGGCGCCTCCTTCGAGTTTGATCTCTCCGAAGGGCACGTCCCAGACCTGGTTCACCTCCACGCCTTCCGGCCGGTGTCCGGCGCCGAGCCGCTGGTCGCCGCGGCACGGGCTTAGAAGCTGCGTTCCCAGCAGATCTCCGCCTTCATCGAGGCCGTCCTCATCGACTGGAGCCACACGTACGAGGAGGACCCTTCGCTGCGCATCGTCTTGGACCTGCCCTCCGACCTGGCACTCCGCTTCGGCTTCCTGACCTCGCAGCAGCAGCACGCCGTCATGGCCGAGGCCCGCGCCGCGACCCTGGAGCAGATGGACGAGACCATCGAGGCCTTCCGCGACGACGGCCTCGCCGACCCCGAACTCCAGGAACTGCGCCAACTGCGCGGCAACGCGCGGGCGTTCCGGCGCCGGGACACCCGCCACAGCAAGTTCATCGCCTCGAAGTTCCGTGTGCGGCGGCCGTCATGCCCCTGGCCCGGCCCCTCGGTGGCCCGGTACCTCCTCACCGGCCCGCGGAAGGATCTCGTCCAGGACCTCGCCGCCCAGGCCTACCGCGGCGGCTCCCGGCTGCTCGAAGCGTCGATGGAGGAGGCCTGGCAGCGGGCGTTCGACCGCTATGGCCGACGGGTGTGACACCCACCGATACATCAAGCTCATCTGCCTCCGCTCAACTTGGTGTGTGCCGGACCGAAAAAGACGTCCGGCCGCACATCCCGCGCACCGCACGGTGCGCCGCCCGGAGGGGGAATCCCGTATGATCACCGCACCACTGCCACTGGTCCCGTCGGCCGCGGCCGGCCTGGGCGGCATCACATCGGCTCTGGCCGGCGCCCCGTGGTGGCTGACCGCGGTCCTCTTCGCCCCCCTGGTCCTCGGCCTGATCGCCGTCGCCGTCCTGTAGGCACTCCTGCCGCAGGAGTCCGCCCACCGCCTGGCCTGGTGGCGCGACCGCCGCCGCCACCAGCAGCTGCGCCGGACCCGACCACCGCGCTCGGTCGGATCGTGAGGCGTCCGGCAGCTCCGCGCCCGAGCGGTGAAGCGGAAGCCCGCGCCGGCCGGGCCACCGCCCGCAGGCCGGGACATGCCTCCATGCTCGTGTTGTGGCGCAGACCGCTCGGCATACCGGCCGGTGAAGCGGTCAGATCATCAGCCGCTGGGCGGGGCAGCGACCCGGGCGGGGCCCCGCCGACCGAGACCCTCGCCGTACTACAGCAGGTCCACCTCCGCGTCGACGTACCCGAATGCGGAGGCCATGTGTACCAGTGCCTCCCGCAGCAGCCGCGTGCGTTCGGAGCGGCCCATGGCCGGTGCGGCCGTGACGGTGACCGCCATCTGTGATCGGGGACCGCGGTCGGTGATACCGAACGGCGTCAGGTCGATGAGGGTGTCCAGGACCGGCAGGACGCCGTTGCCGGCGGGCTGTTCGCAGGTGATGCGCAGTTCGGTGGTGGGTGGTGCGGCCCACAGCAGCCCGGCCGGGGCGCCGACCACGTCGGGCAGCAGCTCGGCGGCACTCTCCCACGCGCTCACCAGGACGGCCTGGACATCGTCGAGGTCCAGCCGGGTGTCCGCGCCGGGACCGAGTGCTGCTGCCCAGGCCGCCGGGTCCTCGATCAGGACGTCCGCGCAGGCGACCACGGCGGACTGCATCACGGAGGGCAGGACGAGCATGACCGCGGCCGTCAGGGCCGTGCTGCCGTCCGGTGCGGCGATCGTGCAGGAGTATCCGAGGGAGCGGCCCGAGTTGTAGAAGGGCCCCCGCTGCCAGAAAGCGGCGGGCAGCTGCCCGCCGCGGCGCCGGGACAGTGCCGTCACCGCCCCGGCCACCGCGCTGTGCGGCAGCTGCTGTTCGAGCAGAGTGCGCCGAGGTCTGCTGATCTCCAGACGGTCCGTGCCGGCCCAGGGCAGGTTCACCAGGGCACGCAGACGCAGCGCCGGCGTCTGCCCGCCCGTCCCGATCTCGGCCGACCCGCCCTGGTCGAGGCTGAAACGGGGGAGCGGCTGCCACCGCCACACGCCGCGCCCCGAACACGTCAGGCGGCCCGCCCCCCACGTTCCTCCGTCGAGGTCCACGCTGCGGGTGTCGGCCGTGATCACCCACGGCGCGTCCGTGTCCTGGGGCGGGCGGGGGAGCCCGGTGGCGGCGAGCGGGTCGGGGCCCGCTGCGTACCGGCCGGCGTCGGCGATCGCCTGCCAGACGGGTGCGGCAACGACGACCGCAGGACGCCCGGCCACCACACACAGCACCCAGCCCGGCTCGCCGTCCCGCGCGTGGTGCAGATCCTGCAGCGCGGCCGTCCCCTGCGCCCATGCCTCGCCGGCCGGCTGGCCCAGCCCCGCCTCTGCCAGCTGCTCGTAGGCCGCGCGCATCTCCCGCTCGCGGCCGGGCAGGCCCTGCCCGACCCGCGTCCCGCCGTCCGGCGCGGCTTCGGACACGGCCTGCCGCACGAGTTCGGTCAGGGCCTGGGCGGTGGGCATGCCGGAGGCCCGGACCCCGGCGGCCAGCAACTGCTGGATCTCGGTCCGCTGCAGCCAGTGGGTGCTGTCGCCGTCCCGCATCGGCACGGCGACCGTGTCGGGGCGCGGCGAACCGGGCCTGCCCACCGGCGCCGGCACGACGAGGAGCGTGTCGACGGCCTGAGCGGGAATGTCGATGAACACCACCCGCCGCCCGCCGTCGGCACCGGACCATCCCACGCGCACGCCCCGCGGAGCCGGGGTGATCCGCTCGCGCAGCAGCTTGCGGATCTGGTCCAGGTTCACCCCGGCCGGGTCGACGCCGAGAATATGGTCCAGGACCTCTTCATCATGCTCGGGGCGGGTGGCGATGCCCATGACGATGACCCCGCCGCCGCCGTTGGCGAACGCCGTGACGTCCTTGACGAGTTCCTCGGCCGCCTTGGGGTCGGCCAGCTGGTACGGGACCGCCTTCGCGTCGAGCCACTGTGTCTCGCGCAGCCCGAGCAGCAGGCCCGGCTCATGGGCATTCAGCGCGGCCAGCGCGCTCTTGAGGTCTGTCGGCACCCCGGCAGTATCCACCGGCGTTTCGGCCCTGCACGCTTTCCCGGCCCGCAGACGCCTCATCGGGCCGGGGATGTCCGAGTGGTTCCCGCGACGGCCGCAGATGTCGCAGCAGACAGCCCTGCGCACGAGGCGCTCTGCATCCCCGGCACACCTCAGAGCCTGTGATCTGGGCCTGGGGTGCGGGGGACAGGGCTGGGTTCCACGGACCCCGCATCACAGGACGGTGTTCTGCCCATACCGTTCGTGCGACCTCCTGACGAAGCACGCCCAGCGGCTGCCGTCCCGAGCCACCTGCACGCTCCCACCGAGGCCCTCACCCGCCCCATCGGCCCGCCATCCCCCGCAGGCCGTCCGATGGATCCTCACGGAGGAGGGGCCAGAGGCCTGTTCGGGCGTTCCCACAGCGGTCTATCCCTTCATGGACGGCGTCTCCACCAAGGGAAACCGCACGGCCGTCCGGAAGGTTCCGCTCACAGCGATCCTGGGGCTCCCGGTGCGGGGTGGGATATCCAGGCGAGGACCGTGTCCGTCAGCTGCTGGACCTGATCGGCGGTCCGTGGCATCCGCGCACGATGCCACGGAGTGTGTCCCCACTGCTGTTCCAGAGCCCACGGCGGTCCGCTGCGCTGCGCTTCGGCGATAAAGCACACGCTGTCGTCGAGGAGTGCGTCCAGGACGATGCGCTGTCCGTCGTGGAGGTCGGTGGCCATCCAGATGAAGCCGCCGTCGGGGATGAAGCCTTCCTCGCAGTTGTCGACAAGGCCGTATTCGCCGAGGGTACGATCGCCGTTGTCGTGGTCGATGCCCTCTCTCCAGGCGTCCGGGTCGCCGGTCAGGGCTTCGGCGATGCGCCGGATACAGGGCAGCATCATCGCCCGTGTCGCCTCGACATCGCGGCGGTTTCGGTCCGCATGCGGGTCCCAGCCGCCCATGAAGGGGCGGCCGAAGGGGTGGAAGCCGGCTGCCCGGGCAGCGTGACGGTCGAGCCAGGCCGCCAGTTCGGCATGGAAGTCGGCCATGGTCAGCCGGTCCTGCACGCGGTGCTGGGTGGCGGCCTCCAGGACGTGTTCCAGGGCGGTCATGGCGTTCCCGCCGCCGTGGGAGGACAGGCTGAACTCCTCCGCGCCCACCCGGTGTGTTCCCTCGGGCGGGTACGGGCCGCGACGGGGGTGGGCCAGGACGAAGAGGGTCTTGGCGAGGGAGTAGACATCGGCCCGCTCGCCGCGGTCCTTGCCGTCGGCGCTGCGCATCTCAGGGGCTATGAAGTTGGCGGGGCCGACCTTTTCCCCGACCCGGGTCAGGCCGGCGGGCAGGTGGGCGAAGGCCGCGATCCCGAAGTCCGCCAGGACCGGCGCCCCGTCGTACCAGAACAGGTTGTCGGGCTTGATGTCCCGGTGGTAGATGCCCTGCCCGGCGAGCACCGCGAGGGTGCGGGCCAGGGCGGCGGTGTGCGTGACCACGTCGAGGACGGTCGTGGTGTCGTCGACGGTGTCGGCCAGCGGCCGGGCCCGGGGCATGGCGTACCAGCGGGGCGCGCTGCCGTGAGCGTCGTCGATGTCCCAGATGGGCAGGATGCCCGGGCTTCCGTTCACCTGCCGCATGAAGAGCGCCTCGTCGTAGAAGCGCCGGCGACGGACCTGCCGCCCCTTGTCCAC
This sequence comes from Streptomyces sp. NPDC091280, assembly GCF_044768565.1. NCBI lineage: Bacteria > Bacillati > Actinomycetota > Actinomycetes > Kitasatosporales > Streptomycetaceae > Streptomyces > Streptomyces sp. NPDC091280. The sequence continues at coordinate 563,122 of NZ_JBIVUZ010000002.1, forward strand.
GTAGCCCTCGCCCGGCACGGGCGGGTTGGACATGTGCTTGAGGACGCCCTCGCGTCCGCTGCTCGCCTCGGTGGCTCTGCGCACGAACTTCTTCCGTGGGTCGGAGCCGAGTGGGCCGTCGTCGCGCCACCGCGGAACGTTGTAGTCGCCGCTGATGTGGTTCGGCTGGGGCTTACGCGGGTGCTGCGGAGGGCGGGGAGCGGGTTTTCCTGGCATGCCCGAACGGTAGCGTTCCTGTGTCCCGCTCCGGACCAAACGGCATGGTCTGCCTGAGAGTTGGGACGGGTAAGGGATCCTGCTGCGCTCGGTGGCACTGGTTGCCGGCCGTCCCCGCGAGCTGGTGTCCTGCACGGCTGACTCTCCGCCGGCGCACACGGTCCGGCAGCCGGGTGAGGCGGCTTGTCCGGACGCTGATCGCGCGCCAGGTGACCGTGTACACCGGCCGGCGCTCGGCGCGTTCGACGGTCAGGTCGTGTACCGCAAGCGCGGATCCCTTGCGGTCACAGGACATCGGTGTGGCGTCACAGCGGTGCAGCCGCCGGTGCGGTGGGCGGTCGATGCGCCGTTGCGGGGGCGTCGGTGAACTCGGCGGTGACGGCGGGGGCCAGGAGCGCGGCTGCGGGGCTGATTTCCCAGGTCATGGAGTGTTCCTGGGGCAGCGGGCCGGGCGGGTCACTGGGATGGCGGGGCCGGTTGCGGACGAGGCCGTAGCGGACGGCGGTGCGGTGCAGGATGAGGGTTCCGTTGGCGGTGGACGGCCGCGCTCCCGACGGTCAGCGGCGGCGCAGTTCCTCGGACCAGGCCCGGAACGGCGCACACTGGCTGCTACGTGTGCGCCGTGGGGAGAGCGTTCGGCGAACCGGCCCCCGTGACCGTGGACAGGGTCTGGTCACCTAACCGCCAGCTGGAGCAGGGGGATTGCTGATGGACCAGCCCTGGGACCGACATGCCGACGCCGCACTTCAGGCCTACAACTGGGCGAAGGTCGCGGGGAGTCCGGAGCGTGCGTGGAAGGAACAGGACCAGGCGAGGACGCTGAGTAACGCTTCCCCTGGCGAGCTGAGCGAGTGGCAGCGGTGGCTTCTGGACCATCTCAAGGACCAGCAGCTGGGCTTTGAGCGGGCAATCGCCTTGGCGGAGATGTGGGCCAAGGTCGCTGCGGTGCAGCTGGACGCGGAGCCCGGCCCGGAAGACAGCTGAGGCGGTCCACTTCAGGGCCGGGGGCCCAACGGTACTTGGTCGAGGACGTCCCACACGATCTCGCGGCGGTCATGCCATTCGGCCACCAACCTGAGGGCCGTGACCGGCACCGTGACCGGACTGCCCGGCAGGTCGGACAGCAGCACCGTAAGCGCGCCACGGTTTGCCAGGCGACCCTCCGCACCGGCGTAGGCGTGGGAGAGATGGGGAGGGATAGGAGACCGCCGGGATGCGCGGCCACCGGTCGCCGACCGCCCTGCAGTGCGCCTGCCAGGTCATCTCCCACAGCTCTCGGTGGGGCCGGCCGGGGTAGCCCTTGCTCTCTATGGCCACGGTGCCTATGTCCGGGCGGGACAGCGTCATCTCGTACGGGTCGGTGTCGGCGGCCCGGCGGGTCACCTCCCGGATGATCTGGTCGACTTCCCTGGTGCTCGCGCTGTCCTGCGGTCCGGCGTGCAGCACGGTGCAGTGCATCCACTGCGGCTGGACGGAGTGCAGGCCGGGCTGCTCGGACAGCACGCGGTAGGGCTCGTACAGGCGCTTGCGGGCGAAGTCCTCGCCGGGAACGATCAGCCAGTGCAGGTCTTTGCGGCCCGGCGGCCACGCGTGGGTGCGTCCTTCGACCCCGGCAAAGAAGTCTTCCATGGACCCGCCCCTCGTTGGCAATCCGCGCACACGCGCCGGATGCGGATCTTTCCCAGCGTGGTTCCGAACAACCGTCCGCAGGCTCGGTCACACCGCCTCGTCGGCCGCCGCATCGTGATTTACAACCGGGAGTACGACACCGGACGACGGCTGTGGAAGCTCCATCTCCACCACCAGGCCTGGGGCACGGTCGACCTCACCAAGCACCCCCCCGCTACGAAGCCCGACGGCACGCGGCCGCACGGGCCTGGCTGGACGCGCAGGTGTGGGAGGAGTGCGCGATGGAGCAGTACGCCGCCTTCTTCGGCGGCTGGCACGACTACTTCGGCAGCTACAACTGGCAGAAGCTGGGCGGTGGGCACCGCGCCCTGGGCGACACAGAGGCCGTCTTCCGGCGGCTGGAGGAAATGGCCAAAGGCCGTGAGTTCGAGTTTTCCGAAGGGGGTTTGTAACCGAACTCGCGGGTGGTGCGTCCAGAACGGTACCGGAGCGGGCCCGGGTTCGGCCGAGCCTGCTGAACCGAGGGCACCGGTGTCGGCGCTACCGGAACCACGACCGAGCTAGCGGGATCCCGCCCGGGCGTGGCTGTGCCCGAGGACCGCTGAAATCAGAGGCTGCGAGCGTAATGGGCCGCATAGTCTCGTGATTCGCCCATCACGCGGCGACCCCGATACCCCGATTCGAGGAGGCAGGCATGGCTGCCGGCAGCCCACCGCCGTGGGATGAGCTGCTGACCGGGTGGGATGAGCTGCTGGCCGGACCGTTCAACATCCACTTGGTCACGACCCACAACAGCGTCCTCCTCGCTGCGATGCGGGACACGTTGAATCTGACCGACCGGGAGTTCCACCACATGATGCGCGCCGATCACTTTCGGCTCACCCGGAACCTCGACGAGTTGGGCATCACCTACAGCAGCCTTGCCAAGGCGCTGGTACCGGATCACCGCCGCAGGGAGATCGCTCTCCTCTTCGACTCCGCGGTGGCGTCCCTGGGCTCTAACGGCTTTTACGGCATAGACGTGGCGGAGGCGTGGATAGCCGGTCTGCCGCGACCGCGGAAGGGAGTCCCGGTCAACTCGATTTTGCGCGGCGACATCCTCCACGACTCCGCCGACGAGGTGCAGGCGGCCATGGACAAGAGCGTCGTCTATCAGCAGCCGTTCTCAGTCATCCACCCCTCGCAGGTGTACTGCGTATACGTCACGAACCTGTCCAAAGAGCAGGCTGACACGCTCACCGCCAGCGCTGCTGGGCACCCCGCCTATGTCGGGCACGCCGACTGCACCGACCGCAGCGCCCTTAAGGAGCTCCTGGGTCTGTCCCTGGTGAACTCTGGCCTTCGCGTGGGCGACATGATCCTGGAAGGCGTGGCCGAAGAAGGCGGTACGCCAAACGGTGCGGGGCTGCCGTTTGAGGTACTCGGCTTCACGCCTACGGCAGTGATCGACAGTCTTTTCCTGCCGTTCCTCGGGTACCGGATCAACAGCCACCTCACCGGCCAGAACAGCGAGGACAACTGCTTGGCGCTCGCCACACTCAACCCTGACGCCGCATACCTGGAGTCACCCGACATCTGGATGACCCCAGGCCGGTACGGGTACCTTCAGGACGGCAAGCACCGGGACTCCGTGGAGCAAGCGGGCCTGCTCCACCTGAATCAGCCCGCATTGGAGGTCGCGGTCAGTAAACTGGTGGCGCAGGGGCACCTGTACAACCTGCGCCTCGACGCGTACGGGAACCTGCTCTACACAGCGCTGGTTGACGTGGAGGTAGAGGATGGCCAGTACCGAACCTTCACGATCGGACTCCGGTTCAATCCAGAGGACAAGCGCGTCGAGTTGACGACGTTCTTCTGACTCCATCCCGCTGGGCATGCTCGGCATCAATGCTGTCGGGTGTGGCTACTCGGGCCCTAGTCACGGTGCGGGCCCCGCGTTGCGGAGGCCGTGTTCGACGAGGCCAGGTTGGTCGATGGTGCCGGTGTAGCGCAGGGCCGCGCCGACGGACAGTCCGAACAGGTCGCAGATGCGGCGGGGGTCGCCGCCGGTGGCCTCGGCCTCGTGGAGGAGGCAGTCCTCCCGGAGCCGGCTGGTGGGCATGCCGAGCACGTCGTTGATCCAGACGTGGCTGACCGGCTCCACGCCGCAGCCGGTGGTCTGGGAGACGAACAGGTGCAGGTTGGCGGTGCGAGGCCAGCGGTGGTTCTGGTAGTCCAGGTAGGCCGCCAAGCGGGTACGTACGGGGGCGGCGAGCAGGACAGTCCGGTTGGGCAGGAACAGGCGTCCGTCGCGCAGGTCGGTGGTCTTCAGGCTGCGTAGTTGCCCGGAGGTGAGCGCGTGGAAGATGGCCAGGGCGGCCAGGGCGGCCCGCGCGGGGGAGGGGACGGAGTGCTGGCGCCCACGCCGCGGTCCCGGCGCAGCAGCAGGTCGGCGGCGCGGCGCAGCAGGGCGTTCTCCTGGGCGGTCGCGCCGCCGTGAGCGGCGGCTTCCGCGTGGGTGAGGTGATGGCGCAGTTCGCTGGTGCTGTGCTCGCTCTCAACGGCCGTGCGCAGCGCGTCTTGGAGCGGCGGCGCGACTGCAAGTGCTGTGGCCCTATTACGGCGGGCTGTACATGCGGGGCGGGAAAGCGGCGGTTTCTGCCAGGTCTCAATACGCAGGCGCACGAAGGTGAAAGATGAAGCGCTGCGAAGCCGCTGTACGTGCCGCATCCGCCGGGGGCGGGAGCCCTGGCGGGGAAAGGCCGCGTCACTGTCGCGCGGGAAACGGTGCGGGCGGCAAGACGGCGATGTCTCCGGGGTCCGGCCGGACCCCGGAGACATGCCCATGCTCCGCAGTCCCGTCCAACGAGCGATGGGAGCTGCGGTCACGCCCGGGCGGCCGGCTTCGTCAGCGCCGCGAGCGGGGAGCGCCGGCCCTTGGGCACCGTGCGCAGCTGCTGCCAGTCGATTTCGGGGTGGGCTGCGGGAAGGGCGTCGATGGCGGCGGTGCGGAAGAGGGGGACGAGGACGGCTCCGGCGCGGGAGGTGCCGAAGCGGACTTCGCGCCGTTCGGCGGGCGCGACCCAAGCGAGGTCGCACATGTAGTCGAAGTCGGTCCGGCGTACGCCGAGTCGGGCGGCGGCCTGGTCCGGACCGAGCGGTGCTTCGCCCGCGAGGCGTTGGGCCAGGCCGCTGATGCTGGCGCAGATCTCCATCACCTGGTCGGGGTTGAGCAGTACGGCTTCCGGGTTTGCCGTCAGGTCGGTGAGCAGTCCGTCGGCGATGAGACGGCGTACCGCGAAGGCGCTCACGACCGGCGTTTCGCCGGCGGGCGGGTTCGGGGTGCCGAGGGTTTCGGCGATCCGGTCGGCGGCCGCGGCGGCGGAGATCGGGCCGTGGGGGAGAGCGGCCCGGATCGCGGCCGGGTCCATCGTCTCCACGGCGGCACGCGACCACTGCCAGCAGGAGGCGTCGGGGGCGGGGACGAGGCCGGTGTGCCGCGCCCACCGGAAGGCGGCTACGGGGACGCGCAGGCGCCCGGCTGCCTGGCCTTCGTCGTACTCGGTGCGTCGTGCCATGGGGATCGTCCTCTCTCGTGGTCCGCCCGTCGCGGGCGGATAGGACCATGACGGAACATCTGAAAACCTGTCAAGAGCTTTTAAAACATTACAAGTTGGACCTATTCGGTTAGATCTGCGCCCGTGTGCGTGAGGGGAATTCCCCGAGGCGGGCCTTCGCCGCGCCGCTCGTTCTGCCCTCGGCTCGTTCGGCGTTCGGCGCCCGCCGGCGGGCGCGTGGTGTCCGGCCCGGGGGCGGCGTCGGCGACCAGCGAGCCGCACGGGGTTCCCGGACGGAGAGGTGGTACGGCGGAAGGATCGTTGCTGCTACGTGTCCAGCCACCGTGCGGGTGCCGGCAGAGGCCGTTGCGGCTGTGCGCGATTCCGGTCGTGCATGAGCCTGGCGTGGCCTTGGCGGACTGCAGCGCGCGGCGGCCTGTCGCGCCCTTCCAGGCGCCGCGCTGTCCGTCCGGCACCGGAGTTCGGCAAGGATCACCGGCGATGCCCTGGATCACGCGTACCTCGACGAGCCGGTGCTCATCCGCAGACCAGACAGCCGCCAGCGGACGGACCGGCTGACCGTCGAGGGGCCGGTCCGGGGGCGTCGTGGGCGGCGGAACCCGGTCGACGCCAGAGGGGCCCAGGGTCACCTGGGCCCCTCTGGGGCTACTCGCTGGGCAGCGAGCAGCATCGGCTGGTCCATCGTATGAGGCCAGCGGGCGATGCCGTTGCTTGACACCCGCTCTGCACGCTCCCGAACCGCCGATGGCGGTCACTGCGATCGCGGAGGTCTGGGCGGCGGGCTCACTGTGCAGGAGGCGCCAGCGCGCCGGGCGGGCGTCTCGTGCCCCGGCCGTGTGCGTCAGATCAGGGTCCCTGGCCGCGGTGTTGGGCGGGGCGTGGGGCGCGTCGTGAGCGGCGGGGCCGGCGGGCAGGTGTCTCGGCGCCGCCCGGAATCGACCACCGCCGGCACACGGCGGACGACGGCACCTGCATCGTCTCCATGCTCTCTACGCGGACGGGTCGTGGGCCCGCGCCACGGCGGCGGAAGCGGAACACGAGGCCACCCGACCGTGTACCAGGCCGGACCGCGGCGGCTGCGGGCCAGCTGGACCGTATTTGTATCTGGCTCGCCGTCGACGGCGACCTCTCCGTCAGGGGCGCCGCGGTGACCCTCACCCGCGACGGGGCGGTCACGCTGTCCCGCCGGGGGGATGGTCACTTGCCTGAGCAGTGACCGGTGCGGCGGCTTCCGCGCTGGTGTTTCAGAGGGCGGTGCCTGGTGGCGTGCCGTTCTGCTCTCCCCATCGCAGTTCGACGGCGATGATGTCCCGGACCTGTTGCTCGCGATCCTGGGCAAGCGCATCAAGAGCGTTCCGGGCCGCAGCGTCTTCGCTCCATCCGAAGCACAGCGCGACGCCCGCTCGGGTACGGACGTGCGGGCTGGGGTCGTCGACGCGCCGTAGTACGGCATCGCGTGCCACGGAGTCCCCTGCCCACCCGTCGCTGAGCATGTCCATGGCCTGGGCGCGGAATTGTGCCGCACGCTCGGCTGCGTGCTGGGGATCGGGGGCGGGGACCGGCGCGTCGGGCCCGGTGGCCAGTGCGTTCAGTACCGCCGTGTCGTCGGTTTCCGACAGACGGATCACCAAGTCCCGGGTCACCGGTTCGCCACGCCAGCTCTCGGTGACGTACTGCTGGGCTTGGCCGAAGACCCGTTCTACGGGCGACAGCCGCAGAACAACATTGCGTGCCAGGGGATCGTGCAGCCAGTGGGCAAGGATGCCGGAGAGTGCTTCTGACGTGGGCGCTGATTGCGAGTCGTGGTCGGTGGCGATGCGCAGAAAGGCGTCACGGGTTTCGGGGGTGTGGATCCAGTTCCTCAGCAGGCCCTGCGCTGCTTGGTATCTCACGCCGGGGTCCTCGCGGGAGTCGAGCAGAAGCTCCAGCAACACCGTGCTCGCGCCGCGCATCTGTGGCCACCACTCGGACAGGCCTAGTGCGACGAGCGTTCGCGTCAGCGCAACCGTGTCCTGGGCAAGGCCCAGCACAACAGCGCGAGCCTGATCGTCCCTCCAGCCAGTCCTAAAGAGGCTGTGCGCGGCGGCATTCCGAACGTCCGAGTGTTCGTCCTGAGCCAGCCGGGCGAGCGTGTCACACGGGGCATCCTCCTCCCACCAGCATTCGCCCAGCCCTGTGGCGACGGCGCACCGGACCTCCCACTCGGGGTCGGACGCCAGCCGCAGGAGCACGGCACGCGTGTCTGGATGGTCGGTCCAGTGCTCCACCAGAGTGGCGAGAGCGGTCCTGCGACTGTCCGGGTGGGACAGCCGGGTGGCCGCCACGAGCACGAGGCGCTCGTCGTCGGGTGAGGGCGGCTGTGACGCATCCAGGACCCGGTACAGGGTGCGGGCCTGCTCGTCCCCGCGGGCGTTGACGGTGTGGGCCTTCTCCAGCGCGGACTTGATGTCGTCGAGTGCGTCGAGTGCCGGCTCGGCGAACAACTCCACAGCGGGCAGCGGCGGTGCACCGGCAGGGTGGCCGGTGGCGGTCTGCGCGGCATCGGGGAGCTGGGACAGCCGGTGCAGTTGAGCGTGGGCCTGCTCCCAGCAGTCTTCAAGTGTCTTCAAGCGGGCGAGGGCACGGTCTGCTTCGGCTTGCGCGGCCCGCTTGTAGTCGAGTGCCCGCTCCGTGTCGCTGTGCAGTTCGGCGAGCTGGGCGGCCGGGCCGCCCGCGTGCGCGAGGCGGATCTGGTCGTGGTGGCGGCCGGAGATGATCTCGCGCAACGCGTTGATGATGTTCCACAGCGTCGCCACGAACACCTGGGTGTCCCGCAGCGCGTAGTCCAGCTGGGTCACGGTGTGCTGGGCGCGTGCCAGGTCCAGCTGGAGCCGGAGCCGGGCGACCTCGTCCCCTCGGGAACCGGATTCCGGTGCGCCCGGCTGGTCGAGCACACGCTGGTCGGCCCTCTCCTCGGAGAGCGCCCTGAGCAGCACGCCCGCTTGTTTCCACCGCCGCTCCTGTTCCGCTGGAGGGAGGCCTGCCGCCCTGCTGGTGATGATCAGGAACTGGCGGGTGAACGGCACGGGCGGACGGGGGAAAGCCCCACCCTTGAGGAGACGGTCGATGGTCGACCTGGAGCAGCTCATCGCGCTCACCGGATGCTGCGGGGGCTCGCCGGTGGCCGCCGTGCGGGCGCCCTGCTTACGGGCCTCCTCGGCGAAACAATCGGCCAGGGCCCGGGCACCGAGTCCCGCCTCCTCGGCCTGCCGCGTGAGGAAACGCGCGTACCGCTGCAGCGCCCCGTCGCTGTCCCGCCCCTGAACGGCCATCCATCCACCCCGCCTCGTCCGTGCAGCCCGTCCCAGGACCGCCCACCACGGCCCAAACAGCAGAATCCGCCCGCCCGGCGCCAGTGTCCCGTGGCCTGCCCTCATACTGCCGTACTGCCCCGCCCGGTCCCTCCCTGTCCCAGCCTGTCCCACAGCCCGTTGGGGACACGGCCGACGGCGGTTCATGGTCTGGCTCCACCCGCCAGACGCCACGGCGCCCGGCCGACGAGATCGGAGCTCCACACCATGATCGACTGTCCCTCCTCCCTGCACGCAGCCTCCGCCCACCCGGGACTTGGCCAGGCCGCGGTGTCCGTGCTGGCGTCCGCGGTGCCCGAGTTCCTCGGAGCACTTGGCGCCGCGCTCGTGATCGCCGCGGCCACCGCCGTGCTGCGCCGCCTGCGCCGCCGCACACCCGGTGATGCAGAGATCTCCGAGTAGACCCGGCCCTCACGACGCCAGAGCAACGCCGGGAAAGGGACGGTCCGTTGCTGGGTCTTGACCAAAGGCCGTCGTGCCGCTGTCGGCACTGCGGGCGATGACGGCGGCCCGTGACCGAAGGCTCGGGCCGGGGCCGGCCGGTGTTTTCAGATCGCCGCAGCCGATGCGCTCCAGTTCCTGGAACTGCACGTCGCGCTCCAGCTCGCCGACCACGGTCTTCAGCGCAGCGGCCTGCTCGTCGGTCACCAGGCGCACTGGGGCGGTGAGTTCGACCGTGATGCCGTAGGCGTGGCCGCGGTCGTCAGAGCAGACGCGTCCGGGCGGGGCTCCGCCGGACGCGTGGTGGTACAGGTACGCCGTGATGGTGTGGCTGCTGGTCAGCATGGCCGCCCGGTCCAGATCGGCAGTCTGTTCCAGGAGATGGTGGACGAAGTGCAGCCGGGCCGGGTCCACCCAGGTGCCGTCCGACGTCGGGCCAGGCCGTGACCAGGGCATCGGCGGCGGCGCGGGCGAGCCGGGGCACCGGCCCCCTGGACGGGGCCCTGTGGCCGTCATTCGTCTTCTGTCTGCTGGTCGACAGTCCGTGCCAGGCCGCCGAGGTCGAGTCGGTGGCGGGCGCGGGTGACGGCGACGTAGGCGAGACGAGCGTCCGTGTCGCTCACGTCAGAGTCCTGACCGGCCATGCTGGCGTCGGGGTCGGGGTCGGGGTCCTTGGGCTGGGGAAAGTCGTTGCCGATCCTGACCGTGGGCCATTCGCGGCCTTTGGCCTTGTGGGCGGTGGAGACGGTGACGTCGGCGTGCGCTTCCTCGGTGAGGTGCGACACGGCGGCGAGGATGGCGTCGGGGCCGTGGGTGTCGACGAGGTCGACGAAGGGCTGCAGGTCGTGGCCGGCCGGATCGTAGGCGGCGTAGTCCTGCAGGTCGCCCCAGGTTGCGAACAGCACGAGTTCGGGATGGTGGGTGCGGCGGCCTTCTTTCAAGCCGCGTGCCGCGGAGGCGAGTTGGGCCAGCTGCTGGCCTCCTCGGGTGAGGGCGACGCGGTGTCCTTCGTCGAGAAGGCGCATGACCTCGGTCATCGCACCGATGTTGGTCCGGCACAGCACGGCGTCGGGGTGGCCGACGCTGCTGACCTCCGCGGGAACGGTGGCGGATCCGGTCAGGCGGATGGGCGCGTCGGCGAGCGCGAGCCACCGGTTGGCCTCATCCGCGATCCGTGGCCCGAAGCGGAACGAGCGGGTGAGGGTCAGCTGCTCGGCGTCGAAGCCGGTCATGACGTCGGTGGCGCCCCGCCATCCGTAGATGGCCTGGGCCGAGTCGCCGACCATGACGAGCTGGGCGTGGTCGCGCTGGGCAGTGAACACCTGTTCCAGAACGGGGTTGGTGTCCTGGGCCTCGTCGAGGAAGAGGAAGTCGGCCTCGATCTTCGGGCCGGTCAGCGCCCACATCTTGAGGTAGTGGTCGTGCTCGAAGCGGACGACGCCGTGGTCGGGGCGCTGGAGGTCTTCCCAGGCCTTGGCCGCGAAGGGGAGCACGAGTTCGGCGAACTGGCGGTGGCTGGCCGGTGCGTCGAGGCCGCGCAGGGCCGGGACGTGGTGGCGGGCCAGGGTGGTGTCGGCGGAGTGGCAGAAGCGGGTGACAGTGCGCAGTACGTTGTGGGACAGGGTTCTTGGGCTGATCTCGTGGTCGGCGATCCGCTCGGGGCGCAGGATGCCGAGGGCCTGGCCGGTCTTCCAGGCCGGCTGGCGGGGGCTGTTGAGCCGGTCGGCGTAGCGGTGGCCGAGTGCGGCGAAGGCGGTGGCGTGGGCGGTGCGGCACTGCACGGTGGACGGAAAACGAGTCGCGGCGTCATGCGCGATGTCCTTGTTGAAAGCCAGGTAACGGCCGCGCCGTTTCGTGCCGGCGGCGAGCAGACACAGGGTGCTGGTCTTCCCGGTGCCGGCGCCGGCCTGCAGCGCGAGATGCCGGCCTGCGCGGAAGGCGTCCGCCGCGTGGACCTGTTCGTGGGTGGGGGTGTGCACTGGGGCTCCGTGGGATGAGGAGGGCTGGAACGGGCGCGGCGGGTGTCTGCGTCCGTCTGGGAAGCGACGGGGGGTTAGCGCGGTGGACGGGCCTGGAGAAGTCGGTCTGCCGCACAGGCCAGAACTTCTTCGGGGGTGTGGTGGGTGAGCAGGAGCTGCAGCTGTTGCTCCAGCCGGTGACGCCGCTGGTGTTGCCTGCGGGCGAGGCCGGCCGTGATCCGGTCGGCCAGGACGTCCCCCGCACGCCGACCCCTAGCGGCCGCCTCCCGGCGGATCTGCGTGTCGGCGCTGTGGCTGAGGACTACGTTGACCAGGACGTGGCCATGGCGGCCGGGGTAGTTCGTGGTCAGCACGTCGATCGGCAGGACCGTGTCGAGTCGGTGCCGCAGGCGGTGCAGGGCGCGGGCCGGGCTCTTGCCGCTCTGCACCGTCATGAGCCGGGTGCGCTGCGCGTTCGCGGCGAGCGTCACGCGGTGGCGGGCCTGCTGGAGTTCCCGTGCGGTGGCGGGCCGGGTCAGGACGATCTCGACGGCGTAGTGGCGTGTCACGGCCCAACCCGCCGGGGTGCATGGCCGCCGGGGCGGCGCCGATGGGCAGGCAGGCGGGTGTGGATGTGCTCGTGGTGGCGCAGCGGGTCGAAGGGATCCCAGTCCGCGACGGCGAGGTCACCGGCCGTGGTGGTGGCGGCGTGCTGTGCGCACCGCTGGGCGCGCCAGCGCAGCTGTTCCCGGTAGGGCAGGGCGGACAGGCTGTAGACGGCCATGACATCCGACGGCAGCGCCAGCTGACCGTGGCGTGAGGTCACCGGCACCAGGGTCCACACACCGTGCAGAGCATCAGGTGCGAGGACCCCGGCGGTGCAGCGGGTACGGCGCAGCGTCTGGGCGACGCACTGGATCTCGTCGAGGGGACGGGAGGCCAGGTAGCAGACGAACAGCAGCTGCACGACGGGCCGGGCCGGACGGCAGAGTGCCTCGTCCGGCGGCGGCCCGGCGGCCGGTGCGGCGGGCGGAACGAGGACTCCGGCGTCAAGCAGACGGCGCGTGCGCAGAGCGAGAGAGCGGCGCAGCCCGGACAGCTGCGGCGCGGCTGGCGGTGCCGGACGGGCGGGGCACAGCAGGTCATGGGCCAGTCGGCACCAGCTGCTGCCGTCGCCCGCGGGATGGGCGATGCCGCGGCTGACGTGCCAGCGGCTGGACTCCGGTACCCGGTCCGCCGGCAGTTCGCGCGGGTGCAGCCGCACCGGGTGGTCGTCGCCCCGCAGGTACCACTCGACCGGATTGCCGCATTCGCGGCAGGAGGCGGTCTGGCCGCAGCGCAGCAGGCGGCTGACGCTGTCGGGGGCGATACGCAGCGACCGCCGCTGAGGCGCGTTCGCGCGGCTGCCGTCCCAGCGCCGCGCAGAAGGAGAAGGAGAAGAGCACATGCGGGCGAACCTGCCAGCCGACACGCCGACACGGCGGCGCCCGGCCCGGAGGATCCCCCAGGCAGCGCAGAACAGGGGGACAGCAGTACGAACAACAGCTCGCGCATTCGATACGGCGTTGCCGGATCGGGTGAATCGCCGCCGGTGTCGGACGGCTCGGATCAGCTGCGGGAGCGGTCGTCGCCCCCGGGCAGGTCGTGCTCATGGCAGAGGGTCGCGAAGAGTTCGTCGAACGGGGTGTCCAGGGCGTGTGCGAGGGCGTGCCATGTCTTGAGGGTGCCGATGGTGCGGCCCTGCTCAATCTCGATCACGGTGCGCCTGGCCAGGCCACTGCGGGAGGCGAGCTCGTCGTAGCTCCACCCGCGCGCGGCCCGCAGACGCCCCAGCTCCAGCCGGAGTGCGTCGAGGTCCGGATCAGGCGGCAAGATCGTCACCTGACCATCCGACGGTGCAGACCCCTGCCCTGTCAGTGCAGGCCTCTGCCCTATTTCTCCCGGTGGCTCCCTCGACGGGAGGGCAGGGGTCTGCACTACGGTGTCGGCCGCCTGGCCCCGCCGTGCGGCGCGGACGGCGCGGTGGGGCCGGCGCCGGATGAGGAAGGGAGGGACACACGCACATGAGGCTGCGCACCGTGTGTCCTCAGGCGCCCCGGACCTGGACGGTGGAACTGAGATGCCAGAGTGGCGGGCTCGTCCTGGTCTGCCAGCACTGCCCCCAGGACGGCCGGCGGGTCACCGCGGAGTCCGCGCGCTCCGCAGCCCTGGCCCACCTCGCCCGGCATGCACGCGGTGATCTGAGGGCGCCTCATCTGAGGATCTGTCAGTGCCATGAACGTGGCTGCCGCTGGCACCGCCGCCACCGCGGATGCACCGGCCCCATCCGCCTGCTCTTGGCCTGCGAACGCGGGGGCCGCATCTGGCGCCTCGCCGATGCCTGCGGCGCCTGTGCCGCCGCAACCGCCCAGGCCTCGATCGTGCCCGACACCGTCCTGGCCGCCCCGCTCCGCCCGCCTTCCGCCAGAACGCGTCACACCCGGCTGCCCAGGGGGCCGGGAGAGCGCGTCCGGGTGCGGGAGATCCTCAGCTACCTGGCCGCGGCCCTGCCTGCGGATACTTCCGCCGGAGCGAGGCTCCTCGCTCTGCAGTGCGCGCTGCGCATGAACGCGTACATGCGTGTCGATCTCCCCGCGGGCCTGCTGTGCGGTCTTCGCGTCGACGCGGTGGAGGCCTGCCGCGAGTTGGAGCGGGCGCGGTGGCTGGGCGTGGCGAACGGTACTGGAACGACCGGGGTCACCGCGGAGCTCCGCGATGTCACGCTGCTCTCCCAGGCGTCGGCCCGTCCCGACCGGCGGCGCGCGGCCGACTGGGCACTGCGTACCGGGAGCCCCGCACGGATCGGTGCGGCCGAGCCTCTCCGGCTGGCGGGCATCTATCTCGCGGCGCACAGCGATCCGTCCTTGGGGGAAGGACGGAGCGAATGCGACCGGATCATCCGCGACTGCGGCCTGCACGGTGAAGGGTTCCACGGTGCGCTGACCCGCCTGACAGCGAACGGCGTCCTGGACGGGTGGCGGATCTGCCCGGCCTCGGGGGACGTGCACTGGACGCTTGCGCCCAGGCCGTGACCGGCGCCCCCACGGCCCCTCAGCCGTCGGTCGCGATGGTCCCTGCCAGTTCGGGAAAGGCCTCCTCCCATACCTCGCGGATATGACGGCTGATCAGCTTGCGCAGGACGGGCCACTGCTCGACCAGCAGCCGGTGATCGAGAAACGCGATCAGGTCGTCCCGCTGCCCCTCGGCGAGCACGGTCCGGTACAGGCCCATCCGCGACCTGGGCCCCTCCAGGGCGAAACTCGTACGCCCCGACCAGGCCACATGAAGGGGAAGGGCGACCGTACCGACGGTGGGGCCTGCCAGCTCTTCGAGCCGCTCGGGCATACGACGGCGGTAACGCGCCCGGAGGATCTCGCCGACGGCCGCCGGATCTGGCTCCCCACCCGTGTCCATGCCGTCAGTATCCGCCAGACCGTGCAGGCCCGAAGCAGGCCACCGACAGGGCAGGCCAAGGCGGTGCTCGTCCATGCCGTGCTGCTGGGATGAGCGGCCAGGCAGTCACAGATCCGCCTGCGGAACCGGGGCCTACGTCTCCGCCGCACAAAGCGAACCACCCTTCCCCCTTCGAAGTTGCAGGAGCACGGCCGATAAGTCTGGGACCGGTCCCGTTCCGTCGGAACAGTACTGGAGTTCAACCCGATTTCACCTTGCCTCACGCGCAATCTGACATGGTGGGACCGGTCCCGAGGGCTTGACATGAGGTCGCCTCTGTTGTGTGAATGGGACCGGTCCCGATCGCCGTTGCTCGAAAGGCCACACCGTGCGTTCTTCCACCCGCTTCAAGCGCGTCGCCGGCTGTACAGCCGTCGCGATGTCGTTCGTCCTCGCAGTCGCCGGCTGCTCGTCCTCGTCCTCCAGCAGTGACGGGAAGACCAAGCTCAGTCTCATGATGTGGGACCCGGAGCAGCAGGCCGGCGTTCAGAAGGCTGTCGACGGCTTCGAGAAGGCCAACCCGGACATCGCGGTCGATGTCCAGATGG
This sequence comes from Streptomyces sp. NPDC091280, assembly GCF_044768565.1. Classification (NCBI taxonomy): domain Bacteria; kingdom Bacillati; phylum Actinomycetota; class Actinomycetes; order Kitasatosporales; family Streptomycetaceae; genus Streptomyces; species Streptomyces sp. NPDC091280. The sequence goes on from NZ_JBIVUZ010000002.1 coordinate 578,313, forward strand.
TCCCGCAGGCCCAGTACTTCACGAAGCTCGACGCTTCTCTCCAGGCCGGAGAGGGCCCGGATGTGATGTGGCAGAGCAGTTCGGCGTCGCAGTACGTCAAGGGCGGTGCGCTGGAGCCGCTCGACAGTTACATCAAGCAGTCGGGCCTGAAGCTGTCCGACTACCCGGCGAAGCTCACGAACCTCTACAAGTTCGACGGGAAGCAGTACGGCGTCCCGAAGGACGAGGACGTGTGGAGCTTCATCTACAACACCGCGGTGTTCAAGAAGCTCGGGATCACCGACGTCCCGAAGAACGACTGGACCTGGGACGACATGGTCCGGATCGCCACGGAGATCAAGGCGAAGCAGACCTCCAGTGCCGACTATCCGATGTACTACAACACCACGTTCAACAACGGTGCGGCGGGCATCGTCCACCAGCTCGGCAGCACCGTCGTCAAGGACAACAGAGGGAACATGGCCTCGCCGCAGGGCACCGAGGCGCTGGAGCGGATCAAGAAGCTGCAGGACGACAAGCTGATCCCGCCGGTCAAGGACTCCGCCGACTTCAGCGTGACCTCGGCGCTGGTCTCCGGCACCATCGCCATGGGTGCGGTCCCGTCGTACTTCCTGTCGGACCTGACGAAGGCCAGCCTCCCCAGCGGCACGCTGCACGCGGTCCCGGTGCCCTCGGTCAACGGGTCGCGCGCGACGGACACCAACGGACTCGTCTACACGATGAACGCGCAGTCGTCGCACAAGGACGCCGCCTGGAAGCTCATCCAGTACCTCACATCGGACGAGGGCGCCACGCTGCACGTCGAGGGCGGTGCGGGCTTCGCCGCCAACACCTCCAGCTCCGTGGAGGACGCCTACTACAAGGCGAACAGCATGATCACCGGCCTCAAGGAGGCGTACCAGCCGATGCTGGCCGACAGCTACCTGCGCACCACCACGCAGTACCCGGCGACGCGTCCGAACTTCCCGGAGATCGAGAGCGCCATGGGCGACTACCTGGCCGGCTCGATCTCCGCGCCTGACGTCGAGAAGAAGATCGACTCGATCCTCACGGACGCGCTCAAGTGACCAGCGCGTCCATCACGCGGCCCGAAAAGGCCGTCGAGCCGAGCCCGCGCAGCCGCCTCGTGCGGCAGCGCCGGCTCGGCCGGCGTGACGCCTTGACGGGCTGGCTGTTCCTGCTCCCGCTCCTTGCCGGCCTGCTCGTCTTCCGCTTCTACGGGTTCGGCTACAACGTCTGGCTCTCGTTCACCAAGGCGGGCGCGTTCGGCCCGCCGCAGTGGATCGGAACGGGCAACTACACAGAGCTGTTCAGCGACGATCTGCTGCGGACCGCGCTGGTCAACACGTTCAAGTACTGCGCCTTCATCGTCCCCAGCGTCGTCGTGGTGTCGCTGCTGTGCGCGACGCTCATGAGTTACCGGTTCCGCGGGCAGTCGGTGTTCCGGGCCGTGATCTTCCTGCCCGCCGTCACGCTGCCGACGGCCGTGATCCTGCTGTTCGGCTGGATCTTCCAGACCCAGTACGGAATCATCAACGCCGCCCTCACGGCGGCCGGAGGATCCCCGGTCAGCTGGTTCGGCAGTGCGGCCGGCGTCTCCGTCGTCGTGACGGTGGTCGTCGTCTTCCTCTCCTTCAGCATTCCGACGGTCATTCTCTACGCCGGTATGCAGGACATCTCCCCGGACGTCTACGAGGCCGCAGCCCTCGACGGCGCGGGCCCCGTCCGCAGGTTCTTCTCGATCACGCTGCCGCTGCTGAGCCCGTCACTGTTCTTCGTGATCCTGACGACCACCATCAGCACGCTGAAGCTCTTCGACGTCGTCTATCTCCTGCTGCCACCGGACCGGCCCACGGCAGCGAAGTACGGGATCACGCTCGTGTACTACTACTACCAACTCGCCTTCTACGGCGTCGGCCAGCGCGGCTACGCGTCCGCGGTGTCCATTGTGCTGTTCGTGATCGTCCTCGCGGTGTCGCTGGTGCTGTTCCGGCTGCAACGCCGCTTCGTGCACTACGGGGAGGACGGCTGATGCCGCACCAGACCCGCACCCCCCGCGCCCGCTGGTGGACGTACACCCTCATCGCCGTGGTCGGGCTCCTGGCCCTGGCCCCGTTCGCATGGATGATCTCCACCGCGCTGATGACCACCGGCCAGACCCTGCAGGTCCCGCCGAAACTTCTGCCGTCCCCGGCGACGCTGGCCGGGATCAAGGAGGTTTTCGAGCGGCTGCCCTTCGGCACCCTGGTGCTGAACACCGCGCTCGTCTCCGCGGCACGCGTCGCCGGAACGATCGTGATCGCCTCGCTCGCCGCTTACGCCCTGGCCGTGATCAAGGTGCCCGGCGCGCGGATCGTCCTGATCACCATCCTGGCGCTGATCATGGTTCCCGGTGACATCTTCATCATCCCGAACTACGCGATCATCTCCTCGCTCCACCTCACCAACACGCTCACCGCGCTGTTCGTGCCGAACGTCTTCGACGTGTTCGCGGTGTTCCTGCTGTACCAGTTCTTCCGCAGCATCCCGCGGGAGCTGGTGGAGGCGGCACGGATGGACGGCGCATCCCATCTGCGCATCCTGGTCACGATCATCGTTCCTGTCGCCCGCAGCGGCATCATCACGGTGGCCCTGCTGACGGTGCTGTCGGAGTGGAAGGAACTGCTCTGGCCGATCGTCGTCAACCGGTCGGAGGACAAACTCCCCGTCGGGCCGGGGCTGGCCATGCTCCGGGGCACCTACACCACGGACTACAACGTCCTGATGTCGGCCGGACTCCTCGCGGCACTGCCGATGGTGATCATTTTCCTCCTCCTGCAGAAGCACTTCATCGCCAGCGTCGCCCGCAGCGGACTGAAGTAACAGGCCCGCACGCCATCGCGCCCCCTCCCCGCCGCCTCCGCAGCGGGGAGCGGCACGCACAACAGACAAGGACACACGTCACCTTGACCGACACCAACCCACTCGAACTGCTGGACATCGCACAGAAGGTCGCCGCTGCGGCCGGAACCCTGGCCGCGAGCATGCGCAGCGACGGCATCAGCGTGGCCGCCACGAAGTCCAGCCAGCTGGACATCGTCACGCAAGCCGACACCGCCGTCGAGACCCTCATCCGCGACCGCCTGCGCGAGCTGCGCCCCGACGACGGCTTCTTCGGCGAGGAAAGCGGCGAAGCCGGCGGCACCAGCGGGATCATCTGGGTCGTCGACCCGATCGACGGGACGGTGAACTACCTCTACGGCTCCCCCTACTGGGCCGTCTCCATCGCCGCGACGGCACCCGGACCCGGCAGCACCCGCCTCTCGGTCGCGGCCTGCGTCCACGCACCCGCCCTGGGCGCGCAGTACACCGCGGCCGCCGGCCACCCGGCGCGCCGCAACGGAGTGGAGCTGCGGGCCAACCTGGACGTGCCGCTTGCGAAGGCGCTTGTGTCCACCGGGTTCATGTACGACCTGGCCACGCGGCCCCGTGTCCTTGCCGACCTCACCGCGCTCACCCCGCTCATCCGCGACGTCCGGATCGGCGGGGCGGCAGCCCTCGACATCTGCGCCGTGGCCGAGGGCCTCACCGACGGCTACGTCCAGCGCGGACTCCCACTGTGGGATTACGCCGCGGCCACCCTGATCGCCGCCCAGGCAGGCGCGGACGTGCGCGGGCTCGGCGGTGGTGCGCCCTCCTCCCCTCTGCTCGTCATCGCGGGCAAGGGCCTCGCCGGCGCCATCGAACCGCACCTGGCCTGAGAGCCGGCTGCTCGACTGTCCGCCCCAACTCCCCACCGAACGAAGGAACTTCGATGACCAGCCCCCGCACGTTCATCCTCTGCGGACACCGCGGCAACCTGGCCAACACCCCGGAGAACACGCTCTCCGGGTTTGCCAGCGCAGAGCACATCGGCGTCGACGAGATCGAGCTGGACGTGCGCACGACCCTCGACGGCGAACTCGTCATCCTGCACGACCGCACCGTGCGCCGCACCGCCGCGGCGCCGACACCTTTCCTCGACGTGCCGATCGAGCGGCTCACCTTCGAGCAGGTGCGCAGCATCGACCTGGGGGCCGGAGAGCAGATCCCGACCTTCACGGAGACCCTGGAGGCGACCAGCGTCCTGCTGCAGGTCGAGATCAAGGCACCGACCGCGGCCCGCCCGCTCGCACGGTTCTTGCGCGAGCGGCCTGCCACAGACCGCGACCGGTGCGTGATCACGAGCTTCGATCCGCTGTCTCTCGCGGACTTCCTCGACGAGTGGACGGGAGGCGCCCGCGGACTCGGGCTGCACATCCCCGATGTCACCGAGAACTGGCGCGACCACGTCGAACGGCTCAACCTCTCGACGGTCTACATCCCCGTACCGCAGCTCACCGTCGAACTCGTCCAGGAACTGCACGAGGACGGGCGACGCGTCGCGGGCTCGCTGATCGACGGCCCCGACGACGTACGGCGCCTCGTGGAGACGAACGTGGACGCCACCGCCTCCAACTCGCCCGCCTACGCCCGCCGGCTCCTGGAATCCAACACCGACTTCATCACACGCTTCCCGACGTTCCAACGGACCGTCGCTGTGACGGCGTAGGGCATGCAGTACGTCCCCCCACTACGAAAAGAAGGGTTGGTAGCATGATCTCCATGCCACCCGGCCCCCACAACCAGCACGGACGCCGGCCCAGTACCATCCGCGACGTCGCTGCCCTGGCCGGGGTTTCGAAATCGACAGTCTCACGTGCCGTCATGGGCCAAGGCGGTGTCAGCGCCGAGAACATGGAGAAGATCCAGCGCGCGATCGAGCAGCTCGACTTCGTTCCCAACCAGCTCGCCCGAAGTCTCAACGCCCGCTCATCAGCCGTCCTCGGCCTCTTCTTGCGGCACACCCGCTCCCCGTTCTACGCCCACCTCGCCGGCGCGTTCGAGGAGAGCGCCGGCGAAGTGGGGTATGAGGTGATGTCCCTCGCCTCGGGGGATCAGCCCGACGACGCGAACTACCGTTCGCTGATGCTCATGGCCGACATGCACACCGCGGGCATCGCCGTCGCGGCGCCGAACGTCGACCCCCGCACAATCCGCCAGGTCGCCTCCCGGGTCCCCCTGGTGCTGGTCAGCCAGATGGGCCAGCCATCCAATCCCGGGGTGCAGTATGTCGCCCCGGACCCGCGGGCGGCCGGCGCGCTCATCGACCACATCGCCGATCTGGGCCACACCTCGATCGCGCTGCTGGCCCATTCGCCCGAGCAGTCTCCGACCCAGTGGGCCCGGATCACCTGGATGCGCGACGAGCTCACCTCCCGCGGCCTGCTCGCGGGCCCGCAGAGGATCGAGCCCGACCAGGACCTGACCCACGTGATCGGGGAACTGCACCGAGCAGGCGCCACAGCGATCCTGTGTCCCAGCGACTGGGTGGCCTTCGACGCCCTCGCCGCCGCGCAACGGCTAGGGCTGGCTGTCCCGGACGACATCTCGATCACCGGCTACGACGGGGTCCCGCCCTTCGACCACGAGGTGTTCGGCCTGACGACGTACCGGATTCCGGTCGACGCGATGGCGGCCGCCGCTCTCGAACTCCTCGACAACCTCATCCGTGACAACCATGTCGAGGCGGGTGGGATCTTGATGAGCGGCGAACTGGTCACAGGCCGCACCACCGGACCAGCCCCGGCACGCTCAGCCACCCCCCGCACGTCGTGACCCGGAACCCCGAGCTCCTTCCCCAGTAGCTCGGGGAGTTCACCGAAACCCCTGCGCGGACCGTCCTCCTGCTCGTACAGCGCTGGAGGCCCGGTCTCCGTTCCAGGGGCCCTCAGCACTACACCGGCGGACCGTGTCTCGAGCTGCGGCTTCTGCAGTCGCACAAGCGGCTCCAACTCAGCGCGTGGCGGGCGGGATCGGGGACGGACTGCGGCCTTCACGGGTTCGCCAACCCGTGGAGGCCGCAGTCCGAGAGCAGTACACCGCCCCCGCCAGCCGCTGCCCCTGACTCCTCCCGCTGGCACTGGTGCGCTCACATCGGCCGAGCACGTCCGTCGCGCAAACCGACCAGCGCAGCGGACAACCGCCTCCACCTCCTGCAACGGATCGTCCGGCACGTTCCTGCCGGTAGAAGGGACCACCTCACCATGGCCACTGTCACGTTCGACAAGGCGACCCGGATCTACCCGGGTTCCACCAAGCCCGCCGTCGACGGCCTCGACATCGCGATCGAGGACGGCGAGTTCCTCGTCCTGGTCGGCCCGTCGGGTTGCGGCAAGTCCACCTCGCTCCGGATGCTCGCGGGGCTCGAGGACGTGAACGCCGGCGCCATCCGCATCGGTGAGCGCGACGTCACGCACCTGCCGCCGAAGGACCGGGACATCGCCATGGTGTTCCAGAACTACGCCCTCTACCCGCACATGACCGTCGCCGACAACATGGGCTTCGCGCTCAAGATCGCCGGCGTCAACAAAGCGGAGATCCGCAAGAAGGTCGAGGAGGCCGCCAAGATCCTCGACCTGAGCGAGTACCTGGACCGCAAGCCGAAGGCCCTCTCCGGCGGTCAGCGCCAGCGTGTCGCCATGGGTCGCGCCATCGTGCGTGAGCCCCAGGTCTTCCTCATGGACGAGCCGCTGTCCAACCTGGACGCCAAGCTCCGTGTCTCCACCCGTACACAGATCGCCTCGCTCCAGCGCCGTCTCGGCATCACCACCGTCTACGTCACCCACGACCAGGTCGAGGCCATGACGATGGGCGACCGGGTGGCCGTGCTCAAGGACGGTCTGCTCCAGCAGGTCGACTCGCCGCGCAACATGTACGACCGCCCGGCCAACCTCTTCGTCGCCGGCTTCATCGGCTCCCCGGCCATGAACCTGGTCGAGGTCCCGATCACCGACGGCGGTGTGAAGTTCGGCAACAGCGTCGTGCCCGTCAACCGCGAGACCCTGACGGCCGCCACCGACAAGACCGTGACCGTGGGCGTGCGTCCCGAGCACCTCGACGTCGTGCCCGCCGACTCCGACCAGGGCCTCGCCATCACCGTCAACGTCGTCGAGGAACTGGGCGCCGACGCCTACGTCTACGGCACCGCCAAGACCGACGGACAGAGCAAGGACCTCGTGGTCCGGGTCAGCGGCCGGTACATCCCGGCGAAGGGCGCGACGCTGCACATCGTCCCGCGCTCCGGCGAGACCCACGTCTTCTCCACCTCGACAGGCTCACGGCTCTCCGGCTGACCTGCCCGTCATCCCGGATGTGAGGGGTGTCCCGCAGACATCTGCAGGACACCCCTGTCACTCCGACGACGCCCAAGGCGAGGACACCCAGCCGCGCCCAACCAGGCATGGGCGGGCCTGAAACGACTACAGACCACAGGAGGAACAGCGATCTCATGACCTTCTCGCTGCCCCACGCATGGGTATGGGACTTCTGGACAGCCGTCGACAAGGACACCGTCCACCTGTTCTACCTGCACGCGCCGAAATCACTGAACGACCCGGAGCTGCGACACCGCAACGCTTCGATCGGCCACGCCACCTCGACGGACTGCATCACCTGGACCGACCACGGCACCGTCCTCGAACACGGCCCCTCAGACGCCCCCGACGCCTCCGCCACCTGGACCGGAAGCGTCATCCAGGACGACGCCGGTCTGTGGCGCATGTACTACACGGGATCACAATTCCCCGACGTATCAGCACGCCTGAACCAGCAGACCATCCTGATGGCCGCCTCCCCAGATCTCCACCACTGGACCAAGAACCCCCAGACCTTGCTGGAAGCAGACCCGACCTGGTACGAGACGCTCGCCGACCAGACCTGGCACGAGCAGGCCTGGCGCGACCCCTGGCTCGTCCCGGACCCCGCCGGAAACGGCTGGCACATGCTCATCACAGCGCGCGCCCGCCATGTTCCGCCCGGCACCGACCCCCGCGACCGAGCCGTCATCGGGCACGCACACTCCGCCGACCTCACGACGTGGACCGCACGCCCACCCCTTAGCGCCCCCGGCGCCGGATTCGCGCACCTTGAAGTGCTCCAGCTTGTCCGTGTCGACGACCGCGAGTTCCTCGTCTTCTCGTGCGACGGCGCACACCTCGCCGGCGCATACACCGGACAAGCGGGCGGCATCTGGGGCATCCCCATCCCTCCGGCCGAGGACCTGTTCGGCCCCGCGGCCGTGTCGCTGGAGGCGGCGTACCGGATCACCGGGGAAGAGCTGTATGCCGGCCGCCTGGTCCAGACTCCTTCCGGCCCCGTCCTGCTCGGCTTCGAAAACCTCAGCACCGAAGGAGAGTTCATAGGCCAGCTCTCAGACCCCATCCCCCTGCGCCTAAACGGCAGCGGGCAACTGGTCGCGGCCAAGCCATAGGAAGCGGACGTCGTGACGACCGGGCGGCCGTCCGACACCGTCGTGCCCCCCCTGCGTCGAGTACAGCACCGACACGGCGTCCGTGCACACCCCCTACACCGGCGAGGTCACCGCCTCGGTCCCCACCGTCGACGCCACCGCGATCGGCAGCATCCTGCAGCAGGCCCGCTGCGGGCGGTGCACCGCGGCCGCGCTGTCGCGGGCCGCCTGGGCTGCCGTCCTCGAACGCGCCGCCCGCGCGGTCAACACCTTGTCACTGTCTGTCCGCGGCTGCGGCTCGCCGCGATGCCGACGAGGTCATCCCCTTCGACTCCTACGAGGGCTCGGAGAAACGGCAGGGTTGGTTCACCCGCGAGCCGTTGCTCATCATCGCCGCCATCAGCCCGTTCAACGGCCCCTCAACATGGTCGCCCACAAGCCCTGCCCGGCCGTCGCCGACGGCAACGCGGTCATCCTCAAACCGTCCGTACTGATCCCGCTGTGTCTGGTCGACACCCTCATCGAGGCCGGCCTGCCCGAGGAGATCGTCACCGTCATCAACGGCGACGCCGGCGTCGGGGCCGCGATCGTCGCCGCACTGGATGTGCGCATGGTGTCCTTCACCGATGGGTTCGCCACCGGCGAGGCCATTTTCCCGCACCGCCGGCCTGAAAAAGCTCGCGATGGACCCGGGCGGCAACGCCCCGGTCATCGTCATGGACGACGCCGGCCTGGAGGAGGCCATGGCCTCCTGCATCTCCGGTGCGTTCTGGGCCGCGGGCCGCAACTGCATCGGCACCCAGCGCATCCTCTGCCGGGCGGCTCGGCCGGCCGCGCCCCTGAGGTGCGGCTGCTGGTGGCAGTGCCCCCTTCACCTTGCCGCCCGCCCCAGCTGACGGGCACGCGGTGCGGTCGGCTGCGCCGTTCGGCGTACATGTCACCTGTCGAGCTCGGCGCGATAGGTCATACCCGCAGGTAGAGCGGCCGTGACGTACCCCTTTGCCGCCCGTGCCTGGCCTGCGGAGTGCCCCAGTGCCGTCGTTCCCGTGACATTGAACCGCAGGAGCTCTCGCCGCGACCAGCTTCGCGCAGCCGTTCGCAGTGAACCGCGCTCATGCCCTCGATGAACTTCATGCGACCTCTTGACGAGTGGAACTCCCCATAGGACAGTCCTACTGTCAGACAGATGAACAAGGAGACAGTATGAACAGACGCACAACGGCCGTGATTGTTACTGGAGCCGTCGCCGCCGTCACCTGCCTCGCGGGGTGCGGCTCGGGCTCCGGCTCTTCAACGGCCGACTCGTCCGCCGCAGCCGCCGCGACCTCGAAGGTGTCGAAGGACGCGGCCCTGGCAGCCAAGTTGCCTGCCGAGGTCCGCAAGGCCGGTGTCATCCGTGTGGCGAGCGATGAGACCTATCCGCCGTTCGAGTCCCAGAAGAGCGGCAAGACGGTCGGACTCGATCCTGACCTTGCCGAGGCGATCGGCAAGGTCCTCGGAGTCCGCATGGAGTTCGTCAACACATCGTTCGACGCGATCATCCCGTCCCTGACGGCGAACAAGGTCGATATGGCCATGTCCTCCATCGGCGACACCAAGGAACGCGAGAAGACCATCGACATGGCCACCTATTACTGGAACGGCTCGCTCGTTCTGGTGAAGAAGGGAAACCCGAAGAAGGTCAAGGCCGACGAGACCTGCGGAGCCCGGGTCGGTGTGGTCAGGGGCTCGCTGCAGCAGACGGATTTCCTTCCCGCCCAGGCATCCAAGTGCAAGAGCCAGGGGAAGCCCGTACCGGTCGTCTCCATCTACCAGAACTCGCCGCAGGCGCAGCTGGCCCTGCAGAGCGGCCGTATCGACGGCGTCATGGCGGACGCGCCTCCGCTGGTGACCGTCGCGGCCGAGCAGTCCCAGATCTTCGAGACGGCCGGACCGCTGGTCCGTAACCCGAACCCCGGCGGGGTGGCTTTCCCCAAGGGGAGCCAGCTGGTCGAACCGGTCAACGGAGCCCTGAACGTCCTGATCAAGAACGGTACCTACAAGGCGATCCTCAAGAGGTGGAATCTGCAGAGCATCGCCATCGATCAGTCCGAAATCAACGGCGCACGTTCGTAGTGACGTCCCGGACTGATATCTGGAAGGAAAGCGCGGTATGGCAGCAATAAGCGCACCGGAACGAACGGAACGTCAGCCTGAGGCTGTGGTCAAACTGCGGCATCCCGGCCGCTGGATCACCTATGCCGTCGGTGCGGTCCTGGCGGCAATGCTCGTGAATACCCTCTTGACCAACAAGAACTTCGGCTGGGACGTGGTCGGACACTACATCGTGTCCGGAGACATCCTTCTCGGCATGGTCAAGACCATCGAGCTGACGGTCATCGCCATGGCCATCGGGATCACCCTTGGCGTGCTCCTGGCGGTGATGCGGCTGTCGAGCAATCCTGCGATGAAGGGATTCTCCTCAGCGTATGTCTGGTTCTTCCGAGGCACCCCCGTCTTCGTGCAGCTCCTGTTCTGGGGATACGCCTCCGCGTTGTACCCCCGCCTGGGGATCGGCGTTCCCTTCGGCCCGGAGTTCGCCTCCGTCAGCACCAATTCGCTGATCACGCCGTTCGCCGCCGCCATCCTGGGACTGGGCCTGAACGAGGGCGCCTACATGGCGGAAGTGGTCCGGGCCGGCCTCCTCTCGGTCGACCGCGGTCAGACCGAAGCAGCCCAGGCCCTGGGCATGTCCCGGCTGCGGACGCTGCGACGCATCGTCCTTCCTCAGGCCATGCGCGTGATCATTCCGCCGACCGGCAACAACGTCATCAACATGCTCAAGACGACCTCCCTGGTGAGCGTCCTGGCATTCCCCGAGCTGCTCTACTCGGCCCAGCTGATCTACTCCACGAACTTCAAGACCATTCCGCTGCTGCTCACCGCATCGCTGTGGTACCTGCTGATGACATCGATACTCAACGTCGGCCAGCACTTCCTGGAGCGACGCTTCAGCCGCAGCGACCGACCTGATTCCCGGCGCGCAGCGCCCAGGGCCCGCGCGCGCGGCATCGCCCAGCAGAGCCCGGAGGGCTGATGGAAACCCAGAACATCACCGCTCCCGGCAGCACCGCCGCTGCGGAGCCCATGATCAAAGCGCAGGGCGTCTGCAAGACGTTCGGCAACGTCGAGGTCCTCAAAGGCATCGACCTCGAAGTACGGCGTGGGGAGGTCATGACGCTGCTCGGCCCCTCGGGGTCCGGAAAGTCGACCTTCCTCAGGATGATCAACCATCTGGAGACCATCACCGCCGGCCGCCTCACCGTGGACGGACAGCTCGTCGGCTACAGCGAACGCAACGGCCGGCTGTACGAGCTGCACCCGTCAGCCATCGAGCGGCAGCGCGCCGACATCGGCATGGTGTTCCAGCGCTTCAACCTCTTCGCCCACATGACAGCGCTCGAGAACGTCATGGAGGCCCCCGTGGGGGTGCGCAAGCAACGGCGGGACATCGTCAAGAAGCGGGCGATGGAACTCCTGGACCGGGTGGGACTCGGCAACAAGGCATCCTCCTACCCCAGCGCCCTGTCGGGCGGACAGCAGCAACGCGTCGCCATCGCTCGCGCCCTGGCCATGGAGCCGAAGCTGATGCTCTTCGACGAGCCGACCTCTGCACTCGACCCCGAACTCGTCGGCGAGGTCCTGGACGTCATGAAGGATCTCGCGCGATCGGGCATGACCATGGTCGTGGTCACGCACGAGATCGGCTTCGCCCGCGAGGTCGCCGACCACGCCGTGTTCATCGACCAGGGCATCGTCATTGAGAGCGGAACACCCTCCCAGTGCCTGACCAATCCGCAGCATCCGCGGACCCAAGCATTCCTCGGCAAAGTGCTCTGATGCATCGGCCGTCCCGAAAGGAAAACCCTCACGTGAAGGTCGTTGTCATCGGAGCCGGCGTCATCGGTCTGTCCGTCGCAACGGAACTCGCCCGACAAGGCGCCCGGGTCACCGTCGTCGAACAGGACGCGCCCGGAACCGGCACCTCAGCCACAAGCTACGCCTGGGTCAACTCCAACAACAAAGAACCCCGCGAGTACTACGAACTGAACCTGGCGGGCCTCGAAGCACACCACCGCCTTGCACAGACCGCGGGCGGTCAGTGGCTGCGCACCGGAGGCCACATCGAGGTCGCCACCGACACCGCGCACCGCCACGAACTCCAGCAGCGAGTCTCACGGCTGCAGGACCTCGGCTACCAAGCCGAACTCATCACACCCCAGGCTGCGCGCCAGCTCGCACCGGACCTGCTCGTCTCCGACACGGCCGGCCCCATCGCCTACTTCGCCCGAGAGGCATACTGCTACCCGCAGCTCTACCTCGCGCACCTGCTCAACACCGCATCCGACCTCGGCGTGCACATGAGCATCGGCACCCCGGTCAAGGCCCTGGAGGTCGAGAACCAGCGCCCCGTCGTCCGCCTGGCCGACGGCACCGCCATCCGCTGCGACCAAGTCGTCACCTGCGCCGGACGCTGGACCGACACCGTCCTCGCACAAGCCGGCATCACCCTGCCGATGGCAACGTTCGAGCACGCCGGTGACGTCACCGTCGGCTACCTCGCCGTCACCAACCCGCTGCCGGTCTCCCTGACCCGTCTCATCACCACCTCCCACCTCAACGTCCACCCCGACGGTGCAGGACGGCTCATGCTGCAGGCCCTCGATCTGGACGCCACCGCCGACCCCCGCCACACCCCCAAAACCGACTCCGCCGTCGCGGAGGAGATGCTCGACCGCCTCGCCGGGATTCTCCGGCACACCCAGACGGCCACCATCACCGAGCTGCGCGTCGGCCGACGCGCGATACCCGCCGACGGACTCACCGTCGCCGGCCCCGTGCCGTCCCTGCCCTGGCTCTACTCCGTCGCCACACACAGCGGCGTGACCCTCGCCCCCCTGCTCGGCGAACTCGTCGCAAAGGAGATCTCCACTGGCGTTATCCAGGACCAGCTCACCCCCTTCCGGCCAGAGCGGCTGCTCAGCGCTCACGTGGCCAAGGGGCCGGATGCACCGCGCCGGCCGGGCGAGCAGTAGTCTCAACATCAGTTATTTCAAGAAGGGACCCGGGGTGCATGACCCGCATTCAGCGTGAAACCGTTGCCGAGAAGAGCGCCGCGATGCTGCGGGACCGCATCCTCAGCGGGCGTCTGAGCCCCGGAACGCCCGTCACCGAGGAGGCAGTGGCCGAAGACCTCGGAGCATCGCGCGCAACCATCCGCCAAGCACTCAATACCCTGATGCTCGATGGACTGCTGACCCGCCACCCGACCACACGGGTACTCCAGGTCACCACGCTCAGCCCCGAGGACGTCCACGACATCTACCGCGCCCGACGCTTCCTCGAACTCGGCGGAGTCGACGCTGCCGCACACGCTTCCACACAGGACCTGGAGCGCATCACCCGCGCCGTAGACGAACTCGAGAACACCGTCCGCAGCAAGGACGCACCCGGGTTCGTACACGCCGACATGCGCTGCCACACCGAGGTAGTCGCACTCCTGGGCTCCCAGCATCTCCTGGCGGCGCACCGGCACCTGATGGACAAACTGCGACTGGTTATCACCGCAACCGGAACGGACCTCGAAGCAGGACTCGCGGAGCACAAGACGTTCGCACACCTGCTGGTCACCGGTGCGATCGCCGAGGCACGGGCCAACCTGGCCGCACGACTCGACGAAGCCGAGCAAGAGGTAGCCAGCCAGGCAGAGCGAGACCAGGCCAGCGCCGCGAAAACCTTCGCCAGCTGAACGACACCCGGCCCAGAAGGTCTACCTGGTGACCTGCAGCCCGACAACAAACAGCGTTTCCCCCTCCTGACCACGGCAATTTCGTGCGCCTCACCGCGGCGACTCCACTTCATCCCGAACGGTGAAGCCTGCCCTGAGGCAGCCTGTATTTCCCCGCATCGATAACCAGCCCGAAGGACCAACGGGGGACCACCACAGCCCGCCTCCTCGAACGGCGACTTTCACAAACCGTGGCCTATTCGCAGAGTTTTTGGCTTCAAGCGCCGCCGTCGCATCCAGGCTCGGCCAGCGCTGTTCCGGCGGAGTACCCCCCCTCGTTTCACCTCAGCAAGGAATTCCTCACATGACCAGCACACCTGCCAAAACAGCCATCACGCCGACCACGCACTCTGCCCCGTCCGCCGCGTTCAAGCACGGCGTACGCAAGGGCAACATCGTCCAAGTCGGGGGACAAGTGGGCTTCCTGCCCACCGATGTGGCCCCTGCCCACACGCTCGCCGGGCCCACCGTGCGAGAGCAGACACTGCAGACCCTCGCCAACGTCAAGACCGTCCTCGAAACAGGCGGCGCGACGTGGGACGACGTGATGATGCTGCGCGTCTACCTCACCGACGGCGCCCACAGCGACGAGTTCAACGAGACCTACAACACGTACTTCGCCGACTTGCGCGAGCCCCATGCCCGCGCCACCGTCTACGTCGGCCTGCCGGAGGGACTCCTGATCGAGATAGACGCCCTCGCCGTCATCGATTAAGGCCGTGTAATCGCCGACTTGCACAGCGAACTGCCCACCTGGCGTCCTGGCGTGAGCTGGTCAACGGCGAGTCCCGCGCCGGGATGTTCACGGCCTGGCGTGGCGGCGGAACGCCATCCTCCCAGGAACCAAGAGCGGCTGTTCACCGACTGCCCGGTACCAGCCGCGCACCATGGCCTGCGTGAACCCCAAGAACAGGCCAATCACAGCCACCAGTCCGGGAGAAAAGGCTTCACCCAACGGGAAACCGCTGCCTATACGGCTCACTCGGCGCCGAGAACGCGCACAACCGTTGAGGTAATCAGGTGGATACGCCGCGAGCGTGCCTACTGATGCCTGCCATATGCCAGGGTCAGTGGGAACGCTACGGCTGGAGGGCAATCAAGGGCTTCCCGGACGATCATGCGCACCCTCAACCGGCGGCAGCGAGCTCAAGCTCCGCGGCGTGTCCTCGCCTGGGCGAAGTTGTGGCTGCTCAGGGCAGCAACATGCTTCCGTACTGCTCCGCGATCATGCAGATGAGCCGAAGATCGGACAGTGTGAGCAGCTTCGCGGATCGAGAGTCCACCCTTTCCGTGAGGGCCGATCGCAGGGCGTTCAGCGCCGTCTCGTTCCATAGGAGGTCTTGGCGGATCGCCTCCCAGTACAGGGGAACCCCGAACTTCATCTCGGAGGCGATTACGACGGCGCTGTTCGTGTAGAGGGAGACGCTCGACTCCAGCAGCACGGGGATCAGGCTCGGCCGCTTCATGTGCAGCAGTGCGGTGGCGAGGGTCGCGCCCATTCTGTACTGGTAGCGCAGCAGTTCGTAGACCCGAACGACGTCTTCCCAGACCTCTGGTTGCTCGCGGGCGTTGAAGTCGCGCAGATCCGAGGCCGTTGGGATCTCGTGCAGGACGGTGCTACGGCCCACCGCGACAATGTCGAAGAGCACATGCGCATCTATCGCCACGCCCAACGCTATGACGCGCGCACAATCCTCCAAGCTGAACCGGAAGGGATCGATGACCCGACGGGCGGACGTGCCCTCGGTGACCAATCCCAGGTCGTAGACATCGATCTTTCTGATGTCGTAGCCGTAGAGCAGGTCGAGGATGTCGTCGAGGCTCAGGAACGCCGATGCGATCCTCATGTTCACGCCGACCGTCCTGTCCTGGCGCATGCCGCTGCGCGATGCGCCGAGCCGAACAACTCACTGCCAACGATGGACCGACAAGAGACGTGCCCACCACGACCACGCCGGCTCTGCGGGCCACCCGGTGAGGCACGAGAGCTGGTCGCATACCCTGTGGTCGCCTCGCTGGGGTGGGCGCGCTAGAGTCCTTTACAGTGTCCGACTCCGTTCTCAAACAAGATCCACCCGCCTCCGCTTCGATACAGCGCGCGTTCGAGGCGCAGATTCGAGCGGTCGCGGCGGGCGGTGGGCTTCCAGCGATCCTCGATCAGGCCGCTCCGCTGCTGAGGCGCTGCGATCTCATCGTAGTCGGCTCAAGCGCGGAAGTGATCGAGCAGCGTGGCCACCACTTCTCCAGCGAGGTATCACTCCTCGACCTCATCGAGGAGGCCGGCGCAGCCAGCGCTCATGAGGGCGTGATCGAGCGCGACCGGGTCAAGATCCACCGTATCCCGATCCGGTTCGTGGGCCGCCCGAGCACGTTCCTGCTGTGCGTCACCGACCGCGACTTGAATGCGGACGAACTCCGGGTTCTCGAGCAGTGCCGGCTCGGTGTCCTGCTGGCGCGCACCTACGGTGCGGCGAACGAGAAACTGGACCGGGGCAAGATCAGTTCGCTGCTCGAGGCGGTATTCAACGGCGCCGTCGAGGTTTCTCGCATCACCGAAGTGCTCGGGCCGTACGGCATCGATGCGATCGAGGGTATCCGGGTCATCGCCTTCGCCGCAGACTCCCTCAGCGCCAGGCACCACGTCATCGGCGTCTTGGAGGACAAGCGCCACATCGGTATCCCGATCGCAGTGGGGGAGCTGAACGGCGGGGTTTTCTGTGTGATCAACAGCGCCGACCGAGGCCACTCGGAGCGACTGCTGGCGGGGATTCTCGAGCTGGAGGGCACTCGCAGCAAGGGCAAGCCCTCGGTCAGAGCCGGCGTCTCTCATCCGCACCACAGTGTGGGACAGCTCAGGCGCGCGATCCTCGAGGCCCGCCTCACCCTGTCCGGGACGCCTCGTACGGGACACACGATCGCCTACGCCGAAGACACGGTCGTGTCCACCGTTCTCGCCTCTCTGTTCGAACACAACGCCGTGCAGTACTTGATGTCGCGATACATCGATCCACTCGGCCAATACGATCGCCGCCACGGCATGGAGTTGCTGCCGACTCTCGCTCACTACGTCAGCGAGGGATTCCGTCCCGGGGTGTCCGCGGACGCGCTGTTCATCCACCGGCAGACACTGAAGTACCGTCTCGACCGCATCGCCAAGGTGACGGGAGCCGACCCGCGAGACCCAGTCAACATGCTCGAGTACATCCTCGCAGTCAGGCTCCACCAGGAGTTCCCCGAGGCGGAGGACCAGTAGCTCCTGGCGGCCCTTGAACGCCATGCCCTGGCGCGTTGCGCCGCGCATCAGCGCACTGCCGAGGACCAGGCCGGCGTTGATCGGCAGGCCCCATCCGCAGCGATCATCACGCACGCCGACACAGGAGCCGATCTCCGGCGTGAGCGGATGCCGAGCATCGACTCCAAGGGCGACGGCAGGGGTGACCCGCAGCAGGCTCGTTTCGGTGTCTTGGAACGCGAGACGGCCCATGGCGGACCACCTGCGCAAGCACCGCCCGGCGAGGTGTAGCCGGATCTGGTGGCACAGGCGCCGCTGAGGTGCAGCGTGCGGTGTGTGTCCGGCACATCGTCGCACCAGGTGGCCACGGCGACCGCAACTGGCCGCACGATGATTCGTACATACGTTCTTATTAGCGGGTCGCTGACGGCAAGCTCCGACCGCCGGGACTCAGCGTCCCCGGTAGGGGCTCCTCATCGCGTGCAGTTCCCCGGCTGAGGTGTGGCGGCAACGC
The DNA here is from genome assembly GCF_044768565.1 of Streptomyces sp. NPDC091280. Taxonomy (NCBI): domain Bacteria; kingdom Bacillati; phylum Actinomycetota; class Actinomycetes; order Kitasatosporales; family Streptomycetaceae; genus Streptomyces; species Streptomyces sp. NPDC091280. Next base: position 596,194 of record NZ_JBIVUZ010000002.1, read on the forward strand.
CCGCGACAACCCGGTGCGGCGCCCTCACTGGGTCCGCAGCACGCTTCTCCCGCGGCGCGGTCGGCGCTGGTGCGAGCCGCTGTCGGGCTGCCAGGCGGTCTTGGTCATCACGCTGCTCGTACTCGTCCCGCTTGCGTTGATGCTGGCGAACAGTTTTGGCCACCGGGGATGTATATGGCGCATCACAGCGGGTTCACCGCGAGCAGGTCTTCATACGGATGGATGAAGCATGACGCGGTCCCTAGTGCGTCGGTATGTAGCTTGCCACGTGCAGTTCATCACATCGTTGCAGCACGTTAGCGATGGCTGAAACCAGCCGAAGCCAGTGGGAGGTCACGTGTACCGGATCGGAATCGACACAGGCGGGACGCACACCGACACCGTTCTGCTCGATGAGGATTCGGGTCAGACCTGGGTGGACAAGGTCTCGTCGACCCCCGATGACCCGGCGGTCGGCGTCATCGACGGCTTGAAGCGGCTGATCGCCGTCAACGGGATCGCTGCCGACGAGATCGCGATGGTCGTCTACGGCACGACGGTGATGGTGAACCGCATCATCGAAGGCCAGTCGACCAGGACCGCGCTGATCACGACGCGCGGCTTTCGAGATGTACTCGAGCTGCGACGCTCCTTCCGCACCGGCAGCGTGTACGACGTCCAGTGGGACCAGCCGCGCTCGGTCATCCCCCGCAGCCGCCGTTTCGAGGTCGCCGAGCGGATCAACCACCGGGGTGAGGTGATCCACCCCCTGGACGAAGCCGACCTCGCTCGCGTACTGGAGGACATCCGCGAAGCCGGAGCCGAATCGGTCGCCGTGTGCCTGCTCCACTCCTACGCCAACCCGCAGCACGAGCTCCAGATCGAGCGCTATCTCACTAAGCACGCGCCGGACCTTCATCTGTCGATCTCCTCGCGCATCAGCCCGGCCGTCGGAGAGTACGAGCGGTCCAGCACCGTGGCGATCGATGCGATGGTCAAGCCGGCTTTGTCCTCGCACCTGCGCCATCTCGAGCAGCGCATTCGGGAAATCGGCATTGACTGCTCGCTCAACGTCATGCAGTCCAACGGCGGGACGATGTCCTTCGAGGCCGCATCCCGGGCCCCGGTGCGCATCATCAACTCCGGTCCGGTGGCCGGCGTGATGGCGGCCGCCGTGGTGCGTGAGCGGCACGGCATCGAGAAGGTCATCTCCCTCGACACCGGCGGCACGAGCACCGACTTCGCCATCGTGCTCGAGTCCGGGCCGATCGAGATGCTGCAGGGCGAGGTCCAGGATCAGCCCATTCAGCAGTCGGTGGTCGAGGTCCACCCCATCGGCGCGGGCGGCGGGTCGATCGGCTGGGTCGACGACGGCGGGGCGCTGCGGGTCGGCCCCCGCAGCGCGGGTGCGACGCCCGGTCCCGTCTGCTACGGCAGGGGCGGCACGGAGCCGACCGTCACCGACTCCGCGCTCGTGCTGGGCTACATCAATCCGGACCGCTTCCTCGGCGGCCGCTCGCACCTCGATCTCGAGGCGGCGCGAGAGGCGATCCGGCAGCGGGTTGCCGAGCCGCTCGGCTACAGCATCGAGGAGGCGGCCTACGGGATCGTCCAGATCGCGGTGGCCCACTGTCTGCGGGCCGCGCGCCGGATGACGGTCCAGCGGGGGCACGATCCCCGGGACCTCGGCATGATCGCTTTCGGTGGCGCCGGCGGGCTCCTGGCCGGGTTCCTCGGACGCGATTTGGGGGTCAGTTCCCTCATCGTGCCGCGTGATCCCGGCAACACGTCGGCGCTCGGTCTGCTCATCACGGACGAGCGGCACGATCACCTGCGGGTCATGCGCGGTCTGCTCGACGCGTTCCCGGCGGCCGATGTGGAGGCGGCGTTCGCAGCGATCAGCTCGGAGCTGTTCGAGGAGCTTGCCGCGGAGACGATCCAGCCCGGCGACGCGGAGGTGTTCCGCACCCTGGACCTGCGCTATTTCGGGCAGACCTACGAGCTTCCGATAGCGAGCCGGGGTGTGTTCGACGACCGGGAACGTGACCGGGTCAAGGATGCCTTTCACGAGGCCCACGCGCAGCGCTACGGGCACTGTGCCCCCGAGGACCCGGTCGAGCTCGTCAACGTCAAGACCCACGCGCTCGTGCGCGCTCCCAAGGTGTCCGAGTGGCGCATCGACGAAGTCGAGGGCTCCCCGTCGCCGAAGCCGGTCAGTACGCACCGGGCGTACTTCGGGGACTGGCACGAGACCCGGTTCTACGACCGCGTGCAGCTGCGGGCCGGTGCCTCGCTCGTCGGACCGGCCGTGGTGCAGGAGAACCTGACCACCATCGTCGTCCTGCCCGGGCAGACCTGCGTGGTCGACGAGTCCGGCGATCTCGTCATCAAGGGCTGAGCGCCGCGCCACGCGGACCGAATTGGAAGGAGCAGTACATGGCAGTCGACGTGGTCACGGTCGAGGTCATTCGCAGCTATCTGGAATCCCTTGCCGAGCAGATGACAGACACGATGGAGCGGACGAGCTACTCCCTGGTCATCAAGGAGGGCAAGGACTGTTCGTCCTCGATCTTCGACGCGAGCGGGCGGCTCCTGGCGGAAGGGGCGAACGTTCCCGTCCACCTGAACGCGCTCGGCCCGTGCCTGCGGGCGATGCTGCAGAACGAGATTCCGGCCGAGCAGATCGAGCCCGGCGACGTGCTGCTGACCAATGACCCGTTCATCGACGGGAGCCTGGGAGCGCATCACACCTCCGACTTCATCGTCTACTACCCGATCTTCCACGGTGAGACCCTGCTCGGGTTCTCCACGCTCTTCGCGCACCTGGCCGGGACCGGCGGGGTCGATCCCGAGGGCTGGCACACCACGATCTTCGACGAGGGCCTGCGTATCCCTCCGATCAAGCTGTTCCGCCGCGGGGTACTCGACGAGCGGCTGTTCCGCCTGATCCTCGCCAACACCAACGCCCCCTACGCGCAAAAGGGCGACATCCTCGCGCAGGTCGCCGGCGCCCGGGTCGGCGCACGCGGCTTCCTCGACCTGGTCGACAAGTACGGGCTGGAGACGGTCACCGAGGCGATCGAGAACCAGATCGACTACGCGGAGCGCCGCACCCGTGCCTACATCGAGCGCATCCCGGACGGCCGCTACGAGGCCGAGACGCAGGTACTGGAGGACGGCTCGATGGGCGGGCCGCACCGGCTCAAGCTCGCCATCGACGTGCGCGGCGACGACATCGTCTTCGACTATTCCGGGACCGCCCAGCAGATCGTCGGCCCGATCAACTGCCCCAAGTCGGCCACCATTTCAGCGAGCCTCTTCGGGCTCATGGCCCTCATGCCCGCGGACATCCCGAAGAACCAGGGAACCGCGAACATCGTCACGGTGCGGACCGAGCCGGGAACGCTCGTCGACCCGCGCGAGCCGGCCGCGGTCTACCAGCGCATGGCCATCACCCACCAGATCGTCGACCTCGTCTTCGAGGCGATGGCCAAGGCGGTACCGCAGGACGTCGTCGCCAACTCCTGCGGCATGGTGTACTGCAACGCCACCGCCATCAACCCCGATCCCGCCACGCTCGGAGCGGACCTCACCGGACGCCAGTCCTGGGACCAGGGAACCGGACCGAGCACCGGAGGGCTGGGAGCCCGGGCCGGCAAGGACGGCCTCAACGGCATGCCGGGATGGATCACGAACGTGGCCTCGTCCTCGATCGAGAGCACGGAGATCGAGGCACCGGTGCTCTACCTGCGCAAGGAACTGCGCCAGGACTCGGGCGGAATCGGCGAGTTCCGCGGCGGACTGGGACTCATCCTGTCGTGGCAGTGCCTGGGAAGCGAGGGCCTGCTCTCGCACACCTCACAGCGCTCGGCGATCCCGCCGCAGGGACTCTTCGGCGGCGGACCCGCCGAGGGAAGCGCATGGGTGATCAACCAGGGCACGGAACGCGAACACCGCCTCGAATTCCAGGCCGGCCCCACGATCAGCATCGACCACGGGGACACGCTCACCTTCTACGCGCCCGGTGGCGGCGGCTACGGACCCCCGCAGCAGCGCACCACCGAGCAGATCCTCAATGACCTCGAGTCGGAGTACGTGTCCGAGGTTCACGTACGCGCACACTACCCCGCCCAGTGGCGGGAACTGGAGGGCCGTCAGGCATGAAGGTGCTCATCGTCGGTGCAGGAGCCGTGGGCTTGTCCACCGCGTACTGGCTGCATCAGGCCGGACACGAGGTGTCCGTGGTCGAGCGCGGCGGCATCGCCGCAGGAGTGTCGTGGGGAAACGCCGGGGAGATCTGCCCGGCCGTCGCCACTCCGCTGGCCGAGCCGGGCCTGGTCGTCAGCGCCCTCGCGAATGTGTTCGCGAAAGGCAGCGCCCTGTCGATGCGGCCCACGCAAGTGCTGCGCAACCTGCCGTTCTTCCTGCGGCTGCTCGCCAAGTCCAACGCTCGCGATTTCCGGCACGGGACACGCGTTCTCACGGAACTCGGCAAGGACGGCCTGGAGCTGTTCGGGCACATGCAGTCCGAGATCGGGACCTTCCAGCTGGTGAAGGACGACTACCTCCAGGTGTACTCCAGCCGGGAGCGCTCGATCGGAAGCCGTGACGAATACCTCTCGCTGTTCGGCGAGACGATCGACTGCGGCGACATCCTCAGCACTGACGAGCTCAAAGCGGCCGATCCCTCACTCGGGACGGAGGCCCGCGCCGGCTTCTTCCTGCGGGACCAGGCGTATCTCGATCCCGGCCAGTTCTGCAACGCGATCGCGGACTATCTGCGGGGCGAGGGCGCCGAGATCCACACCCACACCGCCGTGGAACGGCTCATCGAAACCCCGGGATCCGTCACCGCCGTCACCGCTGCGGGCGACCTCGTCGCGGACCGGTGTGTCGTCGCCGCCGGCGTGTGGTCCGCTCAACTGCTCAAGTCCATCGGCGTCCGCATCCCCATGTACCCGGGGAAGGGATACAGCTTCAACATCTTCCCCAAAACGCCGCCACGTCACGTGCTCAAGCTGGAAGAAGCACACGTCGGTGTCGTGCCGATGGACTCCGGGGTCCGGGTGGCCGGAACGATGGAATTCAGCGGATACGGCCTGTCGATCGACCAGCGGCGCATCCGCTCGATCATCCACGCCGCCCGCCCCTTCCTCGCCGACGTCGACTGGGAGGCCCGCAAGAACGAGTGGGCCGGCCTGCGACCGCTCACGCCGGACGGTATGCCCTACGTCGGCCGCGTCGGCCAAGGGCAGGTATGGGTTGCCGCCGGTCACCAGATGCTCGGCGTGCTCCTCGCGCCGAGCACCGGCAAGCGGCTTGCGGACTCGCTGAGCGGCTCCGAAGCGCCGGTCATGCGGCACCTGGCCGTCCGGTAACTAGGGAGAGTGGTTTCCGTGTCCGTAACGCACGACCTGCCTCGTGAGGCACCGCCCGCAGAAAACGGGACCAGCGTCGCACGACGGCTTCGAGGCCTCAGCGACCTCGGACTCCTGGCGCCCGCGGCACTGACCGTGATCATGTTCGTGGTGATCCCGCTCATCGTGGTCATCCGCACGAGCTTCGCGCACGCCGGCGCCTACGGCGGAATCGAGGGCGGCTGGACGCTCGAGAACTACCGGGAGCTCTACGACCCGGTCTACCTGAAGGTACTGACCTACAGCCTCTACCTGGCGACCGCGAACACGATCATCTGCGGACTCGTCGGATACTTCGTGGCCTACTACATCGCCACCAAGTCGGCCCGCGTGCAGTCGATGCTGCTGTTGCTGATCATCGTCCCGTTCTGGACCGACTTCCTGGTCCGCGTCTTCGCCTGGATCAACCTCCTCAGCCCCGGCGGACCCATCAGCAGCTTCCTCGACGTCTTCGGCTGGCACCACGCCACCGACGGCTGGATCCCCAGCACCGGGGCCGTCTTCCTCGGACTGCTGTACATCTTCCTGCCGACGGCGGTCTTCCCCATCTACGCCTCGATGCGCCAGCTCGACATGTCGCTCACCGAGGCCGCCGCCGATCTGGGATGCGGCTGGTTCGGAATCCACCGGCGCGTTCTCCTCCCGCTCGTGCAACCGGGGCTCATCGGCGCCGCGCTGCTGACCTTCATCCCCTCCCTCGGCGTGTTCGTCATCCCGGTCCTGCTGGGAGGCGGCAAGAACCAGCTGATCGGGAACGTGATCGTCACTCTCAACACCGAGTACCGGAATCAGCCGATGGGAGCAGCCGCATCCGCAATGCTGCTCGCGCTCATGGCCGTGGCGCTTCTTGCCCTGGGCGCACTTGCCCGGCGCGCTCGACGAAAGGCAGCCCCACGATGACCGACAGCACCGAACGCACCACCGAGTCTGACCGCACCCCGCCGGCACGGCGACGACCGCGAGGAAAGCGCCAGCGGCGACACCCGATGGACGTCGTGACCGGGCTGGTCGCCAAAGCGGCGATCGTGTTCCTCTACGTGCCCATCGTCGCCGTCATCGTGCTGTCCTTCAACGACTCCGACGTCACCTACAAATGGGGCGGCTTCACCACCCGCTGGTATGACGTACTCCTCCACGACACGCCCCTGCTCGACGCTCTGCGCACCAGCGTGATCGTCGGCGCTGTCTCCGCGACACTGGCCACCGTCCTCGGCTTCATGGCCGCAGCCGGGCTGAACAAGAGCAACCTCCCCGGCAAGAAACTCTTCACGGGTCTGCTCGCCGCACCCCTGATCATCCCCGAGATCGTCCTGGGCGCCGCGCTCCTGACCGTGTTCGTGCAGGCCAACGTCAGCCTCGGGTTCACCACACTCTCGGTGAGCCACCTCGTCGTCACCCTTCCCTACGCGGTGCTCATCCTCACGGGTGCCTACTCCACCCTCGACCCGTCGCTTCCCGAAGCCGCCACCGACCTCGGCTGTACCGGGTGGCAGACCATGCGCCGCGTCACCATCCCCCTCATGGCCCCGTCGCTCCTCGCCACGTGGCTGCTGACCTTCACCATCTCGTTCGGGACCATCGTCATCTCGACGTTCACGAACGGCGTCGGCACGACGACGCTGCCGCTCCGGGTCTACTCGCTCCTCAAAACGGGGCTCACGCCGGAGATCAATGCTCTGGGAACTGTCCTGATCGGAGTCACGATGCTGATCGTTCTGCTGGTGGGTGCCCGCCAGATGCGCGACATCGTCGCCTCCGACCGCAACTAACTGATTCGCGAGTCGATAACCAGGAGAAGCAATGCGCACGACACCTTCGATCGCTGTCTCAGCGATCACCGTCCTTGCCCTCTCGGCCCTCTCCGCCTGTAGTGGGAACGGCAGCGGGAGTGCCTCCGCAGACGTCTCGAGCGCCCCCAAGACCAAGAAGCTCAACATCTACGCGTGGGACGGCGAGATCCCGGCCTCGGTGGTCAAGAAGTTCGAGGCCGAGACCGGAGTCCACGTCACGATCGACACGTTCGACAGCAACGACACGATGATCTCCAAGCTCGCCGGCGGCGCCGGCGGATACGACATCGTCGAGCCCACCCAGAACGCCGTCCAGGCCCTCGTCGCCCAGAACCTCGTCCAGAAACTGGACCAGTCCGAGATCAAGGGCCTCGACAACCTCGGGGCGAAGTGGCGCAACCCGAGCTTCGATCCCAACAACGCCCACAGCATCCCCTGGGTCTGGGGAACCACCGGCCTCGCCTACAACGACCAGTGCGTCAAGCAGGCGCCGACCTCGTGGAAGGCACTGTGGGACAAGCAGTACAAGGGCAAGATCTACATGCTCGACAACATGCTCTCCGCCTACGTCCCAGCCCTGCAGGTCAACGGCTACTCGGCCGCCAGCACCAGCAAGGCCGAGATCGAGAAGGCGACCAAGTCACTCGTCGATCAGAAGCCACTCCTCGCGGGCTACAACGCCACCAACTACCCCGACCTGCTCAGCAGCGGCCAGGCCTGCCTCGCTGAGGCCTGGAGCGGCACCACGATGGCGAAGGCCCTCGACGCCAACTCCCACGTCCACTACGTCCTGCCCAAGGAGGGCGGGACCGTGTGGACCGACACCTTCAGCGTTGTCCGCAACGCCCCCAACCTCGCCAACGCCTACAAGTGGCTGAACTTCACGCTCCGGCCCGACATCGCTGCCCTCGGATCCAACGACGGCAACCAGGCCGTGGCGAACGAGGCCGCCCTGAAGGACGTCAAGCCCGCGCTGAAGAACAACCCGGCCGTCTATGCGCCGACCAAGTCCATCGCGAACGCCGACTTCGTCCTCGATCCCGGCACGGCGATGCAGTACTTCCAGCAGGGCTGGACCAAGGTGAGGGCCTCGTGACCAAGACGATGACGGACCCAGTGCAGTCCTCCCGCGCCGACGGCCAGAAGGTGGCCATCGAGCTGACCGACGTCTGTAAATCGTTCGGATCGGGCAACGCGGTCGACAGAGTCTCGATGCGCATCATGGACAACGAGTTCTTCTCGATTCTCGGGCCCTCCGGATGCGGCAAGACGACCCTCATGCGCATGATCGCAGGCTTCGAGAAGCCGACCACCGGCTCCATCCTCCTGCACGGCGAACCCATCGAGACCAAGCCGGCCCACAAGCGCGACCTCAACATGGTGTTCCAGAGCTACGCGCTCTTCCCGCACCTGTCGGTGTACGACAACGTGGCCTTCGAACTCAAGGTACGCAAGCACCCCAAGAAGGACATCGGCCCGGCCGTCCGCGACGCCCTCGCACTGGTCCACCTGACCGGCATGGAGGACCGCAAACCGAACGAACTCTCCGGCGGGCAACGCCAGCGCGTCGCACTGGCCCGCGCACTGGTGTCCAGGCCGGCTCTGGTCCTCCTCGACGAGCCACTGGGCGCGCTGGACCTCAAGCTGCGCAAGCAGATGCAGGTGGAGCTGAAGCGGATGCAGCGCGAGGTCGGGATCACCTTCGTCTACGTGACTCACGACCAGGAGGAGGCGCTGACCATGTCGGACCGCATCGCGGTCATGAACAACGGCGTACTGCTCCAGGTCGAGGACCCGCAGGCGCTCTACGACCGACCCGCGACGCGCTTCGTGGCCGACTTCATCGGCGTCTCCAACGTCTTGACCGGCCCCGTGAAGAGCCGCGGCGGACAGCTCGTCGCCGAGCTCGAGGGCATCGGCCCCGTTCCCGCGGCTATCGACCAGGCCGCCGACCTGGCCCACGCATCCATCCGACCCGAACTCGTCAACATCAGCGGACTCGACAGCCCCGACACCGACGACGTAGTGACGGTGGGAGAGATCACCGAGTCCATCTTCCTGGGACGCGAGACCGAATACCGCATCGCTGTCACCGGCCGAGAGATGCCGATCCTCGCCCACGTGGCCAACACCGGAGGCAGCCAACACCGCTTTCCCGTCGGCCAGAAGGTCAAGGTCAGCTGGGCGCACGACAGCATCCGCTGGCTCCGCGACTGACCGAGCAACAACCACCCAGACGTCGCCTAGATGGTCGCGCCAGTTCCCAACAACGGCACAAGCACGCACAGAACGGAGCACCATGACCGCCTCGGTAGCGACCCAGACCTCCGATCTCGGCATACAGACGCACTTCGACGAGATGGAGCAGATCCTGCGCCACGTCCTCACCGATGCCGACGAACTTACCCAGGACGGCCGATGACAGACCAAGCGGCGGGCCCCTTGGGCCAGCTTCTGCAACGGTGCCTGTGGTTCGATCAGCTGGACGCGACAGTCGTTCCCAGGCCGGGCCTGCTGGGAACGACTCACGCGGACGTGGTGATCGTCGGTGCGGGATTGACAGGGCTCTGGACGGCCTATTACCTCGCCTTGGAGAGGCCCGATCTCCAGATCGTCGTCGTAGAGCGTGAAGTCGCGGGCTTCGGCGCCTCCGGGCGCAACGGCGGATGGGCGAACGCGGGAATCGCCGGGTCCGCCTCGCTCTACGCCCGGCGATCCGGACCGGCGGCGGTCCACGCAGCCGAAATCGAGACGAACCACGCCGTGAGCGAGATCGGTGCCGTCATCAACCGACACGGCATCACGTGCGACTACAACAAGGGCGGATCGCTCGCGGTAGCGATGACCGAACCCCAGCTACAGCGGTTGCAGGCCGAGTACGGCGCCAAGCAACGCCTGAACCCGGAGGCAACCGACCTGCAGTGGCTGAACCGAGACCAAGTCAAGGAGCGCGTGAACATCCCTGACGTTCGCGCGGGGCTGTTCACACCTCACGCCGCTCGGATCCAGCCGGCAAAGCTGGTGCGAGAACTTGCCCTCGTGGTCGAACAGATGGGTGTCCAGATCGCGGAGAACACCGCGGTCACGGGCGTTCGCTCCGGTGTCGTCGAGACGGACGGAGGTTCCCTCGCCTCCCCGGTCGTCATCCTCGCCACGGAGGCCTACACCACTCAGCTGCCCGGTCGCCACCGGCGATATCTGCCACTCACATCGCTGATGGTCGCAACAGAACCGCTGCCACCTGATGTGTGGAACTCGCTGGGATGGCCAGCGGGCATGACGATCCGGGACAAGAGGCACCTCTTCTTCTACGCACAGCGAACTGCCGACGGCCGTATCGCCATCGGCGGCCGGGGGGCTCCCTACCGACTCGGAAGTCCGATCGACTCCGAGAACGAGGTCAGCGCCGAAGTCGCGGACAGGCTCCAGCAGACGCTTCGCCAGCACTTCCCCCAAACTGCCGAAGCACGAGTGACCCATCACTGGGGCGGCCCGCTCGGGGTGCCCAGGGATTGGTGCATGTCGGTCGGCTATGACACGAGCACGAAGATCGGCTGGGCCGGGGGCTATTCAGGTCACGGCGTGACGGCGACGAACATCGCAGGGCGGACGCTCCGCGACCTCGTTCTCAACCGATCCACCGCTCTCACCAAGCTCCCATGGGTCGCTCACCGCGCCCGCGGCTGGGAGCCCGAACCGTTGCGCTGGCTCGCCAGCAACTCGATCGTCCGGGTCCTGGGCAGCGCGGACCGCAAGGAAGATCGAACCGATCGACCGGCACGGCGGGTCGCGACGGTCGCACCCTTTCTGCCGCCGAGCTAGAAGTCCTGAAGATCTTGAAATCACGCCCCGCCTGCACCGGTCAATGGTGATTGACATTTATCAGCGATCCCGGGCGAACCGGGCGGCCAGAGCAAGATCTTCATCAGTCTTCCAGGCCGCCCGCCGAAGGTCTCGAGCGAGCCCCGTCAGGCAGTCCGGCCTCCGGGCAAAAATCCAAGAGTTGCACTGCTGCAGCGAGGAGAAAGAGTGCGGATCGCCGTTCCGAAGGAAGTCAACGAACACGAGTACAGGGTGGCGATCCCGCACTCCACGCCGCTGCCGACCCACGCAGTGACGGCGCCGCCCTGGGTGCCCGGATTCAGCCACGGACGCTGACCCAAGATCGGACATCGTCATGACCACATATGCTGTCACCAACCCAAACACGGGTGAACTGGTGCAGAGTTACCCGACCGCTACCGATGTCGAAGTCGAGGCTGCGCTCGCCTTGGCGATGTCAGCCGGCAAGGGCTGGGCCCGGACGACGCTCGCTGAGCGCGCCGTGCTGGTGAAGCGCGTCGCCGAACTGCATGACAAGCGCAAAGATGAACTGGCTGCGATCATCGTCCGTGAGATGGGCAAGCCGCTCGGGGACGCTGTCGGCGAGGTGGAGTTCAGCGCGGCCATCTACCGGTACTACGCCGACCATGCGGAGAAGCTGCTCGCCGACGAGCCGGTCGAGCTGCTCGACGGCGAGGGCTCGGCCCTGATCCGGCGGTCGCCGTACGGCGTCTTGCTCGGAATCATGCCGTGGAACTTCCCGTACTACCAGGTGGCCCGGTTCGCCGGCCCGAATCTGTGCATTGGGAACCCGATCATCCTGAAGCACGCGCCGCAGTGCCCCGAGTCGGCCGCCGCGATCCAGCAGATCTATGACGACGCGGGTTTCCCGCCAGGCGTCTACGCCAACGTCTACGCCAGCAATGAGCAGGTCGCGGCCGTGATCGCCGACCCACGCGTCGCCGGCGTCTCGCTGACGGGCTCAGAGCGCGCGGGCGCGGCCGTCGCCGAGATCGCGGGCCGCAACCTGAAGAAGGTCGTCCTCGAGCTCGGTGGTTCGGACCCTTTCATCCTGCTGTCCACCGACGATCTCGACGGGGCTGTCGAGGCGGCCGTCACCGCGCGTCTGGACAACACCGGCCAGTCGTGCAATGCGGCGAAGCGGTTCATCGTCGCGGAGGAGCTCTACGAGCCGTTCGTGGAGAAGTTCACCGAGGCCATCAAGGCGGGCGCCGAGGGAATCTCACCACTGTCGTCGGTCGCCGCCGCCGACCGGCTGCAGGCGCAGGTCGACACTGCCGTCGAGCAGGGTGCGGACCTGGTGTCGGCCGGCAAGCGTGACGGCGCCTTCTTCCCGACCGGGGTCCTGACCGGCGTCACCCCGGAGAACGACGTCTACCACCAGGAGCTGTTCGGTCCTGTGGCGATGGTTTTCAAGGCGTCGTCGGAGGAGGAGGCGGTGTCGATTGCCAACGACATCCCCTTCGGTCTCGGCTCCTACGTCTTCACGACGGACCCGGAGCAGGCCGAGCGCGTTGCCGACCGGATCGAGGCCGGCATGGTGTTCGTGAACGGGGTCCTGCTCGATGGTGTCGAGCTGCCCTTCGGCGGCATCAAGCGCTCCGGCTTCGGCCGCGAGCTCGGCCGGTACGGCATCGATGAGTTCGTGAACAAGAAGCTGATCCGCACGGTCCGCTGACGGCCCGCTCACACCGACAACGCTTCCCCGTCAACGAAGTGGGGTGTCGACGGCCCAGCCAGTGAGGGCATCACCACGTGTTCCCGACGCTGACGTGGCATCACCCACCCGCGCCGGGCGGGGAAGCGCCTTTGGGGGTGCGCCGCTTCGACCCCGAGATCGGTTGGTCGATCCGCGCACTCGCCCAACCTCGTTTTGCTTACCCAATATCGATTGGCAGATCTTCATGATTCAGTTCCAGCCGGCGTTCCCGAGCAACCGATGAAACGCCACAGCACGGTCTTCGAACGACAGGCGCCGCCCGATGCCCTGGTGACGGAGGCACTGCGCTCGGCTGAGCGGCGGGTGTTCTGGCTGGACGACGCGCCGGGTGTCGACCACCCGCAGCTGACCGGCTCGATCGATGCCGACTTGACAGTCGTAGGGGGCGGCTACTGCGGGCTGTGGACCGCGCTGCTGGCCAAGCGGCGCGATCCCGCAGCGCGGATCGTGCTGCTCGAGGCCGAGTCAATCGGCTGGGCTGCGTCGGGACGCAACGGCGGATTCGCCGAGGCGAGTCTGACGCACGGCGCGGAGAACGGCCGCAGCCGCTGGCCCGACGAGTACGACACCATCGAGCAGCTGGGCATCGATAACCTCGACGCCCTCGAGCGCGATGTCACCGAGCTCGGGATGGACGTGCAGCTCGAGCGGACGGGCGTTCTGTCGGTCGCGTACGAGCCGCACCAGGTGCAATGGCTGGAGGAGGGCTCTTACGGCGAGTGGCTCGACGAGGGCGCCGTGCAGGCCGAGATCGCCAGTCCGATCTTCCGCGCAGGACGCTGGGCCAAGGACGACAGGGCGCTGGTGCACCCCGGTCGCCTGGCCCGTGAGCTGGCGCGGGTCGCCGCCGATCTCGGCGTCGAGATCTTCGAACGCTCCGCTGTCACAGGCCTGGGTTCGGCTCGCACCGGACGGGTCGACGTACGGACGACCTACGGTTTGGTCCGCAGCCGGAAGGTCGCGCTCGCGACCAATGTGTTCCGACCCCTGCTGCGTCGGTCACGGCTGTCGACCGTTCCGGTCTACGACTACGTCCTGATGACCGAGCCGCTCTCCGCGGCGCAGATGAGCACGATCGGCTGGCAGCACCGGCAGGGCGTGAGCGACTTGGCCAACCAGTTCCACTACTCCCGGCTGACCGCCGACAACCGGATCCTCTATGGCGGCTACGACGCGATCTACCACGCGGGACGACGTGTCCGTCCGGAGTACGAGGACCGTGACGAGTCCTATCGCCGGCTCGCGTCACATCTCCTGACGACGTATCCGCAGCTTGAGGGCGTGGGCATCAGCCACCGCTGGGCGGGCGCGATCGACACCTCGACGCAGTTCTGCGCGTTCCACGGGCTGGCCCGTCGCGGCCGGGTCGCCTATGCCGCCGGGTTCACCGGGCTCGGCGTGGCCGCGACACGGTTTGCAGCGGAGGTCATGCTCGACCGGCTCGACGGGAAGACGACCCCGCGCACCCGCCTGGGGATGGTGCGCAAGAAGCCGCTGCCGTTCCCGCCCGAGCCGTTCGCGAAGCTCGGGATCGAGGCCACGAAATGGTCGCTCGACCGTGCCGATCACCGTGAAGGACGCCGCAACCTGATGCTGCGGACGCTCGACCGGCTCGGACTGGGGTTCGACTCGTGACCGGCACGCAGCGAATCCTGCACGCCGACATCCTGACCGCAACGCTGACATCCGATGTCCTGGACCCGTCCGACTTGGTCTCCGGCACACCGGCGGTCACATCGGCAGACCTCGCCTCGATCTCAGGTGTCGACCTGCACATGACACCACGCAGGTCGGCGTGCTGGTCGTCGGTACGGGAGCAGCGGGACTTTCGGCGGCGTACGTCCTGCAGCAGGCGGGACATACGATCCGGGTTCTGGAGGCGCGCGAGCACGTCGGCGGGCGTCTCTGGACCGACGAGGTCGACCCCGAGAGACGAGCCGCCAAGCGCCCTCGACCTCAAGCTGCGCAAGCAGATGCAGGTGGAGCTGAAGCGCATGCAGCGCGGGGCCGCTATCACGTTCGTCTACCTGACCCATGGCCAAGAAGAAGCACTGACCATGTCCGACCGCATCGCGGTCATGAACAACGGCGTACCGCTTCAGGCCGAGGACCCTCAGTCGCCCTACAACCGACCCGCGACGCTCTTCGTGGCCGGCTTCATCGGCGTCTCCAACCCCTTCATCGGCCCCGTGAAGACGTACGGCGCGCAGCACGCCGCAACACCGGAGGCAGCCAACACCGCTTTCCCGCCGGCCACGAGGCCAAGCTCAGCTGGGCGCACGACAGCATCCGTTGGCTCTACGACTGGCCGAGCATCAACCGCCATGACGCACTGCGGTTGCGCGACGACCGTGACGAAGCAACGGCATTGCCCGTGCTGCCGGCCCCGGCAGAACCGCATCGAGAGCGCGGATCAGTTCCGCTGCTGGCTGTAGCAACCGAGTCCGCAGGAAGCACTCCGCCCCGTCGAACGCCAGTCGATCTACTACCGAGCGATCCATCCAAAAAGGCGCCGCAACCATGTCCCGTCCGACCACTACCGATTGATAGATCATCATGATTCAGTTCCATCCGAACCCGCCCGCCGAAGGCCTGTCGTCCGACTGCACGATCGTCGGCGACCTCGTGTTCACCACTCAGATTCCGGTCGACGACAATGACGTCATGCCTGAAGGCATCGGCGCCCAGGCGGCGCTCGTTCTCGAGCAGACCCGCAAAACACTGGAGAGCGTCGGATCGACCATGGCTGACGTCGCTCACCTCACCATCTACCTGACCGACATCGGCCATCGCGCGGTATTCAACAAGTCGTACGCGCAGGCCTTCCAGCCTCCGTACCCGGTCCGTGCTGCGATCGGAATCGACCAGCTGGCGCGGCCCGGGATGTTGGTCGAAGTTACGGCCATCGCAGCCCGACGCTGAGCGCGGAGACTGTGCATGGGCGCCTTGGTCGCCCGTGGAGACCACGCAGGCGAGCCGGCCGCCGTTCCGCAACGATTCTGAAGGCACGCGCGGCGGCGGAAGCGTTGCCTTTCCGTACTCCTGAGAGAAGAGACGCGCCGACGGGCGAGAAGCACGTCCAGTCCGTGCTCGCTCACCCGTCGGCGCGTCAATATCTTGTAGGCCCTGAGTCTTGGGCAACGGCGTTTCCAGGCAATATCACGTGACGGCGAAGCCGATGATCCCGCCAGTGATGTTGCCCAGGACCCGGATGCCGTCGGGACAGATCATCATCAGGACCCCGGCGACAGCGAAGCCGGACACCATGCGGACAACGGCGCCATACGGCAGTACCGGCCGGCATGGGCCCGGCGGAGTTTTTCCGAAGGGTGAGTATCGCCGACATCGACGCCGAAGACCGCTCTCCCTCTTACCCGGCGGCTGCCCACCCTGGGCGAAACCCTTCTCGTACTCGCGGCTTCTGCACGGCTTGCCCTGTCCGCCGAGAAGTCGAACGAGGCGGCAAAGTCCACTCGGGCATGCTCGGCGTGACCCGACTCCACAACCTGTCCCTTTACCCGACAACTCCCGGGCGGCTAGGAGACTCTTTGGTGAGGAAGCCAGCGTCGACCAGATCCGTCGAGGCTTGTTCTCCGGAGGTCCAGAGGTAGGCGTTCCATCCGGCTGTGCGTGCACCTTCGACGTTGACAGGCCGGTCGTCGAGGAACGTGATCTGCCCCGGGGAGACTTCGAGGACGGACTGGACGTGCCTGTACAGAGCCAGGTCCGGCTTTGCCATTCCCAGTTCCGAGGAGAAGAACCAGTGGTCAATCCACTGCGCCCATGGTGTCGTCCGGGCAGCTACGGCCATCTCGGGGGTCGCGTTGGACAGGATGGCGACGGGTACGCCTGCCGTGTGCAGCGTTTCAAGCAGAACGCTGGCGTCGTCCCGGATTGCGACCCACGCCTCCGTGTCCATGCGCGTGAGGTCGTCCACGAGCTCAGCGGTATGGGTGGCTTGGAGCTCTGCGAGAACCCTGGTCCAATATTCTTGCGCCGATCCGCCGCGGTCGTACGCGTCGCGGTGGTTCCAGTACGCGCGCTCTTCGGCAACAGGGTCATGCCCGATCAAGCGCGCCAGGCGCTCGTGCAGATCGGCCGGGGAGGCGAGCACTTCTCCGAGGTCGAAGACGACGACCTTGCGTTCATCGCTTGCGCCCGCGCCTGGCGCGGCAGTGTCAAGAGAACTCATGCCTGCGCCGCCCGCTGAATCGGTGCGGCCTTGAACGTGCTGACCGTGGACACGGTGTTTGCGGTGTCCCAGGACTGCAGGTGCCGCCACGTCAGAGTCTCCCACCAGTACCCGTCCCAGTCCGCGCGGAACTCAAAGAGGGTGTACCAGCGAGCGGTGAAAGACGCCGGCGGCTGCCAGTCCAGTTCGTCGATGAACTCTCCAATTTCTCCCGAGCGCCGGTTGTCCACCATGAGTTCGTGGCTGGCGAGTGACAGGTGCGCCTCGAACTCCTGCTCTTCGACAGGCGGGACGAGGTACTCGTACGTGGGAATTGACAGCGGGAGAACAGCTTCTCGCACGGCCTGTGCGAGCGCATTGAGCGGGACGTTGGGCTTGTCGCCGCTCTCGTCGCGGTTGATGTTGTAGGCGTGCCCCACCGGCGAGTGCTGAACACCCGGGTTGTAAACGGTGAAGGGTTCGGTTTCAGCGAATACGGGATCCAGGACCGCAATGAGCTCGTCGACGGAGGCGTCGGTTTTCATGTTGCCGACCAGCGTGGCATGAGGCGGGAATGCACCCGCCGAGAGCAGGCCGAATTGGTGGCGAAGCGCGGTGGTGATCTGAGTGACGTTCCAACACGTGCGCGCGTCGGGACGCAGGTACACGCCGTACCGGACCTGGTGCATGATTTCTTCCTTCGTCGGAGCGGGTCCGGGAGGATGGCTCCCGGACCCGCTGGGTGTCGCGTTACTTGCCCAGCTGCTCGCTGTACTGCTTCAGTGCTGTCTCGGCCTTGGCCGCTGCGGAGTCAAGCGCGCTGCCGACGCTCTTGGTGCCTGCGAAGATCGCCTGCATTTCGCCGACGTTGGCGGTGCGGATGGCCGTCATCGCTCCGGTGACGCACCCGGACGTCACGGAGTTGACCGGAGTGTTGCCCACCAGCTTGGGGAACTTCGCGTATGTCGGGTTGGCGGCGAGGAACGCCTTCTGGGATGCGGTGCCCGCGACCGCCGTGTTGGTCGGGATGTATCCGGTGGCCTGGCTGAACTGTTCCTGCGCGGCGGCGGAGGCCAGGTACGACTCGAACTTCCACCCGGCCACCTGCTGCGCCTTCGACGCGGTCGCGCTCAGCCAGAGAGCTGCTCCGCCGATGACGGGGCCTGCCTTGCTGTTGGAAGCCCCGGTCGGGAACGGAAGGGCGTCGTACTTGAACTTGGTGCCGGTCTTCAGGATGCTGAGCGTGCCGGAGCTGCTGAGCATCATCCCGACCTTGCCCGCCTGGAACGCCGAGATTGCGGTGGACCCGTCAGGAGAGCCGTCGACTGCGACGCCGCCGGTGTAGAGGCTCGCGATCTTCGTGATGGCTTCCTTCGCCGCCCCGGTGTTGATGGTGATTTTCGTCGGAGCTTTGCCGGCGCGCCCGTTGTCGGGGCTGCAGAACTCCTGGCCGGAATTGGCGGTCATCTGCTCGAAGTACCAGTCGTCGTCGGGCATGGTGAAGCCCTTCTGACCGGTCTTGCTGGCGAGGGTCTTCGCCGCCGCGACGACGCCGTCGATCGTGGACAGCGAACTGTCTGAGATTCCCGCCTTGTTGAGGAGGTCTCTGTTGACCCAGAGGACCGGCGTCGAGACGTTCATGGGCACCGCCTGCTGCTTGCCGTTGACGGTGTAGTAGTTCCGCGCGGCCGGCACGAGGTCGGCGAGGTCGAGGTCGCCGGGGTTGGCCTTGGCCATGTCCGCGGCGGGGATGCTCTGCTTCACGTCCGTCAGGAAGCCTGTACCGATGTCACTGGCCAGCAGGACCGTCGGGGAGGACTTGTCCCGGATGGACGCGGTGTACTTGGCCAGAAGATCCGCGTACCCGCCCTGGAACGTCGCCGTGACGTGGATGCTGCCCTTGTTCTGGGCGTTGAACTGGTTGACGAGCTTCGTGAGTTCTTCACCGTTGACCGCACTGACCCCGTGCCAGAACGTGATGTTCGTGACGCCCTTTGCGTTCTTGAGCGCGGAAGCTCCTGGGGCCTGTGCGGACGCACCCGAACCGGTAGAGGAGGAGGTGCTCGTGCACGCCGCGAGGAGCGTGGCGAGCGTCGCCGCCATGGCCGCCGAGTAGATTCTCTTCTTCATTGGACTGCCTTCTGGTCTGGTTTTCGAGGGGTATTGACGGATCAGCGGAGTACGCCGCGGGCGAGCCCGTTGACGAGGAACCGTTGGGCGAAGACGACAAGAAGCATGGTGGGGATCACGACCAGTACGGCGCCGGCGAAGACGACGGCGGGGCTGGTCGATTCGGACGCCGCAAGCTGCGAGATACCGACCTGGATGGTTCGGGCCCGCGCCGAATCGGTGATGAGAAGCGGCCAGAAGAAGCCGTTCCAGGCCGCGAGGGCGCTCCAGATGGTGGCGTTGGTCACCTGCGGCCGGCAGGAGGGCAGGATGATGGCGAACAGAGTCCGCAGGTCGCCCGCCCCATCGAGCTTTGCCGCCTCCCATGTCTCGCGCGGCACGGCGGCGAATGCCTGCCGCAGCAGGAAAATGGGGTATCCCGCAGCGAGATAAGGAAGCACCACGCCAAGGATGGTGTTGCGGAAACCGAGCGAGCTGACCAGCTCGTAGTTCGGGATGACGATGCTCTCGCCGGGCACCGCCAAAGTAATGATCACGAGCGCGAACGCGATGTTCCGGCCGCGCCACTGCGGGAACACCAGGGCGTACGCGGCGAGCGCTCCGGTCACCAGCTGAGCGGTCGTCTGCAGGGTGACAACTCCGACGCTGACCAGGTATTGCTGGGCCAGGGGGATTGTCGTTGCGGCTGCTTTGAAGTTCTCAAGAGTCGCGTCGAAGGGGTTCGGGAACAGACCGTCCCGGGCGAAGGATCCGTTGGTGGTGAATGCCCCGACGAAGGAGACGTAGACGGGCAGGAACATGACCGCCGCCAGAATGAGCACGACGACGAACCGTGCGCTGCCGGCAACGGTCAGGCCTCGGGCCGGTCGGCGAGGTTGAGGAGAGGCGGACAGTGGCGCGACGCGTTGGGTCTTCATGATCGTAGTCATGCGTTCTTGTCGATTCCGAGGAGTCGGAACTGGATGAGGGTGATGAGTGCCACGATGAGGATCAGCACGATTGCCACCGCTGACGCGCGGCCGAAGTCCGGAGTTCCGTTGCCGAAGGCCAGCTGATACAGCCGGTAGATGAACGTTGTCGTCGCTCCGGCAGGCCCGCCCCGGGTCAAGACCTGAATCTGCGCGAAGGACTGCAGACCCGCGATGGTCTGGGTGACCACGAGGAACAGGATGCTGGGCCGCATGATCGGCACAAGGATCCGTGACGCGAGCCGGAAACCTCCCGCACCGTCGAGCTGAGCCGCCTCGATCACTTCGGGCGGGACATCGCGGATCGCGGCTGTGAGCACCAGGAACGCGAAGCCGAACTCATACCAGGCTGTGGCGATGGCGATCGCCCAGATGGCTGCGGTCGGCCTGCTGAGCCACTCGGGACCGTCGACGCCGATACCGGAGAGGATGATGTTCAGGATGCCGACCGTGGGCGCGAACAGGCCGGCGAAGATCGCGGAGGCGGATGCCGCGGAATAGGCGAACGGCAACGAAAAGATGATGGTGAACAGTCCGCGGCCGAGGAGATGCGCGCGGAGCAGGATGACGACCACCAGTGCGCTGCCGGTCGCGAGGACCATTCCCAGCACCGCGATCAGTGCCGAGATGAAGACGGTGTAGAGGAAGTCCGGGTCCGTCAGCAGAGAGACGTAATTGCCGAATCCCACGAAACGGGTCGGGTTTCCGAGAATGTCGCTTGCGTAGGCGCTGAGCTCCACTGAGCGGAGGAGGGGGCGGAAGATGAACGTCCCGAGCAGCAGCAACGCCGGCAACGCCAGCCACGGTCCGATCCCGTTGCGACGCCACCTCCGTGAGCGTTGAGCCGTCGCTGGTGCGGTCATGACCACTCCTCTACCGCCTTGAACTCGTTGACGTAGTTTTCGAAGCCGCCCGGGTTCGCCCGGGGCGGGCCGGTGTTCCGCTGCGGCGCCGAGTAGGAGAACGACTCCCACAGCGGCTCTTGGGTGAGGGCGATCAGGGTCGCCGCGTCCGGCCGGGCGAAGTGCGGCACCAGAAGCCACTTCCACGCCTGCTGCCCCACGGATCACCGCCGGGCTTCAGGTGACTGTCCCCGGCCCTGCCCTCCCCCCGGTGAGGCGCGGTCATTCATCGCGCCGCGATCGGGTCACTCCGGGAAGTCACAGACCGCCCTCTTCTGCCTCATAAGCGATCCAACTGGATTGTTCTTCTGCTCGCATGATCGTGGGAGCGCCTCAGGCCGGAGGGCATTCCCAGGGCCGGAGAGGGGACGTTGTGCGTGATCGTCTTGTAGGCAACTCACGCGGGAACGTTCCCGGGTGTTGTTGCCGGTAAATTAACAGGACGGCTTCCCGCTGACAAGGCCCTGGTGCATACGATGCACCTTATTGTCATCAGATGCCCTTATCTTGAGGCGCGATCGGCATGCCCTCAGATCGGGAGCGTTCCCGGCGCGTGTGTTGCTGGAAATCCCTTGTTCATCAATTTTTCCCGTTCGTTCAGGGCCGGATCGCTTCGTGCATGCCCCCGGGGCCGTTCGCGCGCGCACGTAGGTTCCTGGTCGCCACGGTGCCGGGCGCAGCAGCAGGTCCCGCATGGCAGGTGTCTGCGCATTACGGACATCCGCGTCGGCATCCTGGTCTCCCTGAAAGTGCCGGTGTCCCTCGCCGCGGTTGCCGGCGGCCAGAGCGTCCCCGGCACCCGTCTCACGCGCGTGGGCGGCCCGGGTCGTCTCCTGTATCGGCTTCGGCGGGGTCGGCCCGGCCTTGCACGACGGCTTCACCGTCAGAGCCAGCCGGCAGCGGTCTTGCGGTGTGCTACTTCTGGCTGGCTCTGTGGCCGGAGCCTGCATGGAGATCGTGGCGCTCGTCGGCGGCCAGGCGCTGATCACGGGGGCCATGTTCCGCGTCCCTTGGGGTGATGGGCCAAAGGACGCCGGGCGCACATGGGAGTCTCCGCAGCCACCGGAGACGAAGGCGCTCTCACGAGGTTCACACTCGAGGCCGTCACCGCAGGCACGAGCGGATCTCAGGCCAGGGTGCTGGTGTCGCAGGGCGGGCGGCCGGTCCGAGTGCGCACTTCGGCCGGTCGGCATACGAAACGGCGAGAGAGCGCGTGCGAGCGTGCTGTGAGGACCGCCGCGGCTTTCAGCAGGGACACAGCCAGACCGGAGGTGACCGTCCGGCGGATAGGTCTGGATCCTCATGCCCTGTTCAGGCGGTGGCATCCGACGGGGATCGACGGCTGCGGGCCTGCCGGCACCTGCGCTGCGGACCTGGACGGCGGACGCCGCTCATCGTGCGCGAAATGCCCGCCATCAGACAACAACACGATGACGAACGCGGCCTGGCATCGCGGAGACGTCTGCAGGGACTTCCGTGGGTACTACCGCGTCAAGATCTTTTGGCACCAGGCCCGAACCCGGTGCACGACAGTTCACTCGAGTCCCTGACGGCCGCTTCTCGCTGGCTGTGCGTGTGCGTAGGCGACTTACAGGCTCTCCGGTCGAACGGCCGTCGGAGCCAAGAGAACTCGGAACTCGGGTGTTGACGAGGGTCCGTACAACCGCACAGATCAGCGGAGCATGGGCATGCTCAGGCCAGCGGCCTCGGCGTATCGCGTGACGGATCCGGGAAGGGGCGTGATGCGCAGCGCCTCCCCCGTCGTCGTCGCGCGGAGCACGCCCGCCTGGATCTCGGGGGGCGGAGAGCGGCGAAGAGGGCACGCCGGGGTCTCATGGCCTCTGGCCCCGGGATGCCGTCCTGCCTTCTACGAAGCTGCCCCTGAGCTCTACCAGGCGATCCTGGTGGGTCTTTCCTTCGAGCCGGTCGAGCAGCAGATCAATCGAGGTTCTGCCGAGTTCTTCCACCGGCTGCCGGAAGGTGGTGATACCCAGATAGGGAGCGGCCAGCGGCCCGAATCCGTCAAATCCAGTGACAGCAAAGTCCTCCGGGGCGGACTTGCCCCGCTGGCGCAGCACTTCAAGGACGGCCATCACGGCCTCGTCCGTCGGGCACATGATGGCCGTGACGTCGGTATCGTCGATCCGGGGTGCCACGACGGCTGCTGCCCCTCTGTCGTTTCCGGCCTCCCAGACCACGGCCTGTTTCCCCGCAGCCCGTACACGCTCGATCATGGCAATGCCGCGGGCGTGCTGGCTCAGCGAGTACTGCTGGTCCACCAGGATGATCGCGATGCGTTCGTGGCCGAGTCCCAGCAGGTGGTCCGCCAGCGTCCGGCCGCCGTCGGCGTTGTCGCAGAAGACGCTCGTGACACCTCGGCTGGTTTCGCGTCGGCACGCCACCACAGTGGGAACACGGTCGATGTAAGGGACGATCTGCTCCGACGGCAGACGGGGTGACGCTACGACGAGACCGTCGATCTGCAGGGAGACCAGATGTCTCAGTGCCCGCAGCGGGTCAGCGACCCCGAGGTCGTCGCCGGCACTCGTTGCGGTCACCGTCTGATAGCCGCGCTCCTCCGCCGCGAGTTGCATGGCCACCTGCAGCCACGCGTAGTACGGGCGAGTTATGTCGCGCACCAGAACACCGACCGTCTTGGTACGCGAGCTGACCAGTCCTCTGGCCATAGCGTTGGCGACGTATCCGAGCTTGGATGCCGCGCGCTCGACCTTCTCCCGGGTCTCTGGGCTGACTTCTCCTTGCCCCGACAGTGCACGGGACACAGCTGACTTGGAAACCCCCGCCTCAGCAGCGATGTCCAAAATCGTCGGTGCCTTGCCGCGGGCCCTCGCCATCCGTCCCTACCTCAACCACGTGGATATGGTGCTGTCAATACGCTACCCGGGAACGTTCCCTTCCGGTAACTATAACTGTTCGCGGCCCCATCGCTCAGGGAACGGGGGTCACCGCCGCAGCAGGTGGCCGAAACGTGCCTGATCAGACCTTAGAGCAGGCCAGAGCTGCTGTGGTCCGCACACGGGACACTTTCGCCGGGAGCGGCACGAATGAATCCTCTCGCAGGTCGCTGCGAAAGTGCTGACGGTGACGTCGCCGACCGCGTGCAGGGCCCTACCGCCGGTCGCCTTGTCGAGCCGGGCGTCCAGGCGGGCCGCTGTTTCGGGCAGGACATCCCCGTTTGGAGGTGTGACGGGAAGTTTCGGCTGAGTGCGCTTCCTGTGGCAGCGTTTGCCGGCGCCGATGAGACCAGCCGGGCAAGGCTGGTGTGCCATACCGGGGAGCGGGAGCGGCGATGACACGGGGCTGCGCACGCGCAGGCCGGACCGGGGCTACGCCATTCCTGGCCGTCGTTCATCGCGCCGGCAGAAGGTCAATCCTGTTCGTCCACGTGCAACACCCTGCACGTGCTGTCGTCGTCTCGCTGTGGGGCGACATGAGTGGCGCGATGTCCGGGCGTTCCTGATCTGTCTGTATGGCTGCCGGTGGGTGCTCGGAGCATTCACGACGTCTGCCGCCATCGGTGGGCGCCGGTTCCGGGTGGTTCCTGCCGTAACCGTGTGCGCGCCGTCGGCCCTTTCAGTCGTCGGTCTCGGCGGGCCACCACCTGCTGGAGGTCACCTTCGGGTCCAGGCTGATCCTCTGAACGGCTACTTCCAGACCTGCCGTGTCACCGGCGTGCTGCGCGGACACACCCGCCATGACCTTCGTCTGCGAATTCTTTCCGGGCCGTATGTCGAGGGAGCGCAGTGTGTACTCCGGTCGGTCGACTGCCTGCAGAACCAGAGCTCTGATGCGGGGTTCGCTCTTGTCGGACGTGGCGACCTCAAGGATGAAATCGGTCGGCACGTCCGCGTCGTCCGCCTGCTGCAGTGGCTCCCCGGCCTGGCGCTGGCGGCCGTTGACGAACCGGCTGAGCGGACGCAGCAGCGTGTTGGTCGCGATGATCGCCGTGCATCCGATGAGCGCCATGACCTCCATGCCGGCCCCGGCGAGGGAGCCGATCGCCGCGGCGCACCACAGGGTCGCGGCCGTGGTCAGTCCTCGGATGTTGATCCCGTCCCGCAGGATCACGCCGGCTCCGAGGAAACCGATGCCGGACACGACCTGGGCCGCCACACGTGTGGGGTCTGCGCCTGGGTTCTCGCCGAGCCCGACGGCCCCCATGAAGACGAACAGGCACGCGCCGACGGAGACCAGGGCGTTGGTACGGATGCCCGCGGTGCGCAGACGCCACTGCCGTTCCATGCCGATCGCCGCGCCCAGCACTATGGCCACGAAGATCCTGAACGAGAGCCCAAGGATGAGGCCCGGGTCGGTCACGGATGGTCCTTTCCTAACTGATCACTGCGTCGGCGCACCGTCGTGCCGGGTACGTTCCCGGCGGCACGGATTTTCCGTACGAGCACGAGAGTCCGGAACGGCCAGGGCTTGGATGCACCTCGGCGGCGAAGAAGGGGGAGGGCCGCTGGTAGCGCGTGGGTCGGGCCGGAGCGCGGCCGGGCGAGAACGCTCGGCCCGGTTTCGCGCCCGATGATGCCGTGCCGTGGCATGCCTCTGCCGTGGCGGCGACGCAGGTGCCGGCCTCCCGGTGACTCACGCCCCGACGACTCCGGAACGGTCCTGGGCCCTGGACGGTCGCCGTTGCCGACAGGCTGACCGGGCCGCGCATCACCATGGTGATGCGCGCAAGGACGGGGGCTCTGGTCTGGTGGCCATCACGCTTCGCGATGGTCTGCGTGCAGGTCGGAGTCCTGTAGACGCCGGACGTGGATGAGTGCTGACTGCTCCGGGTTGAGCGCCGGTCCCTGGATCCCGACTCGGCTGATGACCGTGCCGGGAAGTGTCAGGCCATGCTGCCACCAGGCCAGGCCGTCGTCGCCGGTGCGCCCTCCCAGGGTGTCGCCCGGCGCCAGGGGCGTCACCTCGTAGCGCGTCGCGGGGTCCAGCCCGGGCAGGCGGACCCGGCCAGGCGCGGCCGTCATTGCCGTGCGCAGTGCGACGACTGCGTAGATTGCTTCGCCACCGTCCTTCGCGACGACGCCGCGCACACGGTAGGCCGGGTCGGGCTGGTCGCTCTGGACGACCCGGCCGGTGTGCAGCAGCGGACGGTGTCGTTTGTGTGCCGTGATCCACTCCGCCAGGTGCTGCCGTTCGGCTGGCGCTGCCGAGGTCAGGTCCCACTCGACGCCCATGTGGGAGAAGAAGGCGTTCGCGGCCCGGAAGTCGAGGCTGTGTGAGCGGCCGGTGGTGTGGCTCAGAGGGGAAGCAACGTGCGATCCGACCATTTCCGGCGGCAGCAGCAGCGCGGTGCCTTCCTCGATGAGCTGGCGCTCCAGCGGGTCGATGCAGTCGGAGGCCCAGACCCGGTCGGCGTGCTGCATCATCCCGAGGTCGATGCGCCCACCGCCGCTGGCACAGGACTCGATCTCCAGGCCGGGGTGCAGCTCCCGCAGTTCGTCGACGAGCTGGTAGACCGCCAGCGTCTGCTGGTGGACCGATGCGCGCCGGGTCCTGCGATCACCGGCCTCGATCAGGGGACGATTGTGATCCCATTTGACGTAGTCGATCGGGTACTCGGTGAGAAGCGCGTGCATACGGTCGCGGATCCACTGGTAGCACTCTGGGATGGCGAGGTTGAGGACTTGCTGGTGGCGGCGCGGGAGCGGCAGGCGTTCACCCGGGCCCATGATCCACTCGGGGTGGGCCCGTGCCAGGTCGGAGTCCTCGTTGATCATCTCGGGTTCGAACCACAGGCCGAACTGCATGCCCAGGGCCTGGACGCGGTCGATGAGGGGGGTCAGTCCGTGGGGCCAGACGTCCTCGTCGACGAACCAGTCGCCGAGCCCTGCCGTGTCGTTGCGGCGGTGGCGGAACCAGCCGTCGTCGAGCACAAAGCGCTCGACGCCCACGTCGGCCGCGATGGCAGCCAGCTCGGTCAGACGCGTCAGGGAATGGTCGAAGTAGACGGCCTCCCATACGTTGAGGGTGACGGGCCGCGGACTCTTCGGATGCTGTGGGCGTGAGCGGAGGAAGTCGTGGAAGCGGCCCGCCATCTCGTCCGTCCCGATGCCGTACGAGGCATACAGCCACGGCGATGTGTAGTCCTCGCCGTGGGCCAGGCGCACCTCGCCGGGCAGCAGCAGTTCACCCGCCGCGAGCAGCGCGGCACCCGTGGAGTTGCGTTCCGCGAGCATGCGGGAGTGGCCGGACCAGCCGAGGTGGATCGCGTAGACCTCGCCGGCCCGGTGACCGAAGCCGGCTGTGCCTGCTGCGAGGACCGTGCTGGCGTCATGTCCGGCGGCGCGACGCGACTCGCGAAGGTGGGTGCCGTGCGTGAACGGCGATCGCTGCTGGGCGCGCTCGCGGGCCCAGCGTCCGGCCAGGTCAAGCAGCTCGGTCGCCACTTCCGGAACCGGCAGCGCCAGGTCGACGCCGAGCACGTCGTATACGCCGTTCCCGGTGTTCGTGACGGATGCCCGCAGGCGTAGCAGGCCGGAATGGGCCATCTCGATCTCCAGGGCGAGGCCGAGGGCACTGACGGCGTCCCGCGCCTCGATCAGTACGCGGTGGGCGATCACGGCGTCGCTCTGGAGCGTTGTCACCTGGACGGCCGTCGTGACGAAGCGTGTGGAGAAGTCCGCGCCATCGCGGTGGCCGGAGACTCCCGGGGTGCCGACCCACCCACTGCTCGGCTCAGGAAGGAGGGAGACGACGTAGTCCCCCTGTACCGGGGCCAGCACGTCGGGTATCACGCTCGCCTGCCGGAGTTGCTCTATGTCCGCGTCGGTGAGAGTGCCCAGGTCGGCGCCCCAGTGCAGCACGCTGGGCAGCACGTCGCGGGAGGTGTCCAGCACCAGCTGGACACCTCCGGCACGCAGGTCTATGTGACCGGGGCGGCGGGGGGCGCCTGCTGGCCGTGCCGCGTCGTGGACCTCAAGGCGCTGCAAGGGTCACTCCTCTTCCTTCGTGTTCCGGCGTTCGAAGCTGGAATTATCTCTACTCCAGAACATAATCGAGGTCAAGCATCGCGCGGCGCCCCGTCTGGCATGATGGGTCCAGGGTGAATATGTGCCTCTGCAACGCGAAATGAGAGAAGCATGACCTGGCTGCCGGCAGACACCCTGGCTGACGTCTCCTCGCGCGCCGTGGCCCTTGAGGTCCTTCTGCGCGGACCGCTCTCGCGGGCGGAGCTCGCACGCCGGGTGGGTCTGTCCTCGGGCAGTCTTTCGCGCCTCACCAGACCGATGCTGGCCTCGGGCTTCCTCGTCGAAGCATCGCCGGAGCCCGCGGCCGGACGAGGACGGCCCAGCCAGCCGCTGGACGTCGCGCCTTCAGCGCACCGCGTTGTCGGCGTGAAGATCACTGAAGACGCGGTGTACGCCGTCCTGACAACCCTGCGTGCTGAGGAAGTCGCACGCTCGAGCGCACCCTTGCCATCACACGACGTGGAGGCTGTCGTGTCGGCAGTGGTCGACACGGTGCACCGACTCGCCGATGGCAGCGCGCTCAACGGCGTGGGTGTCGCGCTGGGCGGCCGCATCCTCGACCGACGGGTGCTCGCGGTGTCGCCCTACCTGGGATGGAAGCAGGTGCCGCTCGCCGACCTACTCAAGGCCCGGCTCGGGGTGCCGGTCATCCTGGAGAACGACGTCGTGGCACTGACCCGTGCTGAGCAGTGGTACGGGGCGGGACGCACGGTGGACACGTTCGCAGTGGTGACCATCGGGGCCAGCGTGGGACATGGCCTCGTTGCCAGCGGTGCAGTGGTGCTCAGCACGGACATGGGACGCAGCATGGTCGGCCACATCACCGTCGATCCCGTCGGCCCGATGTGTCCTCAGGGCCACCGTGGATGCGCAGAGGCCATGCTCACCGTCAGCGCGATCACCTCCCAGGCATCAATGGGTCTGCGCCGGCCGGTCTCGTACGCGGAGGTGCTCCAACTGGCCGCGGCAGACGATCCCGTCGCCGGTGAGGTGGTACGAAGCTCCGGCCGGGCCCTCGGAGTCTTTCTCAGCACGGTGGCCAGCGTGACGTTCAGCGACACCCTTGTTCTCGCGGGCGAGGGCGTCGGTCTGCTCGACACGGCGCGTCGGGAGGTCGAGCAGGGAATGGCACGGATGCGGCCCGACGGGGCGGCCCCAGTCGAGCTGCTCAGCCGCGACCCGGGGTTCTCCGCATGGGCCCGGGGCGCTGCAGCCGTCGCCGCCCAGGAGTACGTACTCGGCTGACTTTGTCGGGCGTCTGATTTCTCCGCGCCGGTCAGCGTCCTCTACGACCCGCACTCGCGGAAGGTCTGCAACCGCAGACGCGCTGGCGGGCGAGCGGCACGTCCAGACCGTGCTCGCTCACCCGCCGGCGCGTCAACATGGTGTGGGCCTTGAGTCCTGGCCAACGGTGTTGCCGGGCAACACCACGTGACGACAGCTGCCCGATAACAGCGTCAAGCAGCAGGGTCCGCCTCGGGTACGAGGGCAGGAGCGCTGGGCTGTGTCTGGCCGGTCTGCGGTACGGCTCGCTTGGCGGCCTGGAACAGCTGGGCCACGCGGTCGCGTTCCTGCGCGGTCTGGCCGGTGATCGCGGAGACGATGAGGAAGACGGCGAGGTTGACGGCGAAGCCGATGATGCCGCCGGTGATGCTGCCCAGGACGCGGATGTCGTCGGGGTAGATCATCGTCAGGATCCCGGCGACGGCGAAGCCGGACACCATGCCGGAGATGGCGCCGTACTTGTTGCCCCAGCGCCAGAAGATGCCCAGGAACAGCGGCACGCCGAGCTGGACGATGCCCTGGTAGGAGATCTGGGCCAGGAGCTGGAGCCGGCTCATGTGGAAGGTGAGGTAGGCGACCACGGCGGCCAGGGCCATGAAGGCGATCATGCTGGTCTTGGCGATCGTGGTCAGCTGGGTGTCGGTGAACTTGCGCTTGCCGCTGTTGATGATGTCGTTGGCGATCTGCAGGCCGCACACCTGGACCGCGCCGTCGATGTGGCCCATGGAGGCGGCGAAGACGATGACGACGGCAAGGCCCAGCATCCAGGTGCCGCCGAACTGACCCAGCAGGGTGAACCAGCCGTTCTGCGGGTCCTTGGCCACTTCGGGGATCTGGGTGGCGGCGATGCCGACGAGCATGAGCAGGGTGTAGAAGGCGCCGGAGATGAGGATCGTGCGGACGGTGCCGGCCTTCACGGAGCGGACGCTGGCGGCGGTGTAGATGCGCTGGAAGCTGGTCGGCCAGCACAGCGAGCCGACGACGCCGGTGAAGATGAGGCTGGCGATGTACCAGGGCCCATACGTGCCGCCGTCGCCCGGGAGTGTCAGGACGCTCTCTCCGACCCGTGAGAGGTCGGCGAAGCTGATCGGGGAGCCGCCTGCGCCGGTCAGCATGATCACGCAGACGAGGACGGAGACGACGTAGGCGACGACGCCCTGGAACATGTCGGTCATGATCAGGCCGCGCATGCCCATCTTGACGGTCCAGAACTGGCGGATGACGATGACCGCCAGGCCGATGACCAGGCAAGCGGTCAGCGACCAGGCGCCGTTGCTGGCGATCTCGAAGAGGCTGGCCAGGGCCTGCATGCCCAGGACGACCCAGGGGAAGAGCGAGACGACGCCGATGACGCTGGCGATGAACTTCACGGCCGGGGACTTGTAGCGCATGCCGAGCAGGTCCGGCTGGGTGCGCAGGTTGTACTTGGCGCCCCACCGCCAGGCGCGGGTGGCCATGAGGTACATGACGGTCACGCCGAGGATGGAGTAGGCCAGCCCGTACAGGCCGAAGACACCGGCCCCGGCGGCCAGGCCGAAGAACGCGATGAACGTGGCGCCCGGCCACCAGGAGTTGACGTAGGACATGGCCACGTACCAGGGGCCGTAGCTGCGGCCGCCCACCGCGTACTCGTTGAACGTGGGCTTCGCACCCTGCTGGGTGGCGTAGAGGATGCCGATGACGATGCCGTAGAACACCGTCAGCATGGCGAGCGTAGTGATCATGCGATGCTCTCCTCGGTGGCGCCGACGGCGGCGGCTGCGGGGATGATCTCCTCGTCGAGTTCACCGCGGATGTGCTCCACGGCGTACTTGGCCCACAGCGCCAGGCCGGTGATCGCGGAGCCGGCGATCCAGTAGAAGATGCTGAAGGGGATGCCCAGCACGGTGGTGCGCACGCCGCTGGCGGCCAGGTACAGGGGCGGGCACAGGGTCATCAGCAGGGTGATGGCGTAGACGAGGCCGAAGGCCGTCTGGATGGCTGCCGGCGGCAGGCCTTTGATGAGGGTTTTCACGGTCCACCTCGCGGTTGATCTCACCTGGAGTGGCAGGGGATGCCTGTCAGGGAGTGGCGTGGGGGGCCGCCGTCGACGCCAGTCGGTTTCTCCCTGGGGGATGCCGTTCAGAGTGGGAGCAGACCATTACTGGTGGCGTGGTCGGTCTTTTACGGGCGCGTAAATGGTCCTTCAGTGGTCCCTGTTCGTGGTCTCGGTGGCTTCGGAGCGGACCCGGTGGGCGGGGTTGCTGGTCTGCACGGTCAGCCGGGTCCGGTCGGAGCGGAACAGGTCGAGGGAGTACTCCAGCGGGGCGCCTTGTGAGTCGTAGGCCCGGCGGGTCAGTTTCAGCAGCGGGTCGCCGTCCGAGCAGCCGAGCAGCTGGGCGACTGGGGGCGGGGCGGGTGCGGCCTCGATCGTCTCCTCGACCCGTCCCACGCTCGCGCCGTACTGCGTCTCGAACAGTTCGTACATCGAGTCCTGGAGGTCGCGCTCGATCAGGGCGGGGAAGCGCAGGGAGCTGACGTACATGCGCTCCAGGGACAGGCTGTCGCCGTCGGCGAAGCGCAGCCGCAGGATGGAGGCGGCCAGGTCGCCGGGGCGCAGCCTGAGGAAGGCCGCGACCTCGGGCAGGGGTGGTTCGAGTGTGGCGGCGATGACCCGGGTGCCGGAGCGGAAGCCCTGGGTCTTGAGCATTTCCGGGACGCCGCTGACCTGGTTGAGGCTGCGGTGGACCTTGCGCCGGATGCCCTGGGTCTGGACCTGTTCCGGGCCTTTCAGGCTGGTGTCCACGGCGGTGAGGAAGGCGCCGCCGGAGCGGCCCTGCACCCGGCGGACGATGCCGCGCTCTTCCAGGTCGGCCAGCACCTTGCGCACCGTGGTGCGCGACATCTGCAGCCGGGCCGCCAGCTCCCGCTCGGAGGGCAGCTTGGCCTGCGAGCGCGCGGTGAGGTCCTCGGCGAGCCGCATGACCGTCTCGTGGGCCTCTTCGTATGTCACGGTTGTTCCTCTCGTCGGCCGCTCGCGGTGGGGAGATCTTCCCGCGTCGGCGGGCTGCGGGCGACGGCCGGAGCAGACCTTTTACATCCAGGAAACGCAGACCAATCGGTACCAGTAATGGTCTGAAGTGAACCTTTTGGTGTCCCCCTGCTTCCCTCTCCGCCGGAAGGTCGATTCATGCACCGGCTCCTCTCCCAGACCGCAGCCGAGCTCCGGCAGGGGTTCGCAGACGGCAGCGTCACGCCGCTCGATGCCCTTCAGGCGGCGCTCGACCAGATCGACACCGTCAACGGCGCCCTCAACGCCGTCGTGGCCGTCGACCGGGAGCGGGCCGCGCATGCGGCTCAGGAGGCGGGGCGCCGGTGGGAGAAGGGCTCGCCGCTGTCCGTGCTGGACGGTATCCCGGTGACGGTCAAGGACAGCGTCCGGGCGGTCGGAATGCCGTGGCGGCACGGGGCCGCCCCCAACGACACCCTGCCCGACTGCCAGGCCGACTCGCCTCCGGCGGCCCGGCTGCGGGAAGCGGGTGCTGTGATCGTGGGGAAGACCACGATGCCGGACTTCGGCATGCTGGCCTCCGGGGTCAGCTCCCTGTACGGCATCGTCCGCAATCCCTGGGGTCTGGCGGCCAGCCCCGGCGGGTCGAGTTCCGGGGCGGGCGCGTCGCTGGCCGCGGGCATCGGCTGGGGGGCGGTCGGCTCCGACATCGCCGGGTCCGTGAGGCTGCCGGCCGGTCACTGCGGACTGGTGGCGCTCAAGCCGACCCAGGGCCGCATCCCGCATCTGCCCTCCAGCACCGTCCGCTCGGCCGGA
This sequence comes from Streptomyces sp. NPDC091280, assembly GCF_044768565.1. Lineage (NCBI taxonomy): Bacteria > Bacillati > Actinomycetota > Actinomycetes > Kitasatosporales > Streptomycetaceae > Streptomyces > Streptomyces sp. NPDC091280. The sequence continues at coordinate 629,207 of NZ_JBIVUZ010000002.1, forward strand.
CCGATGGCACGGACCGTCGGCGAGCTCGCCGACCTGTACTCGGTCATCGCGCGCCCCGATGCCCGCGACGAACTGTCCCTGCCGGGCGAGGACTTCGACCCGGCCGCCGACCTGCTCGCCGCCGCCGGCGTGCGCGGGGCACGGATCGCAGTCCTGCTGGACATGGGCTACGGGCACCGGGCGTCCGACGACGTCACGGCGGTGGTGCGGCGGGCCGCGGACACGCTCGCGGCGGCGGGTGCGAGCGTGGAGACGGTGGCTCCGCCCTTCGACGAGGACCCCTACCCGGCCCTCGACACGCTGTTCCAGGTCCGCGCGCGCACCGAGTGGGAGGCCTTCGACGACGCCGGGCGCGCCCGGGTGCTGCCGGAGCTGGTCGCCTGGTCGCAGCGGGCCGACCACCTGTCGGCCACCGACCTGGAACGGGCCGCCCACCTGGTGGGCCGATCCCGCGACCGCATCACCCGGCATCTGGCCGCCTACGACCTCGTGCTGGCTCCCGTCCTGCCGGTCGTGGCGTTCCCGGCCCAGAGCGTAGGCCTCGACGTAGAGCGGCCTTTGGCCCACTGCCTCTACACCTGCTGGTTCAACCAGACCGGCCAGCCCGCCGCGGCACTGTGCTTCGGCATGGCCGAGCAGATGCCCGTCGGCGTTCAGGTCGTCGGGCCGCGCTTCGCCGACCAGCGCGTCCTGGCCGTGACGCGCTACCTGGAGGCTCACCGCGGCTTCACCCCCGACTGGCCCCTCGTCCCCCGGGACGCCGGCCGCACCAACGTGCCGGCCTGAAGCCGCCCGCCCGACGACCCCTGCGAGGAGACGCCTTGACCACGACCGTCGACCCGGAGCTGATCCGGCCCGCGCCCCCCACCATGGCCAGCCCCAGCTGGTGGGGCGCGGACTCCGACCGCCACCGCGTCCTGCCCGCCCACAGCGCCACACCGGGTGCGTTCGTGAAGGTGACGCGGCCGGCCTCGGCCGCCTACCTCCACCTGCCCACCGTGTTCGGGGCCGCCCGCGCCGCCGGAGAGGCCGGCATCGGACCCCAAGTGCTCCACACCGACCCCGCAGCGCGCACGCTGGTGCTGGAGGACTTCACCGGCCGGGCCAAGACCGCCACGCTCCACGACTTCCTCGACCACCCGCTCGTGCACCGCTACCTGGCGCTGCGCCGCACCGTGGACCGTCTCGCCGTCCCCGACCCCAGGCGCGCCACGGTGTTCGACGACATCCGCAGCCTGCGCGCGCTCACCGAACGGCAGGCCACCGTGCTGCCCGAGGATCTTCCGTGGATGCTGCGGGTCCTCGATGACGCCGAGCAGCGGATCGCAGCGACCGGATACGACACCGAGTTCTGCCACGGCGACGGCAACGTCTCCAACGTCCTGATCGACGCCGCCGGCCGGCCGTACCTGGTCGACTGGGATGTCGCCGCGGTCATGGACCCGCTGCAGGACATCGGGGCCGTCCTCGCCGAACTGGCCCCCTCCGACGACGACGCACGCGAGCTGTTCGAGTCCGCCTGGGGAAGGTGGGACGCGAAGCTCTTCGACCGGGCCCGCGTCTACGGCATCGCCGACCTCGTGCGCTGGGGCCTGGTCGGCGCCTACGTCAACAGCGTCGACCCCGGGACCTTCGAGTACTCCAAATTCTCCGACTGGCAGTTCCTGCGGGCCCGGTGGGCCCTGGCCGCCTCGCAGCTCGACGACCGATTCCGCAACCTGTGAGGGGCACGAACATGACCATCGACCAGGACACTTCCATCGCCGGCACCGAGACGCCGGACGCCATCGCGCCGGACGCGGACGCCGCCCGAACCGTGTACGACGCGGTGCGCTCGGTGCCCGGGTGGGCCGAGCGCCGGTTCACCACCAGCCCCGTCTTCGGCGGCCTGCAGAACAGCAATTGGCGGGTGCGCTTCGACGACGAGGAACAGCAGTACTTCGTCAAGCTCCCCGGGGCCGGCACGGAGACGTTCATCGACCGCGGCAACGCTCACACCGCCGGGATGCGCGCCGCGCAGGCTGGCATCAGCCCGCGGATCGCCGCGTTCTTCCCCGACAGCGGCATCGAGATCGTCGAATTCCTCGACGGTTACCGGGCCTGCACCAACGGCGACATGAAGATGTGGCACATCACCCAGGGTGTCCTGAACCTCTTCCGCGCCTTCCACAGCACCGGGCCGCTCCCGGTCACCAAAACCCTCTTCGACATGATCGACGAGCATCTGCAGCAGGTGAGCGGGCTCGGCGTCGTACTGCCGCCGACCGCTCCCGCGCTGCTGCGCGAGACGCAGGCCGCCCGGGCGGCCCTGGAAGCCTCGGGACTGGACCTCGTCCCCTGTCACAACGACCCCATGCCGGGCAACTTCCTGACCTCCCCGACCGGGCCCATGAAGCTCATCGACTTCGAGTTCGCCTCCAACAACGAACGCGCCTACGAACTCGCCCTGGTGCTCGCGGAGTTCTTCTACGACGAGCCACGCTCCATGGCCTGCATCGAAGAGTTCTACGGAGCCGCGAGGTGGGACGTCGTCTCCCGGGTCCGCGTCTGCGCCGCACTCGCCGACGTGAAGTGGGGCCTGTGGGGCTGCGTGAACCAGCAGCTCAACGACAGCTGGGACTTCGACTACTTCAAGTACGGCACCTGGAAGCTCGCCCGGGCCCGCGCCGCGATGGCCGACCCCCGCTGGCCGCAGTGGCTCGCCGCCCTCTAACCACGCCACCGGCCCCTGCCCTCGCCACCCACCCTGTGCACTGCCCGCACCCACCAGCTCTGGAAGGCCCGCGTTGACACGCTCGACGATCCTCGACGGCAACAGCTTCTCCACCACCGATGCCGATCACCTCCCGCCCGAGGACCACGCCCTGATCGCCCGCCGCCAGCGCGTCCTCGGCCCCAGCTACCGGCTCTTCTACCGCCGCCCCGTCCACCTCGTCCGCAGCGCCGGCACCCGCGTATGGGACGCCGAGGGCCGCGAATACCTCGACGCCTACAACAACGTCGCCAGCATCGGCCACGCCCACCCCGCCGTCGTCGAGGCGGTCCACCGGCAGATGGGCACCCTCAGCACCCACTCGCGCTACCTGCAGCGCGGCGTCCTCGACTACGCCGAGCAGCTCCTCGCCACCTTCCCCCAAGACCTCGACACCGTGATGTTCACCAACAGCGGGTCGGAGTCCAACGACCTCGCGCTGCGGATCGCCCGGCACGCCACCGGCGGCACCGGCGTCGTCGTCACGGCCGAGGCCTACCACGGCACCACCTCGCTGGTCGCCGACGTCTCCCCGGCGATGGGCAAGGACTACGTCCTCGGCTCCTTCACCGAACTCGCCGCCGCACCCGACGCCTACCGCCAGGGCAGCGGCCACCAGCTCGGCGCCTGGTTCGCCGCACAGATCACCGCCGCGTTCCACCGGCTGCGCGCCCGCGGCATCCGGCCTGCCGCGTTCCTCGCCGACACGATCTTCGCCTCCGACGGCGTCCTGTCCGACCCCGCCGTACTCGCGCCCGCACTGCGCGCCACCCATCAGGCCGGAGCGCTCTTCATCGCCGACGAGGTACAGCCCGGCTTCGCCCGCACCGGCTCGGCGTTCTGGGGCTTCGCCCGGCACGATGTCGTACCCGACCTGGTGACCCTCGGCAAGCCGATGGGCAACGGCATCCCGGTCTCCGCCATGGTCGGCCGCCGCGACATCGTCGGCCACTTCGGCGCGACCGTCCCCTACTTCAACACCTTCGGCGGCAGCTCCGTACCCATCGCAGCCGCCCAGGCCGTCCTCGACGTCATCCAGCAAGAGAACCTCCCCGCCCGCTCCGAAACCCTCGGCGAACTCCTGCGCGCCGGCGTCCGCAGCCTCGCCGAGCGCCACCCCGCCATCGGCGACGTCCGCGGCGCCGGTCTCTTCCTCGGCGTGGAGATCGTCTCCGACCGCCAGGCCCGCACCCCCGACAGCGTGCACGCGCTGGAGCTGGTCAACACCCTGCGCGACCTCGGCGTGCTGATCTCGGTGGCCGGCCCCCACAACAACGTCCTCAAGATCCGCCCGCAGCTCGTCTACACCGAGGCCGACATCGCCCTCCTGCTCGAACGCCTCGACGAAGCCCTCACCCTCTGCGCGGCCACGGCCACCGTGTGAACACTCTGCCCGCAGCCGTCCTGTGGGACATGGACGGCACCATCGTCGACACCGAGCCCTACTTCACCGACGCCCTCACCACACTCGTCGCATCCTGCGGCGGGACACTCAGCGACACCGACCACCACGCGCTGATCGGCGCCAACCTGTGGGACATGGCCGCCACCGCCATCAAGGCCGGCGCCCAGCGCGACGCCCACACCATCGTCACCGACGTCGTCACAGCGGTGCAGCAGCGCCTCCGACACGGCATCCCCTGGCGCCCCGGCGCACTGGAACTCCTCCAGGAGCTGCACACCGCACGCATCCCGACCGCCCTGGTCACGATGTCGTTCCGCCCCATCGCGAACGCCGTGGTGAGCGCCCTCCCCTTCGCCGCGTTCGACGCCATCGTCACCGGCGAGGACGTCGAACACGGCAAACCGGCACCCGACGCCTACCTGCGGGCAGCGGACCTCCTCAACGCCGACATCACCCGGTGCATCGTGATCGAGGACTCACCCCCAGGCGTGGCCGCCGGCGTAGCCGCGGGAGCGAGGGTCGTCGCCGTGCCCTTCTACGTGAGCCTTCCCGACAGCGACGCCTACACGAGATGGGACACCCTCGCAGGCAAAGGACTCTCCCTCCTTGCCCAGGCAGCCCTACGGCCTACGACCAGCTAGGACGGCTCACCTCGGAGCTGCACGACACCTTGATCCCTGTCCTCAGACGGGGGAGCACACCGGTCAGGATGAGGGCGATGACCGTGTCCCGTAGGCCGGGCATCTGGATGCCGTTTTCCCCGATGCCCCCGTATGCGGATCCCCCTCTCGTTCGATATCGATCAGCTGGCCTTCCCTCCTGGCCCGATGGAGCTTCGCTGAGCCCGGAACCTGTCACCCTGAGTGACAGCAAGCCGAGCGTGATGCATGAGCCAGTCGATCGCGGCCAGGGTCTTGAGGATGATCTCGTCGAAGCCCCAGGAGCGAGGACTGTGATCGAGTGTCGCCCGCTTGTGCTGGACTGACTACGGCCACGATGGCCGCGCGGACGTCGGAACTGGCCCTAGCAGGGCGTTCCCGTACAGGGGCCAGCCACCAGCAGACCAGTCAGCGATGTCGAGCCGGAGCGACCTGGCGGATACTGCAAACATGGACACCGGCACTCCCGATGAGCTGGCAGCCGCAGGCCATAGCCTGCGGGTCCGCCGCTGCCGCCGTCTGCCCGAAAGTCTCCGAGGCCTGACAGATCCCATGCACGAGGTTGTGGTGTTTCCCCTGAATGTGACCTCGTCGGCTATCCGAGCGTCGCCCTGGACCAGCCCCAGGTCGGGATGAGCCTGTACCGGCTTGGCCACGTGGGACGCGTGGCCAAGCCGACGCCGCCAGCAAGGAGGCTGGATTCATGGTGGGAAACGCACGATGTGCCCTGGCCATCGTGGCTGGATGCGGGCTCATCGCCGCACTGGGCACCGGGTGCGGTAACCGCCTGGTCGGCGGCTCCCAGAGCGGGGACACCATCACCCTTGGGGCGATCCTGTCTCTCTCGGGGACGTTTTCCACGCTCGGCCCCCCGCAGAAGACCGCCATGGAGATGGGCACCACAGCGGTCAACGCGGCGGGTGGCGTCACCGTCGGCGGCAAGAAGTACAAGGTCAAGGTCAAGGTCATCGACGACAAGTCCGATGTAGGACTGGCCGGTGTCGCTGCCTACCGGCAGCTCGCGGTCGTGGACAAGGTTCCGGCGCTGGCCATCGGCCTGGGCACCTCGAACTACCAGTCGGTGATCGAGCGCAACCCGCTGCCGGTCCTGAACATTCTGGACAGCACCTATCCCAGCATCCTGCGTTACAGCGACCAGCTGTTCCTGGTGCGGACCGCGACGCCGGGATATGCGCCGGGCTGCACCTGGTACGCCAAGAACGTCCTGAAGGCCGACCGCATCGCGATCATCGGGTCGAGTGCGAGCACCTACTCCGCGGGCCTGGAGACCTGGGTCGAGAAGAGCGCGGACTTCTACGGGGTCAAGGTGAGCGCACACACCAACTACCCGGCCGGTACGACGGACTTCTCGTCTTTCATCCAGAAGGCGATGGCCTCTCATCCGCAGGCCATCTATCTCGGCGGTGTCACCGGCGAGGTAGATGGCCTCCGGCTTGGACTTCATCGCCTTCTGGATGAAGGGTGAGAAGTCGGTTGTTCCGGCCGGGTAGTCGGCGTGCGCGCTCACCTTCAGCCCGTAGGAGGCCGCGCTCTTCTCGACCAGCGTCTCCAGGCCCGCGGAGTACGTGTCCGCACTCGCGCCGATGATCGCGATGCTCTTCTTCTTGAGGACGTTCTTGGCATACCAGGTGCAGCCCGGCGCGTACCCCGGCGACGCGGTCCGCACCAGGAACAGGTGGTCGCTGTAGCGCAGGATGCTGGGGTAGGTGCTGTCCAGGATGTTCAGGACCGGCAGCGGGTTGCGCTTGATCACCGACTGGTAGTTCGAGGTGCCCAGGCCGATGGCCAGCGCCGGGACCTTGTCCACGACCGCCAGCTGCCGGTAGGCGGCGACGCCCGCGGTTCCGGCGTCGGACTTGTCGTCGATGACCTTGACCTTGAGCTTGTACTTCTTGCCGCCGACGGAGACGCCGCCCGCGGAATTGACCGCGTCGATTCCCATCTGAATGGCCGTCTGCTCCGGGGGGCCGAGCGTGGAAAACGTCCCCGACAGGGAAAGAATTGCCCCGACGGTGACGGTGTCACCCGACTGGGAGCCGCCGGCCGGGCCGTTGCCGCACCCGGTGCTCACTGCGGCGATCAGCCCGCATCCAGCCGCGACAGCCAGTACGCGCTTTGTTCTACCAACCATGAATCCAGCCTCCTTGCTGGTGGTCGGCCTGACCCCGCGTCCCACGTGGCCAGGCCGTTGTCCCGCTGCCGCGCTGACGCTACGCATCCCGGGAACCGGTCGACAGACGGAAAATCCAGCATTTATGCCAAGTGAACATGGTGTTTCGGAGTACTCCCCAGGAGTACTCTTCCGGCCCGTAGTGCCGGGAATTCTTGAGACGTTCAAGGACCACGACACGCGACTGGCTGTTCCTGCGCTGGTGCAGCATTCGCGGAAACGTCATGAGGCACCAATCGGTGGATGGAGAGGACGAAGAACTGGTCCCGGCGGTGAGCACTGTGTGCGCCCCGGGCGAGTGCCTGGGTCTGCATCCCGGGCAACGGCCGGTGCGGACTCTGCGTGGTCTGTGCGACGGCCCTGAGACCGGGCTCTCGGACGGCCGCCGGCCTGGCCTGCCACGCCCTCGGCGAAGGACCGTCCGCAGCTGCGAGCCAGGAGGATCCCGACGAACGCTGTGTGCGGACTCGCCCGCGGGATGGTGGCGGTTCCGCAACGGCTCATCCGCTGCTCGGAGGCGGGCTCCTCCCCAACTCCCGGGCGGTCCGCAGGAGTCCACCGCAAGCGATGGCTATGGGTCGCCCTCGTGCGGTGACGGGGAGAGGGTCCACGGCAGCATGGGCGAGGCGCCGTCCGGGAAGGCGTCGCCCTCAGGTCCCGCTGGTGCCCCGGAACCGGCCACATCTTGGGGGTGCGTCCGCCCTACCGTTTGGTGCGACCTCGCAGGGGTATGAAAAGCGTCTGCTCAGGAGTGATACGCGTGGTGTCGCCTGACAGGCCAAGGGGGATGACGGGGTGTCGGATCCGCAGGATGCAGAGCCAGAGGCTGCAGGCCCGGCGCCACTGACAGTGCTGCCGCCTACGCTGCGTATGGCGTCGATGCCATCACCGAAAAAGATCGTCTCCTTCTACGATCCGGACGAGTTCGAGGAGTTCGTGAAGGAGTGGGTGCCCGCACTGGAGCCGCAGTACATCCTGGTCGAACGGCACGGCGGCTCGGGGGACCACGGGATCGACGTGGCCGGCTGCCTGTCGCGGGAACGGTTGGAGGGGGAATGGCACAACTACCAGTGCAAGCGGTACGCCGCCGCCGTAACCTGGTCGACCGCCGCCCAGGAGATGCGCAAGATGTTCGTGGCGGCAGCGGACGGCGAGTTCACCGTGCCCACCCGGTACGTGTTCGTCGCGCCGGTGATCTCACGCAGCCTGCCCCGCCAGTTCGCGAAGCCGACCGAGTGCCGGGCCAAGTTCCTGCAGGAACTCTCCACGACGAGGGACAAGCTCGTCGTGAATCTCACCGGTGAGCAGCGAAGAGCGGTCCAGGAGCTGGCCGCGGCCACCGACTTCGCCATGTTCGAGTGCATCGACCTGGACGAGATGCTCGCGCTGCACAAAACGACCCCGCACTGGCTCGACCGGTTTCCGCACGCCCCCTTCGAGGGCGGACCGCAGACGATGCTTCCGCCTGCGCAGCACCGCGAGGACGAAGCCCGCTACGTCCAGCATCTCGTCGACGTCTACCGCGAGCATTTCCCCGGCACGATCAACAGCCTGGAGGAAGTAGCCGGCGTCGGGGAAGCCGACGAGCACCTCAAGCGGCAGCGCGTGGCTTTCTACGCGGCCGAGGCCCTACGCGTGTTCGCCCGGGACGCCACCCGGCCCGCCTACTTCGATCAGGTGAAGCAGGATGTGTACGACATCGTCGTGGAAACGGCGGCCCGCGCGTACCCGGACGGCTGGGAGCGGCACAGCGCTGTGATGGAGGCCGCCGGGACCGTGCAGCTCACCCAGACGGCCCTGGCCTCCTTCGCGGGGGCGAGGGCACGTAAAGGGGTATGCCATCACCTGGCGAACGAAGACCGTCTGACATGGTGCCGGGAGGGAGAACGGTGATCCCGCTCAACAGTCCGCTCGAGGTCGGCGTCCGCGCCCTGGCCCTCCTCGCGGAGAGTCACCCCGAGCCCATGGACCTGGCCCAGCTGGTCGCGCTGGATTATGTGCTGCTCCACAGCGGTGAGTTCGACGGGCCTCCCAGCCTCCACCCGGACCTGCCGGCACGGGCAGGAGAACTTGGCAGGAAGCGGGCCGTCCTGGAAGAAGGGCTCCGCGTCCTGATCAGGGCAGGCCTCGCGGGCGTGGTGGACCGCAGCGAGGGCCTGATGTATGCGGCCACCGACCGTGGGCCGGTCTTCGTCGACGTCCTCGAAGCGCCCTACGCCGAGTCGCTGCGCGAGCGAGCCGAATGGGTGGTCCACCACTTCGCGCAGGGCACGGACGCCCGCTCCGCGACGCAGGAAATCATCGGCCGCGCCTCCGCCCACCTCGCACCGGGTGAGGCGGGCCATGGGTGATCTGCGTCTGATCCACCTCACCTACGCGGGCATGAACAAGCCGACCGCGAGCGTGGAGTTCGACCCGGCGCTCACGGTGATCTACGGGGCCTCGGACACCGGCAAGTCGTTCATCGCCGAGTCCATCGAGTACATGCTCGGCGGCGCCCGGGCACCCGAGGTCCGGGAATCCGAGGGCTACAGCCAGATCCTGCTGGGCCTGCAACTGCCGGATTCAACGGTGCTGACCCTGCTGCGCGCACCGCACAGCAACACCATCCACATCTACCGCCAGGACCTGCGGGACCTGGTGACCGGGTTCGCCGACGTCCACGTCACGGCGGCGCACACAGCTCGCAGCAGGAACAGCCTGTCGCTGTTCCTGCTGGGCGAGCTGGGTCTGGCCGACTTACGAATCCGCAAGAACGAGGCGGGCGGCAGCCGGCCCCTGGCGCTGAACGACCTCGTGCATCTGTCGGTCGTCCCGGAGACGCGGATGGTCGCCCCGCTGTCTCCGGTCCTGCACTCGGCCGCCGCGAGTGGCAAGACCGCGGCGGCCTCTGTCATGAGGCTGCTGCTGACCGGGGAGAGCGACCCGGACATCGACACCGGCCTCAACGCCGGTCAGCGCCGCGTCAACAAGGGAAAGATCACCTTGCTCGACCAGATCGTCCTCGATCTGCAGAGCAAACTGACCACCAGCGAGAACGTCAGGGAGCTGCGGGACCGGCAGGTGCGCCTGCAGACGTCCATCGACGAGCACTCCACCACGCTGCGGGTCATCACCGACCGTCATCTCGGCGCGGTGACCGCCCGCATGAGGGCGGCCGAGGAACTGGCCACGGTCGAGGCCCGTCTCACGGAAGTGGGCGACCTGGTCTCCCGCTTCGGGCTGCTGGAGGAGCAGTACCGCTCGGACCTCGCCCGCCTGGTGATGGTGACCGAGGCGGGCGGTCTGCTGGGCTACTTCCGGGTGGGCAAATGTGTCTTCTGCGGCGCCGAGCCCGAACACCAGCACCCCGGCCACCAGGAGCAGGAGACGACCCATTTCCACGCCGCGGTGCAGAACGAGACAGTCAAGACCAGCGCCCTGCTCGCCGATCTTCTTCCCACGATCGAGGACCTGCGCGCCCAGTTCGACACCCTCAGTACCCGGCGGGCGGGCTTACTGCAGGACACCGCCCGCCGCGACGGGGAGATTACCGAGGCCCAGGCACTGCTGGCGCCCCTGCGGGAACGCATGGACGAGTACCTGCACGCCCGCTCGGAGATCGAGCGGAACCTCGAACTCCACAAGCGCATCGACGAACTGGAGGACCGGCGCTCACATCTGGACGGCGAGACGGCCGGACCGGGGCAGCGGCCCGCCGGATACGTCCCCAACCGGACTCTGTCCACCTTCGACGAAGCGGTGCGCGCCACCCTGGAGTCGTGGAAGGTCCCCGCCGTGGACTTCGCGGAATACGACCAGTACGCCATGGACATCCGCGCAGGCGGCCGTCCCCGGGCCAGCCGGGGCAAGGGAGTCCGCTCCGTCCTGCACTCGGCATTCACCACCGCGCTGGCCCAGTTCTGCCTGAGCAACTCCAGGCCGCACCCGGGCTTCATCGTCCTCGACTCGCCCGTGGTGACCTACCGGGACCCCATCGAAGAGCCCATCGGCGAGGACGTCGACCTGACCTCCAACGTGGTGGACCACTTCTACCGGAACATGATCGACTTCCCCGGCCAGGCCGTCATCCTCGAGAACGGAGACCCGCCGGCAGAGGTGATCTCCCAAGCCTCCGTCTACCGGTTCACCGGCACCGGACCGGGCAGGCACGGCTTCTTCCCCACGGCAGCGGCAGACGGCTGAGGCAGACACGGCGCTGCACCGAAGCATCGTGCACAGAAAGACAGCTGCGTGTGCCCGGTTTGATGCAGCTGATTTCCTCGAAGCCGCGGGCGTCAGCCCGACTGAGGTGGAGCACTTCATCGCCGTGATCCAGGCCAACTCCTTTGCCTTGTACCCCGAAAGGCCACGGAGAGAGCAGACCGCTTCGTCCGCTGCGCTCCCGGGACGGGACGAGGTTCCACCCCGGGATGGCTACGGCATCAATCCACGCGACTGGCGACGAGCGGTCTGGACAGCTTGACCGAGCCGGAATTCTAGGCTTGGCCGCTGCGTCGCTGTCTGCCCCGTGTGCCGGCTGAGCGCTGTACGCGCAGCGCGTACGGGGTCTGGCGTGCGGTCGGGAGGACGCCGGTCACGACCAGGCGCGGGATCTCGGTGGCACTGCGGGCATGGCTGATGACCCAGATGCTGTCTTCGATGTCACGGTAGCCGGCAGAGTGGTCGCTGGCGTCTCCGACGAGAAGGAACGCGAAGGGCGGTCCGGTAGCGGTGTAGTTCGCGGCCTGAGCGAGGTAGTTCCGCTCGATAATCTCCTGGGTCTTCCACGGCGAGGTGCGCCACTTGATCTCGGCGACGAATCGGCTGCCGGGCTGCGGCGTGAAGATGACGTCGGCGCGTCCGCCGGCCACGTCCCACTTCTCCCGCTCGATGCTGCCGGGCGGGAAGAGCGGGCTGAGGTGCTGGTGGAAGTCATCCTGGAGGTTCTTCTCGTTCCAGGGGACCTCAGTGCCCTCAGTGTTCTTGCGTGCCGGTCCGAGGTAGGCGGTGCGATCGCCGTAGAGATTGGCCTGGGCGTCGAAGCGGTCGTAGAGGAAGCGCAGGAAGTGCTCAAGAAGAGTGGTGAAGTAGTGGCTGTCGCTGGGTTTCCAGGCTGGACTGGTCTTCATGATGTCGAGCAGGGTCTCCAGGTGCTCATCGACGCGGGCGTTGCCGGTGGGGGTGTATCCCTTGGTGATTTCGTGTGCACGCTGCTCGAGCAGGTCGAGAGCATGCGGGTCGGCAATGCCGTCAGTGAGGAAGAGTGCGGTAAGCGCCGGGCGGCCTTCGAGGGATTTTCCCGGCATCCCCTCCTGCTGTGCCCCTGTGGTGGCTGATTGCTGACGCCGTTTCTGTACGGCGTCGTGCAGTGCCTGGGCGTCGGGGTGACCGGTGAACTGGGGGTCGTGGGCGAGGGCTTGCTCCATCTGATGCAGGAGGCCTTCGCTGCGTATGAACGGAGTCTCCAGGGTGGGGCTGATCAGTGCGTTGAGTCCTGGCGCGTCGGGTGCGGGGATGTGGATGCTGCGGCTGGCGACGTAGATCTGCAGGAGGTCGTTGAGGGCGCTGGCAGGGTTGTACCAGCTGGGCTGGTCCAGGTGTGTCTGTGCGGTGTTCAGGGTGGTGACCAGTCGTGACCAGGCGCTTTGGGTGAGGCCGCGTGCGCTGAGCCAGTCAAGCTGGTGCATGCGGCCTGTCCACGCGGCCAGGTTCGCGGCGGTGGCGTCCAGCTGGCCGGATGCCTCGGTGAGTTGCTGCCGGGCTTTGTCGGCGCCCGTTGGATTCTTCTCAAGGTCGGCGAATGCGAGGACCGCTTTGATGGCGGCTGCGTGAGCTCGGGCGTCAAGGCGGGCTTCGTGGTTGCGGTCGATCTCCGCGAATCGCATCAGGGCTCGGCGTAGTTGCTCGTCGGCCGTGGTGCGGTCTGCGGCCTCAAGGGCGGTGCGCTCGTCGGCCAGGGCCAGCTCGAAGCTCGCGTCGGCCCGTGTGGCTGGGGTGAGATCGGGTTGATTTTCCAGGGTGCTGAGGACGTCGAGGAGCCGGCCGGTGTCGGCGAAATGGTCGCGTGCGATGCCGATCAGGATCGGTAGGCGTTCCAGAGCGTCGGCCGGCTCGGTGCCGGTGATCTCGGTGAGCAGTGTGAGCAGACGGTGCGGGGTGCCTCCGGCGACGGCCAGGCGCAGGAGGCCGGCGATGGCTGGCTGGGCAAGTGCGGGATCCGATTCGCCGGAGAGCGCATCCTCGGCGAGCGAAGCAAGATCTCTCAATGTCCGGGCGCCCAGGCGGGCTGCGAGTCCGGGCCGGGTGCACACGACGTCGAGGGCGTCGGCCAGGACCCACGCCGAGTGGGGATGACGCAGTCCGCTCGTGGCAGCAGCGAGGAGGGGGCGCGTCCGGTCGTCAGGAAGGGTGCCGAGGCCGTGGGCCAGCGCGGTGAGGAGGTAGGGCAGTTGTGGGCCGCTGGCCCAGGTGTCGGCCTCTGCCGCGACGGCGTCTGCTCCGCCGAGGTCCTCCATGCGGGGGCCGGAGTCCAGTTCCTCCTCGCTCGCGCGGCTGGCCCATTCCTGGAGGGCCTCCTCCACGCTCGAAGTCACCGTCCCTCTCCCTTCTGCTGTGTCACGTGGGGCTCAAGCGAGCAGACTAGAACATGTGTTCGCCATCGTGGGTGATGAGCTGGTCGGCGGGCAGGGCATCCACGAGTTCGGGCTGTGCGGTGGTGAGCACCACCTGCAGGTCGGGAAGATCCTTGGCGATGGCCTGCAGCTCGGCGATTAGGGTACGAGCCGGCACTTCGGTGACCTCCTCGGCCGCGACCGAGTCGATCAGCAGCAGACCGGGATGGGCGGCAACGCCGCGATCCGCTCCGACACGCAGCAGCGCGATGACCGTGGCAATCCGCATCCGGAGCCGGTCACCGCGGCTGAGGCTTTTGAACGAAGTCTTCACACCGGCCTTGACGGCGTTGACCTTGCCCGAGCGGTCGAGCCGGACGCTGTCGAGGTTCTGTACTCCGAAGCGGGTCGCCAGCTCAACGATCTGGGTGTTCATCGCTGGGAACAGAAGTTTGGCGGAGGCATCCACCGCTTCCCGGACGGCTTCCGTCACGGCCGCCAGGACCTGCGCGGACACGGGCACGGGCGGTTCCTCGGGGACCGAACCGGTAGCGGCCAGGCGCCCCTCCAAACCAGCCGCCTGCAACTCCAGTTGGCGAAGACGCTCATGATTCTGCGACGTCGACAGGGCTTCCTGCAGCGCCGCCGCGGCCGCCCGCTGCTCCGCGAGCGCGTCCGTCACCGTGCCGGTCACGGCATCGCGCTGCCGACCCGCCGCTTCCTCGGCCTCTCGGGCGCTCCCCAGCTGCAATTCCAAGTCCTGCAGCAGCACTTCGGCAGTTTCTTCGTCGACCTCGGGCAGCTGCCGGGTGCACACCGCGCAGGAGGCGTCCTCTCGCTCCTGCTGATGGCGAACCCGGTCGAGAGGCTCCTCGCATCGCGGACAGCACACCGGATTGAGCCGGCCCAGCACCCGCCGTGCCTGCCAGGTCTCGCGCGCGTCCATCAGCGCCTGATCGGCGCGCACCCTGGCCGTGTTCGTCTCGGTCAAATCCTGCTCGGCCTCGCGCAACAGTCCCTGCGCTTCCCGAAGGCGTGCCGCGGCCTGGTCGGCGGCCTGGAGCAGGGGCGAGACATCCCTGCTTGCCGCGTCCCGGAGGTCGGCGATCTGGCGGGAAAGCTGCTCCACCTGTTTCTGCCAGGAGACTCGCTCGGTCTTGCGCGCGTCGGCGTCTCCCTCCGCGCGGCGCTTCTCCTGTGCGAGGGTCTTCCGCTCGCGCTTGCCGGCGACCGACAACTGGGTGAGGACGGTGCTGTAGGGGATGTCGACGAAGAGCTCCATGAGCCGGGCGGACAGGCCCACTGCGTTGACGTCCCCAAGAAGGATCTCGTCCCCGCCCGGGTTGAGGTAACACGCTCCGAAGTACGAGGCCCAGCCGTGGACCTGGGGTGCGCCTCCACCGTCGGCGCCACCGCCGGTCTGCCACAGGCTGGTGTGTCCCATGCGCAGCGCGTCGAGGAAGAAGGATCCGATACTGCGGTCCACTTCGTCGGTTCCGGACGCCTGCCCCAGCAGCCGCAGCCCGGTCCCGCTGTCGTCAGCGGCCAGCAGCTGCTCCGGTGTGTCGGCGGCAAGGATGCGTCCCGTCAGTACCGGATGGGCGTCGGGGTCAATGTCGAGGGCGATACGGATGGCACGCCCGGCCACAGCCAGGTCCAGGCTCAGATGCCGCACCCAGGACCGGACGTCCGGGGGTAGATCTCGCGGCTCTCCACGCAGGGGCCAGACCAGGAACTCCAACAGGCTGGTCTTGCCTGCACTGTTGTCGGGATGGACGATCGCCCACACGCCGGAGGAGAAGCCCTGCTCCACGCTGAAGGGTTCACCCGAGTGCTTCACGCCCTGGGCCCGAAGGCGCAGCATCCGCAGCCGGCGGTCGGCCGCCGCGGGGCTCTTCAAGGTGATGTTGGCCTCCGCGAGCGACCGTTCGACCTGTTCCGCAGTCAGGCCCATTGTCGAGGCGACACTTTGCAGAATGTCGCCGGCCAGAGGGACGCCGGTTGCCTTGGCAGTGCTGGTTTCGGACGGCGTGCTCACGAGGCCTCCTGGTCGACGCCTGGCACGGGCATTGCGGCCTTCAGCTGACGCAGCCGTACTCGGGCCGGCTCGGTGATGGGTCCGATGTAGTGCCTCCACGGAGTGTCGGCATAGTCACTCAAGAGATACTGCCTGTTCTTGATCTGCGTTCCGCCGAGACCGTCGACCAGCGCCACGACCAGCTGAGTACGGTGGGCGTACCACTCCAGTGCGGGCGCATCTTCAATCAGTGAACCGGCCACTTCACGGCCCCGTTCGAGAAGGAAGTACACGTGCTCGACCACGCGCTTCTGGCCGGTGCGGCCAAGGATCTGTGTCTTGCGCAGCAGACCACGCTCCACCAGCGGCGCCAGTGCGTCATCGAGTTCCTCGAAGGCACCGAACTTATGACGCAGCATAGGAAAGCGCCGAAGGTCCGGCTCTTCGGATTCCAGGATGTCGGCAGCAAGGGCAAGCAGACCCGGCTCGTCAGGCGCTGCCTCGTATTCATTCATGAGCTCGAAGGCCAGATAGTCCGGGTAGCGCACCCAGAAGTCAAGCTTCTGCAGGCGCACCTGGGTGTGCACCACGCCCACTGTTGAAGGGGGCACCGTCTCACCCTCGGCCAGCGGCCTTGCTGCCGCGTCGATCAGCAGCAGCAGTCGTACGGAGTCCTGCCAGCGGCTTGCCCTGCGTACCCCCAAGGATGCGACCATCGTGCTCCTTCACACAGACCATCCGTTCCGTCACCAGCCGTCATAGTGGCAGCTAAACGGAAGGGAGAGCCAGGCGGATGCACAGAATGAAGGATTGCCGCGAGAACTCGGAACCGACAGCAGCCGTCAAGGCGTCGAAAGATCCTTTTCCCGTCGCGCCCCCGCAGACTCCGGCGCCGTGGCGGTCGATTGTGGTCATCGCCAGCCCGTCTGCCCTGTGTCATTCGGTCGCTGTCGCGCCCCGCCCGCCGACGCCTCCGGTCACGAGGGCTGCTCTGGTGGTCGTCGTGTCTCGCCGCGACATCGGGGCTGGTTATCCATGGAGCCGGACGTCAGCCAGTGCGATTCACGGCTTACGTCGGAGCTGCTGGAGCCGACGAGGAGGTCCGGGGCGGCGTCGGCTTGGAGGGCATGGTGCAGGTAGAGCCGTTGCCCGCCGCGCCGGGGTTCGCGAAACCGGCGACGGTGGCCTTGGCGGGGGGTCCTGCGGGCGAGTTCGTCGGCCGGTACGTGAGGCTGATGTGATCCCCCGTACGTGCGAGCGTGAGCGGGCCTCCGGTGCCATGTGCAGGACGACGGTGCCGTACGCCGTGCCGCTCATGCGACTCTCGCAGACGAGGAGCATGTCGCGCACGCCCTGTTCGAGCAGTTTCTTCAGGAGCAGCATGTTGGCCACCTCGGGCATGCCCGGGTAGTCCTTGGGACCACAGCCGCGCAGCACGAGCACCAAGTCGACGTCGAGATCGGGAGCATTGATGCGGGCGTGGAAGTCCTCGATGGAGTCGATGATGACCGCCCGGCCACGATGGCGCAGCAAGCGCGCGGAGGCGGCAGCGGGTTGATAATGCGCCTGTCCGAGGCGAGGTTGCCGCGGAGCACAGCGAGGCATTCAGCGCCGCTCTCTGCTTCCGTGCGTACACGATCGAGGCCGTCCTCACCGACGGTCCACCACGTCACGGACACCTACGCGATGTAGCTGCGCAGTTCACAGCCCACCTGTTCAGTTCGAAGGTCGGTATAGCGGAGGAAGCGTCGATTGCTCTGCGCTGGTCATCGGCAGGGCTGTTCAACATAGTTGGCGATGCTGGTGCACGTCAGTCGGTGACCGCTGGAACTCGATGGCTCATGGAGAGTTGCTGTCGGTGTCCAAGCCTGGATGTGAGGATCTCCTCGGCGGTTCGTCGCAGGACCCCCGCGAGCTCGGTGCGGACGGCGCTCCCTGTCAGGTCTGAAAGCTTCCTCACGAGTACGTGCTCCGAGACCGTGCAAGTCCTGCCGGCGGGCGAGTGGGGTGGCTGGAAGCAAGGTGCGAGCCTCCATTCGCTGCCGGTGAGGAGCGTCCAGATGAATGCGGAAGAGCATTCGCGGAGTCTGAGTTCCCATTCCTCCGCCCCTGGTCGACCAGATCGGCCAGCCCACGCGGTTGCGGGCATGGAGCGGCGGATCCTTTTCCAGGCGGTAGTGGTGAGGTTCCAGGATGTGAAGGTCTCGCGGCGTTGTCGGTAGTCGATCGGCTCGGAGAGGGATGCGATGTGTTCACCGAGCTGTTCAAGGGCTCCGGGCAGGTCGTAGGGCTTCTTCTGGAAGGTCAGACGGAGGGGATGCAGCGGGGCGGGAAACGCGCCGATCCAGTGGGAGGGGATGCCGAGGAACCGGGCGGCTTCGTCCATGCGCATGCCGGTGACGGCCTGGACGAGCTGGACGGCGAACGCTCTCCGCATCCCGTTGGTCTGCGGTGATCGGGGCAGCGGCTTCGGGCGGGAGGCATTACTGAGGAGGGTGATCCACTCGTCTGGCAGGTGCTGGGGGATGTGCTCGGCGCGATAGCCGCGTGCGCGGACAGGGATGACGCAGGCGGTCCGGTCGGGTTGGTCTGACGCGCCAGGGGGGTGTTGGGCGGGGAAGCGCCGCCTGAAGGCGTTTTCGATCTCGTGCCGGATCAAGGGGGAAGCGTCGCGTTTCAGAGTGGCCCATGTGGCGCCCCAGCGGCGGTCAGAGATTTCCGGTGCGTGCTCCAGCAGGGGGATCAGAGTCTGTCGCATCTGGTGGACGGGGTGCTGGAGGCGGGCGTCAGCAAGGGCCAGCAGGGCGGCAGTTGCCGCTGAGGAGCGCGGTTCTGTGCTCCAGAGGCTGGGGTGGCGGCTGTCGCGGTGGGGTGGTTTGCCGCCGACGGACTCGGCTGCTTGTTGCTGTAGGGAGTAGTGCTCATCCAGGGCTGCCATCAGCACGTCGGGAAGATCGGTCGCGTCTGCGCTGTGTGGCCAGGTCGCGTTGATGATCGAAGCCATGGCCCGCAGGTCCGCGAACTTGTGGAAGGCGGTCTGGGCAGGTGTGGCAGGGCTGAGCCAGTCGAGGATCTTGCGCTGCAAGTGGGCCAGCTCGGGGCTGAGGCGGACCTGGTTGAGGCTGCTGCTGTCGTCGAGCCGGTGACCGCAGAATGTTCTCCCGGCGGTGATGCTGGTGCTGCTGTTGCGGCATTGAAGCGGGTGAAGTCCTGTTGCCGTTGGTGACGGAACGAGCTTGATGCGGCCCTCACGGTGTCGGCTCTGGGCGAGGTGCCGGCAGGCCGGGCACGTGTCCTGGAGCAAAACCTGGTGCTCCAGGCAGGCGAAGACGACGGGCAGGTGCCACAGCAGTTTCCAGGCGCCACCGAATCGTTCCTGGATCCCGGACCCATCACCCTTGAGACACGCCGGGCAGTATCGGGTGGAACCGACAAGGAGCCAGGAAGGGAAGAGGTTCCGGGCCCGGGGCGGGTCCCCCGGTTGCCGCGTGAGGGCCTCGGCGACGGGCGGATAGCGGCGGAGATAGGGCAGGAGCGTGAGCTGCTCGGCGGCCGTGGTGGACATGCGGGTGGCGTGCGCGAACGCGGCGGCCTCGGGAGGCTCCATCATGAGCAGGTGACGGACGGGCGACATTCCGGTTGCGACGCGATAGGGGGTCAGGCCCGTGCGCCAGGTGATCTTGCTGGGCGCGACGTGCAGGCGATGAGACAGACGCAGGATGAAGCCGGCCATGCTCTCTCCCGGCAGCGGGATCAGGCTGCGAGGCATGGCACCGGTGGGCGGCGTCTGCATCAATACGCCACTTCTGCCGAGGATTCGGAGTCGGCCCGGGGACCACGGTCGTCGAAGGCGGTGTTGCGTGTCTTTCCAGGCGCCTTCTTGTTGTCGGTGGGCTCGGCGGCGACCGCGACATTGACCTCCTGGCCGACGTCCAACGGCTCGGACGGATACCCCGTCCGACACGTTGATGCCTCACGCCGAGGAATCCGAGCGATCTTGGCTTTCTCCCCTTCAGCACGTACGGGCCGCACCAGCACGCCCGCTCCGTCAAGCGCGGTGCCCTTCACCATTTCCCAAGCTCCCCCCCAGCCGGAGCCGATTGATCAGGGACCGCACGCGAGGACCTGGGGCTGGCTCGGACATGGAAGTGAGCCTAGTCGGCGCCGACCGCACTGGTTCCAACCTCGTGACCAGATTCCAACCGGCGTATCACGGCGCAGCCGCCTCGAAGGACGATCGTGATCATGGTGCCAACTATCCATCTTTTGTGCCAACTATAAATCCTCGTCACAACCATCCTGCGGGATCAGGTGGACCAGTGGCTGCGCGGCCGATACTGGCGTCAAGGGGCCACCAGCGACAGCGTGTACACCCCGCTGCGCCCAGACCCTGTCGGCGAACAACTGATCCTTCGAGTCTGCCGCGACGAGGAACCGAAACTGCTGGGCCTGGTGTTGGACCTGCCCTCCGACGAGCAGGTTACGCGGGTCCTTGGGCTCCTTACACGGCTGGCGACCGACCAGGTCGTCGCCGAGACGGTGACCAACGCCCTTACCCAGGACGGTGCCGACCGGTACCTCACGCTGCTCAAACGCGGCGAAAAGCAACTGGAAGACATTCTGGCGAGGTGGGATCAGAGACAGCCCTTCGACGGGGTCACCCTCCTCGACGAACTGCGCCGCCTCGGGGACCTCCTGCTCACCGAGCGGGACGACCTGCGCCAGGCACGGAATCGCCTCGCGCGACAGCTGGCCCGCTTCCGGATCCGCAAAATCGACGCCGAACTGAACTTCGGCATCATCTATCTCTACTACGACGACTTGACCCCGGCGATCCGCCGCATTCAGGCCCTGCGCCGCGCCCTGGACCACGGCGACACTTTCGCCGACCTGTCGTCGCTTCAATACGTCCGCGAGCTCCTCGACAGGCTTGACAGCGATCTGTGCCGCCATCGCGAGTGCTTTCCCAAGCGCCCCGCAGGAGGATTCTTCCGCGCACTGACCAAACCGAAGGGCCCGGACCTTCCTCAGGACAAGATCTACTTCCGCTACCAGGTGAAGCAGCTGCGAAGGGCACTCGACCAGCTGTTCCGAACGGAACCCGCCACACCGGGCGAGCGTCCGGCCATGGCCGCACGCCATTCAATGCCGTCGTTGGCGGCGTTTCGGATGGCGACAGCGGTGACCTGGCTGCTTCCCGCCAAGTTCCGGCCACGCCTGTTGCAGATGCAGCACGCCAAGCTCCAGGACCTCGCGGATAGCGGATTCCCCGTCCATGCCCAGATGTACTACGTGATCTTTTGGTTGACCCGGGCCTTTACCGGGCTACTGATTTGGCGGTCGCCTCAGCAACCACGCGACGACCGAGCAC
The DNA here is from genome assembly GCF_044768565.1 of Streptomyces sp. NPDC091280. Taxonomy (NCBI): domain Bacteria; kingdom Bacillati; phylum Actinomycetota; class Actinomycetes; order Kitasatosporales; family Streptomycetaceae; genus Streptomyces; species Streptomyces sp. NPDC091280. The sequence continues at coordinate 650,195 of NZ_JBIVUZ010000002.1, forward strand.
TTGCTGACGACATGGGTCTGAACCGCGATGTCGTGGCGAAGTACCGCGGAACACATCCGAGATCCGCACCGCCGGACACGCAACCCAGCCCGACTCTCCCAAGAAGATGACAGACCCGTCCGCCGGGCCCGCCGGCGTCAGGGCTCTGTCGTTCTCGCAATCGGTCCGAACCCACCGGCGTGGGCCGGATGCCCCAAGCCGATGGTGGTGGGCGGCATGTGACGGTGGCAGATACACGTACAGACACGGCTTCCGCCGATCATGGAGTGTCGAGTTCACTGATCACCACAACGGAAAACCGTGCCAGCTGCGCTAGCAGCGCATCGATGGCAACGCGCTCGACACGGTGATCAGCGATTGGCTGACCGGTCGTGCCGCCTTCTCGCTCCCGATGCTCCTGGTGCGGGGATCGCAGACGATCGCCGTCCACGGAATGCCTGCCAAGTATCCGGGTGAGGGCGTTAAAGCCACCACCAGCCCCGCGATTCCCAAGGCAGCCCTACCGCCTGCCGAACGCGTGCGTCCTGACCTGGTCATCAACGAAGACGACGACCGGGGAAGTCCTTTACGTGAAGCGGGGAACTACTCGTCCACAGAGTCATGATGTCCATCTCCGTGGCCGGCCGGCCGCCGGTGTGTCAGAGGCTGATGCGGTGGTACGACCACTCGCCGAGGAGGGGCTCCAGCCCGAGGGGCAGGACGGGCCCGGTCGGCGCTGTAGGGGTGGATGGGGCGGTCGGTGCGCAAGTGCCGCCCCGTCACGGTGACCGGGTCGTCGTCGGCGAGGCCGTGGCCGAGTGCAGCGAGGCGTGCGCCCCACTGGTGTGGGGATGGGGGTGCCTTCCCAGTTCCGCGTACAGGTGGCCGGAGACAGCCCCACGGGTGTGGGGAATTGAGCGTCCGCCCAAATGGAGCAATAAGCGCCCGGAGACAGCACCACTGATGTGGTGAGAGGCCATGTGCCTGTTGGTTCATTCTAGCGGGCGGGCGACCAGGAGTCCGCATCCGTAGGGTTTCGCCGGCCCCAGCCCCTCGGCGAGGAGGGTGTGGAGCGCGTGGGCGTGGGTGACGGTGCCGTGGGCCTGCAGTTCACGGCAGACAGCAGTGATGGGGTGGGGGCCTTTGCGGCCGGTGAGCACCACGGGGTCACCGACCGTGATGTGGTTGCGGGCAACGTGCATGCCGCCGTCGGTGAGGCGCTGGTGGAGCCAGGCGGCGCAGTCGGCGGCATCGGTCAGTGCGGTCCGCTGCCGTGTGATGAGGTTGCGGTAGGTGGGGTTGGCGATGATCCGCACCGCGATGCGGTCGCCCTCGCCGTAAGTCTGCTGAACGAATGTGACTGCTGCTTCGGTGACCTGACCGGAGGTCAGCAGCGGCTGCCAGTCGGGGAGCCCGGGGCTCTGTACCAGCACTCGCGTGGGAGGACCGGCGGCGGGTGATGCGGTCCGCGGGCGTCGCTGTGGGCCGCGGGCGGCGGCGAACAGCACGTGGGCGGGCCGGTCGGCGCCGGGCTGGGCTGGTATGCCCTTCAGGACAAGCCCGTGAAGACGGTTGACGTTGAGGGCGTCGCGCTGGGTCTGGGGGGACAGGGTCAGCCCGGAGCGCCACACGGACAGGGTGGAGCGGGTCTTGGGCAGCGACGGGGATGGTGTGGTCACGGACTGTTCTCCGGGCGGATGGGTGGGGCGGCGTAGGTGGTGCGCAGGTGCAGCAGCCGGTGGTCGCGCGCTGTGACGGTGCTCGGGGCTTGTTCGGGGCTGGGTTCGCTGCCGGGCCCGGGCGGGGTTTCCGTCCACACGCGGGGGTGGGGGTCGGTTGCCTCCGGCAGGAGCGCGATGCGGTGTGGCCACTGGTCAAGGCCGTGGTGGGTGAGGCCGTGGCCGACGGGGTGGGCGGGCGGGCAGCAGCGGCGGCCGAGGAAGAGCAGCCGGCTGGGCCGGTGCAGCCCTTGGAGGATGCGGTCGGCCAGTGCGGTGTCGTCGGTGGTGAGGCCGGCGAGGAACGCGGCGTCGGCGAGGTAGTGCTTGGTGATCAGGACGGGGTCGCGCAGTGATGCGTGGTGGGACACCTCCAGGACGCCGGTGACACCGAGTTCGGGGCGGCGGGGGGCTCCATACCAGTGTGGGTTGTTGTCGGTCTTGGGCCGGGAGGCGGTCAGGGGGGTGAGGGGGAAGAAGCCGCCGCCGGCGGTCTGTTCATCGACGAGAACGGCTCCGGGCCGGTCGGCCCGGACGGCGAACAGCAGGCGGCCGAGATCGCTCAGGTCGTCGCCGTGGTCGCGGCTGAGGGCGTTGGCCACCAGACCCAGGACGCCGCTCTTGGTCGGCCGGGGCGCGGTGGCGTGTTCCTCCCAGCGGGAGCGCAGGCCCCAGGCCTGGTACGGGGCGGAAAGCCGGAGCAGGACGGTGGGCATCACGGCGTCCCGAGGGTGAGTGTGGGGGGCAGGTCAGGGGGTGTGTCGTCGGTAGGGGAGTGCCAGCGGGCGACGCCCGCGCGTACGCCCGCCGAGTGGAGGAAGCGGGCCAGTCGTTCGGCGGCATTGGGGCCGACCGGGTCGGGGACGGGGACTTCGAAAGCCGCGTCCGCGGTCAGGGGCTGGTCACAGCTGGCCGCGACGATCAGCAGCGGCCGGACCGCGGATCCGGTGCGGCTGCGGCGGGCGTGGGGCAGGGCGTAGGCGATCGCGGTGACGAAGGCCCGCTCGGCCTCTTGCGCCGCCTGCTCGGTCACCTCCGGGTCGGCGCCGCTGCGGGCGAGGTTGCGCCGCAGCTCACGCCGGTCGAGTGCCGCGAAACGGTAGAGGGTGCCCGAGGCGAGGTACTGCTGGCCGATGTGGGCGGAGCCGAAGACGCCGTGGTCCTGCCAGTCGTCGCGGACGGTGAAGTCGTCGGCGATCAGGTTCATGGGGTCGACGCTGAGGGCGTGTGCGATCTGCACGCTGGAGGGAACCGTGCCGTCCGGGAGTTCAGTCAGCATGCGGCCGAACAGCGCGATGGAGTCGATCAGGGAGGGGTCGAAAGCGCGGCGGGCGGCGGTGGCGACCTCCTCGGGAATTCCTTGTGCCGGGTTGAGGGCCTTCTCGCCCTTGGTCTTGCGGGGGACCTTGCCCAGCAGGGCCTGGGAGATGAGCTCCTCCATCGCCGTACGCTGCTCGGCCAGTTCGTCCCAGTGGCGAAGGACGACGTCCGCGAGCCGGTCGGGGGCGTCGGCCGGGATGAGGGACACCGTGCGCGTCCGCTCGGGGTTGGTCTGGGAGATGTTCACCCCGGCGGCGGCCACGATGAGGGCGGCAGCGGGAACCGCGTCCGCGGCATCGACGCCCCTCTCCTGAAGTCTGCGCGCGGTCTGCTGGGGCAGAAGCCGGCTGCGGCCGGCGGTGGGCCGCTCTTTCTCAGTGTGCTCGATGACCCAGATCCGGGCGGCCCGGGCGAGGGCCTGGGAGGAGACCCGCATCCGCTCGACGCCGCCCCACAGCCCCTGCTTGGGCATCTGGAACATGTCCTGGTTGAGGTTGACCGCATGCAGCGGGGTCAGGCTGTGCACGACGACGAACGGTCCGGGCGCACCCGCGGTGTCGATGAATTGGGCGCGGGCGGCCTCCGGGTCGGGGGCCAGGTCGGTGGCGGTGGCGGTGTTCATGAAGTGCTGTCCTTGAGGGAGTGGGCAGAAGCGGGCGAGAGGTGCGGGGAGGGGACCGGCGCGTTGGTGTAGAAGAGCTCGGCCCACCGGGGGCGTGCTTGATCCCAGTGCGTCAGGTCTTCGACGAGGCTGAACCAGTTCGGCGTCAGGTTCTGGGCGGCCATCTGCCGCAGCAGCGGTGCGAGACGGGTGCGCAGCGGCTTGACCTGTCGGGTGTTCAGTACGAGCCGCACTGCGACGTGCGTTGCCGGATGGGACGGCCCGTGTCTGCCGTTGAAGCCCAGCCGGCGGGCCAGCCGCGGAAGGGAGGCGCCCCCGCAGAGCGAGGCCCGGGGGTTGAGCTGGCGGTGCGTGGCGAACAGCCCGGACGTGAGCAGAGCCGCCTCGTGCAGGTGCACGGGCAGGCCGAAGGTGACGCGGTCGATGGCCGGGTTGCTGATGTCCGGCAGGTTCGTCCAGCGCACCAGCTGGCTCATGACCGCCCGCTGATGAGGACTTGATGCCCAGCCGAACAGGCGCGCGACCAGGACGCGGCACGGATCCTCGGCCTCCGCCTCGCCGGTGTCCCAGTCCGTCTGGAAGGACGGGCCGTCGCCGGTCGAGAACAGGCCATCGTCGTCGTCCAGTTCCTCGGGCCGGTAGAAGCCGGCATCGGGCAACGCCTCGGGCACTGACACCGAAGCGTTTGCCCCACCGGGTTCCTCCTTCTCGTCCCCCTGCTGCTCGGCCGGCCGAGAACGCAGGGACCAAGCCGCCAGGGCGGCCGTCTTGTCGCCGTACCAGGCGAGGTTCTGGCCGGGGGCGGGACGGGCCAGCGAGAAGAGGGCCTCCTCCTGGGCGGGGATGTCGGCGTTCACGTACGGCTCCTGGTGGATGAGGTGACTCCCGAAGCCGGGAACCGGCAGGGTGGAGAGGGCCGTGCGCGGCGAGGCCGCCTCCTGGGCGCGCGCACGGAAGTGGAAGACCGAGCGCGCCGCGTGTGCGGACCGCTCGTCGGTCAGTAAGGAGGCGGGCAGGGTGAGTTCGCGCTGGAAACAGATCTTGGCGTGACTCTCGATGCCGAGGCCGACGACCGTGACGTCGGGTGCACGGCGCGTTTGCGCGATGGTGTCCCGGACGACCGCGGCCCAGCTGCCGTCCGGCGCCGTCCACCAGCGCATGAGCGGCGCGACCAGATCGTCTTCGCCCGTGACGGCCTGCGCGGGCACGGGTTTCCCGCTCGCCGTGGTGACCAGGTCCCGGCACCCCGGCCGCAGGTGGGCCGCCCCGGAGTCCTTCACGCGGCGCAGGCCCTGCGAGAACAGCGCTTCGCGCACCAGCCCGTCGGAGTCGGGCAGCAGCAGCACCCGCCGCTCGTGCCAGGTCAGGCCGTCCAGTTCACCGTCCGGGGTGCACTCGGCACCCGCCGGCCCGCGCAGCCGGTACGTCCAGCCGGCCGACCCCAGGCCCGCCGGTACCGGAATCAGGCGCCAGGCGAGCAGCTCGGCGACCGTGCCGGAGGGCCACCACACCATGCTGCCCGTCGCGGGGGCGGGCCGTCCGAAACTGCCTCTGGCACCGTAGACGTTGTCCGGAATCGGTATCTTCCCGCCCGTCGCCCACATCTGCTGTACCAGCAGCAGCTGGAATGCCCGGGCGGCCGGCACCGCGGCCGGTACATGGGCGTGCCGGTGATCCGACAGCAGAGGCCGGCTCGTCGCCGCGGTGTGATCCAAGGCCAGCACCGGCAGCCGCGTCTCGCGCACCTCGCGGATCGCGTGCAGGGCCCCGTCCTGGAACAGCGGCCGGGTGGGGTGGAACAGGTCGAGGTCACGGGCGTGGGCGCGGACCCAGGCGGCTGCCGGGGCGGGATCGATGCCGCCGTTCACCCGGTCGAGGAACTCCTCGTGCGTGCTGGGTGCCAGTCCGGCCGCGTAGCCGAACGCGGTCAGCAGCCGGGCCGTCGCGGCCTTCAGCAGCGGATCCGGGCAGGCAAGACGGACGTGTGCGGCCTCCTCCAGGACGGCCCCGGCCGACAGCGTCCGCAGCTGACCGCGATCGTCGAACACGTCGATCCACGGCTGGTCGGCCGCGCTCCAGGGCATCACGCGTCCACTCATCGCAGGCCCGTCCCGGCCGGCACACGCGCAGTCCGGTCGCCGCCGGCACCGTCGTCTTCCAGCTGGGCGCACAGCCGCAGCAGGGCCTCGGCGTCGGCGGGCGCATGCGCCAGGTCCTGGGTACTGGCCGCGGCGGACAACGCCTGGGCCAGCCACTCCTGCTCCTTGGTGTCCCACGCCACCAGGTAGTCCGCCGGTGCCTGGCGGCCGTCGCGCTGTCCGCGTCCTTCCGCCTGCAGGAACCGCTTCCCGCCCGTCAGCACATCCGCGATCACGGTACGGCGGGGCGCCGAGGTGGCCGGGGTACCCCGGCCGTCCACATCGGCCTCCCCGGCGTGCAGGTTGATGCCTTCGACCACGTTGGTCACGCACACCCGCGCCCGCCCGAGCTGGAAGGCCATCCGGCGGCGCTCACGCAGACCCGGCTCCGTGCCGGTGATCTCCACGACCTGCTCCGGCAGCCCCCGCTCGCGCAGTGCTCGGACGATGTGCCAGACCAGCGCCCCGACCGTCCGCCGGTACCAGGCCGGAACGATCACCTGATGGCCGGAGGCCACCAGAGCGGCCACGTGACGGGCCACATGCGGCGCCTTGAGCAGACTGGCCTGCATCACCAGCTGCAGAGCCCGGCCGCGCGCCGAAGAGGCGTCCTCCTCCTCGTCGTCCGCCGGCCCCGCGACGGGATCATGGACGGCCAGGAACTGCCCCCACGCCATGTCGTAGCGGCGGCGGTCGGCCTCCGACAGGCGTATCGCGTGCAGCTCGCGGTGCTGGGCCGGCAGCCCGAGGTCCTGGACCGTCGCGGACGAGCCCACCCCCCGCCGGTACAGCAGCTCCTTGACCGTCTCGACGTCACTGACCGTGCGCGCGACACCGTCGTCGCCGGTGACCCGCAGCGAGGCGAGCCAGTCCAGATACGCCCCGCCCATAAGGTCATCGGGCGGCTCGGCACCCGCGGCATAGGCGATCAGCTCCGCCGCGTACGCCGTCTCGGACAGAAAGGAGAACGGTGTCGCGGAGGCCGCCAGGAAGAACGGCGGGCGGCCGCGCTCCGGATGAGCGAGACGGTGCACCAGACGGGAACGCAGCGACTCGGGGTGCGCGAGGATCTGCGACTCGTCGACGACCACCGCGTCGAACGGGATGTGGGGGACTCCCTCGGCCGCGGCGATCTCGGCGGCCCGCTCCGGCGCCAGATTCGCCAGCACCAGCTGGTGGTGGGTGAACACCTTCCACAGCCGCTCAGGGTTGATCACCACCCAGCGCTGGCCGGCGCCGAAGGCGTCGATACTGCGCAGCCAGGCCGGGATGATGCCGTGCTTGGTGATCACCAGCACCGTGTCGAGCGGGCGGTGGCCCAGCCCGCCCACCGCCATGGCCGTTTTGCCACTGCCTGTCGGCGCGACCAGCAGATACCCCGGACAGCCGCCGGCATGCGCGGCGTCGATCGCTTCCACCCGCGGGACCTGGTACGGATGCAGCTGCGGCCGGGAGTGCTGCCGCGCGGCGGGAACCACGGGGACACCGTTGAGGACATCCTCAGCCAGCCGCTCGAAGGTGTGCGCCGGGGCAGCGAAACCGCGCAGCGCCGCGGGTAACCGCGCGCCCTGGTACACCCGCACGCCTCCCCAGTTCCTCTCCCGCCGCACCCCGGGATAGTCAGGGGCCTCCGGTCTCAGCGCCCAGAACCGGCTGCCGGTTGCCGGAGCCCCGCCGGATAGAGGCGCCGACCGGGGAGCCGGAATCGACACGGTGCCGGAGGCGCCGCTCGGCCGTGCAGTGACGAACGCTTCAGCCAGGCCCGGCTCGTCCGGGCTCCTACTGCCGTCGTTCAATGGATTGTGGTTCATCACGCTCGTTCGTTCTTCTCGTAGCAATTCAAGGGCAGATGCGGTGCAGACCGTGGAGCGAGGGGGCCCGGCGGACGGAGGGCGCGCTGGAGCGAGAGATCCCTGCGCCAGGGTCTGGTGAGGCCGGGCGGCGGTTGCCACCACTACCGGCTGGTGATGGCCTGATGGTCCAGGCGGATGCGCTCGGCGTCCGGGTGCTGCGGGCCAAGGACCTGCCGGCTCTCCTGGAGGACCTCATCGGCCAGCGCGATGGCCTCCTGTTGCTGGCCGGCGGCGTGGAGGACCAGGGCGAGGTCGCAGCGGATCCGCAGGGTGTGCGGGTGCCCGGTGCCCTGATGGCGCGTCCGTGACGCGATCAGGTCCCGGGCGGCCTCTTCGGCCTCCTTCCACTGGCCCAGAGTGCGCAGCGTGAGGACCAGCAGGTGCTGCGCCGACCAACTGAGCGGATGAACGCGGCCCACCGCGTCCCCGATCGCGTCGCGGATCTCGCGGATCCACTGCTCGCACTGCGCGGGAGAGGTGTGCGAGCGGACCCAGGCCAGCGCGAGAAGGGCACCGAGTGTTGCCTCGTGCCGCTGTCCGAGTTCCTCCTCCCCACGCCGGACCGCGTCCCGGGCCAGGGCCTCGGCCTCGAGCGGCTCGGTGTGCCGCCCGCCGCTCACCGGACACCGCCGGTGCCGCCCGGCGAGAGCGGGACGTACCCGCGGGGTTCATCGCCGTCACCGTGGTGCACTGCGGTCGCGCCAGCCCCTTGTGGCACCGGTGCCGCCGTGCTCCTCGCCTTGCGGACATCGGGGTCAACGAAGTGCCCGTTGGGGTTGTGGGAATACAGAAGTCTCTCCTCCTTGAGCACGGTGAGTGCCTGTCTGACCAACCACGTCCGGGCACCGAATTCGGCGGCGAGCTGGAGCACGCTCGGTATGCGCCGAGCCGGTGGGTACGTGCCGTCGGCGATCCGCTTCCTGATCTCCGCCGCGACGTGGTTCGCCGTGTCCCGGTTCGAGCCCGGGCGGGGCCATGACTCCGTCCGGGCCTCGCCCGTGGGCGCCACGACGGCGGGACCCGTCGGCGGGTGCAGCGGATCAAGGACCACGGTTCCGCGTCCGCGTCCGGGAAAGCAGAGCAGGTACCCCTCCTCCGCGAGCGCCCGGCAGGCGCTGTTGATGGTGGATCGGCTGACCCCGAGTTCCTCCGCGAAGAGCCGACGCGCGGGGAACACCGAGCCCACCGGATACGTACCGTCTTCGATCCGGCCGCGGAGCACGCACGCGATCCGGTCCCGCAGCCTCCGCGCATCTTCAGCAGCCGCCGGCCAGCGATTCGATCCGCTCACCGTGCACCTCCGCCACGTTGGGCGAGCAGCACAGTGAACACCGCGTTCTCCACCAGGGGCCGTTCGCCGGCCTGCGTGGTGAGCAGCGCCCGGGCGTCGGCTTCGAGGACGGCATGATCGTCGCCGAAGAGGTCCGCGCCCGCGAAGGACGTGGTCCGCAGATGTCCGGGCACGCTCTGCGGCGTCCAGGCCCGGGTTATGGGGATGCGGTGCTGGGTGACATCGCTCCACGCTGATGCGGCGAGGCCCTCCTCGAACCGGCCGCCGGGCTCGGTGTAGTTGCGGACGGCGCCCGCCCGGCGCGTGGCTCCCAGGCGGTGCTGGATCAGCTCGCGCCGGGCGCGGGCCCGGTCGGGCGGGTGGGTCCTGAGGCTTCCGTCCCCCATGATCGCCAGCACGGCGCCGGGAGTGGCGGCCAGGAAGGCGAGCGGGATCTGCCCGGTGCCGGTGCCCAGGTCCAGCAGCATGGGGTACGGCAGTTCGCTGAGGGTGTCGGCCAGCAGGCGGGCAGCCTCATCAGGCAGCCCGGGCCGGTAGCGGGCATACTCGGCGGCGGCTGCCGCGAACAGCGCCTCCTTCTCCGGATCCACCGAGGGAAAGGGCTGGTCGTCGTAGGTCACGTGGATGCGCTCCGATCGGCCGGACGGGATGCCGGCAGGGGCCAGGACAAGCGGCCGCAGGGCGATGAGGCCCGCTGGGTGCCGTCGGCGTTGAACGACAGCGGGTAGCGGTCGGGGCAGCCGGCCGCCCGCCACCGGTCGGTGACGTCCTGGATCTCCTTCCACAGGTCGCGCGGCCCCGCGGTGATGACGTTCCACCGCCGGGCGCTCACTGGTTCGACGCGCAGCCAGGAGCCGCAGCCGGGCGCGCCGACTGCCAGGTGTTCGGCGGTGAAGTCCCGCACGAGGGTGCCGCCGAGGAGGTGGTCGACCGCCAGCCACAGGCCCCTGTCGGTGTCCGCGGGAGGAGCGAGCTTGCTTCGCTGCGTCCAGTCCCCCTGGCCGGTGGAGATCCGGGTGCGGAACTCTTCCGCGAGGTAGATCCGGTCCATGCCGTGGCCGGCGCGGTGGCCGGACTCCACCGCGCGCAACTCCGCCCGCAACCGCCCGCCCTGGTCCCGTTCGACGACGGCGAGCGCAGGCCACGACGGGGACGCGGAGGTCACGTGCGCCAGTAGCCGGCCCCCGGCAGCGAGCTGCTCGACCAATGCGGCCGGCACCTTCGAGACCGCGTACGACACGAAGATCCTGTCGAACGTCAGGCCCGGACACCCCGCCTGGCCCGACCCGCACATCACCGTCGGCCGCAGCCCGAGTGCTGCGAGCCGCACGGCAGCGGCGTCGGTGAGGTGCTGGTCCCGGTCGAGGGTGACCACCCCGGTGTCACCGCACACCCGGCAGGCCACCGCGGCGGTCACCCCCGCGCCCGTGCCCACGTCCAGCACCCGCTGACCGGGCCGGAGGTCCAGTTCCTCCAGGAGCATGGCCGTCAGGCTCATGAGCGTCGACATCGACGTGATCGACGCACCCGAGCGGACCCCGCGTGCCCGGCCGAGGAGCTGCTCACCGTCGTGCTGGACGGGCACGCTGCCCCCGTCGTACAGCAGCCCCTGCAGTTCGGGCCGGTCCTGCGGCGCCGACCAGTCCAGCAGCTCCCAGCGCTTGGGCGTCTCGCCGTCAGGACTGCGCCGTACATACGCCTGAGGGATCAGCTCCTCGAGCGGGAGGCTCAGCAGCGCAGCACGGACCGCGCCCAGGCTCAGCGCGCCCTCGGCCTCCAGGCGGGAGACCATCGTGGCGCGCGCGGCGGCCGGATCCACCACCGTGGCCGAGTCCGAGGCGATGGGCGGGGCCGTCCGCGTCGGCGTTGCCGCTGTCTGGGCCGAGCCGGTGTTCAGGGAGGTCACTGCTCACCACCCCGTCTCGGAGTACGACTGACCGGCCAGGATCTGCTCGATGACGTGCCGCGTGTAGGGGACGATCGGCTCGGGCAGGTGCTGCGGCCGCCACCACTGCCATGCGAGGCACTTGTCCTTCTCCAGCAGTAGTGGAGTGCCCGTCCAGGAGCGGACGCGGAACACCACCTGCATGCGAGGCTCGGCCTCGGGGGCTTCGCACAGGTGCACGGTGTGCACGTGGGTGACGTCGGCCGGATCGATGACCAGGCCCGCCTCCGCGCGCGCTTCGCGCACCAGGCACTGGATGGCCGACTCCCGCTCACAATGGCCCGCCAGGAAATGCCACGCCCCTGCGGCGTAGGGCGAGTCGGGGTGCCGCAGGCCGAGCAGGACCCGGCCCTGGTCGTCCTCCAGATACAGGTGGACGCCGATCACGTTGGGCACCGTCGCGTTGACGATGGCCGGTCGCGGGAGTCCGGACTGGGCAGCGTGTCGGTAGACGAGGTCGGCGGTCGACGGACTCAGCCGCAGCCGGTGCAGCATCTGTGGTGCGAACCAGCGCAGCAGGACGCCCTCGTGCAACGGCAGCGTGTCCGGGTCGCCGGTCCACCGGCCCGCGAAGACCTGAATCGGAACGCGCAACCCCTCGACGGAGGTCGCCTCCTCGACGGCGAAGGGCACCAGGTCGGACAGGTGCAGACCGGGTACCTCCTCGGACAACTCGCGCAGGAGGGTCGCCTTCAGTGACAGGTCCTGCGGTTCCTTGCCGCCGCCGAGCAGCGCGAACGCCCCCGGCTCCCAGATGTGTTCGAAGTTGTCCCTCAGATGAAAGAGATAGCGGCCCGCTCCGTCGTGGATGAGAGCGGATGCGTTCACCGGCTCCGGCCGGCCGTCGAGGTCCGCATTGAGGAGCTTGGCGCGCAGTGTCGGGGAACTGACCTCGGCGAGCGGACGCCACTCGGCTCCCGAGACCTCGTCGTCCTGGACGGCGATTGCCGGTGAGCGGCCGGAGGCGAGGTAGAACGCGAAACGGACGTCGTAGTGCCGATGAGCCGGTTCGCTCTTGTCCGGGCGGGCGTCGATGTCGTGGACGTCGATGTCGACAGGCATGTCGAGGAACTGCGGGATCAGGCACAGGGCGCCGGGCCCGATGCCGGTCTCCTCACACACCTCGCGCAGCACCGCGGCGAGCAGGGTGCGGTCACTGGGCTCGATGTGGCCACCGGGGGCCAGGACCAGGTTGCTGGCGTTGTGGCGGACGTGCAGTACGCGCAGGTCCTGGTCGATCACTGCCGCGCTGCAGGTGATGTGCCCGGGCAGCGTGGAACGGCTCGTGGGATCGACGGCCTCCTCGTCGAGCAGCGACAACAAGCCCCGTAGTCGCGTGAGGTCGCCTGGATGGCGTGACAGGTAGGCGTGGACGAGGTTGTTGACCTCGGTCAGGGCGGGCGGCACGGCAGCGTCCTTGTGGGTGGGGCCGGGGCCGGATGCGTGGTCGGATGCCGGGGTCACGTGCCGACCTCCTCGGCGGCGATCGGCGCGGCCTGGTAAGCGGCGGCCTGCAAGGTGAACATCCCGGCGTACTCACCGCCCAGGGCGAGCAGTTCCTCGTGCGTCCCGGCCTCGATGATCGTGCCGTTGTCGAAGACGTAGATGCGGTCGCAGCCGATGACCGAGGCCAGCCGGTGGGAGATCAGCACGGTGATGCGGTCCGGATGGCGGGTGCCGTGCAGGACCGTCTGGTAGACGGCGTGCTCGGCTCGGGGGTCCATGCTGGCGGTGGGCTCGTCCAGGAGCAGTACCGGCGCGTCCTTGTACTCGCCGCGGGCAACAGCGATCTTCGCCCACATGCCGGCGGAGAGCTCCTGGCCGCCCCTGAACCGCTTGGACAGGGTCGCCGCCCAGGTACCCGTCAGACCGGCGATGACCTGGTCCGCGCCGGAGGCGACGGCGGCTTCGAGGACCCGCTCCGGGTCGGCCCGGGTGAGGGTGCCCCTGGAGACGGTGATGTTGGACAGGGCGGAGAACGGATAGCGCGTCGGATCCTGCAGCACCGAGGCGACCCGGGCCTGCAGGGACTCGGTGTCGAAGTGCGTCGTGGGCGTGCCGTCCCAGCAGATTGCGCCGTCCGTCGGGTCGTACAGCCCGGCCAGCAGTTTCGAACAGGTGCTCTTGCCTGAGCCGTTGGGGCCGACGAAGGCGATGGTCTCTCCGGCGTTCACCGTCATGGTGATCCCGGCAAGCGCGGGCTTGTCCTTGCCGGGATACGTGTAGTGCACGCCGTCAAGGGTGATGCTCCTGACCGTGTTCGGGGCCGCCGTCCCGGTGCGGCGCGGCAACACCCTCCGGCACCGCTCCTGGTGCTCCAGGAGGTCGCCCACCCACAGGCTCGTCTCGTACAGCAGGTGCGCGACGTCCACGACGCGGGTCATGGACGAGCGGGCGCTCTGCAGGGCCAGCACCGCTCCCGCGCCGGCCGCGAGCGGCAGCCAGCCGTGGATCAGCATCAGGCCCAGGACCACGTAGGTGACGGCCATCCCGAGCCCGCCGGCGCCGCGGCCGAGCAGCGACAGGCGGGCCTCGTCGAGGTTGAGCCGGATGTCCTCGGCGGTGATCTCTTCGGTCAGCCGCCCGTGCTCGTCCAGCAGTGCCTGCTGGGCGGTGTGGGAGCGCAGTTCAGCCGCGGCGTCGCGGTCCAGCATCAGCCACGAGAACACGTCCGTACGCCGGGACATCTCGTTGAACCGCCGGAAGCTGTGGAAACGGGCCTTCGCGGACTTCACCGAGGCCACGCCGACCGGCAGGACGGACAGCGGCAGCAACAGCAGCAGCACCGGATGCAGGAATGCCAGGACGCTCGCGGTGCCGACCAGCATCATCAGCGCGGAGGCAAGCGTCACGACCTGGCCGATGACTTGCCGCGCGTAGTGCAGCCCCTGGTTGCGCGCGCGGTAGCACTCGTCCTGCCAGGTCGGGCTGTCGACCGCCTCCAGCTTCACATGCGAGGTGAGACGGTAGAACTCGCCTTCCAGGGCTGCGCGGATGAGGGGTGTCAGCCTGCCTTGGGCTGCCGTGACTCCGTACTCCAGCAGGCCGCGTGCCGACAGCAGCCCGACTACGAGCAGCAGTTGAGGGGCTGCGGCGCGCACGCGGTCGGGGGTGGGACCGTCGGCGAAGATGTGCTGGGCCACCCCCACCGTGGCGACGAGCCCGAAGGCGGACATCACGGCGGAGGCGGCCTGCAGCACTGCCAGGGCGATGGTGGCCGTCCGGTTTGCCCGCCAGGCGAAGGCGCCGATCTGCCGCACGGTGCGGGGCAGCTCTGCCAGGATCTTCCACACGCTGGTGCGGGCGGAGGCTCCCTGGTGTACCAGCCACCAGGCCTCGACCATCCCTTCGCCGTCCTCGTTCTGAGCAATGCTCTCGGCCGAGGAGGGCGGCAGCGGGAGAGGGGCGGACCGCGGCGCGGGAACGTCGTTTCGCGGCTGGGCTGCACCCGTGGTCTCACTCATGCCGCCCACCTGGAATCCGGCTGTGCCCCGCCGAGGGAGAGGACGCCAACACCGTGCACGGCAGCGACGGCAAGATCAGTGGCGGGCTGCCGCTGTTCGAATCCGAGAGGTCGATGCGTGGAGGCGGGTACGGGATGCATGGTGTCCTCCGTTTGAGGGTCGGGGTGGCACTGGTGCTCTAAAAAACGCGTCGGATTCGAGGGCGTCACGGCTATTTCGAGGCAATCGGCGAACTGATGTTCCGATGTGGCCGGTTGAGTGCGGAGGACGGTGGGCGGCGGCTTTCAAACTCGTTCGATGGAGTGCAAGTTGCTCGGTTGAGGACGTGCCGGGGCGGCCGGTGCCTCCTGGTTCCAGCAGCCGACCGCCACCGTGCTGCTCATGCGGGAACCGTCCCTTCACTTCGAGTGTTTCGGTGGTGGATGTGGTGGGAGCCGTATCCGGCCGGCGTCCAGAGGGCCAGCGGCAGGAAGTTGCGGCGCAGGGCTTCGGCGAGCTTGCGGCGGGAAAGGATCACCTCGACGCCGTGGTGATCGCTCACTCCAGTGGTGTCCAGGACGTTGACGTCCAGGACGGCCTGGACGATCCAGGGGTCGAGGTAGATCCGGTCGATGCGCCGGGGGCCGCCCTGTCCTGCTGCTCCTGGGGCGTGTCCCGCGGTCGGGTTCAGGGCCTCGGTGTTCACGCGGGCCGCATAGCGGGCCGCGTCGTGCAGGCCACAGCCCAGCAGGGTGTCGTCGAGGTAGGTACAGCTCACCCGGGAGCCGTCCGGACCGGTGTTGGTCCGGTGCCGCACATGCACCGGGTCCGTGATCTGCTGGCTCGTCCAGTCGATGTGCGGGACCTTCTCGCCCGGCTCCAGCGGAAACTCGTTGCAGTCGCCTCCACCGAGGAAGGCGGTACCGGCCTTCATCTTGTCGACGAACGTGGTGAGTTCCTCGGTCTCACGCTCCCGGCCGCGGGGTGAGTTGAACGCGGCGTGCCAGGACACCATCACCCAGTCGACGTCGGGTACCTCGGCGAGCTGGGTCTTGACGACGGTGGGCGGGGTGCGCCACCACGCACGCTGCGCGTCGGAGTCGTAGAGGATCTCGGTCGAGGGAAATGTCTCGGGCCGCAGGAACATCGCCGTGGGATTTCGGCCTGACCCGTTGGGGGGCAGGATGCCCTTCATCCCGAGGGCGTCCTCCGCGGCCCGAAGCCGCCGCTCGCCGTCGAGATGGCTGTAGGTGGCCGCCTGCCGGAGCACGATGTCGGGACGCCGCGGCGCGAGTATCCCTTCGTGGGCATCAAGCCACCGCTGTGGGAAGGCACCGTCTGCTGTGTCCTTGCCTCCGTCTCTCTCCAGGTTGAGGGAGATCACTCGCACGATGGGCTCGCGGTATTTCTCCCTTGCCCTCACAGGCATGGTCAAAGGTCCGTTTTCCTCTCCGCGTTCGGGGGAGTGAAGCGTCCGCGGGCTACTGCCTGCAGATCGGGGCGGCGACGACGGTGATCCGACGTGAAGAGGTCGGCCGCCTCCTTGTGAGGAGCTGTCATGCGGGATCACCGGCCGCGATCGCCGACCCTGTGCTGGTCCTGTTGTCGTGAGGCTGGTACATCGCTGCCGGCCGGTGCAGGACGCTGCGCAGCACAGCGGCGTCGAACTCGGCGCGCAGCGGCAGATGGTCGGAGAGCCGCCGCAGATGCGGGGTGTCGCAGACGGTGAAGCCGGTCAGGGCGGGGGCGAGTTCGCCACTGAGGTAGCCGCGGTCGACGCAGTAGCGCGGGCCCGGCGGCCGGCCAGGGTGCTCGCGGTAGCCGGCCGAACCGCACATGGCGTCGGGCTGGTCCAGGTGCTGGGCAGCGTGGCGGGCCATCTCGATGTAGCCGGTGGCGAGCATCTCGCGGTCGGGCCGGTCATCGGTACGCCGGAGGCCGCCCTCGTCGTAGGTGCGGTTGGCGACGAAGGTCTGGTCGTCGTAGCCCTCCCAGGGACCGCCCTCCCCGATGCGGTAGGAGTTCCAGTCCCAGAAATGGACCGCCAGCCATCCGGGTTTGGCCAGCGTGGAGCACCACTTCGCCTCGATGAGCCGGTACTCCGGGTTCCAGTAGCAGGCGTGGCCGCTGACACAGCTGACCTGACGGGGGCTCAGAGCGCCATCGACGTCACGGAACTTGACGGCGATGTTCGCCGGGGCGTGCCAGGGAGCCCAGTCCTGTGGATACTCCTCGACGAAGGCAAGGGGGCCGCCGCGCTTGAGGAAGATCGCGTTGTCGTTGGTGCTGCCTGGCCGGCCCACCGCGATGTAGCCGTCCATGCCCAAGCGGTCGGCCTGGTCGGCGAGCTGGCCGGGCTGTACCTCCTGCTGGAAGAGAATGTCGGGGTCCTGCTCCCTGATCCAGGCAGCGCCTTGCTCCCAGTTGATGCCCTTCTCCAGGTTCCAGTTCAGCGCGGTTATGGTCGTCGCGGTCACGCGGAAGTCCTCTCGGTACCAGGGCAGGGGATGCTGTGGGCCTGAACCGTCAGGCCCGTCAGCTGGGCTGTTCCGCCAAACTGTTTGAGTGAGACGCCGCCGTAGATGTCGATCTCGGCGGGGGCTTCGGTGTCGGGATCGGGGCGCCACCGCGGGCAGGAGACGATGCCGGGGTCCAGCAGGGTGAGGCCGTGGTGGAACGTCGCGAGTTGGGCGGGGCTGCGCAGGACATAGGGCAGTACGTCGGCGATGTGGTTGTAGTTGTCCTGGGCTTTTGCGAGGGCGGAGTCGGTGTCGGTGCGGTCGGAGTACACGAAGTAGCTGCCGGCGGGCAGGTCTGCCGTAAGGCGGCGGACGATCGCCGTCGCAGCGGCGTGGTCCTCGACGTGTCCGAGAACGCCCATGAGCATCAGCGCGACGGGCTGGGAGAAGTCCAGGTGGTCATGGGCGGCGGCCAAGACCGTGTCCGGGGCGTGCAGGTCTGCGTTGACGGCGGCGACGCGGCCTTCGCGTGTGCCGATGGACAGGGCTCGGATGTGGTTGATGACGTTCGGGTCGTTGTCGACGTAGACGATCCGGGCTGCCGGGGCGACCCGCTGTGCCACCTCGTGGGTATTGTCGGCTACGGGCAGCCTGCTATCAGTGTTGACGCTCTGCCTGTCACCGATGTCGACGGGCATCCCAGTACCGATGTCGAGGAACTGGCGGACCCCGAGTTCAGCGGCGAGGAGGGTGACCGCGCGGACGCGAAACCGACGCGCTTCGCGGACGATGGTGTCGATCTGGGGGGCGATGACACGGTAGGCGTCGCCGGCCCGGTGGTCGGCGTCGTAGTAGTCCTTGCCGCCCATCCAGAAGTTCCAGACGCGCGCGGAATTCGGGACCGACGTGTCGAAGTGTTTGATCATGGGTTTCTTCCGGGCCGGAACTGGTCGTCAGTGCAGGTCTGCGGCGGGGGCCGTAGACGTGGGCGGGTCTGCGGGTGAGAGGGCGGAGAGTTGGGCGTGGCGGGTCTCGTGCTGCACGTGTGTGCCGGTCATCGGCGGTTTCTCGTGGTGTGGGCGAGTTCAAGGGGGGGCAGGCGGGCATGTCGGCCCCGCGGATACTGCGGATGAAGCCTTCGGACCACTGCGGGTGGTCGACGTTGAGCGCTTTCTCGGTCAGCCAGCGCCGCTGGACGTCGTCCGGATCTGCCGGTGCGCCGAGTTCCGGCTGCGGTGGGGGTGTGGTGCTCTGGCTCATGCTGGCTTCGGCTTCCTCAGCCACCTCTGGACGGATGGACGGATGCACGATGCGTCCTTCGACGTACGCCGTTCCACCTGTGGAGAGGGCCTGTAACGCGACCTGGAACCGAAGTCTGCTCGGCGGCGGGATATCGCCGAGGACTCGGGTGATGGGGAGCACACGGAGGTTGGCCCTCGGGTCGCGGTACGCCAGGCGTCCAACGGTCTGGCGAGTCATCGGTTCAGTTGCCCAGATGTGCGTGATGACCTTCCTGCGCCTCATCTGGGTGCAGGGCAGCGCGACGCGCCGAAGGAGAGGGAGGCCGTCCGTGGCGCCGTGAAGTACCTCAGTGGCAGCTTCCCTCGGATTCTGCCCGCCGCTCATGGACCCGGTGGGCATCAAGATCAGGTCGCACAGGTCGGCGACGACCAGTGAGTCCGGCCCCACGGGCACGAGTAAGGACACTCCGACGACCGGAGGCCGCCAGTTCTCGTACGGAACAGTCCTTCGCTCGGGATCAGAGCTGTGCACGGCAGGTATGCCGACGGTGATGGCCGACATCAGTTGCAGCCCTCCGCCGCAGCCACGATTTCCGCGAGATGGCGCGGCTGACTGGTACTGGGGATGGGAGCGATGTGCCTGCCGTGGTCGAGGAGCCACTGCAGCGGTTTCGCGGGGCCGCCGTGGGCACTGGCGAGACGGCCAGCATCGAGCGGACGGTAGGCTACGTACGGAATGCCGAGTTCTGCACACAGCTCTACGACGTCGTCGAAGCGATCGGTGGTGTTGAAGACGTTCTGTACCGCTGCCACGGTCAGCTCTTTGGCGATGCGGCGGACGTCGGTGGGAGTGACTTTCGACAGACCGATGTGGCCGATCTTGCCTTCGTCTTGTAGGGCCTGCATGACGGCGATCTGGTCGTCGAGGCCCACCTCGGGGTCGATGCGGTGCAGGTAGCACAGCTCCAGACGCTCGACCTTCAGACGCCGCAGGCTCGCTTCCACGCAGGCCCGTAGATAGAAGGGGTTGCCGAGGGGTTTCCACTGGCCCGGCCCGGGGCGGAGCATGCCGACCTTCGTGGCGATCAGCACGCGATCCGGGTACGGGTAGAGGGCGTCGCAGATCAGGTGTTCGGCAGTATGGGGTCCGTAGGCGTCGGCAGTGTCGATGTGGCTGATGCCGTACGTGTGCACGGCCTGGACGAGGATGCTGCGCGCTGTGTCGACGTCGGTGAGTTCCCCCCAGGTGCCTGGGCCCGTCAGACGCATGGTGCCGAACCCGAGCCGGGCGACTGTCTTCCCAGCGATGGCGATGGTGCCCTCAGGGGGCGCGGAAGTCATACGAGGGCCTCATTCAGGCAGCTCTGAACGGCTTCTTCGACGATGTGGGCCTGGTTGTCGGGGTTGCTGGTCACCCGCAGGTGTGGGATGTTGTCGCGGTCCAGGAGCTGATGGACGTGCTGGTCGACGAGGCGCCGGTAGCGGGCGTCGTAGTCGTGACCGGTGTCGACCGGCACACTCTCGTCGAGGACCGTCGCCAACAGCAGGTGGTACTTGGGCAGTTGGGTGGCGGCAAGCGTGAGGAGGCGCTCGTTTTCCACCCGGGGAACGGTGTCGCCTCGGTATTCCAGCGCGGCGTGGAAGTAGGCGACGGCGTCGTGGACGGCCCGGTCCACGAGGACCACCTCGGCGTCCCGGGTGGCTGCGCCGATCTCGTCCGCGATGCCCTGCGCGATGATCCACTCAGTGGACCGGGCGGTGTGGTGCTGCATCTTGGGCAGACCGGCCGCGGCGGCGCGCTTGCCGAGACGGCCGGTGCGTTCCACGGCGACCCCCTGAGCGCGTAGTTCCATCTCGATGCGCCGCAGGAGCATGGTCTTGCCGGTGGAGTGGGTGCCGAGTACCCCTATGCGGATGGGCTGGGTCGTTACCACAGGGTGGGTTCCTGTTCGGGTTGGGGGGCGCCGGGCAGGCCGGGCGGCACTGCCGCAGCGATCAATTGGTCCCAGGTCTCGTAGTGCTCGGCCATGGCGAGCAGGAGCTGGGCGGCGGCGTAGGCGTCGTAGGTCGCGCGGTGACGGCCCACGCGCGGGGCCTGTGACAGGTCCGGCGTTACGTGCTTGAGCAGGGCGTCGAGGGTGTACGAGGGCAAGTCCTTGTAGGTCGCCTTGGCCAGGCGCAGGGTGTCGATGACCCCGGCCGGCTCCCACTTTGGAAGGTGGCGGTGCAACTCCCTGTAGTCGACGTGCGCGTTATGGGCGCAGATCCAGGCCTGGCCGAGGAAGTCACCTACCTGGTTGGCGAGTTCTGCCCAGGCCGGCATGTCGGCGAGGACGTCGTTGGTCAGGCCGTGGATGCCGGCCGCGCGCGCTGTCACCGGCCGCTCGGGGCGGATCAGCCACGCTCCGGCCGCGCTGGTGTCCGGCAGTCCGGCGCGTACGGGCAGCGCGGCGATCTCGACGAGGTCGGGCGGGTTGGTCCCGTTGCCCTCGACGTCTACGACGAGCAGCGCGGGCCAGGAGGCGAAGTCGTTCATGTGGCGTCGGGTCCGTTCTCCGCCTCCCAGCCGATGGGGGCCCGGCCATGCTGGCGGTACAGGTGAGGTTTGTCGCGGTCGTGGCACTGGTAGCCGAACCCGTGCTGGAGGTAGTAGCGGGCAGGCTCGTCCAGTCCCTCCACGACGATGGCACGGCCGTTGACCTCAACATTGCCCACCGCACCGAGGGAGCGTGCCTCGCGAATGACCTCGTCCAGATCGGGCTTGACCCACGCCTTCGCACACAGGGCTATCTGCTCGGGCGGGCAGATGTCGCACAACTCCCGCACCCCGTAGTGGCCGTTGTAGTCGGCCTCCGCGTGGGCGTAGGCGACTGCGCAGCTCGTCTTGCGGAACAGGGTCCCCCACGGCGCAGCTCCGGGGATCCGTGCCGTGTCGAAGGCGTCCAGGATGCGCTGCTCCGCTTCCTCCGGCATGATCTTCCGCCGGGCCGTGCCGTCGTACGGCATCGGTAGACCATGTTCGTCGTAGTAGGCGGCGATCTCTTCCCGGAAGAACAGGCCGGTGAACACCGTGGCGTGCGCGGTCAGGGACAGTTCGCGGGCCCGTTCGATGTGCTCGGCGGAGTCGTTGAGTCCCGGCACGATCGGCCGCCAGTACAGCACCGTCTTGTACCGCTCGGCGTGCTCGTGCAGTATGCGCAGGCTGTCGGCCGCGATGGTGGAGTTCACCGGCTCGATGGCGGGGTTGTCGATGCCGGAGTGTGTGACGAGGATCGTCAGCCGCAGGTTCCGGAAGGAGTTGAGGACGACGCAGTCCTCGTCACTCACCCGCCAACGGGTGATGATCAGGACGTGGTTGGTCAGGCTCTTGTCGTCGAGCATCCGGAGCACCGCGAATACATGTGGTTTGACCTGCGGAAGCATCGGGTCGGTGGCCCGGTTCAGGAGCTGAATTGGCGTCCTGTGGGGCCGGAAGTACGGGTGGCTGGTGAGGAGGGCGACGGCGTCCTCGTCGCTCATCAGCCGCCGCGGCGTTTTCATGGCGAAGTTGTCGAATGAGTGACGGACGCAGTAGCCGCACTCCAGCGGGCAGCCGACGATGTGGTTTACCGAGACGCCCGACTTGCGGTAGTTGATCACGTCCGCGAGTTCGCGCCTGAGCCCACCGATCTGCTCTGCGGTCAGCAGGGGCAGCGGGCGGCGGGCCAGGGTGGGGGCAGTCACGGAATCCTCCAGATGCTTGGGGGTGGTCACCGGTCGGCGGGCGTGGGCTGGAGCGGCACGCCGGAGGGGGAGGTGAGCAGGAGGCGGCGCTCGGCACCGAACCAGGTCCCGAAGTCCCGACGGGCCGCATCGGGGTCGTCCGACGTGTGGACGAGGTTGTGTACGAGGCGCTTCTGCGCGAGGGCGGCTTCGAGGCTGTCGTTTCCGTAGTCCCCACGGATCGTGCCGGCGGTGGCCCGGGTGGGGTCGAAGTGACCGATGAGCCGGCGCAGCCGGGCGTGGAGGCCGGGCTTGCCGTACACGAGGGCGACCGTGACCGTCTTGCCCGCGTACGCGTCGTCCAGGCACGCGGGGATGTCGCGGTCGGGGAAGTAGTCGGCGTCGACGAGGAGATCCCAGTAGTGCACGTGGGCCTGCCACGGCTGCACGGTGACGTCGACTCGGCGGCGAACGGTGACGCCAGCGGCGGCGATCCGCTCCAGTACGGCGTCGACCAGGCCGCGCTCCACTGCGTCCGGCTTGCACAAGATCACGGAGCAGGTGTCGAAGTCGGATTCCAGCAGCCTGCGGCCGGGGCCCCACCATGTGCCGTATTCGCGGCGGGCGCTGTGCGGATCGTCCGACGTGTGAACCAGGTTTCGGATGAGGCGGTTCTCCGCATTTGCCACGGCGAGGCTGTCGTCGCCGAGGTCACCGCGGATGGTGCCGGGCACGGCCCGGCTCGGGTCAGTGTGCCCGATGAGCTGCCGCAACTTGGCGTGGATACCGAGTCCACCGTGCGCCAAGGCGATGGTGACCATCTGATTCGCGTACGCGGCGTCGATGTAGGCGGGCAGGTCCCCTAGGTTCCGGCGGCCGGTGTCGGCGAGCATGTCCCGGTACACAACGTGTGGCTGCCACGGCTGCGCCACCACGTCCATATGGTCCGAGACGGTGAAGCCCGCGTCGGAGACCATCCCCAGGATTCGGTTGACCAGGCCGCGTGCTACTGCGTCCGGCTTACACAGGACGACCGCCCATCGCTCGAAGTCGACGCCATCCACCACGGCGCCGCTCATGGGCCTCCCGTTCGGGTTCATCGCACGCTCCCGTCGTAGGAGACGGCACAGGCCGGCCACTTGCGCGCCATGAGCCATTGCAGGCCCGGGGCGAGTGCGGCGAGGAGGTCGGGAGCGACGGCCGCGGGCTGGTCGTGTGTGATCTGCCGGTAGATCTCGAACAGGAGCACCGGCTGTTGCCAGTACGGTTCCAGGTCGAGGTTCCCAATGTGGTCGGCGCTGTACCGGATCTCGTTGTTGCGTAGCGCCTCTTCGTGGTCCAGGACATCGGCGATGGTCGCCACGGTGGTGTTCTCCGGCATCTTCGGGAACTCGAAGAAGAGGGCCGGGCGGGAGTCGGCCTCGTCCAGGACTCGCTTGACGCGTTCAGCGTTGCGGTCGTTGACGTGGGCGGACCCGATGAAATGCGTATACGTTCCCGGGCGCAGACCAAGCTGGATGGCGGCGTACTCCTGGACCATCGTGAAGGAGAACACGTCGGACAGCAGGCCGCAGTCGAGATCGTTCGCGCGCATGTTGCACACCATGTGCAACTGTCCGTCCCGTGGGAGCAGGTGGAGGCCGGTCAGGCATGCGACGTCGGGGTTGTTGCGGTCGCTGAGTTCGTTCGCTGCGAATACCGGCATGTAGGCACGCTTGCTGTCGGTTTCGCTCTGCAACAGCTGCATCACCTGGTCGAAGGGTGACTGCTGGGCGCCGTCGGCCGGGCTGAACAGGGTGTGGCCGTACGCCGATCCGCCGAGGTGGATACCGTCGGCGCTGCTGGCGCGCATGGACGGGGCGTAGTAGCCGATCATCTCCAGGTCGCGGCGTCCGGCGAGGTACCAGAGCGCTTCGGCGAACTGGAACACCGGATTCACCCTGCGCTCAGACAGGTACGGAAGGCGCTGGCTGGGATCGGTGAGGCGGAATCCCACGCCAATGACCTCGCTGGCCTCGTTACCGCGGGCCTCGATGTGGTGTGCAAATTCCTCGGTGGCCAGCCGGAGAAGGGCCAGGTAGGCACCTTCCACGCTGGTGAACTCGGGGGTGGTGAGCATGGATGCTCCAATCGAAGGGCGACGTTCTCTGCGCGGGCGGTGAAGGCGGTGGTGCCCGGCGCGGGGGCGGATACGGCGGCTTCTTAAGGGGAGGAAACGCCGTTCCCCGCGCCGGGCTGGGGTCCCACGCTCGGCATAGGGGGATGCCTGGCGTGAGACGTTCTCCCCGCGCACGGCCATGCGGATTCACGGGTATCCGACCGTGCGCGGGAGCTTGATCAGGCCCTGGCCTCGTAGCGGCCGGGAAGGGGTATGGCCACGGCCTGGATGGGTGGGAGGGGCTGGTGTTCGCGCCGCAGTGCTTCGCCCAGCCCTCGTCTGGAGAGCACGAGTCGAAGGCCGTGGTGGTCGCTGACGCCGGTGGTGTCGACCACGTCGACGGACAGGATCGCGCGGGCGATCCGGCCGTCCACGTAGATACGGTCGATCCGGCGCGGCCCGCCCTGATCGGGCTTGGCGTGGCCGGCCGTCGGGCCGATCGCGTCGGGCTGGCCGAGTGTGTGGGCGGCGTGGCGGGCCGCGTCGTGCAGGCCGCAGGTCAGCAGGGTGCGGTCCACGTACCGGCAGCTGACGCGGGACCCGTCCGGGGCGAGGTTGGTCCGGTGCACGAGGTGGCGGTGGTCGGTGACGGTTGCCCAGGGGATGGGAGTGACGCTTTCGCCGTCGGGGAGCGGTTCCTCGTTGCAGTCGCCCCCTCCGATGAAACCGCCCCGCCGCTCCATCCGGTCGACGAATGCCGTGACCTCGTCGGCCTCGCGTTCCCTGCCCCGGGGGCTGTTGAACGCGTTGTGCCAGGACATCAGCAGCAGTTCGGCCTCGGGCACGTCCGCGAGGCGGGCCGACACGATGGTCGGCGGGGTCCGCCAGAACATCGTGTTGTACTTCACGCGCTCGAAGACCGGGAAGGTCTGCGGCCGGACGAACAGGGCGGTGGGATTGCGGCCGATGTTGTTGGGCGACAGGAAGCCCGGCATTCCCAGCAGTTCCCCGGCCGCCTTGAGGCGCCGTTCGTCCTCCAGGTCGCTGCAGGTGGCCTCCTGCCTCAGAATCACATCGGCATGCAGCGGCTTGAGGATCTCGTGATGGGCATCCAGCCATCGCTTCGGGAATCGGCCGTCGGGGGTGTTCTCGCCTCCGTCCCGCTCCAGGTTCAGGGACACGATCGTGACGACGTCCTCACCGTGAACCGAGGTCTGCACTGCTTGCCTCCTTGGTGTTCGGCTGGGCTGGTCGTGGTGACCGCCGCCGGGCGGCGGGCGGAGTGCCGGCCAGCAGGCGCGCTATGGCGGCGGATATGGCCAGCTCGGGAAGTTCCTTCTGGAGCCAGTCGTAGTTCCCGGCCGGATTCAGGTCGAGCAGCCACCACTGGTCATCGGGGTCCACGATCAGGTCGATCGCCGCGTAGACGAGGCCGTAGTGGTCGAGGATTCTGGTGATGCCCTCACGTACCGAGCCGGGTACCTCGACGCGGGAATAGCTCAAGGCCGGATAGTCGGACCGGAAATCCGTCCGCGCTGCCGCACTGTGGGCATGAATCCCGGCGGCGAACATGTCCCTGCCGACGACGACCAGGCGAACCTCATACGCCTTTTCCACAGCGTGCTGGAGCTGATGTGCGCCGCCCGCGATCGATCCGTCGATCTGGCCGGCCTCCACACGGCTGGTGTAGAAGGAGCTGGAGTACGGGCCCTCGACGAGGGACGGGCTGACCAGCGACTTGCACACCGCCCCGGACGGGCTCCCGGTGACGAACTCCCGTGCCGGGATACGGGAGTTGCCGATCCAGGTCTGCGGCACCCGTACTCCGCACAAGGCCGCGCGTGCCAGTGCGTCAGCCTTGAGCTGGGCCGCCAGAGTGGACGGCGGGTGAGCGAACTGGAAGCAGTCCAGGGCCGCCAGCACGCCGATCAGCCCGGCGGCTGCTTCCTTGCGCACCCACTCCGCCTGACCAGCCGACAGGCCATCGGCGGCGATCTGAGGCTTTCCGGGATGCCACCACAGCACGGCCTGGATGTCCTCCAGAGCCACCGTCCGGCCGCGCGCACTCAGGGTGCCGCTCCACCGGCTGTTGCGCAGGGTGGCGTCCAGAGCGAGGTGGTGGGGGAAGTCGGCCAGATCGAAACGGACCACGCTGACGTCCAGCTTCGCCAGCTCCAGGACGATGCGGTCGGCCGTGATGTTGGTGTCCTCGGTCACCACGCACACCGGGCGAGGACGCCCGGTGTGCGTGAGGGTGCTTCCTACCACGTCAGACTCTCTGCACCGTCGCCGACGGGGAACGCGTCGAGGGCCTCGTACTCATCGGACGTCGTCATGCCGTTACAGGTCGCGCTGGGGTCGTAGGCGGTCAAGGCCCGCGGGGTGCTGTCGGCGAGGACGGTCACCTGCTGGTGGCGGTCGAAGCGCTCGCCGGGTGCCGGTTCGCGGACAGGGGCCTTGGCGGGCTGGGTGAACAGGCCCAGGGCAAGCACGCTCGGTGTGGACTGCATCGTCTGGGATCTCCTCAGTGATGGCTTGGCGTCATCGGTCGTCGTGGGGTGTTGTCCCGGTCCCTGCGGGCACCACCCCGCAGGGACCGGGACGGGTCCGGACCCGTCGGGATCAGACCCTCCCGGCCGTGTGGCCGGGGGTGGGGCCCTCGTTCCCCGGCCGCCGTCGGTCCCGGGGAACGAGGTGCGGGCCCTGCCGCCGAGACAGGGAGGGAAGGCGTTGCGACTCGGCGGACAGAGGGCTGGGCCCGCGCGCGGCAGTTGGCGACGACGGGGCTGCCGCGCGCGGGGGTCTCAGGCCGGTGTCGGGTCAGGTTGCGTCCAGGCGGCTTCGGCAGCGAAGTGTTGGGACCACTGGATGGGTTCGGTGCCCAGGGCGGTGTTGGCGAGGTGGATGCGCTGGAACTCGCCGGTACCTGCGGGCGCGTAGGTGTGCTGACAGTCCCGGAACACGCGTTGGACCAGGCTGTTGCCGTTCACGGCGTAGGCGCCGTGGAGTTCCATCGCGTCCTGCGCGGACGCGGCGGCGAGCTGGTGACCGGTGTGCTTGGCGCCGATCAACTCGCTGTCGCACGCTGCCCTGTTGTCGAGGAGGTGGACCGCGCTGTAGGCCGTGGTCAGGGCGGTCTGGTAGCGGGCCTGCATGGCGCCGAGCCGGTCCTGGACGACGGGATGGTCGGACAGGTGTCCGTCGTAGCGGGGCCGGGTGCTGAGGTAGTCGGCGGTGGTTTTCACGAGGGCTTCGTGGATGCCGAGACTGACCGCGGTCAGGTTGGGACGGCCGTAGAGGATGCTGCTGCTCTGTGCCACGTACAGGCCCTGGCCGACTTCCCCGAGCACGTTGGCTGCGGGTATTCGCACGTGGTCGAGGTGGAGGCGTCCGGCGGTGAAGCCGTGCAGGCCCAGCCCGGCGCAATGCGGGTCGAGGATCACGCCCTTGCGGTCGTACTCGACGAGGAACGCGGTCAGCGCGCGGGACGCGGTGACACCCGGCTTGGCCGTGCGGGCGACGACGACGTGGACGCGGGTGATGTGCGAGTTGCCGATGTGGGCCTTGATCCCGTTGATCACCCAGTCCTTACCGCGGCGTTCGGCGACGGTCTCCATGCCGCCGATGTGGCCGCCGGCGTCGGGTTCGGTGACGGCGATCGACGGCAGCAGCGACCCGTCGGCCACCTGCGGCAGCCACTCCTGTTTCTGGTCGGCGGTGCCCCAGTTCTGGATCGCGCCGACCGGGATCAGGCTGGCCTGGAGGATCGCTGCTGCTGCGGCCGAGACGACCCCGGTGCGGTGGATCAGCACCGTCTTGGCGACATGCCCGGCCCCCATCCCCCCGTACCGGATGGGGATGGTCACCCCGAACCAGCCCTGCTGCGCGAAGAGTTGGGGAATGCTGCGCTCCACCTGGTTGGGGGAGGCTTCCATGTACTGGACACCGGGCGCAATGTGCTCGGCGGTGAAACGCTCCGCCATCGCCCACAACGCGTTGTGGGCGTCGGTGAGGTAGGGGGTGAGTGCGATCGGCGGTGTGGCGGACATGGTCGTCTCCCTCTCCCTGTACGGGGTCGCAAGGCGGGTGCGGCCGGTCCCCGGAGGCGGGGCTGCCGGGCGACGGGACTCAGTGCACGGGGGCGCCGGTGGTGAGGGCGTGGAGGACGTCGGCGCCGGTGGCCTTGACGATGCCGAGGATGCGGCGGGCGTCGGAGTGCGGGCGGGCCTCGGGGTCGACACCGCACACGGTGCCCAGCACGACACCGCTCTCCCCGTGGATCAGCGGCGCGCCGAAGTACGCCCGGACGCCGATGGCGTCGACGACGTGGTTCCCGGAGAACCGTGGGGAGGCGTAGACGTCAGGCAGGGGCAGAGCTCGCCGGCGTCTGACGACGGCGGGGCACAAGCCGTGCTCGCGGTCCATGGTCCGGCCAAGGGTGATGTGTCCGCTGTCGGACGGCGGGTTGTGCAGGCCGATGAACGTCTGCCTGCCGAAGAAGATGTTGACGAACCCGTAGAGCAGGCCCGTCTTCTCGGTGAGGGCGGTGGCGAACTCGTCCATGAGCGCGTCTGCGCCGGTGGGCAGGCCCAGGTGCCGGATCAGGTCCTCACGGGCCTTCTGCTCGGCGATCTCTGCTGCCTGCGACGCACTGAGCGTCTCTTGCCCGGTGGCCATACCGGGCCCCGGGATGATCAGCTCACCGTGGGCGGGGGTTTGTTGGAAGAGGGCTTGTGTCCGGATGGTCAGCGAGGGTGTGTAGGGGTGGTGTGTCATCGGGAGTCCAAGAGGGTTGGGGTGGATCGGGCGAGGGAGAGGGCGTGGTCGACGAGGCGGAGCAGTACGCCGGTCACCGAGGAGGCCTTGCGGGCGTCGCAGGTCGTGACCGGCAGGTCTGGGGGGAGGCCGAAGGCGTCGCGGATCTCGGTGACGGGGTAGCGGTGGGCGCCGTCGAATTCGTTGACGGCGACGACGAACGGAAGCCGGGTGCGTTCGCAGAAGGTGACCGCGTGGAAGCTGGAGTCCAGGCGGCGGGTGTCGGCCAGGACGACCGCACCTACGGCGCCGTGGGCCAGGTCGGTCCAGAGGTCCATGAACCGCTCCTGGCCCGGTGTGCCGAACAGCATCAGCTCCAGAGGCAGGCCGAGGCCGACGTCGTCGAAGGTGATGCGGCCGAAGTCGAAGGCGACCGTCGTGGTGTGTTTGGTCTCCACCCCGTCCAGGCTGTCGGTGGGAGTGCTGGCCTGTGTGAGGTACTCCTCGGTGCGCAGCGGAGTGATCTCGCTGACCGCGCCCACGGCGGTGGTCTTGCCGACGCCGAAGCCTCCCGTGATGAGGATCTTCAGCACGGCCGTGCCTTCCGCCGGCCGACGGGCGGCGGCGGAGTGGGGCGGGTCAGCCGGGAAGGCGGGTGAGACCGACACGAAGGGCCTCCAGGATCTGATCGGTCGGGCGGTTTCCGAGCTGGGTATCGGTGGATGTGTAGGCGATGGTCACGGGCACCCGCAGGACGCGGGCCTCGACAAGATCCGAGATCAGGACCCGGGCCGTGCTGAGCGGGAGACCGGTGATGCCCGCCAGCTCGGCGACCGACCGGCGCCGTTCCCGGCACAACTGCGTGATCTCCCGGTACTCCCCTTCCGTGTAGCCCGGTCCGCCTCTGCCGGTGCCGATGTCCAGTACCGTCTCCGGTCGGAATTCGTGCCGGGCGCGGGTACGGCCTCCGGTAACGAGGTAGTTCCGTACGAACGCGGGAGCGGGGGCGGCGGACGGTCGGGTTTCCCGGTGGGGTCCGGTCATCAGGCCCTGCGCAGGGCCGTGACCATGTACGGGGCGAATCGATCCACCAGGACGCCCATCTCGTACCCGACGGTGCCCGCATTGGCGTTGGGTTCGGTGATTACGGCGAGCACCGTGGCGACCACGCCCTCTTTGGTGCCCGGCTGGTTGGGGAAGGCGGCGCTGGTCCCGGCGAACGACACGAAGATCAAGCCGTCGTCGCGTTCGATGACCGTCTGTTTCATCGCCCCCGCGTCACCGCGGGGGCCCGGGATGTTCTCGGTCAGTGAGGCCAGGGTGCCCAGTGAGGCGGCCCACTTGTCGGCCAAGTCCTTGTGGATGCCGTTGTCGACCAGGCGCAGTCCGTCGCGCGAGACCAGCAGCGCCTGGGTCACGCCAGGAACCTGCTGAACGAACTCCGTCAGCATTCCTGCCATTTGCCTGATCGGCTCGTGCGCTCCGCACGCGCTCGCTGTCATCGTGTCGCCGCCCTCCGGGCGGGGTGTCTCGTGTGTCATAGGGAATCGCTCCTGCGGATACGGACCCGTCGCCGAGACCGGCACAGGTCATGAGTGAGGGGACGCGGAGTCTCAGGTGGGGGGGACGGCCTGGTTCGTGCCGCTGTCCGCGGTGCGGCCTGCGCCAAAGCCGCTCCGGAAGGCTCCGGCCAGATCACGGCGGGCAGCCACCGCCGGAAGCTGGGGCCGCGACGGTGCCGGAATCTCCGGCTGCTCCTTTGCCACCCGCCGGGGCAACGGCGGAGCAGACGCCGCCTGTCCGCCCTCCGCCACCGGGGAAGCTCCGTGGTGCTGCGCGGGCCCGGGCCGTGTCGGGACGCTCCCCGCCGTCGTGTGCCGGGAGGGGGAACTCGGCCCGGTGGCCGGGAGCGGTGTACGGGCAGCAGAGCGGGGCGAAACAGGCACGGACACCAGCAGGTGTGCGGGCACGACGACCAAGGCGGTTGTCCCGCCGGTCGGATTCTCCGACAGCAGCACAGAGATGCCGTGGCGTCGGGCGATCAGCGCTGCGGTGCGTAGGCCGAGTTGCCCGGCGTTGATCTCGGCGCTCATGTCGACCTGATCGGGGTCCGCCAGGAGACGGTTCCACCGTGCCCGGTCCTCAGGGCGCATCGCGATAGCGGCCCGGTCCTCGATCTCGACCGCCAGTCCCTTCGCCACCTTGGAGGCCCGCATCTGGACCTTGGTGTCGGGAGCCGACATCTGCGTCGCGTTCTCGACGAGCTCGGCCAGCAGGTGTGTCAGGTCCGGTCCCACGTGGCGGGGAAGCTTCAGCTCGGTGCCGACCGCGCCGGCTGCGACGCTCACCCGGGAGTAGTGCTGGACCTCCTGCACCGCGCCCCGCAGCACCTCCTTCACGCTCACCGGCTCCCGCGCACTGCGCAGGGACTCCCCGGCCAGGATTGCCTTGCTCTCGATCCAGCGCCGCAGCCGCGTCACCAGGTGATCGAGCGCGAAGATCCCGTCCAGCTGGTCGGGATCTTCCGTCAGATCCTGCAAATGGTCCAGCTTCTCCAACGCCCGGTCGACCAGGGCGTGTTCACGCCGGGAGAACTGGTGCAGCGTCACCAACAGCACCGACGCCTGCGATTGGTCATGGACTCGGAGCAAGGCGGAAATGGCCTGTGACTGCACTTCGTCCAGCCGCGTCACCGCCTCGTCCGCCCACTCCGATCCCGCAGGCGGCGGCACGCTTTCCGGTACCGAGGGTCGGCCACCCCGGCACAACTCGTCCGCCGCCCACCCCACGGCCTTCTCCAGCGCGGCCGCCGCATCGATGACCCGCTGTACGTGAGCCTCCTGGGTCCGTTTCACCGCCGATGCCGCGGCCCCCGCTCGGACGGCCCCGACGCCAGCGGCCACCGCCACGCCGCACGTCACCGCTGCAAGAAGCTGTCCGGTCGGCATCTGCACGGTGCGCCAGGCGACAACGGCACCACCCAGCACAGCAAGAACGATGACCAGCGGGGCGGCGACCGCCGCCTGAACGTGCCCACGTATGTGGTCAGTTGACGCCTGGCGATGTCTGCGGCGGCGATGGGTGACCGGGCGGGCGGGAACGCGGTCAGACATGACATTCCTCAGCAGTCGAGTCGAGGGAGCGGAAGCCAGATCGTCGGGCTGGTCCACCACGGGGGAGGGAGGACCAGCCCGACGACGTTCTAGAGAGGCGGACGGGAGACGACGACGGGCGGAGGCAGGGGCAGCAGCCGGTTCATGGAAGCGGTGTCCTTACGAAGGGGGAGGAGAGTCGTTCCTGAGGCCCAGAACGGGTACAAGTCCTGGGAGAGCAGAGCGAATTGGCGTTCCGAATATGACCGTCCACATCGGAGAGCGCGTACGAGTAGCGTGGCGGTGACGGACAGCCACAGGCAAGGAATCCGTGTCCCCAGGTGTCCCCTCTTGAGTGGACACGGTGGACACGGTGGACACGGGAAATGGACTGAACGATGAGCGCGGAGCCATTCGGTCAAGCCCTCAAGCGATGGCGCGGGAGCCTCTCCATTCGCGATGCTGCCGCGCTCGCCAAGATTGGGAAGTCGTACGTGAGCAGGCTGGAGCGCGGCGACGCCCATCCCAGCCCGGACGTCGCCGCATCTCTCGACCAGGCTCTCGGCGCAGGCGGGGAACTGATTGCGGCAGCAGAGGTCAATCCGAGGGCCAATACCCTGGACAGGGCAGACACTCTGCAACGTGGCCTGCACGAGGTACTGGCCGCCGGCCCGATGACCACGGCGACCGTCGAAGAGTGGGAATTCACCGCCCTCCGTCACGGGCGCGCCACCCGCTTCCGTCCCGAGGCCCAACTGCTGGTGGATCTCCTCGACGACTTCCAGGATCTGAGGACCCTGCTCGCACAGCGGCATGCGCCGAACTCCCGTAACCGGCTTCACGTGGTGGCGGCGCAGATGTCGGGACTCCTGGCCCTGACCCTGCTCAAGCTGGGCGATGACCGGTCGAGGGCCTGGTGGCGCACCGGCCGGGCCGCAGCGGCAGCGGCCGAGGACCCGCCGACGCTCTCGTGGATCTATGCACACGAGGCCTATCAGCAGTACTACAGCGGAGACGTTCACGGTGCCATCGACCTCGCTGTCCGTGCCCAGCAACTGGCGCGCGGCCTACCCAGCGTCGGCCCGGCACTGGCCGCGCCGCTGGAGGCCCGCGCGCACGGCCTGCTCGGGGCAACGGAAGAAGCCAAGGCCGCGCTCAAGACTGCACGCTCCGTGCTAAGCCGCCTTCCCGAGGACCAGCAGATCGGCTCGGCTTTCGGCTACTCCGCCTCCCAGCTCCACTTTCACTCCGGGAATGCCCTGACACACCTGGGCGAAGTGGAACAGGCGCGCGAAGAACTCGCCCAGGCCGTCGAGCTGTACCCGGCCGACGACCTCACCGATCGGGCTCTCATCTCCCTCGACGAGGCCATGTGCCTGGCCGTCACCGGCGAACCGGCCGCCGCGGCCGTGGAGGCCAGGCGTGCCCTTGTCGCCCTGCCTTCGCAGCATCGTTCGGCGCTGATCTTGTCCCGGGCGCGTGAGATCGCCGCTAGGGTGCCGGAGGCGCAGGCGACAGCTGAAATCCGGTCCCTGCACGAGGTGTTGGCTCTTCCTGAAAGGAACAAAAGTGAGGGTTGAGGAGGCCACGGAGGCTGACGTTGGCGCTCTGTCTCAAATCCTGGGTGAGGTCGAGGCGTACTACGGAGGGGAGGACGCTGTCCCCGGAAACCCCGAGCAGATTCAGGATGCGCTCTTCGGCCCTGCTTCCGCCGCGACCGTGTTGATTGCCAGGGATGACGACGGTGAAGCTCTCGGGTTCGCCTCGTACAGCAAGCTGTTTCCCGCCGCCGGCGCCGACATGTCGCTCTTCCTGAAGGAACTGTTCGTCAGAGAGCGCGCCCGTAGACAGGGCGTGGGCGGGCAGCTCATGGATGCCGTCGAGGCAGCCGCCGCAGCTGTAGGTTCACGCCTGGAATGGCTCGCCGACGTCGACAACCCCGCAGCTCTCGCCTTCTACGAGGCTCGGGGAGCCCGGCAGAGCCGCGGTAAGGTCGTCTACCGAGTGGAGGTGCCGCGATGACCGATGCTGTGACCTTCGCAGTTAGCGGAGATCTCGACGCGTTGGACGTATGGCTTGAGCCTCACGGCTGGGCGGTGAACCGTGAACTCCCCGGGAAGAATGGGGGAGTCGTCCTATACCGCTGGGCGGACTGGTCGCTCATGGAGGTGTGCGAAGGTGACCTGATTGTCGCCGTCACTAGGCCTGACCTCACCACGGGGATCTCAGTGGTCATCCCGTCTTCAAGGGGCGATGAGAAGCAGTAGTTGTCGGGTCGGACACGTCGCTCTTCCTTCCGAACACCGGCACACTTCCTTGCCGACCGAGCCCGTGGCCGCACCCCGACTGAAGAGAGTGATGTCGGCCCTCGTCGGTACTCGGTGTCACGCCCGAGGGGCCGACTCCCATGAGCCGGCCCCTCGGGCGCGGAAAGCGTGCAGATCTATCGGTCTATGTCGTCGGCGTCAGCGAGTACGTCGGTGACGAAGGCGGTGAACTCGGCGGGAGTGAAAAGGAGCGCGGGGCCGGCGGGGTTCTTCGAGTCCCGTACGGCGATCCGGCCGAACAGCGGGCGGACGTCTGCGACCTCGACGCATTGCGACTGGTCGGAGCCGCTGTACGACGACGTGATCCAGGTGGCTCCTGGCAGGTCGGTGGCGTGGACCACGGCCTTAGGCATGGGGTGTTCCCTTCATGTGCTTCTTGATCACGGTGCGTGATTCGTCGGTGGGCAAGGCCGTTTCGTAGACGGCGTCGAAGACCTCCGTGAAGGCGGTCACGTCCTCCGGCTCCTCAAGGAAGACGCCGCCTCGGGTGTGGTCGACCGTGACCAGAGCAGGCCAGGGGGGTCGGAAATTCATGATCGTCATGTTGCTGGTGAGCCCCGAATGTACGGGTGCGTTCAGTGGCATGACGCGGAGGGTGATGTTCTCGCGTTCCGACATGTCGAGCAGGCTGAGGAGCTGATCGCGCATCAGGTCGGAGGCCGAGCCGGCCTGTGGGTAGAGGGCTGATTCGTCGAGCACCGCGCGCAGTTCGGTGGGGCCGCTTGGCCGGGTCAGGATTTCCTTGCGGGCCTGACGCACTTGCACCAGCGCGGTTGCTGTGCGCTGGGTGGCGGCCCGTGGTGAGCTTGAGATGATCGCGTGCGCGTAGGCCGGAGTCTGGAGCAGGGCAGGGATGAGCTGCGGGTGGTAGGCGCGGATCAGCACCGCCTCGGACTCCAGGGCGATGCTGTCCGCGTAGGTCTGCGGCAGCACGTCGGCATACGCGGCCCACCAGGCGCGAAGCCCGGAGTCCAAGACCCGGGTCACCTCGGCGATGGTTCCGGCATCGGCGAGCCCGTACGAGGTGAGGAGGGTTGAGACCTCATCGGCCTTGATTTGGTACTGGCCGGTCTCGATACGGCTCATCCGCGTGTTGTCCCAGCCGAGGACGTTCCCGGCCTGGACGAGGGTCAGGCCGGACTCTCTCCGGTAGTGGCGGAGCAAGCCCCCAAGTCGCCGCCTAAGAATCGGCGGTGGTGATTGCACAGTGGCCATGTGGGGATTCTGGCACAACGTTGCGCAACCGCCGAGAGGGGTTTCGGAGAGAACGCCTGTTCCTATGGTTGCGGATTCTCGCCACAATGTTGCGGACTGCATGCAGAAGAGAGCATGGTAGGGGCAAGGTCGTTGAGTGCATCAGATCCCGGTCTGTTGATCACGCACGGCCGCATCCGGGTGTCGTCCCTCATCCCCCGTGGGGGACGCCACCCGTTGCTGACCGACTCTCCGCGAGCAGAGGCGCCGCGATGACTGCACATGCCACCCAGGAACACTCCCCAACAGGCCTCCCTCGGAGCGCAGCTGGATTACCCGGTCCGGCCGGCCACGGTGACTGGGCCCCGGATGCTGGCGGCCGGAGCGTGACCGTCAGGAACCCCGGCCCCCGTGCAGCGGTGCTATACGTGTGCGTGGAGCGTGGGACAGAGACGGAGACCGGGGCGGCGCATCTCGCGGAAACGGAGGGCCGGGGGTTCGCCGAGGCATGCGGCCTGTCGCTCGTGGAGATCGTCACGGACGCGTACGGGGAGCCGGATCCCTGCCGCCGTCAGGGATGGCGGCACATAAGGGAGTTGGCGGTATCCGCCGTGGTCGGCGTGGTGATCACGCGGTGGCCCGTGAGTATCGCTCCGAACGCCGCCCACGACCTCAGGCATCGTGAGGTCCAGTGGCTACAGGATCACGGCGTGCGGGTGCAGTACTCGTGGGCGCCTATGGCCGAGCGGGGTGAGGTCTCGTGACTGCGGGAGCCCGGGCGTCGGCCGGACTCGTCAAGTGGCTTCCGTTGCGGCTGGTGCCGCCGCACGGCCTGGGCCATCCTCTGCCCGAGGGGCCACAACCCGCCAGGCCGTGCCTGCGGACGGTGTGGACATTGCCCGGCCGCTCCGAGCGCAGCCCTCACGAGGCACGCAAGCGGATCACGCGCACATGCCGCGAGTGGCACGTGCCACCTGAGATCACGGACGACCTGGCGCTCATCATCTCCGAACTGGTCACCAACGCGGTCACCCACGCACACGGGGACACGGTGACCGTCGCCCTGGTACTCATCGGACACGAGGTGTGGGTGGCCGTCGTCGACCGGGGTCCGCGTACCCCGTTCGAGGCCCGACACGCGGGCGACGACGACGAGCATGGCCGCGGCCTGTTCCTCGTGAAGGCCCTTGCCAGCCGGTACGAGATCTGTCCCGCTGGAGCCGGCACCGCCGTCACGGTGTGTCTGAACACCTCCTGGCGCGCGGTCACCGGCCCGTGCTCGCACAGCGAGGTCACCCATTCCCACCATGAGCTCACCGAGGACGCGGATGCACCCCGTAGCCACTAGTGACGGCGCCGCCACGACTCGTCTGTCGCACCGCACACAACGCCGGTCGGCCTACCAGTACGACAGGGCCGACCCTGACTCCCCGAGCACGGCCGCTTGCAATGTCGGCGTGACGCTCGCCGGAAGTACGCTGAGTAAGTACAACCCGGATGCCGTGTGCGCGCCCTGCTCACGTACTGGCGCCGCGCCTGCAGTCCCTGACCGTGCGTGGCGGGACGAGCAGGTACAACGAGCCCTGGCCGCTTGGGATTTCGGGGAGTTGATTCACTTACTGCGTCGCCGATCGGGGTTGTCCCAGATGGGGATACGTGCACTCACCGGTCTCACACAGTCGCACATTTCGGACCTTGAGAACGGTCGCAAGCAGTTGGGCGGCCGAGACTCCATCATCGATCTACTCAACGGCCTTGGCCTCCCGTCAGACCTGCGACCGCTACTGCTGACTCCGCTCACGGACCGGGATGAGGCAGCAGTTTCGGACACACTCGACCCCGCGATGCCGTGGACAGCGGACCGTATGGTGACGTCACTGGAAGTTGCTGTCGGAGGTTCCATGAAACGTCGAAGCGTGCTGACCGCCTTGAGCGGAGCCAGCGTCGCCCAATACGTTCTGCAGTCGGCTATCACCCCCCCAAGAGGCACTGGTCGCGGACAGTAGGGACGGAACGCGGGTGACCATCCCTCTGCTTACGTCCCTACAGACCACCACAGACGCGCTGAGGCAACTGGACGCGACCAGTGGCAGCGGAACCCTAGCCAGTACAGCCAGGCAGCACCTCAAGGTCTTGCTCGGGTTGCTGAAGACCGGAACCTACGACGAGCGGACAGGCCGACACCTTGCGGCGGTGACAGCTGATACGGCCATCCAGACCGGGTGGTACACCTTCGATGGCGGCAAGCACGAAGAGGCTCAACGGTTGTTCGTAGGCGCGCTGCGCGCAGCTCACGCGTCAGCAGACTCCAGGCTCCGCGCTGGCGCCCTGTCCTTCCTGGCCATTCACGGCTACTCGGTAGGCGACCCCCGCCAAGCGGTCACTGCCGCCAGGACTGCGCGCCAGGGCATCAGCGACCAGGACGCGCCGACGTTGCAGGCCATGCTCCTTACTCGACAGGCCCGAGGCCATGCTCGGCTCCGCGAGGAACGGCACGCGCTGGCGGCCCTTGACGAAGCGGAGGCCCTGTGCGTAAACGGACCCGGCGAAGACGACCCGCACTGGTTGTACTGGATCAACTCCGGCGAGATCCTCGGCCAACGGGGTAGCTGTTTCCTCGAATTGGACCGTCCGACCGAAGCCGCCAACGCCTTCGCCAGTGCCCGGGGCGCCCTGAGCCACCAGGAAACGCGAACGAGGGCCCAGTTCCTCTCCCGCGCGGCAACAGCGCAGATGCGGGCGGGTGACGCCGACGCAGGCTGCGCCACTGCACAGGAAGTTCTCACCATGGTGGACGGAATCCAGTCCGCTCGCCTCGACGAGCACCTTCGAGCAATGCTGGGTGAGGCGCGCCTGTTCAAGCGTGCCGCACCTACCCGCCCGCTCCTCGACCGGGGCGAAGCGGTCCTCAAAGAGCGAGCTCTCACATGATCTTGGTTCTCTGGGACATCGACCGGACGCTGCTGTACGTCGGTGAGACCGACCGATTGGTGTACCGCGAAGTATTTCGCGACGTGGTCGGCCGTGAGGTGCAGCAACTCCCCGCAAGAGGGACTGGCGTCACGATGCCGCTTGCAGTGCGAGAGCTCCTTTCAGCTAACGGAGTCTCCGAGCCGGAGACCGACAACCTCGCGCGCCTGATCATTGACCGTCTGCCCGGACAGTTGTATCTGCATCGCGAGGCGTTGCGCCGCGATGGTCACCTGATGCCCGGCGCCGTCGAGGCCTTGGCAGCTGTCCGCCAGTCCCAGCTCCTCGTCCCGACGGTCGTCACAGGCAATCTCAAAGCAAGTGCAGAGATCAAACTGTCCGCGTTCTCCCTCACGAACTATGTCGACACGACGGTCGGAGGCTACGCCTCCGACGACTCCCATCGCCCCGCTCTGGTACGGATTGCCCAGACCAAAGCCAAGGCGGTGTACGGCCATACGTTCAACAGCGAGAACACAGTCATCGTCGGTGACTCGCTCCAAGACGTCAGAACCGGACAGGAGGGAGGCGCGAAAGTTGTCGGCGTTGCCTCGGGAACCACGTCGGCTGAGCGTTTGGCATCCGAAGGAGCCGATCACGTCATACCTGATCTCACAGACACAAGACGCCTGGTTGAGCTGATCCACACGACCGTCGGCAACAACTCCTGAGAATTCACCGAACGCCGCAAGCCGAGCGCGGAGCGGGGCAGCACCGTTCATTTCGGGCCAACCGCCGTCGTGTTTGCCGTGCTCGCAACCCGACCTTCCAAGAGCGACCTTGCCATCATGGAAATCGGCTGGAACAAGAGAACGGCGGGCGTTCACGAGCGATCAGGTACGCACTGCCATCGCAGCTCGTGACCTCCGGGAGGAGATCGAGGTCTACCCGCCTACTCGTCCCGCACTTCCGCGATAGCCGGAAGATAGAGTCCCGAGCATGTACCCGGTCAAGCGTTCAAGCCAGCGACTGGACCTTCGCGAACTCTCAGTCGAGGACGTGGACGCCGTGTTCGCGATCTACGGGAGTATCGAGGCCACCACGCACCTGTCGTTCGAGCCGCGCTCCCATGCTGAGGTCGGCGCCATCGTGACCAGGTCCATGGCCTCGGCCGTCGTGACGCCGCGCACGGAGTACGCACTCGCCGTCATCGAGCGGGACTCCACCGAACTGATCGGGTTCGGCCGCATCGCCACGGATCCACACCAGCAGCGCGGAGCCACATTCGGCTTCGCGCTGCGCCCGGATGCCTGGGGCGTCGGCTACGGCATTGAGACCGTGCGTCTCCTGCTTGCCCTGGGCTTCGAGGATCTCGGTTTGCACCGCATCTGGGGCGCACGATCCCCGCTGAACGTGGCTTCGGCGAAAACAATGGCGGCGGCGGGCATGGTGGAAGAAGGCACTATCCGAAGCCACATCAAGAAGGCCGGCCGATGGCGAGACTCGGTCGTGCACTCGATCATCGAGGAGGAGTGGAAGCCCTAGTGTCGGTCAGTCCAAGCCGCTTGACCCGTTTCTCGCAAGGCCCCCAAACGCTGTTCTGCTACGGCACTCTGCGGTTCACCGATGTACTCAAGGCTTTACTGGGCCGGATACCCGACAGGGCTCCGGCATCTGCTCTCGGCTATCGCGCGGCCTCACTGCAAGGTCGCCTCTACCCGGGCCTCATCGTCTCCGGCCCCGGCAACTCCGCGTCCGGACTGGTCCTGACCGATCTCAGCAGCGCCGAGTGGCTCATCCTCGATGCGTTCGAGGACGACCAATACGACCTGCGCGAAATCGCCTTGTCCACAGGCGGGTGGGGATTGGCGTATGTCTGGCCGGGTGGCGACGTCCGGCCTGACGACTGGGACGCCGAGGAGTTCCAGAGCCAGCACCTGGAGGAATACGCCGCCCGCTGCGCCCGACTTGCACCGCGCCTCGCCGCGGGCCTTCCCAAGAACGAGTAGCGCCAGCGCCGTTGTGCGCGAGCCGCGTCCTCGAATGCCCCATTAGTCGCTTCCTGCGCGAGATCCTGACCAATCAGACAGGCCTGCACCTGTGGCTACAACGGGAAGAGCAGCGCGAGCGGACCGAACTGCTGGAAATCCGAGACCTTCCGGACGGGCGGCCGGGCTCCGCTCACGATCGTCAACACACGCCGCCCAGGCATCCGGAGGGCTGGGTCACCTCAGTGGCATTCCTGGGTAGTCATATACCCCTCTGGATACCCTCGTACCCCACCTCTGACAGTCGGGTCGCTGTGCGCTCTTGGGAGCGGGAGGCCAAGATCCCCTCGTGTTGGACAATCGTTGTACGCTCGACTCATGAGTGTGGGGTTCCGGCCCACGGAGGCCGACAACGAGATCATCGACGCGCACCGCCGTCCGGGCGAGGCGACTTCCGATGTGCTGCGGCGGGCGTTGCGCGCTCTCGATCGGCAGCAGTGGGAGACGCAGGCGCGCGAGGACATGGAGCGGATCGCCGCCAGCGGTGAAGATCTTTCCGAAGAGCCCGATGACTGGGGCTATGACGATCAGGGAGAGATCGTCGATCTCCGTGGATCGCATTCGTCGTCGAGTCCTGGCCGACTCGACTCATCCACGAGCTATGCCACGTCGAGGTATCACGTTGGTGTCGTGGCAGAGGTCAAGGGGTCCCCCGTCCAGAGAGAGGTCAAGGGG
This sequence comes from Streptomyces sp. NPDC091280, assembly GCF_044768565.1. NCBI lineage: Bacteria > Bacillati > Actinomycetota > Actinomycetes > Kitasatosporales > Streptomycetaceae > Streptomyces > Streptomyces sp. NPDC091280. The sequence continues at coordinate 691,005 of NZ_JBIVUZ010000002.1, forward strand.
CCGTCGCGTCCGCCGACCAGTGCACCGCCAGCCGGCTCTCTCATGCACACCTTCGCGGCGGCAGGTAAGGCAGCGTCCGGACCGCTGACGTCTATCAACGCAAATCTTCAGAAAGACATAAGTGGGTACTTGGAGAATCTGTACAGCGGGATCTACTCCGTTGGCCGCTTCAACTTGCAGGCCATGACACTGTATCCAGATCTCTCCTGCCTTGCGATCTCCACGCAGGACTATGCAGACCTCTACAGCGCGGCCGTGGCAGCTGCGTCGGCGAGCGCAACCCCGTCGCACGAGCGCCGTGACGTCACAAGCGCCAGGAGACTGGCACGCCTCCACGCTGCGGCTCGCCGCCGGGCCAGCAAGCGGTGATCCGGGGCTCGGCGTACTACGTCGATTTCGGAGACGCGAAGCGTGGGCATGAGCAGAGGGGTAAGCGGCTCGGCATCGTTCTCAGCGATGTTCCGGAGGACTGGTCGACGGTCGTCGTCGTGCCCACGTCAACGCGTGCTCAGGATGCGGTTTTCCGCCCACGGTTGGTAGTCGCCCGCCGGGAGACCTTGGTGCTCGCGGACCAGATCCGCACGATCGATACAAGATTCGTGATGGGTGATCGGGTCGATCACCTCACCCAGACAGACATGGCTCAGGTCGATTTCGCCGTGGGCCTGGTGTTGAAGCTTCGTGTCGAGATCGACTACTGACCGCGCGGGTAGGCTGGGCGACCAGGGCGGCAGGGTCAGGGGCGTCAGTGTTTGGGCCGCGGTCGTGGGTGGCGTTCACCTCGTACCTCGACGGGATCGAGGCGTACGACATGAGCCAGGCAGGTTGAAGAAGCCCCACCGCATCGCGGTAGTGAGGCTGCCGCTACCTCAGTGCTCGGGATTGCTGATCGTGCCGCTGACGGGCCGCGCCCTGGACGAAGGACGCCGCCAAGCCAGCCCCCAGCCCGACGCCTAGAGCCGTCGCTCCCCGGGTCTCCGCAGGGCCGGAAATCGCCAGAAAGACCGCGATCCCGACGATGCGGTACGTGATCAAGGTGACCGCGACCGGTGGGATGCCGTACCACCATGGTGTGCCTTGTCGGACGTCCACCGTTCCTCCCTCGCCGACCGTGCGTAGTGCGCGACACAGTAGTCATGCGTCTCCTGCGTACCGTCGCCGCCCCGGCCCCGGCAGGCGATCGCTCAGCCTTCACGGTGACTTCGGCGACACAGGCCATGAGCCGTCCGCGAGCGACGCCGCTACGTCGGATGTGCTGTCATGCCGGGCGGACGGGAGCGCGGGCACCGAGGTGAGCCGGGACAGCCCGCTCGCTCAGTGTCCGAGCCGAGCCGACCCGTCATGGGCGCCTGCGGCTGGCCGACGGCTGGGAGGTCGACCTGCCGCTGTGGACGGACGCCGCCGAGTGCGGCCCCTGCCACCCCGGCAACGACTCGCACTGACCGACGGGCACGTCGGGCCCCGGCCGCAGTCGCCCGGGGTCCGACGCACGTGGGGGTGAGATTCCCCGGAACCGGCTCGGCGTCGGGTCCCGCGCGCCAGGATGGTGCGGGTGACGACCACCCCCTCAGACCTCTGGCACCACTACGGGCGCACCCGCGCCGAGCACGACCGGGAGGTTCCCGACACCTTTCGCTGGATCTGGAGCCAGGACAGCGGCCCCGGCCCGGACGTGCTGGGAGGCCTGTCGGGGCAAGTCGTCGGCGACCTCGGCGCGGGCGCCGCCCGCCATGCCGCCCACCTCGTCGTCCACCACAAGGCCGCCCAGGTCGTCGCGGTCGACGCCTCGCCGGGACAGTACGAGATAGCCTCCAGCCTGTTCGGCCACCTCGCGCCACGCCTGCGCATCGTGCCGTGTGACGCCGTGGCGCATCTGAAGACGACGGCCAACACCTACGACGTGCTCTACAGCGTCTTCGGCGCCCTCGACTTCACCGACCCCCGCGAACTGCTGCCGGCGGCGGCCCTCGCCCTGCGGCCAGGCGGTCGGCTGGCGTTTTCCACCCTTGCGCACTACGTGGGCGGCGCTCCCGCGCAGCCGGACGTCGTGTCCGCGCCTGTCCCGGCCAGGACTCCCGAGGGGGAAGTGACCACGATGAGCCGGTGGGTCCTCCAGAAGCACGTCTGGGTGAAGGTCTTGGACGAGGCCGGATTCACCGGGATCAGCGTGGACATGCTGCCGTCGCCCGTCCGGGGACCGCGCACCGCGGACACACTGCTGGTGACCGCAGCACGTCGGCCTTGATCGTTCACCCGCCCCCAGGGCGGGATAGCGACACAGCCCGCCTGACTAGGCTGTAGGCGTGATCGAGTCACGCAGGCTGCCCGGAGACCCCTCCGAACTACGCCTGCGTACCTCCTACGACGACGATCTCCTCGACACTCCGCAGGGCGACACTCTAGAGCGGTGGGATGTTGCCGTCCGTCGCGGCCGTGGGCTGGCGCGCACTGTCCCGGAACCCGCAGTAGAGGATCTGCGAGGGGACGCTGTGTGCGCAGTCGCAGCCCGGGTCTGGATGAGGCGCTCGACCCTGTGGAGGGGTTAGTCGGTCAGGGCTGGTGCCAGCCGTACGGTTCCTTCGGCCACGATCACGGCCGGGCCGCTGAGGGCCATTGTGCCGTCGCTGTGGACGGTCACCTGGAGGCGTCCGCCGCTGCGGGCGGCGATGGCGGAGCGGGCCCGTGCACACGGCCGGCCGGACGCGGCCGAGAGGCTGGTCGACGTGATCCTTTTCGCCGCGTCCGGCTGCCCCCGCCGGGGTTTACAGGTGGCGGGCGGCGGCGCCTTCTACGAGTGTGACGACCTCGGCGAAGGCGTCCGCGTCGCCGCCGTAGGGAATCGACGGAGACCCGTACCGGCAGGTCCGGGAGTACCGGCAACGGCACCCGGAGGGCCATCCGGTGGCGAACCGCATCTGGACGGACGTCCAGGACGTGCCCGAGGAACTTCTTCCCACCAGGTGAGGGCCTTGGCCGCATGGAGGTTGCCTACTGCTCGTATGCCCAGGAGCGGCCGGTCTGCCGGTACTCCTCGACAGGGAGCGGATCGACGCCGGGCTGCATGCGGCTCAGGTACAGCAGTCCGTCGAGGTGGTCGATCTCGTGGGCGATGAGCCGGGCGAGTCCCCGTTCGTACACCGTGGTGGCCTGGGTGCCGTCCAGCGTCGTGGTCTCGACCGTGATGCGCAGGGGCCGGGGGACCATGCCGCGGACGTCGAAGAAGCTCAGGCATCCCTCGTACTGCTCGTCCATGTCGTGGGAGACGTCGGTGACGCGCGGGTTGAGCAGCACGATGGCGCCGGCGCCGTCGGCGGGTGGCTGGACGACGGCGACGGCACGGCCGATGCCGATCTGCGGGGCGGCGATGCCCATGCCCTTGGCGAAGGGGTGGACCTGGGCGATGCGGTCCATGGAGGTGAACAGGGCGTCGAGGGCCTGCTCGGCGGCGTCTCGCTCGGCGGGGAGGTCGAAGGGGCGGGCCGGTTCGGTCAGGATGGGGGCGCCGTGCTGGACGACGCCGAGGTTGCGCATCTGCTCGCTGGGCCGCACCTCGGTCACTTGAACTCCCCTTGATTCACGTTCTGTTCGGGCCGCGCCCGGAATCGCCATTCGAGACGATAGCGAGCGTGCTGGGCCGGGCGGGCGGTCGACCAGGTGAACAGGCGCATGGCGCCCTCCTCCCGCCTGCCGGGGGCACTGGGCAGCGGGGACGCCTCGGCGGTCATCGACGTCTCGGTTCCCCACACCACCGGGTCGAGCGCGGCGGGGAACGCGAGGGTGACTTCCAGGTGCTCGGTCGGCAGCCGTACCGCCCGCTGGAACCAGCGGCCCCACTTGGTGTCGCTAACGGTGTACGCGTACTCGATCCACACCGAGTCGCCGGGGTAGAGCGGGAAGCGGCCCTGGTGGTTGTCGAACAGGAGCCACACCTCCTTGAAGGCGTCCCGGTCGTGCTTGGCGTCCCAGCGCATCGCCTCCCCCCGGCAGGTCGCGGTGAGGGCGAGTTCGTCCCAGGTCAGCGGGTGGGCCCGGTAGTGGGCGTTGGAGCGCTCCGGGTCGCCGGGGTAGCGGTCGACGGAGATGCGGATCAGGTAGCGGGTGATCGGGGCGTCTCCGGTGTTGCGCAGCAGTCGGCGCATGGTCAGCCGGTAGAACTCGCCGTCGTAGTCGAGCCGGGCGGCGTCGTGCTCGACGACGATCGCCGAGCCGGTGGCGTAGGGCTGCTCGGTCCGCCGCGGCGCGGGCGCGGCGGACGCCGCGGTGTTCTGGCGGGCGCGGGCCGCCTCGTACTCGCACCACTTGTGCCAGATCGCCTTGCCCGCGTTCAGCGTCTCGTCCGCGCGGCGGGCGAAGTCCTCGGTCGGCTTGTGCCGGCCGGACTCCACGTGGCTGACGTAGGAGGGGTGGAAGCCCATCTGTTGGGCGAGTGTCTTCTTCGCCAGTCCGCGCACCTCGCGCCAGTAGGCGACCTCGGCGGCGAAGTTCGAGGCGGCCTGTTCCACGGTGGCGGCCTGTTCCACGGTGATCGCGTCCTGCGCGTCCATCAAAGCTCCCGCCCTGCCTGGGTGTTGAGTGCGTGAGTGAACCGTGAGTGAGGACAGTTCACCATTCTGTCGCCATGCCCGCTGCCGGTTTCCTCCCCTTTACCGGCCCGACCCTCGCGGCCGGTGAGAGGGGATGCGCGATGCGCGTGCTGTATCTGCTCAACGTCTCCAACCCGAACCGGCTGTCGGCCGACAGCGGCTTCACGTTCGCCGACCTGCTCGCCCCGGCCCTGACGGACGCCGGGGTCGAGGTGACCGTGGCGGCCCCGGTCCCTGCGGGAGACCGCAGGGTGGGGTTCGAGCCCACCGTGTCGCCGGCCACGAAGTACCGGGCCCGCTTCGACCCCGGCGTGTGCGGCCTGGCGGACCTGGTCCGGCGTACGCGGCCGGAGGTGGTGGTGGCCAATCAGATCGAGACCGCCCCTGCTGTCCGGGCGGCCCTGCTGGAGGCAGGCAGGGACGCGCTGATCGCCGGGTACTGCCACTACCTGCCGTTCTCCTTCACCGACGGCGGGCGGCTGGTGGCGGACCCGTCGCTTGACGACGGCGGGCTCGGGCACAGCGTGATGCTGGCCTTCGCCGCCGGTCTTGCGGCGTGCGACCGCGTGCTGGTGCACTCCTCGACCTCCGCGTCCTGGACGACGGCCGCCGCCGCCCGGATGGGCGTGGAGCTGGCGCAGAAGCTGCACGTCGTGCCCGCCCCCCGCGACGGGCGTCTGGTGCGTGACCCTGCCGAGGCCGCCGCCCCCGAGGGCCGGGCGAGGGCCATCTACGGCCACCGGCTCTATGCGCACTACGGCACCGACCGGTTCGCCGCCCTGGCCCGCCGCCTGGTGACCGAGGCGCCGGTGGAGCTGACCGTGCTCGACCTGTTCGGCACCCGCAGCCCGGAGCGCGTCCGTCTGGACCCGAGTCCCGAACGGCACCGCGATCAGCTCGCCGCCCTCGACGGGGTCACGATCGCCTCCGACCGCGGCGACCGCATCCGCTACCGCGACCTGCTGGCCGGCGCCCACTTCGGGATCGCCCCGTTCCGCGCGGGCTGTCCCTGGTCGATGTCCGTCATCGACTGCCAGGGCATGGGCCTGCCGGTCATCGCCCCGCGCACCGGGTGGCTCGCCGAGCACATCGATGAGGACCTCCTCTTCGACACCGCCGACCAGGCCGTGGCCATCGCGACCCGGCTCGCCACCGACAGCGAGTTCTACCGGGTGCACGCCAAGCTCGCCCACGCCGCCACCGCCGACCTCACCCCCGCCCGTGTGGCGGCCCGCTACCTGGAGGCCCTGCGATGACCGTGCCCTTCGACGCGGTGATGCTGTCCTACGACGAGCCGCGCGCCGACCAGCTGTATGACCGCCTCCAACGGGTGCTCGGCATCCGTGTGAAGCGGCTGCACGGTGTGGAGGGGATGCGCCGGGCCTACCGGCTGGCCGCCGAGGTCGTCGATCGCGAGCAGTTCCTGCTGGCCGACGGCGACTTCGTCCTCGCCTCCGAGTTCGCCCTCCGCGCGGTCGAGCCCCTGGCGGACGGGGTGTCGATGCGGGTGTGGCGGGCCCGCAACCCGCTCAACGGCCTGATCTACGGCTACGGCGGGCTCAAGCTGATCCGCCGCTCGGCGCTGCGGGAACTCGGCGAGGCGGTCGACGTCCTGGCCGCGCTGCCCGGCCGGTGCGAGTTCACCGCCGACATCGCCGGAACCACCCGGATCAACCAGTCCCCGTATCACGCATGGAAGGCGGGCTTCCGGGAGTGCGCGATGCTCTCGCGCGGCAGCGAGTACGGCATGGGCGATGCCGAGACCGCCGAGCGGATCGCCGCGTGGATCGCGGGCGGGGAAGGCGAGTTCGCCGCCTTCGCCGTCGCCGGGGCACGCGAAGGGGTCGCCTTCGCCCATGAAGCGGCCCGTGTCCCGAAGCTGTTCGACCAGCTCAACGACCCTCGATGGCTGTCCGCGCGGTTCACCGCCGTTCACGGCGAACAGGCCATCGCCGGATGAGGGCCCCGGCCGCCCTGGTGCTCATCGAGCCCGGTGCCCACCGGCCGGGCGGACACCGCGACCGGGCCCTGACCGCGCTCGCGGCCGTACACGGCAACGTGGTGGTCATCGCCCCGCACGGCGTCGCGGAGGCGACCCGGGCCGCTCTGGAGGTCGCCGGGGCCCGCGTCACCGGCCCCGCCGGGGCGGCGCCGGCGGTACTGGCAGCGGCCGGGACGTACGCCGCGGCGCTCGCGGCGGCCGGGCGTCGCGCGTTCTCCTCCCGCCGCTGGCCCCGCGCCGTGCGGCGCCTCCCGCACCAGGTCATGGCCCTGTCGCGTTGCCTGACGGAGGCCGCATGCGTCCGTACCGGCCGCCGCCTCACCGGCCCGGCGGCCACGGTGGTGGTGCTCAGCGCCAGCGAGGCCCTGCACGGTGCCGCCGGGCTCCTGGGCGGGCGGCACCTGCGGTTCGTGCACGAGCTGGTCACCACGGAGGACACCGCGCTGCGGGTCCTGGGACGCCTGGCCCGCCGTGGTGAGCGGCGGGTCGTGGTCCTCGCCCCCACCGGCGCCGTACACGACGACCTGGCCCGCCGCTTCCCCCGACTGCCGCTGAAGGTCCGGCCGTTCGCCGTCGCCGACCCGCAGGACCGGCTCACCGACACCGACCGGCAGCGGGCCCGGGAAGCCTTCGGCATCCCGCCCGACGCGGCATCCGTGTGCCTGGTCGGCGGCTGGTGGCCGTACAAGGACCCCGACGTCACCGACGCCGCCCTCGCCCGCCTCGACGCCCCCCTGCACGTGCTCGTCGCAGGGGGCCCGCCCGCTCACGCTCTCCTGAAGAGGTGGGCGGCGCTGCCGCACGTCCGACTGCACGTGTGGCCCGGACCGCTGCCCGAGACGGTGATCCGGGACGTGTACGCCGCCTCCGACGCGGCGCTGGTCGCGCGGCGGCCCGGGGTGGCCAAGGAATCGGGGCTGGTGGTCGACGCCGTACGCCTGGGTGTTCCGCTGATCGTCTCCGACCACGACCCGGTCCTCACCAAGACCCTGGCCGGCCACGGCTGGGTCCGTCTCTTCCCCGCCGGAGACGGTGCCGCCCTGGCCGACATCCTGCGTGACCTCGCCTGGTCCCCGCTGCCCCGTCCCGCCGCGTGCGCGGGCGCCGACCTCGGCGTGCCGACGGCCGCCGCCCAGGCCGTGTTCCTCACCGAGCTGAAGGAGTCGTGCTGATGCCTGACCTGCCCCCGCTGATCGCCGTCGTCGGAGCCGTCGAACCCGCCCTGCTCACCGCCTGGGTCACCCACTACCGCACGCTCGGCATCGAGCGGTTCCACCTCGCCTTCCACTTCCCCGACCACGTCACCCCCGACCAGCGCCACCAGGTGCAGGAGGCCTGCCGGGAACTGGGCATCACGACCGGCCTGGTGAGCTGCGGGCCGTGGCACGAGGACACCAACCCCCGGCTGCGGGACGCCCTGCGCGAGCGCGCCGGCGCCGGGTGGCACCTGCTCGCCGACTCCGACGAACTCCACACCTACCCCGCCCCGCTGGACGAGGTGATCGCCGCGGCGGAGGAGTCGGGGACCGGCACGGTGGGCGGGCTGATGCTCGACCGGGTGACCGCCGACGGCTCCCTGACCGGCTGGGAGCCGGATGTGGGCCTCGACACCGCGTATCCGCTCGGCGCCTTCCTCACGCACCACCTGCTGCGCGGCGACCCCCGCAAGATCGTGCTCGCGCACTCCAGCGTGGCCGTGGCGTCCGGCAACCACCGCGCCGAGAGCCACCGGCCCGCCAACCGGCCGCCCATCGTGGTGCACCACTTCAAGTGGCGCGACGGTGTCCGCCGGGATGCCGAGCGGCGCGCGCAGCACTCGGCAAACGGCACCTGGAAGACCGCCTCACCGGCCCGGCTGGCCGAGGCCCGGCGGCTCCTGGACCACCTTCAGCGCCACGGCGGGCGGATCGCCGTCGGCTCCGCACGCCTGAACTTCCGGCCCGTCTCACTGGCCACCGTGCCCGACTGGTGGACGACGGAGGCCACCCGGCTGGTCGCCACCTGGCGGCCCCCAGCGGGTCAGACCGAGCCGGGCACGACGATGTCCTCGCCCTCGTCGTGAGGGACCTCGAAGCGGGCGTAGAAGTCGTCCAGCGCCGACTCCGTGACCATCAAGGCGTTGGCGTCCTCGCGCTCGTTGCGCTCCTTCAGACGGCGCAGCAACTCACCGCGGGGCACCGGGAAGTACAGCACCCGGGGACGGCCGCCCGCCGCGATGACCAGCTTCTTCCACTCCTCGCGGTCCGAGCGCAGCCACAGCCCGTGATCCAGCACCACATCCCGCCCGGCCGCGACCAGGGCCACCAGTTCCTCGCGGACCTCGGCGACCACCGGCGCCTCCAGCTCGAAGTACCGGCGCTCGGGGTAGTCGACGCCGTAGCGGCCGTGCCGCTCGTGCACCCGCTCGTCCACCGACAGCCGCACCGCCCCGACCGGCTCCAGGTGCCGCTTCGCGTAGGTGGTCTTGCCCGACCCGGTCAGCCCGACCAGGAGATACACCACCGGCCCGGTCTCCTGACCGAGGTCGGCCGCCTCTGCGGACGCCGCCGTCTTCACCCGCGTTCCTCCTCCGTCCGCCGGAATGCTCCCGCGCTCCAGCCTGCCACCCTCTATCCCGCCGCGCGGCCGGATCGGTCACGCCCCTGCCCGGGAGGCCAGCCGTGATCCCCCCGCCCCTGCTGCACGCCCTGCGCGCGTACCTACGGCACCTGCCCGGCGGCCCCGGCACGCCCCAGCTGGCCACCCGGCTGAGCGACTACCTCAAGCACCACCCCCTCACGACGACCGCCCGCACCGTCGACGGCGCGGTCTTCCCCGTGGTGACCAGCGACGTCATCCAGCGCTACCAGTGGCTGTTCGGAGTGTGGGAACCGCACCTGACCGCCTGGATGCGCTCCCGCCTCGCCCCCGGCGACCTGCTGGTCGACGCGGGCGCGCACACCGGCTACTACACGGTGCTGGCCTCCCGCCTCGTCGGACCCGCCGGCCGCGTCGTCGCCATCGAGCCGTCCCCCGTCTTCCACCAGGCCCTGACGGCGAACATCGCCGCCAACGGGTGCGGCGGCAACGTCCGCACCGTCAACGCCGCAGTCTCCGAAACCCCGGGGCGGCTCACCTTCTACCTGGAACGCGACACCAACCTCGGCGGCACCACCGCCGTACGCCCACGCACCGTGGAAGCGACCTTCGAAGCCGACGCGGCACCGCTGCCGACCCTCCTCACAGCGGAGGAACTCGCCGCCGCCCGGCTGATCAAGATCGACGTAGAGGGCGGGGAAGCCGCCGCCGTACGCGGGCTCGTTCCCGTCCTGGACAGTCTGCGGGACGACGCCGAACTGGTCGTTGAGGTCACTCCCCGGACACTGGCCAAACAGGGCCAGACAGTCGACGACGTCCTCGAACCCCTGTGTGACCACGGCTTCCACCTCTACCGACTGGCCAACGACTACGCGGCGGCGAGCTACCCGGCTGCCCTGCGCCGACCCGCGCCGCCAGTCCGCTGGCGCATGCCCGTCACGGAGATGAGCGACCTGGTCTTCTCCCGCCTTGACGCCGAGACGTTGCCGTCGAAGCCCTGATACCAGGACCACACGGCGGCCTACAAGGGGGTCCGCTCCCGAAGCTGCGGAAGTGACAAGTAGCTCTCTGTGTCACCTCTAACCAGGGCCAGAGCAGTTCGACGCTCGGTGGCGTTCCCGGCCGGTTGGAATGCCCGCCGAGCCCGTCCAACTCGCTGACCTGCTCGTTCGTCATGTGACGCCCACCAGAAGGCAGTTCACAGACCTGATTCTCAAAAAATCTTGGAAGACGCCCCCACCGATCTGCTCGCTGGCGACTTGTCCATGGTGAAACGTCGGCCACGAGAGCGAGAGATCCAGATGGGACTGTTGGACATCGCCACGAGCTTCTTCCGTCGCGGCGGAGGATTCTGGGGATACATGACTGAGCGGAACAAGAGCCGCACGGCCATCGAGCTTGAGCGCGAGCGCAACGCCGCCACCGCGAACGTCATCCCGATGCTGAAGCCCGGTGTCGACTTCATGGAGTCCGAAGAGGGGGGGCGCACCAGGGTCATCCGCGTCGCCCCGACTCACCACGACGGTGACTCCCCCAACGGTTCCGGCCCGACCGGGACTTCGCTGGCGGGAGACAGCAACCACACCAGCACACCGGCGTCTCCGCCGGCCCTTGGCCCCGGCGCCAGCACCGGCTCCGCCGTGCTGCCGATTCACCACCTGCACGGTGATCACCCGATGGGTGAGCCACGCCAGTGAATGAGAAGGAACAGTACGACAACGAGGTCATCGACCTGTTCCGTGAGCACAGGGGCACGTTCGAGACCTTCCTCCTCCGCCGGAGGATCCCGCCCCCGGTCGCCGAGGAGATCGTCAATGACATCTTCGTCGCGCTTCGCCTGCATTGGCACCGACTGAGAAATCAAAACGTCCTGGCCTACGCCTACACGATGGCGAAGAACGAGTGCCGCGCGTGGTGGAGACAGGAGGGGAAGTACGAGCAACTCCGCGTTCACGGAGATGTCGACGTCCCTGACGACCGTGACGAATACCAGAAGATCATTAACCGGATCTACCTCGGCCAGGCACTCCAGGAACTGTCACCTCGCGAGCGCGAGGCCATTCAGATCCGCTTCATCAAACAGAAGAGCGTCAAGGAGGCCGCCGACGACATGGGGGTGTCCGGGGGTGCAGTCAAGGGCTACACACGGGACGCCCTGCGGAAGCTTCGGGAGAGGGCCGACGGACAGATCGGCAGGAGTGGGGAGGAGGAGTAGTGAACAAGGACAATGACAAGGAAGCGATTCGCTCCGAGGAAGAGCGCGTCGCGTCGTTCATGCAGGCTCTGCAGAGGATGCACGACGATCCGGCTGAGGTCGCCCGCATCGAGCTGATGATCGAGGAGGCCGAAGCGGGGCTTGCCGATGAAGTCGGAGAAGACCAACCGCTAGTCGTCCACATCCACAACGAAGGTCATCTCGACTTCACGGCTCCCCGTCACGTCGTCGAGCCGCCGCCCGTCGCTGCTGCCTCTGATGACCGATCCGAGCCTTACGCCGAGCCGACAACGAACAGGGGTCTCAGGTCCTCGGCGACTGCCGCATTCCCTCTCGCCCTGATGAGCTTCGTCGTCATCCACTCCATGCAGGAAGGGCGCGCATCTCAGTGGCTCACGGCAGTTCTGTCCGCCGTCTTCATGCTCACGGCCGCGGCTCTCACCCTCATCAGAGCGGTGACCGACCGCGAGATGCAGTCACGCCAGCGGGGCATCTGGAGGGTCCGGGGCAAGACGCGAGCACGAGAACTGAACCGTCAGTAACCGATGACCCTGGCCATGGGCCGCAGCTGAATCGCTGCGGCCCGCAGCCTTGGCCGAAGAAACTGATCATTTAGAGCCTGAACGCGGTGCCCTACCGTCGTCATCCACACCCACCAGCCGAAGGGATCTTCAGCAGACAATTCGTACGGCGTTGTCAGTGGGGGGCGCTACCCTCAGATCCAGCTCAAAAGAGTCGGGAGAGCTCACGCGAGGTGAGCGAGCACTGCTCAGCCTCCTGGACATGGCAGGAGTCTCGCCGGAGGACTTCAAGGACTCCGACCAGCACGAACGACTTCTCCGCGAGCTGGAGAACTCCGGCAACGTCATCTCGGACGAGGTCTTCGAGTACTGGTCGCAGAACACCGAGCTGGAAGTCCAGCTGAAGGTCCTGCCTCCCGAAACCGGGGCCCAGCCGCCCTTCCACGAGGGACCGATCCTCCAGGTCCGCGTCTTCAACCGCCGCCACCGCGCGTCAGTGCCCTTCGACGACCGCTCCCGCGGATTCGTCTGGTTCTTCTCCTTCCTCGCCTACTTCAACGAGCTGGAGGCGGCGGGCACCACCGACCTGATCCTCCTCCTGGACGAGCCGGGACTGTCCCTCCATGGCCGGGCCCAGGAAGACCTACTCCGACTGATCGACGAGCGGCTGGCCCCCAAGCACCAGGTCCTCTACACCACTCACTCCCCGTTCATGGTCGACCCCGACCACCTCCAGAGGGTCCGGACAGTCATCGACATGGAGCGCGGCGGCGCGAAAGTCTCCTCGGAGATCTTCAAGGCCGACGAGGACACCGCCTTCCCGCTGCTGGCGGCGATGGGCGTCGAGATGACCCAGACGCTGTTCGTGGGCGAGCACACCCTGCTCCTCGAAGGCCCAAGTGACCTGATCTACCTCGATGTCCTCACGGATGTCGCCGAGGCGAACGGGTCCACCGGACTCGACCCGCGCTGGGTCAAGACGCCCATCGGTGGCTCCGGCAAGCTGTCCACCTTTGTGACTCTCCTGGGTGCGAACAAGCTGAATGTCGCCGTCCTCGTCGACTCCAGCACCAAGGACGTCGGAGCCGTCCAGCGACTGCGGGACAACGACCAGCTCGCCAAGAACGGACTCGTCGAGATCAGCGAGTTCACCAGCACGGCCGACGCGGACATCGAGGACCTCTTCGACCGGGACTTCTACCTCGAACTCGTCAACCGGGCTTACACCTCCGAGCTCACCAAGCCGATCACGGCCTCCGAGCTCAACGCCAAGGACCCTCGCGTCGTCCGGCAGATCGAGGTGGTGTTCAAGAAGCGAAAGATCGCCAGACGCTTCAACCACTACAGGCCGGCGGGGGTTCTCCTCCGTGAGCAGGCAACCCTTGCCCCGCGCATCGACGCGGCGACGATCGCGCGCGCCGACCAGCTGTTCACGCGACTCAACTCCCTGCTCCCGAAGCGCTGAGTTGAGTCCAGCCTGAGCGTCGCCTTGCCCGGCGTTTTCTCCTCCGAGTTCAACAAGCAGAACTTGACAGGGAATCCGGAGCACAAGGGGCACACGCTGTACTGCGGGCTGACGCTGGAGCACTTCACCGACCGCCGCAAGGTCGCCCGGGCCTCCGCCGCCGGCCGCACCTACACCCGGGACGAGGCGGCTGCCGCCCTCGGGCTGCGTACCGCCGACTTCGACCACCCTCTGCGCGCGGGCCTGCTGACCCACTCGGACACCAGCGTCTCCGCCTGGCACAAGGGGGTCGTCATCCGGCTGTACCGGCAGGCCGACCTCGAGCGGGTGCTGCGCTCCTCCCGGATCGACTGGTCGACCGTCCGCGCGACACCAAAGGGCCACCAGTCCCCACTCGCCCAACTCCCCACGAAGACACAGTGACCGATGTGGCGAACATCGCGTACCTACCGGGGTAGGGCGGCTCTGGGTTTCGCGTACGGAGTCGGTACGGCGGGGGCAGTTCGTTCGTTGGGTGGCTTGTCTGGCGGCTAGCCCATCGCTGATCAAGCAGAAGCTGAGGTCGTCGGGGAAAGTCTTCTCAGTGTTTCCTGCGGCACGACCGTTCCTGCGAACGCCGCGGGTGGCCCCGGCACCGCGTGGTGCCGGGGCCACCTGTTTGGTCCGTCGGGCCACCGGAAGAGGTGCACCGAGGTCCTGAACTTGTCCTCCATGGACTTACAGAGGGTGTCACCGGTGACCAGCGAGCGGCGCAGGTCCTCGGCGAGGGTGATGCACAGCCCGTCGCCCAGGGAGAGCATCCCGCCGTAATGCTGCCGATCGCGAGTCGTGGCCGTTCCTTGTCAGCACATTCTCACCTCTTAAGAGGTGAGACTCTGGGATGAGTGCACCCCGGAGTCGCCGTGCCACGGCGCTCCTGAGGAGGTTGCCTACCGCCCGTACGCCCGAGACCGGCCGGTCTGCCGGTACCTCTCAGATGACGGGCAGGAGGTAGGCGCGGGCGAAGTGGGTGCCGATGACGGCCTCGTGGAGGTGTCCGGCGACAGCGCGGTCACCCTCGACGCCCATCACGACGTGGAGGTGGACGAAGCCGTTGCGGATCTCGCCGCCGCCGGTCATCTCGCCGGGCCGGTCGTACTTGGTGATGTTGTCCTTGAGCGCGTCGCCTTCGGGCATGGTCGAGACGGTGAAGGAATCGACGCCCCCGATCAGGGAGACGATCGCCGCGTCGGTGATGCCCAACTCAGCGGCCTGGCGGTTCAGCTCGGTAACGAGTTCACTGTCGGGGACTTCAATGACGATCACGCGGGACTCCGTCCGATCATGGGGCTCAGCTCCCGCAGCATGACCGAGGAGCACCAACGGGCGCCAGAGTCGCGGGGGTTGAGGGACTCTCTCGCGAAGCGGGTGGCGAGGAAGTCCGCGCGGTGCGCGTACGTGGCGGACGCGGTCCGCGAGAGCTACGGGGCGATGCGCGAACTGCTCGCCGAGTTGAGCTGATCAGGGCGCGTTGCGGGCGGTGCGGGGCGACCCGGACGCGGATCTGCTGGGCGAGGAGGTCGGCCCGCTGTTCCACCTCGGCGGCGTCCGGGCCGGTGACGACGAAGGCGCCCGGCCGCTCGGCGTTGACGCCTGCGGGGTTCATGAGGCCGCCGATCGCTGCACGCCAGCGTACGAATGGCACCCCCCGGCCCCGGTGTCGGGAACCCGGTCAGGGAGGTGAGGTATCCGGCGTACGGGGCACGCTGCCTGTGGTGCAGCACCTGCGCGTTGCTGCCCTCCCTCCGCTACGGTCAGCACCAGCGCGAGGAGACGACCATCGGCCGAAAGGGATCCATGACGACCGCCAGCGGGCTGCCCGCCATCCGTGAATCCGTCCAATGGGCCCTCATGGACGCGCCCGGAGGCTCCCCGGCCCTCGTCGAGCTGGCCGAATCGGCCGTGGAGCACTACGCCCTCAACTACAGCAAACACCCCCCGGCCGTCCTGTTCGACGAAGTCCGGGGCACCCGAAACCTGCTGTCCAACTCCGTCGCAGCCGCTGAGCCCGAGATCGGCCAGAGCCTCCGCCGCCAAGTCGGCTGGCTCTCCGCCCTCCTCGGAAACCTGTGCTTTCACCTGGACGACCGGCCAGGTGCGCGGGCACACCTCACCCTCGCCTCCACCTTCGGCCAGTCCACCCAGGAGCCGGCGCTGACCGCCTGGGCCAGTGGGGCGCTGTCCATGGTTGCTGCCGCGCGACAGGACTGGGACCACGCCCGCGGACACGCCGGTTACGGCCTCCAGCACGCGCCAGCGGGCCTGCGCCGCGCCCAACTCCTCGGCTGGGCCCTCCTTCCCGCACTGGCCGCTCTCGACCGGGCGTCGGAGGCCGATGACGTCATCGCGGAGAGCGACTCGATCATGGCGTCCGGCGTAGAGATGCCCGGCCGCTTCGGATACGACCTCGCAGAGCACCGTCTCCACGTCGCTGAGGCGTACCTGACGCTCGAACGAGGCGACCGGGCCGCCGATGTGGCCCGCCAGTCGGTGGCTGCGGCACCGGAGCAGACCCCCGGCTGGGTGGCTGCCACCCTCGTCCTCGCACTCGCAGAAGCCCGCGACGCCCCTGAACAGGCCGCCACCCGCGCGCTCGGAGTACTCGACCTCATCCCACCACCCCGCCTTCGCGCGACCTCCCGCCATCGCCTGGCGCGACTCGGCCGCCTGCTCGATGGCGCCACGGCCACTCCAGCAGCTGAACTCACCGAGCGCCTGCGAACTCTCCCGGAACCGATCCGCCCTGACGGGACAGCCGCGTAGCCGCCCAGGGTGGTGCAGAAGCCGCACCTCCAGTGCGGGACGCTCTGAGCGAGTTGCCACAGGCGCGGCGCACTTCTCGTGTCTGCCAGTTACGACCTCCGTCGCGCAGTGCCACTGGGTGAGCGAGCTGGCTGCCCCGAGATGACAGCGGGGTGCGCGTGCGGGTGGTCGGCGCCGGTGACGGCGCGCGAACGAGACGTCCGCGAGATGTGCGACTTCCTCTCCCGCCGAGACCAAAAACGCGGAGGGCGCGCCGGACGCACCGCCCTCGTGGCGTACCTGCGCACGGACGTCGCCGACCTTCTCAGCGGCCACTTCCCGACCGAGGACATCCGGCGCAACATGACATCGGCCGCCGCGGAACTGGCTTACCTCGCCGGTTGGACTGCCTTCGACGGGGGCGAACACCCCCTCGCACTGCGCTGGTTGACCGCCGCGACCAATCTCGCGGAAGAGGCCGGCGACGCTCCTCTGGCCGGCCACACGCTGCGCGCCATGGCCCACCAGGCGGTCGACCTCGGGAAACCACAACAGGCTGTGCGGCTCGCCGAAGCGTCGCTCTCCAGACGCCGATACGCCCAGGCCTGCTGGCGAGAACGCTCGCTACTCGGCGTCGTTTACGCCCGAGGCCTGGCCGCCAGCGGCGAGAAGAAGGCCGCTGTCGCCGCCCTGCTCCAGGCCGAACGCGACCTCAACCGCGCCAGTGCCAGCGACGACGAGCCCAACCGCGTGTTTTTCTTCGGCGAAGCCAGCCTCGCGCACGAGACCGCAGCCGCACTGCGTGACCTGGGCGATCTCCCAGGCTCCGAACGGCAGTTCCGCCACAGCGTCCGGACTCGCCGCGGTGAGTTCACCCGAACTCACGCCGTGACCCTCGGATACCTCGGGGCTGTACAGGCTCAGCAAGGCCACCTCGACCTCGCCTGCGAAACCTGGAACCAGGCACTCGATGCCATGGCCGGCGTTCAGTCCGGGCGAGCTCGCGAGACCGTCGTACAGATGCGCCGGGCCTTGTCGCCGTTCCGCGGCCGGGCAGGGAGCCGTGCCGCCGAACTCGACGCAAGGGCGCGGACAGCCCTCGGCGTAGGCTGACGCGGCCAGAACGACGATCGTGGCAGGTGCTGCGACTGCCACCCAGATCAGACGTAAGGGGCCTTCGTGTCCGACGAGTTCATCCAGGTACCGGTGATCGGCCGAGTCGTTGGCGGCCACACCGGCCGTCGCGACGACTTCAAGGGCGGAGTCGAGTCGATCATCCGCCTGAACCCGGAATTCCCCGTGGAGACCTTGAAGGGCGCCACCGAGTTCAGCCACCTTCAGATGGTGTGGCAGTTCAGCGAACGCTCGCCTGAGGACGTCGCGCTCCACGCCCGGAGCCCACGCGACAACCCGGCGTGGCCCGAGACCGGAACCTTCGTTCACCACAATCATCGGCGCCCGGCCGGCCTCGGAGTGTCCTTCCCCAGGCTGTTGCGGATCGAGGGGCTCGACGTACACGTGACCGACCTGGATGCCGATGACGGCACACCCGTCATCGACTTGGTGGTCGTGTTCCGGGAGTTCCTGCCGCGCGGACCAGTCACACAGCCGGCGTGGCCCGGCGAGATGCTCAAGGACTACTGGGCCGATCCCGAGCAGCGACCGTAACTCGAAGTCGTTCAACACGCGCTTCCGCTGGCTGACCGACCTCGACTTGGGACCGCAGGAGTCGTCGGAGGATCTGCTCGACCTGGGCAGCGCGATGCCCGCCGCCGTGTCGAGGTCCCCCAGCCAGAGGTACCGGAGGGCGTAGGCCAGGCTTCGGGCGCGCGCCGGTGGCAGGACGGCTTCGTGGACCAGGACGCCGATTAATTCGGCTGCGTCCGGTTCGAAACGCTCGTGGATGCGGTCAAGCTGCTCGACGACATCCATCGCGAGGACCTGCAGTGCGTCGACTCGGTCGTCGTCGGCTTCGCTGTGCGGGGTGACCTGGATGGGGCTGGCAGTGTTGATGCGCGTGCGCGGGGTCCGGAGCAGACCGTCCAGTGAGTGCGCGTCGTCGTTGTCCTCGCGCATGACCGGGGGGACGTCCGGTGCCGTTCGCCACAGCACGCACTCTCAGCTCGGACCCCTACTCCGCCCCCGGCTGCCAGCAGCTCCTGCACGTCGACCTCGCCGTCCCTTTCCTGCGGCTGGCTGCCCAGTCGTTGGCCCGGGCCAACGACTGGGCAGATCCTGTGCCGTATCCAGGCGGCGAGCCCGGTGCTGGCTCCGTCAGAGGGGGCACAGGCCCCCATACCGGGCCTCCGGGGACCGGTCAGTACGAGTCGGAGGGCCGGTCGGCGGCCCGACTTCCTAGCAGCGCTTGGTCGAGCCGCCGTCGTCGAGGTTGAAGTCCCAGATCCACCCGGAGAGCCCCAAGGGAACGTCCAGCCGGGCGTGTGTCCAGGTGTTGCCTGCGCTGTTCACCACATAGCAGTCGTACTGGAGTTTGCTTGCGGAGTAGACAGTGCCATTGACCGAGCAGTGGGAGCTGGGGCCCTTCCGCAGCGGGGCCGAGGGCGGCAGGGCATTACCGGTGCCGCTGTCCTTGTTCGACCATGAGTGCGTCCTGCACGAGGAGAGCGCACCAGTGGAGGCGGCGCTTGCCACGGGCGCAGTGATGAGTGCGAGGGGTCCGAGGAAGAGCGGAATCGCGATGGCGAGTACGGTCCGGTGTTTTGTGTTCATGTGTCTGTCTCCATGGGCTGGTTCTCGGTTGGTGAATTCAGAGGCGGCCAAGCTGCGGTGCGCGGCGGTGGCCACTCCTGCTCCCCGGTGTGCTGCCTGCCACGGACAGCACACCGGGGAGATTCGGGGCCCGCGCGATCAGCTGGTCGGTGGCTGTGCGAGCCGGGCGGGGCCGAGGATGGCGGGGAGGTGTGTGTGGCCGTTGGAGATGAAGCTCTCAAGGGATTCCAGGTCCCCGGGTGCGGCCAGGCGCAGGGTGGGGAAGCGGTCGAAGAGGGCGGCGAAGGCGATGCGGCCCTCGATGCGCGCGAGTTCGGCGCCGACGCACAGGTGGGGGCCGTGGCCGAAGGCGAGGTGGTCGCGTGCGGTGTCCCGGGTGACGTCGAATGCATCGGCGTTGTGGGGGTGGCGGTCTGGGGCGCGTCCTGCGGCCATGTAGTTGATGACGAGGGCGTCGCCCGGGGCGAAGGTGAGACCGGTGGGTTCGTCGACGATCTCGTGCACGGCGAAGCGCAGGGGAACCGACGCGATCGGCGCCTGGTGACGGAGGGTCTCTTCGACGACCTGTTCCCACCGGATCTCGCCTCTCGTTGCGAGCGCGAGCTGAGCAGGGTGGGTGGCGAGGTTGGTGATGCCGTGGTCGAGGAGGTTGACGGTCGTCTCGTGTCCCGCACTGATCAGGAGGAGGAGGCTGTCGGCGAGTTCCCTTTCCGTCAGCTCGCCGCTGGCGTGCTCGTCGATGAGCAGGGAGGTGACGTCGTCTCCCGGTTCCCGGCGCTTGGTGTCGATCAGCCGCGTGATGAGGCTGTAGACGCGGGCAGGGGCGGCTTCTGCTTCCTCGGGGGGCAGGTTGGTGGCGAAGAGGGCCCCGATCACCTCGCGGAAGGGGTCGTGCAGTTCCTCGGGAACGCCGAGGACGAGGCTGGCAACCCGCAGGGGCAGGAGCCAGGCGAAGTTGGCCCGCAGGTCCACGACCTGGTCCGGACCGGCCGCCTGGAGATCGTCGAGGAGGCTGTGCGGGATGGCCTCGATCTGCGGAATCAGGGCTCGGACGCGGCGTGGGCTGAACGCTGCCTGGAGGGGCCGGCGGAGCCGGTCGTGCTCGGCGCCGTACGCGGTCAGGGCGTTGACGACGCCGACCCATGTGCTCAGTGCCCAGGTGCCGGGGATCTCGCCGTTGATGTAGGGGGGCCAGTGGCGGTGGGCGTCTTTGGAGATGCCGTGGTGGACCAGCAGGCGCTGGATCAGGCCGGGGTCGGTGACCGACCAGGCGGGAACGTCGCCGGGAAGCAGGACGCGGGTGGCCGGGCCGAGGGCACGCAGGGCGGCTGCTTCGCCCTGGAGGTCCGCGCCCTTCAGGTCGAGGCGGTAGGGGCAACCGATGGGAGCGGGCGTGGTGGTCATGCGTCACCTTCCGGGTAGGCCGAGGCGAGTGGCGGGGTGGCGGGGTGGCTGAACGAGACGGGGAGGGCTGGGTACCCGGCCAGGAACGGCCCCGGCAGGGCGGGCACGGCCGCGGGGCGATGGCGGGGGCCAGCTTGGGCAGACGATGGCCGAGGGCGGGTTCGACCGCGATGTCGCCGAAGGCCCGGGCCGTGCCGGGAGCCGGGCCAGCCGCAGGAGCCACCCGCCCGGCCGTTGGAATGGGTGGCCTCTGGGACATCGGATCGCTGGGGGCGGTCACCGTGCGGGGGTGAACTGCACGGAGGCCGACCGGTGTTAGGAGGCGAGGTACTTGCTGGCCACCCAGCCCGCACGGCCCTTGAGCTGGCCGTTGAGCACGGAGACCCGCATCCAGCCGGCGGCAGCCTTGGCCTTGCACTGCACCTCCACGCCGCTGCCCTTCAGGGTCAGACCGAGGGAGGTGTAGCCGGTTCCCGGGCCGGAGCGGAGCTTGAGGTTCGTGGTCGGATATGTCCACCAGTAGCCCGACGGGTAGATCGTCCCGCAGGCGGAGGGGCCGACGACGGTCACCTTGGCCGTGGCCGCCTCGGCGGACCCGGTGAGCGCGGGAACCATCAGTGCGGCCGCGACAGCGCCGACTGCGGCCATGCGTAGGGTCCGGGTGGCCTTCGTGTGCGTAGGGGGCATCGGGGGTTCTCCTCATGGGTGTGGGTGGGGCAGAGGCCTCGCCTGTTCGGCAGGCCCCGGACCAGGCCGTGCGGCCGTGGTCAGGCCGCCGTTGTGAGCGCGCGGGCGATCACGGCGGCGGCCAAGATCAGGGGGATGAGGGCGACGTAGGAAGCCGGTCGGTGCAGGACGGGCTTGCCGAGGGGGATCTGACGCGTGCCGGGCGCGGGAACGGCGGGCTGGAGCTGGCGCAGCTTGCGGTAGGCGATCCCGTTGGACACCAGGGAGAAGGGGGCGCCGACGATCAGGGACACGAGGCTCCACCACCCCTTCCAGAGGGTTGTGGTGGTCATGTCCCGCACCAGGGCGATGCCGCAGAGACCGCAGAACGGCCCGTCGATGTGCTGCCACCTCGCCGCGAGAATGAGGCCGCGGTGCGCTCGGATCGTGACCACCGCGGCGGGCGTCACGCCGCACTGCCTGCACGCCGGCGGCTGACCCGGCCGCGGGTAGACGGAGTACCAGGGCACTGGCGGGGAGCCGGTGTCCGGGGCCTGCGAGGTGTTCTCCGCATACCAGGCCGGCGGGGTGTAGACGGGTTTGAACTCGTCATCGGGTGCGAAGCCGGATTCGGGCTGGCCGGCGGAGGTCATGCGTGGACCTCCGCCGTCGTCTCGGGTTTCACGGTCAGGCGGCGGCGCGGCGGCTGCGCCCCGGAGGTGCTGTGCCGTACGCCGGGGGCGGCCGTGGGATGGCTCGCCGGGTGGCGGGCGATGGACTGCATGGTGCGGTGTTCCTTCCTCCTGGACCGTGGCGCGTGCCGGGGGCGGCTGCGGGTCAGGCCGCGGTGCGGCGGGCGCGGCGGGCGCGGCGGATGCCGGCGGCGAAGTCCCGGGCGGCCGTCGCCGCGGCGGTTGCGGGAGCGGTGGGCTGGGACTGCATGCGGCGGATGACGGCGGATCCGACCACCACGAGGTCGGCGAAGCACGCGACGTGTGCGGCCTGGGCGGGGGTACTGATGCCGATTCCGACCGCGACCGGTCTGCCGGTCGCGGTGCGGATGCGGTGGACCTCGTGCGGCAGGTAGGGGCTGAGCGGGCCCTGGCCGCCGGTGGGGCCGGGGGCGGCGGGCGCGTAGACCATGCCGGAGGTTGCCGCGCCGATCGCGGCCAGGTGAGCGGCGGAGGCGCCTTGCGGGACCAGGGTGATCGTGTGCACGCCCGCCGCCCGGGCCGCCTGCCGCCAGCCGTCGGCGGCGGCCTGGGGCAGGTCGGGTATGAGCACAGCCGAGCCTCCGGCGTCGGAGAACGCGTGCAGGAACGCCCGCGGCCCGTAGCGCTGGATCGGGATCCAGTAGGACATGGCCACCAGCGCGGCGGGGGTGGACGCGGTCAGCTCCGCCACGGCCGTGAAGACGTCGGGCATCCGGAAGCCGCCCGCCAGGGCCTGGGCGGCGGCCTGCCGGATCACCGGACCGTCGAGCGCCGGGTCGGTGTGCGGGATACCGATCTCCAGCACATCGGCGGCCTGGCCCATCAGATGCAGCGCGTCCAGACTGCCCGACCGCGTGGGGTAGCCGACGGGCAGGTACAGGCCCAGGGCCGCCCGGTCCTGGGCCTGGCAGGCGGCCAGCGTGTGGTCCAGGCGGGAGGCGGGCCACAGCGCCGTGGCGCCCTGATGGCGGGCGCTCACGAGGAGGCCCCGCTGTAGAGTCCAGCGGCCTCGATCGAGCGGATGGCCTTGTAGTCCTGGTCGATCGAGCGGAGGTCCTGGGCGGCGAGCATCAGCCGTCCGGGAGAGGTCAGCAGGTCCGTGGTGCGCTGCACGGCCGTGCCCGGGACCAGGGCGCCGACGTACCCCCGCACCGTCGGCAGGGTCAGCAGGGTGCGCAGCAGGTTCTCGTCGAGGGTGCCGTCGTGCGGCGCGATCAGTGACACCTTGGAGACGCAGGAGCGCGGACGGTCGGGCGCCAGGTGGGCGGGCGCGCTGGCGACGACCGCGTGGACGGCGTCGCGGATGTGGTCGCTGCCGGTCGCCTCCCGCATGGCCGCAGGGTCGTAGGAGCCCTCGGGGCGGGCTCCGCTCTCGATGAGTACGGGTCCTCGCCGGGGCACGTACATCAGCTCGGTGTGGGCCGGGCCGTGGACGATGCCCAGCGCGTCGAGGCAGCGCACGGTGTACTCCGCGAGGATGCGCGGGATCAGCCGCGTGCGGTTGAGCAGGTCGAGGCGGTCGTAGACGTGGGAGTCGCCGGTACGGCGGTCGGCCCAGAATTCGGTGACCGTGTGCCGGGGTGTGCCGCCGAGGTCGGGGGCGGAGACGCTGTTGACGACGTACTGCGAGCCCTGGAGCCGCTCCTGGATGACGAGGTGGTCGTTGCTGCCGCCCATCGCGTTGGGTACTTCGTACAGCCGCGTCCAGGCCGCCCGGATCTCCTCGGGGCTGGAGCAGAAGATCACGCCGTCGGACCCGGCGGAGTCGCCCGGTTTGAGGACGACGTCCGGGGTGTCGAGCGTGTGCGCCCAGGACAGGGCGTCCTGGAGGCGGTCGGTGGACAGGCTGCGGGGAGCGTCGATGCCCGCGATGGTCAGCGAGGCTGCCATGGCCCCCTTGTCACGGCGGCGTCCTGTTGTCCGCGGGTCGTTGCCGGGCAGGCCCAGGTGGTGCGCCAGCTGTTCGGCCAGGGGCACGCCGATTTCCGTCCCGGCGACGACGGCGTTCACCCGCAGCTCGCGCAGAGCCCGCACGGTCGCGCCGACGTCCTCCTGGTGCAGGACGACGCTGTGGTAGCCGGCCGGGTCGAGGTGGCCCCGGAACAGGGCGGGCAGCGCCTCGTCCGTGGGGGTGACGGCGACGCAGTCCCATCCCCGGAGGGCGAACTCGGCCTGGTAGTGCCGGCCCGTCCCGTACGGGGCGACCACCGCGGCGCGTGCGGTGCGTGCGGGGGAAGGGGTGGTGCCGGTCGGGGTTCCGGGAAGGCTGATCGAGTCGGTGGGCATCGGGCTGCTCCAAATCTGCTCAACGCATGGGAAAAGGGGGGTGGGCGGTCGGTGTCAGCTGACGCAGGCCGTGCTGCGGCCGGCCGGCGGCCGGTCAGCCCCGGGCCGTCGGGGGACGGCGAGCGCGAGGCCGTACTCCTGGCCCGGTCCGGTGAACCAGTGCGCCAACTCCAGTCCGGCGGCGGCCAGTTCAGCGGCGAGGCCTTCGCGCCGGAACTTGGCCGAGATCTCGGTGCACAGGTCCTCGCCCGCCGAGAAGTCGACGGCCAGATCGAGAGCGCGGATCTTGACCGTCTGATCGACGAGGGATCGCAGCCGCATCTCGATCCACTCGTGAGCGGTGTCGAAGAGCGCCACGTGCTCGAACGCGTCGGGGTCGAAATCGGCGTCCAGCCTGCTGTTGATCACCCGGAGCACGTTCTTGTTGAAATCTGAAGTGAGCCCTGCGGGGTCGTCGTACGCCGCGACCAGGGCCGCTTCGTCCTTGACGAGGTCGGCGCCGAGCAGCAGGGCGTCGCCGGGGGAGAGCAAGGCGCTCAGGCAGGACAGGAACGCGGCGCGCTCGGCGGGAAGGAAATTCCCGATCGTGCTGCCGAGGAACGCCAGCAGCTTCGGTCCGGGGGTGTCGGGCAGGGCCAGGACGCTGGTGAAGTCGGCGACCAGGGCATGCACGGTGAGCCCCGGGCGCTCGACGATCAGCGCCTGCCCGGCCTGGCGCAGGGCGCTCTCGCAGACGTCGACCGGCACATAGGCGTGCAGGCCGGTGAGCGCGTCCAGCAGGTGCCGCGTCTTGGCGGAGTACGCGCCGGATCCCAGCTCGATGAGGGTGCGGGCGCCGGTCCGTAGGGCGATGGCCTCGGCGTGCTGCCGGAGCAGGCCCAGTTCCGCCCGCCACACGGGGTACTCCGGGATCTGCGTGATCGCTTCGAAGATCTCGCTGCCGCGCGCGTCGTAGAACCACGTCGGCGGCAGCGTTTTCGGTGTGCTGGTGAGGCCGTGCAGGACATCGCCGCGCAGGGCGGCGGCCGTCGCGTCGGCGGGCAGGGTGCGGGTGAGACGGAAGGCGTTCACGAAAGGCTCCCTCGGTGCTCGATCGGGTGGGTCAGGGGCGGCGGCTTGCTGCCGACGGTGGGGCGGCGGGTGCTGAGGAGGATGAGGGCCGCGCTCGCGGCGCCGAGCGGGAGCAGCGCCAGGGTCGGGGCCAGGCCTGCGGCGGCGGCGCCCCCCGCGCATCCCATGTCCAGCGCGGCCACCAGCAGCGCGTGCGCCTCGGTCGTGGTCCCGGGCGGGGCGAGATGCCCGGTCACCAGGAACGCGGAAGCGAGCAGCGGCGCCATCACCAGACCGGGCAGGGCGGTGGCGGCCAGCGCGGTGGCAGGGGTGCCCGCCCAGACGATGGGAAGCCACCCCGCGGCGGAGGCGACAGCCAGGACGCTCACGTGCCTGCTCGCCGTGCCGGGCCAGGGGCGGGACCCATAGGCCAGCCCGCCGACGACGGCGCTGGCCGACAGCACCGCCGGGAGCGCCCCCGACAGCCACGGCGCGCCGAACGCGGCTCCACGGTCCACCGAGAGAGGCGTGAGCGCGCCGATCGGGATACCGGCTCCCACCATGGCCAGGTACAGCGCCCGCAGCCGGGGGGAGCGCACCGGACCGAGCCAGTCCGCCCGGCGCTGCTCCGTGCTCCACGACCGCGACGGCGCAGCCGTGACAACCAGTGCAGTACCGGCCATGCCCAGGGCAGCTGTCGTCAGCAGGGCGGCGGACGGGGAGAGCGTCATGGAGATCCCCGCTACAAGGAGAGGACCCAGCACGTAGATCACTTCTTGACTTGCCGCGTCGAGGGCCAGCACGGTCCGCTGGTGCTCGCGGGTCGGCATGCCGTGCGCCGTCCCGAACAGAGCCCGCAGTCCGGACTCCAGCGGCGGCTTGGCCGCCCCGGCGACCGCAACCCCCGCAAGAACCCAGGGCCAGGGCAGTTGGCGGGGCCCCTCGGCCACGACGACGAGAGCTGCTCCGCTCACCATGGCGGCCGTGGCGAACGGGCGCGGCTGTCCGAACCGGTCGACCAGACGGCCGATCAACGGGCCGCCGGCCGCGCTGCCCAGCAGATACACCGCGGCCAGCGTCGCGCTGACCACCGCACCAGACCGGTCGGAGCTGACCAGCACGATCGCGAGCGGTGCCATCGCGTTGGGCATTCGCCCGATGAGCGTCCCCGCCAGCAGACGCGCCGCGCAGGGCACCCGCAGGACATCGCGGTAGCCGACAGGTACCAGGCACTTCGGCGGCTGATCCGTGGAACCGAGGACGGCCACAATGGGGTCGGACGGGGCGCCGGCGACCGGCCGTGAAGTGGGCTGCTGCACAGGTGAACTCCCGAGCGGGCCAAGACGAGGGAATGGTGGTCCGGTGGATCCGGACGGAACGGAAACGGTGAGATGGGGACCCGGCCCGGGTCGGCAGGGCGGTCTGGGGTGCCTGTGGCCAGCCCGGGCCGGGAGCAGAGGGGGCTGCCGATGGGCCCTTAGAAGGATTGATGTCAGGTGAGAAGAGACGCCTGTTTCCGTGCGCGGGCCCGGCGAAGGAACAGGCCGAGCGGTAGACACGCCGCGGCGTCCTGGGCGCCACAGGGCAAGGTGGATAGGCCCACTCCCGGGTGTGGATGGGGGTGGCGGCGCGCCGCTCGGTGGGGGGCGATCACCGAGGAGTGCCACGTGCTCGTCACGGCACGGGAGCCGGGGTGCAGGGCGGTCATGGTGATGGTCGGTCTCTGATTCGGTGATCGGGATGCGGCGGGCGCCGGGCTCGCGGGAGGGCGTCGTGAGGGGGGTCATGCGCTCGTAGTGAGGGCGGCTGCCGTGTGTGTGACGGTGGGAGGCCGGGGAAGTCGGCGGGCGAGTGAGGCCGGGTCGCCGGTGTAGTGCAGGGCCTGCAGGCCGAGTTGCTCGGCGGCTTCGACGTTGTCCAGCCGGTCGTCGACGAACAGGGTTTTCGAGGGGTCGGGCATTCCGGCGGCCTTGAGCGCTGCCTCGTAAGCCCGCTTGTGGGGTTTGTTCACTCCGATGCGGGCGGAGTAGACGGTCTGGCTGAACAAGGTGGCGCACCATTCGGCGTCGTCGAGGGTGTTGGCCAGCGGTTTGGGTGCGTTGGACAGGAGTACGAGACGCAGCCCGGTGGCGTGGGCTGTGTGCAGGAGGTCCAGCACGGCGGGGTCCGTGGCGGTCCACATGTTGGTGTCGGCGTGGCCGAGGGCGGCCAGGAGGGTGCTGCCCACAGGCGCGGTGCGTCCGCTGCGCAGCAGTCCGTTCCAGAACGCCTGGGTCTCGGTGACGCCTTGGTCGTAGAGTTCCCGCCGGTGCCAGAACGCCTGTTGGAAGGCGTGGGTCTCGTGGGGGCGCCATCCCGCGAGTTCGGCGAGCCGGGTCCACTGGGCCGGGCCGGGCTGGCGGCCGATGACCCCGTTGTAGTCGAGGATCACGGCCTCGAGGCCGGCATCGCTGGGGGTGGTGGGCTGGGAAGAGATCAACGGGACTCCAAGGCTCGGTGGGCGACGACAGCGACGGTCGAGGTCAGGACGACGAGCAGGGCCAGCGCTGTGGTCAGGCTGGTGAGCGAGGCGATCGCCCCGATGGCGGCCGGTCCGGCAAGCAGGCCGAGGTAGCCGATGGTGGCGACGGTGCCCACCGCGCGTGGTCCTCCCCGTCCGGCGGCTGTGATGAGGGTCGGCATGGCTGTGGACAGGCCGGCTCCGAGGGCCATCCAGCCGAGCAGGGCGGCCGGGGCGCTGCTGGCGATCAGTGCAGCGCCGAGTCCGGCGGCGGCCAGGGTGGCGCCGGCGCGTACCAGGGCGGGTGCTCCGTAGCGGCCGGTCAGCCGGTCACCGGCGAGCCGGCCCGCGGCCATGGCGGCGCTGTAGAGGGCGTAGGCGGCTGCCGCAGTTGCCTCGGAGCTGTGGAGGGAGTGCAAGTGAACTGCCGACCAGTCGGCGGCGGCACCCTCGGACAGCAGGCACGCAGCGGCCAGGGCACCGAGCAGCCACACCGAGGCGTGGAAGGTCTGCGCCGACTTTTCCTCGTCCGGAACCGCTTCGGGACGCTCGGGTGCGTGGTCGAGAGAGGTTGCCGTTCGTACGGCTGGAACTGCGGTGAAAGCGGCGAGCACCGTGAGGGCACCCACCATCGTGAACAGCACCTCGTGGGACATCCAGGTGGTCACGGCTGCGAGCGCGGCCCCGCACAGAGCACCGATCGAGTAGGCGGCGTGCAGCCCGGACATGATCGACCGCTGGAAGGCGATTTCGCAATGAACGGAAGAGACGTTGCAGCCGACGTCAAGCAGCCCGTGTGCGAGGCCGAAGAAGACGGCCGCCGCGATCAGAGTCGGCAGCGTGCGGCACTGGCCGAGGAGGGCCAGGGCGAGGCCGAAGACGACGGCGGGGACGACCAGCAGTCGGGAGGGACCGTGCCGGTCGGCCAGGTGCCCGCCGAGCTGGAGTCCGGCGACCACGCCTGTAGCGGCGCCGAGAAGAACGAGCGACAGATGGCCCGTCCCAAGGTTGGCCACCCTCTGCACTGAGGGCATCCTCGTGCCCCACACCGCCATGACGAGGCCCATCACGGCGAAGACACCGAGCAGCAGTCGTCGGTCGCGTGTCGGCGGTGCGGACTGCGCGGTCAGAGCGATCGCGGTCATCGACTTGCCCCCGCCGCGGGCTGGGCAGTCGCAAGGGCGAGCCAAGGCTGCGGTGATGCCCACGAGTTGGGCCACGAGGTGCTGTGTCTCATGATCGGTTCTCCGGTTCGGCGGTCAGGAAACGGCATGGACGGCGGTCGCACGGGCGGCCGTGCGGCGATGGGTGAGCCCAGCGAGCGGCAGGCACAGGGCTGCGCCCACGGCGCCGGCGGCAAGGGTGGTGAGTGCGGCGAGTACCCCGCCGCCCGAGGCCAGGGAAGCGGCCGCGAGAACCGGGGCGATGATCACGGCGACAGCGAGTGTGGCTCCCCAGATGCCTGCGTACAGACCGCGGGCGGACTCGGGCGAGATCTTGTTGAGGACGTCGGATGCGGCGATGAAGAAGGCGATCTCGCCGGGGACGGCGGCGGCGACGGCGAGGCTGTAGCCGAGAGTGCTGTCGGCGAGGCCGGCGCTGCCCATACCCGCGCCCAGGACGAGCGAGCTTGCCGCGAGGGTGCCGGTCATGGGCCGTTGTCCGCAGCAACGGCGGCTGAGCCACGGTGTGAGCAGGGGCGTGAGGGCGATCACTGTTCCGGCGTTGGCGACCTGAGTCCATCCGTAGGCACTGGCGGCCAGGCCGTCGTCCTCCATGAGCATCGGAAGCGCGGTGAACATCCCGGCGGCACATGTCAGAGCGAAGACGCTGGCCGCCCACAGCAGCCAAAGCCGCGCATCGCGGGTCACGGCCCGCACGGGCATGCGGCTGGAGGGTGTGGTGGCGAGGGGGGTGTCGGCCGGCAGACGGCGGTGTGCGATGAGGGCGCATGCCGCGCACGCGGCGGCGTTGATCCAGAACAGGATCTGGAAGCCGAAGTGCGCGGCCAGGAAGCCGCCCACCGCTCCCGTGAGGGCCGCGCCGATGTTCACGGCACCGTGACGCCATCCGTTGACCGCGGCGCGCTGCGCGTCGTCGGTGATGAGGTCGGCGATGAGGGCCGACACGACCGGGCGCGCCGCGTCGAAGACTATGCCCGCGATGAGGGACCCGGTGCACACTGCGGCGAAGTCGTGCGCCAGCGCCAGCAGCGGCAGGAGGACGGCGGTGGCCACCATCGCCGTGACGAGGGTCCGGCGTCGGCCGAGGCGGTCGGCAGCCCATCCGGTCAGCAGCTGGCCGAGGAGCCAGCCGACGCCGAAGACGGCGAGGACCTGGCCGACGGTCTCGGTGGTATAGCCCAGGTTCCTGAGGTGGTAACTGAGGAACGGGTAGGCGAAGCCGAAGCTGCGTGCCACGAGCGTGGTGAGGAGCAGAGCCCAGATTGCGGGCGGCCATGGGCGTGTGGTGGGTTGTTTAGGAACCTTGGCGGCCACAGGCAGGGTGGTGGCAGACACAGACGCTCCAGGAAAGTGGGACACAAGACGGTTCAGGCGAGGCGGCCGGCACCGACTGGTTCGGGGCCCGGACTGGATGTGTGTGGGCGTCGTCGTTGCGGACGACGCCCCGCTGAGCAGCTGGCCCGCGCCCGCGCCGGAAGGGCACAGGGGCATCGCCTCTGTGTCGTCTCTCTCGGAGCGTTGTCCCTAGCAGGCGCCGCAGCAGCCGGCTGACCTGTGGCTTCCGGGATCGGTGTCGGATCCGACACCGATCCGCCACCGGAAACGGAATCTCGACACAGCAAACGGGATCCCACAGAAGGCGAGGGGCCGGTCTGTCAGCCGGCCAGCTGGTAAAGGCCGTCGTCGCGCACCCAGCCCTTGGTGCCCTTGGGGATGCCGGACTTGGAGCGCTGGTTGAGCTGGCTGTAGTCCCAGGCGCCGCGGCTGCACAGCACGGTCAGCTTGTCCCCCCGGTACACGTAGCCGCGGCTGGCGTACGCAGTGGACGGGCCGGTGCGGAGGTTCCAGCCGTTCTTGGCAACGGTGGCGGCGAAGTTCGACCAGTTGACGGTGCACTTGCTGTTCTCGCCAGCGGCGTGCGCGGCCGGGGCGGTGGTCGCGGCCAGGCCGACGGTCACCGACAGGGCAAGCATGGCCGTGACGGCAAGCCAAGCGGGAGCACGAAGTCTCATGGGATCCCTCGAATTCATGGAGTGGGGACATGGGTGGCGGGGCGAGAGGCCCCGCCGGGCGCACGGGTCGCTGTCAGTGCGGGACGGTGTCATGGCTGTCCGAGGCGCCGGCAGTTCTATGCGGCCTTCCTCCGGCGTGTGACCGAGGCATGAGTTGTGGTCATCGCATCGCGCCGCAAGGCAATGGATGCAGCGGCGGTGGCTCCGACCTGAATGGCCTCCACGGGAATCAGGCGAAGCGAGTCTGCGTGAGACGCGGCAGTGGAGACTCGCACTCGACTCGCCGAGGAGGCATGAACGGCCGCAACCACACCGCAATCAGCAGAAGAGTCGCGCCCGAACATGTCGCCCGCCTTGCATGGAGTGGACCGAGTGCCTATCGAGATCCATTTAAACACTACTCTCAATGCCATTCAATAGGCAGTCGATTGCTACTCGATGGGCGCCGCTGTGCGGGGCATCTGCAGTACTGGCTGTGACGGCGAGGCCGACCTGGACTTCTTCGCCAAGGTGCGCCTCTTCTGGTGCCTGTCCTCGGTCCGAGGGGTGCGGAGGCTGCCGCGCCCGGGATCCGTCGTGCGTCTACGCGGCGACGGCTCAGGGCAATGTGGCTACTCGCCCGTGGGTCGCGCCGAGCGTGCCTATGATCGAGGCATGCCGTCGCCCCTTCCCACGTCTCTTGCTGTGTCCGACGCCATCACCCACTACCGCCAGCTGCGCGAGCTGACCATCGACGAACTGGCGTATGTGCTCCGGATGCTCGATCACCCGGTCTCGGCCGATGTCCTCGCGGAGATGGAGCGATGCGCTCGCCCCGTGACCGTCGACGACCTCGTCGCGATCTCCTATGCGCTCGACACGACCCCCGCGGTGCTGCTGTCGCACATTCCCATCGACATGCCGGAACCCGAGGGGCCCCTGGCTACCGGGCTCCCCGGCGACGTTGACCAGTCCGAGCTCCGCGCCTGGCTTGAGGGGAAGACCACGCTCGACCGTGCGTCGCGGGTGAGCTGGTGGAAAGAGCGGGTCGCCCGCCTCAGGGTCCGGTCGGCGCACAACGAGGAGCAGCTGCAGGGTGCGTATGCGGAGCTGCGCGAGCTGGGTGACCTGGCGCTCCAGGAGGCGGACGCCCCGCCGGTGCAGCGTCTTCAGTGGCGCATTCAGGACGGCGAGCACGCGCTCAATCAGTCCGAAGTCGCACTGGCACTGACTGAGCATCGACTCGACAACCTCCGGGAAGAGGCCTGACGGGCTGAGTTCTGGCCAGTCGAAGTCGCCTATCCATAGGTGACTTCGACTGGCTCTCTGTGGTTAGGTGGTACATCTGGTACGTCAATCTGAAGCACTGGTAGTGCTCTTGTGAATGCACTTCATAAGTGCTGATGTGCGAGAAGCTGGCTCGGAAGTCGGCCAGGTGGTCCTCAAGGGGGCCAGCTTCGGGTCCCGGGTGTGGTCGGGATCCAGGTCTCGGGGATGCAGCGTGAAACTGTGGAGCTGAGACGCTGGTTCCTGTGAAGAGGGCATCACCTGAACACGCATGACTGAACGAGAGGAAGCGGGGGGCGATCATGACTGAGGAACAACCTCAGTTACCCGAGAAGCCGACACGGGGCCATGCACCAGCTTCACCGGACGTGCCGCCACGACCGCAGGTTTCGCACGTTGTCACGGCCGAGCAGCGGGGCGCTGGGCTCCGGCAGGTGCATCACCGTGAGCCGGCGATGTCCGAGCATCAGGCCGCTGTTCATGCTCGACGGCTTCGGGACCATGGGCTCCGTCAGAGGCACCCGCTACGCCCCCGTCGGGGCGGGCGTGGTACTCCTGGCGCCGCTGTCGGCCGTGATGCTGGCTGCTGCGGTCCTCATCCGGCTGTCGCCGTGTCAGATTCCGCCGACTCCACCAGCCCAGCCTCCACAGAGCTGACCCAAACCGACTTGGGTGCGGTTCCTTTCGAGGGATAGCTGAGCTGGGAAGACGCTGATTGACGTGTGGGCGGTGCCGTCGTACTTCTACCGTGTCGAGGTGGAGGTGGGGCGCCATGGTGTCGTTGCCGGAAGAACTCCAGGCGCGGGAGGCTGCGGCTCGACAGCGAGTCGAAAACCTGCAGGCCGAGGCTGCGGAGTTGGCCGTACGACTGGAGGAGGCACGGGCTGATCTGTCGCGGTGGGAGATCACGCGGGAGACCGTCGCGCAGGTACTGGCGGAGTTGTCGGCCGCGGAGCAAGCACCGGAGGCAGGGGTGCGCGATGCGCCGGAGCCCCGGGAAGCGCCGGCGCCTCACGGCATCGGGGTGATGGCGGTGCCGCCGTGGCGGGAGGGTCTGGTCGTTCAGGTGCTGCCGGATGTGTACCGGGACATCGTGGAGATCGTTGCTGATGCTCCAGGTCCGTTGCGGGCCAAGCAGATCGTGCCGCGGATCGGGCTGGAGGCCACCACGGCGAAGATCGAGGGGACCCGGGGGAAGCTGAAGCGTCTGGTCGAGCGGGGCTGGCTGGACGAGGAGGCGCCGGGACGGTTCACCCTCGCCCGCCACGAGGGGGACGCCGACCACGTCAACTCCCGGTGACCAAGGGGCTCTTCTCCGTAGATTCGAAGGTGCCAACCGAACGAACCGCAAGAAGACCCGAAGAAGAGCCCCAGATGGAACCCTATGACGCCTTATCCCAGCCTGATGGGTATGCCGCCTCCCGTGGTGCCTTCGAACGCCTCGTCTCGACGCTGGCCGGCGCCCCAGCGCGGGGGATGGCCCACGACGAGCTGGAGGAACTGCTCGAACAGCAAGGACGGGAGCTGCTGCGGCAGTTGATGCAGGATCACCTCGACCTGCGGGCGAGGACGGAAGACGCGGCGGCCCGCATCAACGCAGGGCAGCCGGCGGTGCACGGGCCGGAAGGACAGGCGCGGACCTAGCGGGAGAGTAACCACCCCCGCTGGCTGACCTGCGTGTTCGGACCGGTGCGGGTGAACAGGATCGCCTATCGCGGCCGGGGCCTGTCCAACGTGCACCCGGCCGACGAAGCGTTATCGCTGACTGCCGGCCGGCACTCCCGCGGCCTGGCCCGGCTCGCGGTCCTGGAGGCGGTTCGCGGCTCGTTCGACCAGGCCCAGGCCGCGGTCGAACGACGCTGCGGAAGAGTGCTGGGCAAGCGTCGTCTCGAAGAGCTGGTGGTCGCCGCGGCCGTCGACATCTCCGCCTACTACGCGGTGAAGATCCCCACGCCCTGCACCCGCGAGATGCCGCTGGTCATCCAGGTCGACGGCAAGAGCGTGGTGATGCGCCCCGAAGCCCTGCGCGAGGCCACCCGCCGGGCCGCGGCCAAGAGCGCGGCGGCCGGACGGCGCGGGCGGCTGGCCCCGGGTGAGAAACCCAACCGCAAGCGCATGGCCACGGTGGCCTGTGTCTTCGACACCGCCCCGGCTCCGCGTCGGCCGCACGACATCGTGCATCCGCCCGGCGGCCGCAGCGAGAACCGGCCCGCAAGGCCGGGCCCGAGAGCACAGCACAAATGGTGCACCGCCTCAGTGATCCATCTCCCAGAACGCGTCGTCGCCGACGCCTTCGACCAGGCCGAGGCCCGCGACCCGCAGCATCTGCGGGACTGGATCGTCCTCGTCGACGGCGCCCGCCACCAACTCGACCTCATCCAAGCCGAAGCCGCCCGCCGCGGCATCCGCCTCAACGTCCTGCTCGACTTCGTCCATGTCGCCGAGTACTGCTGGACAGTCGCACACGCCTTCCACCCGCCCGGCAGCCGCGAGGCCGAGACCTGGGCCGTGGACAAACTCACCGCGATCCTCGCCGGACACGCCGACCGCGCCGCCATCGAGATGACCGCCCAGGCCGCAGCCGAACAGCTTCCCGCCACCCGCCGCGAAGCCGTCACCACCTGCCACCGCTACCTCGCCGGCCACCTCGATCAGCTCCACTACGGCATCGCCCTCGCCGCCAGCTGGCCGATCGCCACCGGCGCCGTCGAAGGCACCTGCCGCCACCTGATCGCCGACCGCCTCGACATCACCGGCGCCCGCTGGGGCCTCGACGGCGCCGAAGCCGTCCTCCAACTCCGCGCCCTGACCACGAACGGAGACTTCGACAACTACTGGACCTTCCACACGGCCCGCGAACACCAACGCCTCTACCCCAGCCCCGGCCAGCACAATTACAGCCTCACCGCTTGATCCCGACAGTCACTTCAGAGGGAGACCGATGGTGCCGGCGAACTCGTGCGTGAAGACGGACATTACGTCGTCAGTTCCGAGGTAGAAACGTCCGTCTGGTGGCCACTGCGCTGGACGGCCCGCGACAAGCCACGCTGTGGCAGCAGGTGCACGAAGCTCGACAGCGACCGGGAGTCGGAGTCCGTAGTCACCCTCGGACCAGAGGATATCGGCGCCCACGAGCGGGACCCCGATGAGCCCTGACCAGGAAGGATGGTCAGTTACAGCCACGGCTGGCGTCCCTCCGGGCTGTCCGATCATGGTCAATTGGCTGGACATGGGCTCTTGGAAGATCTCCAGGCCGTAGTAGTCGAAACTGTTGCCCCACACTGCCGAGTATCGCGCGCCGTTCTCGGCGAACAGGCCGACGCCCATCGTGGGCTGGTGCCACACGCCGAAATCCCACTCCTCGACCTCGGTGCCATCGCCACCACTGGCCAGCGGGTAGTAGGTCACTCCTACAACGCGCGTACCGCGCAGACTTTCGACAGTTCTCTCATATTCATCCACCGTGAGCTCGGGCGACCGCATCGCACCATTGTCGTGGACCTTCACCCGCCCAGGCATCCGAGATTGTTCCCTCCAAAGGATCCACACCCAACCGACTTGTCGGAACGAAGGAAGGAAGAACACCATGATTTCCACCAGGACCGCACGTGCGACGCGGACCAGGATCACCGTGTCCGCCGCGGCCCTGGCCGCAGGTGCTCAAATGCTCACTGCCTGCAGCGGGAGCAGCGGTACTGCTTCCTCACAGAGCCCCAGTAGAAGCCAGGCCTCCAGCTTCGACGGTGCCTACATCTCCATCACCGAGGGAGCGCGCGACGGCATCGCCGCCATCGACGGCCACAAGATCACTTATATCAACGTCACCGCTGGCGACCAGCAGTGCCAGCTGACCACGAAGGTTCTCGGCGACATCAAGCACGGCTCGATCGTCGAGGACGGCAAGACCGACAAGGGCCAGTACCAGGTTCTCTCTGCCGGCACGATCAACGACAGCCGGACCAGTGTGCTCTGGGACGACGTCAACGGCTCCGACCAGACAGGCACTGACCCGGGATCCGGCTCGATCTCGATGTCGAACAGCATGATGACGCTCGGGTACAGCTTCGCCTACTCGATCGACCAGGTCCAGCTCATCCCGGCCGACAGCGACCAGGCGAAGGCATTGATGGCCAAGGACTGCAATCAGCACAGCTGATTGCCGCACCACTCAGGCAGCGCAGAACCCCGTAGACATGATGTCCACGGGGTTCTGTCCTTTCTCTGATGCCTACTCCTGGAGCTGGTGCGCCCGGTAGTCCTCAATCGTCTCCGGTGGCCGGCCGTACTTCGGCGCGTGCTGTTCGACGAAATCCAGCTCAGTCCACGCTGACGGCTGCCGGATCCTCGACCAGGCGACCGCGACGAACACCGTGGCGCTGATGGCGGTGTTGAGCAGGCACCACTCAGCCAGCAATGCCATCAGCACAACAGGCAGACCGTTCTTGATCGTCATGGTGACCAGAACGACCAAGCCTGCGCTGTTGGCCAAGTAACCCCTCGATCGTGCTGGACAGGTGCGACAGAGCCCGCGGCTCGTCGCGATGGGGCACAGCGCGCATCATCTTGCCGACGATCACCACCGTGGCCACGGCGGTCGCAGTGCTCAATGCCAGTTCGCGGATCTCGGTGATCCACCATCGCGCCGAGCGATACCAGTCGCATGGGAACTCGCCGCGAAGCCTCGATCCGAGCCCCATGCATTTTCCCTTCTCCTCCAGCCGTGCCAAAGACGTCGCACCCGGCGAGGACGATCGCATGGTCGTCCTCGCCGGGTGCGTCAGCCTTCCACGCTCGCCAATCAGTCCTGTGGACTCTCGGGCCGGCTCCGGCGAGGACCATCGGCCGACCGGTGCTGAGGCTGCGGAGTCTCCGCGCTCTGAGAAGCCGGATCGGCGACCCGGCGTAGGCGGGGACGAGGGCGCGGAACCGGAGCCTGCTGCGGCGAAGGGGCCGGTGCAGGAGCCGAGGTCTGTGGAGTCTGGGCCCGCGGGGCGGGCGTCTGGCGCGGTGTCGGCGCCGCCTGGATCGAACCCGGCTGACGTGCACCAGACGCAGCCTGAGTGTGGCCCGAAACCGGAGCGGCCACGGGACGAGGCGCCGACGTTCCGGCTCCCAGCTGCCTCGGAGCCAGGGTGTCCTGAGCTGAGCGCATAGGACGCGTGCTCGGCGTGGCCGGCTGCCCGGAAGCAGGAACGGGAACAAGAGCTGGAGTCGCGTCGCCGGTGCGGCTCCGGCCTCCAGAGCTGCCACGAGAGCTCGTTGGGTCCGCGGACGAGGCCAGGACCTCGCCGGGGATGACCTTGTTGCCGTCCGAGGTGTATCCGAGAATCGACAGGCCGCCCTGGTTGCTCAGATTCTGTGCCGTCTGCTTGTCCGAGTGTGAGCTGCCCGCTCCGCCATTGGTCAGCTGCAGCGGACCGCCGTTGTCGACGGGGCCGTCACCCTGGCCGGACGCCCCCAGGGCACCAGCGGAACCGCCGCCACCGGAGCTGCCGCTGCCAGGACCACCGTCCAGCGCTGGGCTGTTCGGATCGCCTGGGCCGCCCTTGCCGCCGCTCTCCAGAGCCGGCGCCTGCTTGCCCGCGGTCACTTCCGTGGCGTCGCCGTTCGTGCCGCCGGCGTTCGTCGACGCCGTCTTGCCCGCGGGCTTGCCTGCGCCCGGAGAGGCCGGGCCTGTGGTCTTGCTGTTGAACCCGTTGGCGAGCTTGTTGCCCATGGCCATGCCCGCGCCGGCTCCCGCACCTGCGGCAAGAGCGGGCATCAGCCCGCCCTTGTCCGGCTTCGGCGCGGTGCTGGTCTCCAGGAACTTGTCTACGAGCTTGGTGACCACCTCGTCCATCGCCTGCAACACGGTCTTGCGGACCCGCAGCAGGGCGAAGGTGACACCCATGATCAGCAGCGACGAGATGAGCGTCAGGATGTATACGATGATCCCGCCGAGCGCAGCGCTGCCCCACAGGCCGCCCGGGCTCATGAAGCTCGACACCGGACCTGCCATGATGTCCGGGGCCGAGATCAGGAACTCGGAGACGAACTGGTAGATGAACAGCGTGACGATGACCTCCAGGATCATCGCCATGGAGTAGACAATCACCTTGGCGATCGCGGCCATCGCGCCCAGCGTCGCGAACGGCACGGCCGCTACGAGGCCGAAAATCCGTTTGACCGAGCCAGCCAGCATGCCGAGGGCATACCAGAAGCCGAGCAGGACGACGGAACCCAGGACCGTGGCTGCGTTGGACCAGTACATGAACTTCCCCGGCCCCGTGCCCACCTGGCTGACGGCCATGTGGTTCTCGCGGGTGAACCCGCTGGTGGCGTTGTTCGAGCTGTACATGTTCAGCGAGCTGGGACTGAACCCGGTGTTGAGGTAGTTGTACGCCGCCAGGGGGGACAGGTTGCACGAGGAAGGCGTCTTGCCCACCGTGAAGCCGCAGTTGCTCTTCGTCCCGGTCGTTGTGAAGACCGTTGTGCCCTTGCCGGGACGAGAAGAGGTCAGGCCCGTGCCGTCGGTCGAGATCACCGGGTGATCGACCGGCTTCGGCCCCTTCTTCTCACCGAACCCCTCCACGTCGCCGTAGCTGTCCTTGTCGACGAACCAGCTCTTCTTGGCATCCGCGCTCTCGTCCAGCTGCGTAATCGAGCTCTTGATCCCCGACTCGAAGTCGGAGGCTGCGATCTCATTGCCGGCGATGTACTTGCCGATGATCCCGAAGGTCGCGAACACAGCCTTGAAGTCGTCTGACGCGCCGGTGCCGACGGAGACGGTGCCGTCCTTCCAGGCAGACTCGGCGTCGTTCGATTTCGTGCCGATGCTGATTCCGTTGAACGTCGCTCCGTGGGACTGTTTGTTGATCGCCAGCGCGCTCGTGCGCACCGACATCATCGCGTCAGAGCTGGCCTGGTCACCGTCCCACGAGACAGTGGCCTGGTCCGGGATTCCGAGGCGGTCGTTCATCATCCACGCCTCGAAGTCGACGTAGGTGCTCAGCACGACGCGCGTCGGACCGGCATGCTGGCCGAGAACCGAGTTGTCGAATTTGTCGAGCACGCTGGTGTACATCGATCCGATGAGCGGCAGGCCGACGCCGATGAAGACGACGCGCACGATCAGCTTCTTGATCGCCGAACCCCGGTCCATCTTCTTGAACATGACCAGGCCGATGAGCAGCAAACCGATGAAGATCGGCACCAGCGCCTGCCACGAGATATCGACGAGCAGGCCGTACCAGCCGCTGATCCAGTGCTGCAGACCCGAGAGCGCGCCGCCTCCGGTGTCACCTCCCGTCATACCCTCGGCCAGAGTCGGGTTGACCGCCGCGACCGCGCTGTAGAACCACATGAAGGGATTGATGAGCTTCAGGAACTGGAGAATGACGTAGAACAGCGTGCCGACCGCCAGCGCCAGGGCGTAGAGGACCCAGATGAGCGATCCTCCGATCACGCTCACGATCTGGCCGCCGATGCCCGAGGACATCGTGTCCAGGCCAAGGTCATTGTTGGCCGCCCCGAAATGCGCGTAGTCGAGCATGCCCGAGTACTTCGCATTGCCCTTGTCGTCTTTTGCTGCCAGGGTCTCGTACGTGACGGTCTGCGAGGACCCCGACACCTCGGCGAAGAACCAGCCCACGATGCTGCCCAGGCTGAAATCCGGGTCAGCGTAGCCAAGCATGGAACCGCCTGAAGCAGGGCTGCCCACGACCGGCTTCCAGTTCTCGTGCATGCCCTTGTCGGTCGACGGCGAGTTCTGCTCGCTGAAGTACGAGCTCGCATTCGAAGCCAGCTGGTAGAGGCTGTAGTTGTCGCGCTCCTTCTGGTCGGCCGCGGACGCACGGGATGAAGTCGCCATCATGAAGACCGGCACGAACAACGCGGCCAGAAGCACGAGTGCGAGCCCCCGCGCGAGCCCGCCATGGCCGGCCCAGGAACGCAGCCGCGCCACCGCCGTGATCGTCCCGTTCATCGTTTCTCCCCTACTCCTCGCCTTCGTATCAGTGCTGATCCCGCTCATGCCTTGACCAGCTTCTTCGGCTGGGGCTTCCTCGCCGGCTGCGTCGCTCCGTCCTCGGGCTGCTGCAGGCTCTTCTTGCCGTCGCGGCGCTTGCCCCTGTCGATCTGACCCGCGGCAGCCTCGCCGTCGCCGCCCTCGCTGTGTTTCCGGATGCTGGTGAGGTTCGCGCCCGGTGCCGGCTTGTCGTGCATGATCGCGCCCATCCGCGCCGCATCTTCGGCCCTGGCCGCCTCCAGGCGGACCTGCCTGCGCTGGGCCTCGCGGTAGGGGTTGATCCCCAGTGCCAGGTCCAGGTGGAAGACCACGTTGGAGACGCCCCGGCGCAGGTACGTGAGGTTCTCGCCCTTGGTCGTGATGAGCTGGGCGAGATCCGGCGGAATCCGCTGGTGCAGCTGCTTCTGGTACTCCGCCACCGTGCCGTCGCGCATCGGTCCGAAGAGCGTGTAGTCCGCGGCGTCGAACGTGTTGAAGTCGCTGTCGGCCAGCATCTTGTCGACGTCGTTGTAGCTGTAGACCACCCGGCCGCCGCGCTCGTGCATGTGGTCGAACTGGTCCTTGATGTACTCCTTCACCCGGTCGTCGATGTGCTCGGTGCCGTGGATGATCACCGTGTCGCCGAGCCCCAGCTTGCCGACGGCGAAGCCGACGATATTCACCAGCTGTGCCATCGCCACGCCCTTGCCGCGGGGCACGAGCCCGGAGAAGTCGTAGACCACGCGCCGCGAATCCCGGACCCCGTCCACCGCCGAGGCCGTGTGGTTGTTGAACAGGTCGCCATTGGTGCTCAGCATCGCGTTGGCGATGCCCCTGAGCACGTTGTAGGCGCGCAGCTGGTCCGGGTCGGTCCTGCTGGAGTTCAGCAGCGCCTTGTGCGCGGTCGCCACGTAGGAGACGAACATCTGAAGACGCGGCACCTGGGTGTGCGGGATGTTCACCACGCGCAGGCGGTGACGCTGCTCCTTGGCGTTGTGCCGCCACATGCCCTGCTCGACGTAGAAGTCGGTCGCGGTGTCTTCGAGGGCGCTGCGGATGATCGAGCCGATCGCTCCGTCGCTGGTCTCGTAGAGCTGCTCGAACATCAGCTTGAGCTTCTCCATCTGGGCGGAGAAGACCGTCAGCTCGTCCACCGCCTCGCCGAACATCTCGAACATGTTCACGTCGCCCTGATTCAGGTCGATGCGCGAGGTGAGCCGCTCGAACTTCGGGCCGAGCTTGTCGAGGTTCGCTCCGTCGAGGACGAGGTGGACGACCCGGCCGTTGTTCAGCAGCGCCGCCTGCGAGATCTTTGAGCACCACATGTTGGCCACCCGCTGGCGGTTCAGGTACTCGCTGAGCGTGGCGTCGGCGACGATCACGTGGTGGTCGTATGCGTTGACGTCCATGAGCACGGCGCTGTTGTTGACGTCGCCGACCATGTAGCCGACGTACTCGCCGCCACGGTCGTTGAGGCCATTGGTCACCAGCGAGTACGAGCCGGCCAGCTCGGTCGAGGTGAAGTGGAAGCCTTTGCCCTTCTTCTTCTCGTTGTTCCTCCACAGGCCCGAGAGCTCCTGACGCTGCTCGCCGGCGTAGGGCGCAGCCTTCAGCGTGCCGAACCGGTCGATGTACAGACGCGTGACCCGGTCGATCGTGTCGTCCAGGGTTGCCAGATCGGGGGCCTTGAGGAAGAGCCGGTTGTGCACCGAGAGGTAGCTCGCACCATCCTGGATCTCGCCGATCGTGATCCCGAGGTCACCGGAGATCTTCGCGGCCTTGCGCCTGGAGGAGGTCGTGCCCGTCTCCTCCTGCTCGTTCGCATCCAGCCGGTCCAGCTTCTCCGCCTGCTTGGTGTACGAGTCGATCCACTTCTCATCCATCCGCTTGACCTGCTCGAGCACGACGGCAGTGACCCGTTCGTCCAGACCGTCCGGGATCCGGTCGATACCCCAGAAGGCGGCGAAGTTGTCGTGCGCGGCGTCGTCGTGGAAGTACGCCAGGATGCAGGCGACCGAGCCGTCGACCTCGAAGTAGTCGGAGCGGAAGAGGTACTTCTCCTTCGGCTTCAGCGCGAGCAGGTGAGGGTAGGCGCCGAACGTGCCCTGCAGGTGCTTCATCTCCCGGCGGCGCTGCCACCAGTTCTTCCTCGGCTCGGCGGCCTCATCGGCTGCGCCGGCGGACGGCGCGGTGTCCTGTACGCCCTCAGCCTGAGCAGCACCGTCCGCGCGCGGATCACCGACCACAGGCTCCGCGGTCTCATTCGTCTCGTCAGGCTTCTTTCCCGGAATGCCGAGCTGCGCCCGGACTTTCGTCATCAGCGCCATGGTGTCCTTCGTTCGTTCCTCGTCGTGGTGGCCGGCCTGGCGCTGGTCAGTTCAGCGACGCCTTGAGATCGAGCAGTTCGTCGTCGACGCCCTGATAGAAGACCCGGAGCATCGGCAGGGCCTCCTCACGGTCGAGCCTCGTGGCTTCCTTGATCATCAGAGTCGAGCCGCCGACCTCGGCCTGGAAGACCTGGTGCCCCTTGCGCAGTGCGTCGGCGTTCTTGCCCTTGAGCAGCAGGTACTGGTGGATCGAGGTGAACTTCCCGCCCACATGCTGCGTGAGAATGTCGTACTGCTCGTTCTGCAGCTCGATCAGATCGGGATCGCGGACCCGCAGGGCCTGGTTTCGCCGTTCCAGGTTCGCCACCTGGCGGTAGATCCGCTGCGGCTCCTTCGTCGTGATGAAGCTGTGCTCGCAGGCCGTCTCGACCTTGCGCCAGAAGGAGTCGACTCGGTCGAGAATCCCGACCCGGTCCTCGTCGAAGAGCAGGTAGCTCGCCGAGCCGACGACCAGGTAGACCTGGCCTTCACCGCCGTCGGAGAAGTGGATCAGCCCGTCCTCGTCGATCCCGTCGATGCCGACGATCGAGTAGAAGTCCGTGGGGTTCGAGCTGCGGCGCGTAAAGACGTGACGCGCTGTCCGGGGCAGATAGCCCAGGAGGGCCGGCACCCGCATGATGCGCAGCTCCTTCGTCTTCATCAGCCCGCCGAAGTAGGCGATCGCCGACAGCCCCCAGAGAACGAAGAACGTGATGGAGACTGGGCCCGAGCTCGCGACGAACGTCGACGTGCTGAACCACAGCAGGGCGAGGATGCCGCCGCCGAAGAAGAGCAGCTGCTTGATCGGGGAGGGCTTGGCCGCCCAGCCTCCCTTGCTCAGCGTGATCTCGTGGTCGAGGAAGCTCCTGTTCAGCGAACTCGGCACCTTATAAGACGGTTTCGCCATGGATCCCTCATCCCCCCTGCGGTCGCAATGGTCATTGCTCGACCTATCAAAAAGAGTTCATGCGCAAGGTGTGTGCGGGTGACATCCTATCTTAGATAGGCTATTCGAATCGAGAATGGAAGGGGCTTGAATGGCGACTGCTGGTGACTCGGACGCAGTAGTCCGAGTCATTGGACGTCGTCTGAGCGGCTGACAGGTCGGTCGCGCCGCGGGAGTAGAGGTGCTCGGCCCATCGCTACCGCCTCAAAGCGCGGAACGTCGTCGCCCAGGTCGAGCACGCCCAGCGCATCGGCTGAGCTGTCCCGGTCGAGAATTTCCTGACGGACCGGCATCCCAACGAGCACTGCCTGCTCCGAGTGCCGGAAGTGGTAGTGCCCGGCGACGCACAGCGTCTCCTTGGCCGGACCGAGCACCGAGAGCACCCGCACGGTGTGCACCTGCTGCGCCTCGCGCGCGTAGCCAGATCGGCGGGGCGCCAGCCGTGGTTGTCGCCGAGCCGCTGGATCAACCCTGGGAGCGCCAGGGGGTCGTGAGCGAGCGCAACATCAGGGCCTGCCCCGGCGTCCAGAAGACCCGCTGCCTGCTCGTCCGTGGGCAGCTCAGCCTCCCACCGCGTCAGGCCCGGCATCCGCACGCACCGGTCGATCCTCGCGGCCCTTGCCAACTAGCCGACGGAGTGCTGGCCAGCGCGCACGAGACTGGAGTGGGGGAGGAGCGCCAGATGCGGTCCCATCCAGAGGACCTGGAGCCGTTGCGCGACAGCGTGTCGATTACGTGGTCGTTCTCGTGGTTGTCCAACACGACGTACAGGCGCACGCTCAGTAGGGCGAGCTGCTTGTTCAAAGCCTCAAGGGCCCCGTGAACGGTCCGGATTGGATCGCGCTGCGCGTGCCGCGCCAGATCATCCCGAAGTCGCCCGTCTGCACAAACGAGTTGCAGCCTCTCGACGTCGGCGTCACCACTGCGTCGTGCCGGAACCGGGTGTCGCCATGGACATCGCCGATCAGGCCCACCTGATCTCCAGCTGCACGATGTCGTTCATCGTCCTCATCGCATCCCTTCTGTTGTCGCTGTCGTGCAGAGGCGGCAGTGGGTCCCGCGGTCCGGGACCCACTGCTGTTCGTCAGTGCCTGTCCGGGCATCAGCCGAACGACGGCACGATCTTCTTCTTGCCGCCCTCTTCCTTCCAGGC
This sequence comes from Streptomyces sp. NPDC091280, assembly GCF_044768565.1. Classification (NCBI taxonomy): domain Bacteria; kingdom Bacillati; phylum Actinomycetota; class Actinomycetes; order Kitasatosporales; family Streptomycetaceae; genus Streptomyces; species Streptomyces sp. NPDC091280. Next base: position 735,409 of record NZ_JBIVUZ010000002.1, read on the forward strand.
GACCTTCGCGTCAAAGGTCTTACCCTTGGCCGAGACGAAGCCCTTGCCCTGGATGGTCTTGCCGGCTGCCAGGTCACGCCTTTGCGCATCGGTAAAAGTCACTTGGCACCAGGACCGCGGCGGCTCGTCGGCAGAGCCGAAATCGGGGACGATTTTCTTCGCCTTCGCGTCCCAGCTGACCTTGCAGGCGAAGGTCTTGCCGGTCCGCGCGCTGACAAAGCCGTCGGTCTCCAGCGCTTGGCCCGCCAGGAGCGCAGTGACCTCCGCCGGCGTAAACGTCCGGCCGGACCACTTCGTCGGCCTGTCCGGCACATCCAACTGGAATCCGACGAACTTGCGGCCCTTGTAGTTGCCGACGTCAAGCGCTCCGGTGGCCGTGTAGGGCTTGCCCGCCTTGTTCGTGGCCTCCAACGAGATCGTCTCGCCCGCCAGTAGCCTCGCCACCTCGTCATCGCTGAACTCGTGGCCCGACCAGATCTTCTTGAAGGCGATTTCCTTCGGCCCGCCCGGAGCGGCTTCCCACACACCCTCGGCGCGCGTAGCGGCCACCTGCTCCTTCAGGCCCAGCTTGTCGCGCATGGGCGCAGCGTTCTTCGTCATCGTGACGATGTCCTCGCGCACCCAGTCGGCGACGACTGCCAGGCGCTCCTCGGCCGTCGCCGTCCCGGCGGCGATGTCGCGCATGTCGGCGTAGACCTTCTCGGTGAGCCCGAGATCGCCGATGCGCGTGCCCGGCAGGAGCCGCCAGCTCATCTCGCCGGCCCGCGCGAGCCTGAGCTTCCGGCCCTTCTCCGTCAGCAGCGGATACTTCGCCTTGTCGTTGGTGACCTCCGAGTACGTCGAGGTGCGGGTCGCGCCCGTGCCCACGTCGCGCTTCTCCAACTGCTTCATCAGCCACTTCATCGTCGGATGCTCGGGGCGTTTGTTCGCGCCCTCGAAGATGAACGGCTCCGCGGTCTGGCCCAGGCCCTTGCCGGACTCGTTCTCGTCGCCTTCAGCCGTGTCGTCGCCGGCGTCCGGATCGAACACGGCCCGCCAGCCGGGGCTCTTGGGCACATTGGCGATGCCGACGAAGTCCGGGTACTTCTCCACGTGGCCCTTCTGCTGCTCGTAGAGGTAGTCCTCGGCGAGCATGGCCAGGTAGTTCTTCGCGAGCATCTCGTAGATGAGCCGTCCGGCCTTGCCGTACTTGTGCTCAACCTCGTCCAGCGAGGAGGGCACCTTCGGTCCCGGACGATTCGCGCCGTGCGCGCCCCGGGGCTTCACGTGTGTGGACCGGGGCTGGCGGTGCGTCAGAAGCCCGGCGTCGACGCCGACCACAGCGGCGATCTTGTCGACCAGTGTGGTGAGGTCCTTGAACTGCTCGGGCGTGATCGTCTTGTCCTCCGTGCGCGGGTAGGAGACGACCTGGTCCTCGTACATCTTCTGGTAGGTCGAGAGCGTCAGGTTCGCCTTCACACCCTTACTGACGAGCATCGAGGACAAGGAAGCGAGGTCGAGCAGCTTCGGCGGCGCGGTCTTCTTGCCCGCCTTGCTGTCCAGGACGACAGGGGAGGGGTCGTACTGCTGAGGCACCTGGCCCTTCTGGTCGAACCGCGGTTCATCAGGGTTCGTGTACATGACGTCGTTCTCGTCGCGGAAGCGGTTCTGGAAGAACGGCTTCTTGATGTACGCGTCGTAAGCTTTCTGCTGGTCGCCGACGAGAGAGACCATCGCCGACTTCAGCCGGCCCTGGCGCAGCACGAGGTCCTGGCCGTACTGGCGGCCCATCGCCGTGGCGATACGCGTGAACTGCATGGACAGGAAGTCCCACTGGGAGCGGTACATCGCCTTGCGGTAGTCGCCCTCGTTCTGCATGGACTTCACCGGCCGGCGCTGTTCGAACGCCTTCTGGATCGAGGCCTTCGACTCGTCGGTGAACTCCATGCGGCTGAACCGCTTGCCGTGAAAGCCGAGTTCGTCGATCGCTTCCCAGAAGAGCAGATCACCCTCACCGGACGGATCCAGATCCGTGGCGATGACGATTTCGTCGCCGCGGCTGAGCGCAGAACGCAGAGTCTTGATGACGTCCGCGACGTTCTTCTTCGGCTCGCGCTTCCACGTCAGGTCATCCAGGTCCCAGGGCAGATTGCTCAGGTCCCACTTCTGATAGGCGTCCGCGAGCGAGGAGTCCACCATCGCGTGCGGCTGGGCGAACTCGTAGAGATGGCCCCTCAGGCTCGCCACCTCGAAGACCGTGCCCTTGTAGCTGCCCTTCGTCCCGCCGAGGGCGCTGGCCATGTTCCTCGCTGCGCTCGGCTTCTCTGCGACCACGATCGCGACCATGCCGACTCCTTCTCGTCATTGACTTGGAGACGACTATGAGCCTACTCGAAAGGGGTGGGTGAGTGGCGATTGAAAGGGAGTCGAAAGGGATTTCAATGGGGTGTGGGGGTCATGTAACCAAGCCCGGCGCTGGCGTGCTGTTCGAGCAGTCGCCGCTCGTGGAAAAGAGAAGTCCCCGAGAAGCTGTGCTTCTCAGGGGCGTCATCTGTCGAGCGCTGTCACCGCCCAGCCCGGAACGCCACGCCGAGGCCGTCAGTGAGGAGTTCGTCGGACGTACCGAGGAACTGGTCGGCCTGGCGCTCGTCGCCGAGGGTGGTGGCGGATAGCGCGAAAGCGTGCTCCTGGGGGCGGCGCGCTGCTTCTCGTCGCGCCCAAACGCTCGGCCGAATCCGATAGTCGAGCGAGGTGTTGGTCAAGGCGGGGATGTCGCGTAGCCCGGCGGCGAAGCCGTAGGTGCAGCGTCCGGTCTGCGGTGGCGGGTCGTACGGCCGGTCAAGGGCCTGAGGCGCCGTGCGCTCTGACAGCTTCGCCGCGGCTTCGGAGCTGTTGTGCCACGGGACTACTCGGGAGGCAGAGCAGGCGGACGGACATGTCCTGGACGGCCGAGTGAACTTTGACGGAGCGGACGCCTTCGGCGCAGTCGAGGAAGGAGGACCACGTCGAGAGAGCGCCGTCCGCACCTCCTTGGACCGCAGCTTCGTCAGCGAGCTCGTCTGCGGCCCTCTCTGCCGCGATCGCTCCCGCCTCACCTGGCACCAGGCACTCGAACCCGCCGACCTCGTCACCACCCGCGACGGCATCTTCCTCCACCTCACCACCCCCGCAGTCATCGTGCACAGCCGTCTCAAGGCCCGCGACGGTCAGGCACCCGATCTGGAAGCGATCGCCGAACTGTCCCACGCCTACCAGCGCGTCTTCCGGCTCCTGGAGAGCCATGCGACGGTTGTCACCTACGAGACTGCGCCAGAAGCCGGCTGCCGCCCCACCGGCTGACTCCTGTCCCGTTCTTGCCTCTCCGGCGCCTGAGCCTCGCTACTGTTCCCCGAGAACGCCCGCACTGCACCGTCAAGGGGATCTGCCGTGGACATCGCCGAGGCACAGAAACTCGCCTGGGAGAACAAACTCGCCAAGGGCTTCAACACCACCGACATCCCTCTGGAATTCGGGCTGCTCACGGCCGAGGTCGGCGAGGCATTCACGGCGTGGCGCAAAGGCCTGCCCGACCACGGTGAAGAACTCGCCGACGTCTTCCTTTACCTGACGGCGATCGCTGAGATGCAGGGCGTCAACCTCGCCGATGCGGTCAGGCAAAAGATCGCGAAGAACACGCGTCGCGAGTACGCCCCCGGCTCCAACGGCGCACTGGTGCGTACCAGTCAGGAATGACCTGCATGCGGCGCTGACCGCCTTCGAGTTGGACGCGCTGGTGAGCCAACGACTACGGGGATCGTTGTCGGCCCGGGACGCGGGTTGCACGTGCACCTCCAGATGCGCCCTATGGCCTCCTATTGGACTTGATGCAGCGGGCTCACCTCGTGCACAGACGGCTCCGCCGGGTCCCGCGCGTGACCTGTCCCGCCCTGCTGCCGTTGGACGGTGCATGTAGACGGGACCACCTCCCGCATGAACGTCTGCCCGCCGAGGACCGGCAGCGGAGGCAGCCCGCAGACCTCGGCCGCCAGGAGCTCGGCGATGTCCGCAGCCTGCCGGGGCAGCGTCCTCCTGTACTCGACGAGGCCTTCAAGCGGGCTGAACAGATCCTCGTCCCTGATCACCGCAGCCACCCACCTGGACCTGTGCTCGTCCCACACACCCAGCCCCCACTTCTGGACGGCCTCGTCCTGAACGTCCGCGAAGAACGCCCGTAGGACGCCCCACCATTCGTCCTCGCTCAACTCGCCGGGAGCCACGCCCGCGAGCTGCCGCTGACGGTGCCGCTCCGCCCAGCCGGCTGCGGCCTCGGGCCACTGTTCCGGATGCCGCGCCAGGCCCTCGGCATCAAGGAAGGCGATGAAATCGGTCTGCCAGGCATCGAGGTCGACACCGGGCTGCGGCCCGTCCACGCCGGCCGGTGCCTCCCCGTCCTCCACGTCCTTCCTGCGCTCCTCGCCCTCGTCGCGGTCGGGGGAGACCCAGTACAGGACGTGGTCGAAGTCGCCCCACCACTCCTGTACTTCCCCCGAGTCGGACGCGTCGTACACGTCCTTCTCCCCGTCTCCGGCCCGTGCGGCCACGTACATGCCGAACATCAGGTCGAGGAAGGTCATCAGCGCATCGAGGCGACTGCCGAGGCCCCCTGGCGCATGCACAGGCCGTCCGCCGTGCCCTGCGGCAGCAGGGCGGGCGCGAAGGCCGTGCCTGTCGAGGGCTCGGTGACGGACACGTAAGCGTCCGTCCTCACCGTAAATGCCTATATCCGCCTCTATAAGCCTTGGTTGATGAGGTATCGGTCATACCTCTTTCGCGCTATGGTCGGCTTGCCGTTGTCGACCACAACAGGGGGCGTTGTGACGGGGGTTGAGGTGGCAGTCGGATACCTATGTGCCTGGCTGGTCCGAAAGGGCCGGCGAGTCGCGGGGCGTGCGGATGCAGAGATTGACCGAGGCCTGGATGCAGGCATGGACCGGCTGCACACTTTGGTCAGCAGCACGCTAGGTGATCACCCGGCGCTTGCACGCGTGCGCACGGAAGCCGCGAGTGACGAAGGCGAACCCTCCGGACCTGCGCGGCAGCTCCTGGCGGCTGCGCTGGCGAACGCGGTCGCGAGCGACCACTCGTTCGCCGACAGGCTCGATACGCTGATCGAGGAGATCCGAGGCGCGGAGAACCCGGCCGCCGGCGGAACCACGATCACGATGAGCGGCACCTTCCACGGTCAGACGGTCGGGCAGGGAACTATCAACGTGACATCAGCAGACCTCTCTGACACACCTGACCCCGGATCACAGCGCAAGCCGCAACCGTAGATGAAAGGCCGACCGCCCGCGGGCCCTGTCCATATCGACATGTCCGGCACGTACCACGGGCCGGTCCTCGGACAGGGAACCCTCAACCACTACAACATCAACATCAACATCTACCGCGAAGCGGCGGCCCAGGCCGACATACCCGAAGCGGACGCCCTGTACAGACGCCTGCACAACCTGCAGGGCGCCATTCTGAAGGCGCACCGGGCCACCGGAGCAGCTCCGCGAGTGCGGGCCGTCTTCGGACAGGACCGACTTGTCCCTCACCCGGACTTGCGGCTTGCTCCTGAACTCATAGCCGGCGGAACCGGCATCCGCCGACCGACGGGTTCAGCAGGTCCCTCAGGTCCTCAGCTGCTTGTGGAGCGATTCGAGGCTGCCGACTGCCGCATGCTGCTCGCGGGTGGCAGCGGCGCCGGAAAGACCGAACAGCTCTTCCTGATCGCCGAGACCTTGCAAGCCCGCGCAGCTGCCGCACTGAACGGTGAGAGCGACGAGAAGAATCCGGCCCAGATATCGATCCCTGTCGTTGTTCCCCTCAAAGGGCTGAACGAACCGAGGGCCACCGGGCTGGACTACGTTCTGCACTACATCACGCACATCCTGGGCCTGGGTGGGGCCAACCGGAATCAAGTCGCACGGTGGATCACGACCGGCCGTATCACCCTTCTGATCGACGGCTTGGACACACTGCCCTCAGAACAGCACGCACCGTTCGTCGAAGGGCTCAACAAGCTCTGCGTGGCGAACGAAAGCTGGGACGTGCGGCTATTGGTGACCACCCGTCGTGACGAATACCTGTCACACGGGCTGCTGCTCAACCTGCAAGAAGCAGTTGAGCTCCAACCACTCACCACTGCCCAACTGCACTCAGCCCTGGGACAGGGCGCCTCCCCAGCAGGACAACAGGCGCTGGACCGCCTGAAAATGTGGTCGGTCGAGGCTCCTGAAGCGGCAACCCTCTTGTCCAGACCACTCGCCTTCACGATCCACGCGTTGATAGCAGCGGAGGGCGGAACACCGGCCTCGCGCGTCTCCGCTCTGGGGATCCCATGGGCTGACTACCTTCACATTGCGATCGACGCGGACGCAGCCGAGATCCCTGACGGGGTGAATCCCGACTCCGCGGTCTGCCTGTCTTTCCTGACCTGGTGCGCGGAGCGTCTGCGCGCCAGCGAAGGAAAGGTTCTGCCCGCCCAGGTGCCCCAAGAGTGGCTCACCCCCGACCTCTTGGGTGTCTACCGCTGGCGCATGCTGGTGTGCGGACTGCCCTTGTTTCTCTACAGCGCCATCGCGGGTTGGCTGGTGATCGGCCCGTGGGGCGCGGTCTGCGGCGTTGGGCTGACTGTCCTTCCCTCTGTTCTCTCCATGCGATGGTTTTCTGAATACCGGGAAGTCATGGCTGGCTACGAGGCGAACCAGGCTGGCTCAGAAGTCCACCGGCGCACACGGCTGCGCTTCAGCGTCTGGACGCCCGTGCTGGCCGCTGCCGGCGGCGGACTGGCCTACGCGGCGCAAAGGTTCTGGCCAGCCGTATCCCGCAGCACATGGGTCTCAGCTGGAACCTTCAATTGGGCGTGGATAGCTTTCGGCTGTCTTGCCGGCCTGGCGGTCGGCCTTGCCGGAAATCACGACGCCAGACGCCTCCTCATCGATGGCCCCACCCGCGGTGACTTCGACCTGTCAACCTTGCGGCCGCTGCAACTTGCAAGACTCCTCTCCAAATTCGCCGCAGGGCCCTTGGTCTTCGTCACCTTCCTCGGCACACTCCCCGGCATCATGATGCTGGTGGTAGGCGCCACGGTGGAGAGCCTTGGCGCTCCCGCTCCCGGCGCGCACATCCCCTGGATCCTGGATGCCTTCCTCTCAATGCTGAGAGAAATCCATGCTGCTGGGCGCAGCGCCCCGCTCGGTGACCTCTACCCCCACCCAGCGTGGCTGGGGGCATGGGTGGCACTAGGCGTTGGTTGGACGGTCCTCTCCGCGGTCGCCTGGTTTCTGCAGGTCCACCGCGTATTGCCGCTGAAGGAGGCACTTCTCAGGGAGGAGGGTGCCCTTCCCGGGCCATGGCGGTTGACGCTCACCTTCCTGCGCGATCACGGTCTCCTGCGTGACTCCTGTGGCTACTACGAGTTCGTGCATGACGATCTGCTCGACTACCTGCAGGGCCAGACCCCCTGACGGACGACTGCCCTCTTCGGCCTGGGTACGCGCCGACGCGCTATCAGCGCTTCGGCAGCACACTGGACCAGAGCACGGGGGTACAAGGAAGCGGACTGGCGGGACCGGCGGATGCCGTGGGGCTGGGGCGTCTGGGAGATCACGCTCGGTCGGCGGTCTCCGGCGTATGAGGGAGTGCGGGTTGTGTCCGCGCAGGAGAAGCAGCGACAGCGGATTGTCGTCTAGGGCCTGGGCGAAGGCGTAGATGAGGGCCGCACCGTGTTTGCAGGGGTCGCCGTCGTCAGGACAGTCGCACCACAGCTCGAAGTCGCCGGGGCCGGGGCCGGGGAACAGGCTGATGCCCGCTGGGCGGCGGCCCGGTCGAGGGCCATCACGAGCGTACGGAGGCGAGCGCGGCAGTGACGGCCGCAGCGAGGCTGATCACGGCGGCGAACACGATGGCGGCCTGCTGGAAGGCTGCGGGGTAGGTCGCGCCGTCTAGGCGGGCGAGCGTGGCGGCGCCGGCGGCGGCCAGCAGTGCGACCACGAGAATCAGGGCGATGGTGAGCAGAACGATGGCGACCGACATGACAGGCTCCCTGTAGATGGTGGGGTGTTGACGTGCCCGAAGGTCGCGGAATCGGTGTTCGCCGGGGTTCGCCGCGAGGAAGATGAACAGCGGCGGACACGGCAGCACTGCGGGGGGGGGCGAGTACGTGCAGAGTGACGAGCAGAACGGCAGCAGTCCGGCACTCACTGATCTACGTGCGAGGTTGAGTGCCGGGCTGGCGCGTATCCGGTTGAACAAGTCGGAGCTTGCTGTCCGGGCCGGGTTGGGGCGTACGACGGTGTCGGAGGCGTTCACCGGTGGAGGGCCGGTGCCTTCGGCGACGACGGTGACGGCACTCGCGCGCGCGTTAAAGCTGCCGGTGGACGAGTTGCTGGACCTGCGGCGGCTTGCGGTTGAAGAAGGCGCCGACGGCGGGGTGGACGCCGCGGGGCCGGGCCGGCGGATCGCTGAGTGGGATCCGTACAGCCTGGAGGTCCACCCGGTCGGCCCCGTTGACGATGTGGCGTTGGAGCCGCGGGTGCTGCCCGGCTATGTGAGCAGGGAGCACGACCGGTTCCTGCAGCTCGCGGTGGAGGATGCGGCGCAGGGCCTCAGCCGCATGGTGGTGCTGGTGGGTACCTCCTCCACAGGGAAGACCAGGGCCTGTTGGGAAGCGGTCCAGGCGCTCGCCGGGGCGGGGTGGCGGCTGTGGCACCCGTTCGACCCGACCCGGGCCGAGGCCGCGATCGAGGATCTGCACCGTGTCCGGCCGCGTACGGTGGTGTGGCTGAACGAGGGCCCAGCACTACCTCGGCGACCCGCGGACCGGCGAACGGGTCGCAGCTGCCGTCCACGCCTTGCTCATCGAGCCCGAGCGCGGACCTGTCCTGGTGCTGGCCACACTCTGGCCCGAGTACGCGGACCAGTACACCGCCCTCCCGGCTCCGCGTGAACCTGATCCGCACAGCCGGGTACGCGAACTGCTCGCCGGACGCATGGTCTCCGTCCCGGACTCCTTTGACGCCCGCGCCCTCGCCGACGCCACCGCTCTCGCAGAGAACGGTGACCGGCATCTCGCCAACGCCCTCCAGCGCACCCGAACCCACGGACGCGTGACGCAGGACCTCGGCGGTGGCCCTGCGCTCGTGCACCGCTACCAGCACAGCACTCCGCCTGCCCGGGCCGTACTGGAAGCGGCGATGGACGCGCTCCGTCTTGGGGTCGGCCCGCTGCTGCCGCAGGCATTCCTCACCGACGGAGCCGTCGACTACCTCACGGACACCGAACTGGACCACCTCACTCCGGACTGGTCCGAGGCGGCCTTCGCCGAACTCGCCCGCATGGTGCACGGCAAGCAGGCCCCCTTGTGCCGCACCGCCCCCCGGCGTCAGGGCCGCCCGCCTGGAGCCCCGTCATCCGTTACCACACCTCACCCGACGGCCGGCCCGATGTTCAGACTGGCCGACTACCTCGAACAGCACGGTCGCACCGCCCGCCGGCATCTGTGCCCGCCGGCATCCTTCTGGCACGCCCATACCCACCTTGCCGATCCTGGCGATCTCGTCCGTCTCGCCAGGGCAGCCCACGAGCGCCACCGCCTTCAGTGGGCGTTCCACCTGTACCGGAAGGCCGCCGACTCCGGGATTGTGGGCCTCTTCAGCTACTTGGCCACGATTCGCTACTGGGTTGCGGCATGGGAAGACACCGAGCCTCTGTTCCGGCAGGCCGCTGAGGAGGGTGACACTTACGCCATGTGCCTCCTGGCCGATGCGCGGGAACGGGCAGAGGACCGAGAGGAAGCCGAGGACTTTGCCCGGCGGGCCGCCGCCGCAGGCAATACCAACGGGCTCAAATCGCTGGCCGCTATGCGCGAGCGTGCCGGGGATGAGGCCGGCTATTGGGCGCTCGCGGACGAAGCAGAACGGATAAAGGAGGGTCTGGACCACGAGTGGGTGGTGGTCTCGGGCCTTACATGGGTGGACGGCGAGGTGGTGGTGACCAAGGACCCTGAGCCGTACTACCAGCAAGCCGTCGAGGCCGGCGACACCAGCAAGCTCTTCGACTGGGCCGAATGCCGGGAGTCGATCGGGAACCCGGAGGGCGCAGAGACGCTGTACCGGCAGGCCGCCGCCGCTGGCGATGCCAAGGCCCTGGTCCGCCTTGGCGAGTTGCGCGAGGAAGCCGGGGACCGGGGGCACGCGGAAGCCTTCACGCTCAAGGCCGTCAGCGCCGGCGAGCCCTACGCCGCACTCCGCCTCGTTGTGAAACGGGAGAAGAGCGGGGACACGCATGGCGCCGAGGCACTTGCCCGCAGGGCCGCCCCCATCGACGATACCCAGGCTCTGTACGGCTTGGCCCAGATGAGAGAGACAGCCGGAGACCGGGAGGCGCAGAGACGCTCGCCCACAGAGCAGCCCACGCCGGCAATTTCTCCACGCTCCACAGGCTCGCTGAAATGCGCAAGGAAGCGGGGGACACGGAGGGCGTCGAGAGCATCTACCAGCAGGCTGTTGAAGCGGGTGACCCCGGCGGCCTGTTCCTATGGGCCCGGTGGCGGGAGGAAGAGGAAGACCTGGAGGGTGCCCAGGCCTTGTACCGGCAGGCCGCTGACACTGGCGATGGAGACGCTCTGGCACGCTTGGCTGATATCCGTGAGAAGGCCGGAGACCCGGTAGGTGCCGAAGCGCTGGCTCGGCAGGCCACAGACGCGGGCGCGCGATACCTGAGGGTGATGGGGCTATTTGAAATTCCCCACCCTGTACTCAGCTCGGGACGGACCTGCTCGCCTTGTCTCCCCACCCTTTGCTCGCGGGCAGCCCGGGTTCCGACGCGCTCATCGGAGCCGCATGCGACCGGCCGGGTGGTGATCGTCTTGTCCGGCCGCGCCGACCGCAACCCCACCGTCCGCCACCTCGGCAGGACAGCAGCAGAAGGTCTGAAACTGCGTCCTGACCGGCGCTCTCTCGTCAAGTCCAACGGCTTTGCGACGATGGCTAGTTCCGGATAGGGACGTGAAGTTTCACCCAGCCCGTTGACCTGTCGCAGCACACCGAGACGGCCGCATACTCCAGGACCTGACGAACCGACGGGCGAAGGAGCACGGTGAGCGCAGCGGCGACAGCAGGGACCTGGAAGCTCGGGGACCTGGAGGTGAATCGCATCGGCTACGGCGCGATGCGGCTGACGGGCAACGGCATGATGGGCAACTCCGACGGCACGCCGGTCGACCGCGATGCCGCCGTCGACCTGCTGCACAGTGCGTTCGAGCAGGGCGTCAACCACATCGACACGGCCGCCTTCTACTTCTCACCGCTGCGGTCCGCGAACGAGATCATCAACCGCGCCCTCTCGTCCTGGCACGGCGACGTGGTCGTCGTGACCAAGGTCGGCCCGGCACGCGATCCCTCCGGCGAGTGGCGCTACACGGTCCGCCCCGACCAACTGCGCGGCCAGGTGGAGGAGAACCTGCGCCAGCTCGGCCGGGACTGCCTGGACGTGGTGAACCTGCGCGCCGGTGGCCCCCGTACAGCCTCGATCGCCGAGCACTTCGGCGCCCTCGCCGAGCTGCGCGATGCCGGCCTTGTCCGGCACCTCGGGCTCTCTGCTGTCCTGCCCGAGCACGTGGCCGAGGCCCAAACGATCGCGCCCGTGGTCTGCGTGCAGAACTCCTACGGCCTGGACTGGCGCCGCGCTGACGAGAGTGGGCTGGTGGACCTGTGCGGGGAGCAGGGCATCGCCTTCGTCCCGTTCTTCGCGGTCTCCGGCCTGCGGCGCGAGGCAGCCGCAGGCCGGGAGCAGGACGCGCGCGTCCAGGCCGTTGCACACGCCCACAATGCGACGCCGACCCAGGTGCGGCTCGCCTGGACCCTCCACCGCGGTCCGCACGTGCTGGCCATTCCCGGCACCAGGAACCCGGCGCACCTGGCAGAGAACATCGCCGCAGGAGTCCTGCGCCTGACTGCGGAGGAGTTGGCCCTTCTCGACAAGCCGGACGGAAGCATCGCCTGAGCTTTTGCCTGCGATGCTCGGTGAACTTCCCCAGTCCGTTGAGAACCGGACAGAGTGGGACGAGGAGTGTCCCTGGTCGTTTTCAGGAATCGCCATCAAGGGGTCGCGACCGTGAGTATTGGCCGTACGGGCTGGACCCGGACGGCACACCCACGCCTCCATGGACATAGTGTGCTTTCTGCCGAAGGGCGCTGTGAATCCGTGTCGTCGGCATCATCCGGGACGGGTCTTCGCCGGTAACACTTCACCCGCCCGCCGTGAAGGTCTGAACTGCCGTACGGCGGCAGATCCATGCACTGCCGGATGCGGTGACGGACGCGGGCCCTGAACCCTCCGATGAAGTAAGCGGGTTGAGGCCACGGAGCGGCCGTGCCGTAAGGGTCGCTGCCCGCCCTGGGGACGGGTGGTCGTGGGACGCGGGCGGCACGGGGGCCGGGGCGAAGACGGCGCCCCGCAGTGCTGTTACGGCTGTACATACGGAGTGCTGGTCGAACGCGCGCATGTGCGGCCAGGCCCACCAGGGCGTTCCTGGGCTGGGGAGCGTAGCGCCGAACTCGACGCTGCCCGCTGTACGGGAGGGGTGTGGTCCGACGAGCAGTAGTCCACGGTGCCGGAGGGGCCAGGGTGGGTGTTCCCGTTCCCCGTTCGATGAAGGAGATGCTGCCACCGGTCACGCTGGGCCGGGTGATGCTCAGGACGGGCCGGGGCAGGCGGGGCTGTCGGGCTGGACGGTGATGGTGTCGGCAGGGGCGTAGGCGATGGGGCCGTCCTTGGTGGTGAGGACAGCGCCGCCGGGGCCGAGCGTGAGGAGTGAGCCGCACTGGGTGCCGGTGGGGGTCGTCACCTGGAGGGCGGGGTCGGAGCCGGGGCCGTACCAGGTCATGCCGACTGCGGCCACGAGTACGGCGGCGCATCCGAGGGTGGCGGCGATGCCGCGGCGCAGGTGTGCCACCGCACGTAGGGCCTCTTCGTGGTCAGTGGCAATCCGTGAGCCCAGCCGGGCCGTGCTGGTGATCGACGGCAGACCGTGCCCGGCGGTCATCAGCCAGCAAGCGCCGGCCGCGCCGACCACCAGCGCGGCCAGCAGCAGAGCGCCGACGGTCACCGCGTAGGGCTGGGCCAGGCCGGAGACGTCGGAGCGGCCCTTGATCAGCCCGAAGCCGAGGAGTCCGGTCAGGAGTGCGGCCAGGCCGTTGCGCCAGGCCAGCGCGGCGGCGCGGACCCGGGGCAGTTCGGTGCGGAACAGTTCGTCCCGCTGTCGGGCGCGGCGCAGGTCGTCCGGGGTGGCCGGGCGTCCCGGAGCCCGGAAGCGGTAGGTCATGTCGCCTCGGGCGCCAGGAACAACGACCAGTAGGCGCCGCAGCCGTCCGCGTACTGTGCGGGCCTGCCGGGGTGTTCACAGCCGGTACAGGTGCAGGCGATCGGATGTTCGACCTCGTCTTCGGCCGTGGCCGCCGGAGCGGGTTGCGGCATGGGCAGGGGGGTGTGGGCGTCTACCACGGACTTCACGCTCTCGTCGGGGAGCGGCACGGTGATGCGGCCCAGGCAGCGCGGGCAGCGGCCGTAGAGGACGACGCCTCCGCCGGGCAGCGCTGCCTGTTCGATGCCGAGCGCGATGAAGCGGTCTGCGAAGTCGGTCTCGCTGACCTCCTGGAACGGTTCCCGTCCTGGGTCGGGCGAGGGGTTCGTCATCGTTGGGTGGCCTTTCGGACGGGGGAGGGTGCGGGGTCTGGACGACAGGTGTCAGGGGCCGATGTGGGTGAAGGGGGTCCAGCACAGCCGGGGCAGCGACGCGTCGGCGCGTAGCCGCAAGGCCGCGGTGCGCACGGCGACCGCGGACTTGGCGGGGTCGAAGCCCGCACTGGTGCACAGCGCGGTGTGGACCTCCTCGGAGAAGTCGGCAGCGGCCTGCTCGCCCACCGACCATTGGGTGCCGACGACGTGGCGGTATCCGGTGAAGTGGAGGGCTGCGCCGAGGCTGATGGCCTCCTCGGCCAGCCGGCGGCCGCCGGTGAAGGTCTTGCAGGCGGAGAGCAGGACGAAGGTGCCGTGGTGCCGCCCGGTACTGGTTTCGGCCACCGACAGGAGGCCGTCGAAGAGCTGGAGTCCGCCGGATGAGGGCGAGTTGAGGTGTTGGGTTCCGTGGCAGCTCACGTGGGCCCAGGAGTGGGTGCGCAGTCCCTCGCGGACGGCATCGCGTGTGGCGTGGGCGCCTTCCAGGACGGTGATTTCCTCGACGGGGAACAGTGAGCGCAGATGGGCCAGTTCCCGGCGTACCTGCGGCAGGGGCGGCTGTCCTGGCAGGTCGGGCAGCGCGACCACCAGCATCCGCCGGGGCTCCGCCGCCTGTCGTACGGCGGACCGCTCGCCACGGCGGGCCCGGGCCAGAGCACCGACGGTGGGGGTGGAGGAGCAGGTGAAGCGGTCCAGCAGCGTTCGAGGCGGGCCGGCGGCGCTGGTGTCGTCGTGATGGCCGGCGGCGTGCAGTGGCAGGAGAGCCAGTGCACCGGTGGCGCACCACCACAGGCGGGGCGCGTCGGCCGGGGCACCGGCGCGGGCTGGCAGGCCGAGCCGGTCCAGGGCGTCCAGCACCGGTTCGGCCACCGCGTCCCAGAGCCAGCGCACCGTCCTGTCCAGGACGGTGTCCACTTCCGTCATGGCGGCCAGCAGTTCGGTGCGCGCGGAGGTCTCGGCCCGCACGGTGTCCAGGTTTCTTTCCGCCCGGCGTGCCCGCTCCGCGCGGTGCAACTGCATGCGGGCCTCGTCGAGCCGGTCCAGTGCCGTCAGATAGACCTCCGCGCGCTGCTCAGCACTCTCCGCCGTCAGCTCGGTGGGGAGATAGCCGTACTGGTGCACGCCGGTCGCGGTGACGATGAGCGCGTCGCAACGCCACCGGCTGAGGTTGACGACCACGACCGGCCCTTCCTCGGCCGCACCCAGCAGCTCCTGGCGGTCGGGCGGCGCGAGGAAGCCGCCGTGGCCGGCGGACACGGCCTGTTCGACGAGGTCGCGGTATTCCTGGGCGAGGGCCTCGCGCCGGTCGTTGCCTCGGGAGGCCGGGTCGGCCAGGAGCGGCCCCTGCCCGGAGAAGTCCTGCGGCGCCTCCAGGCTGACGGCGATCTCGGCCAGGCGTTCAGCGAGTGCGGGGTTCCATTGCTGCACTTCGCTGGAGGCGTCGCGCAGGTGGAGCATGCGGCTCCACATCACCCCCCGGCCCGCCTCCAGCAGCCGCAGTGCCGCCTCCGCGTCACCGTTGGCCTCCAGTCGGCTCGCCGCGGCGTCGCAGGCCAGGGTGTGGGATTCCGTGAGTCCGGCTTCCAGGCTGGCCCGGTCGGCGCCGAGCCACGCGGCCATCGGCAGCAGTTCGACCGCGTCGGCGTAGCGCCGCGCCGCGTCCGCGTGCTGCCCGCACATCATCAGCATCTCGCCCGCCAGCGCGGCGATGCGCACCCGCTGCTGCGGCGGGGCCGAGTCGAGGCCGGTGACGTCGGCCCAGAGCGCGCCGACCTCGTCGAGGTCCTCGGGCTGCCGGGTGTCGAAGTAGCGTCGGCTGAGGGCGGCGCCCAGGTTGGCGGCGTTCTGGGCGCCGAGGGGACTGTGGAGCCCGGTGAGGGTGAGGGCCTCACGGAGCTGCTCGATGACGGGGTGCAGCTCCTGGGCTCCGGCGTCATCGGGCAGGGTGTTGAGCCGGAGCAGGCCTGCGTTGCCGAGGGGGACGCCCCGGGCGGGGTCGTCGTCCGCGGTCCGGCCGGCGGCCAGCTCGTAGCAGTCGACAGCTCGCTCGCGTGCCCCGGCCTGGCCGGTCGCCTCGTGCACGGCGAGCCATGCGTTTCCTTCCAGGACCAGCGCGCGTGCCGCGAAGTCGGTGTTGTCCCCCACCGCCAGCCGGCCGATGCGCACGGCTGCGGCCACGCTCTCGCGGGCCGCGGCGGCAGCGCCGGCCGTGTCGCCGTCGGCGAGTAGGGCGCCCGACAGCGCGTGTTCGGCCAGCGCGCGAGTCGCAGCCCGATGAGCCGCGAACGCCTCCGCCCCCTCGGCCCCTTCGGCGCTGCGCGCGACGGCGACGGCCGCGTCGAGGTCGGCACGACTGCCGAGCTGCTCGAACCGCAGCCGCAACAGCTCGGAGAGACTTGCCAGATGAAGGGCCCGGTCGGGAGAGCCGTCGGGGAGGAGGTCTGTCAGCTCCCTCTGCAGTCCCACGGCCTCGGTCAGACTCCGCCTGTGTCCGGCGAACTGGTGGTCCAGGCGCAGCGCGGCGACGACCGCCCCCAGCACGGGAGCGCGGTCTGCGTACCCGGACGGCATCACGGCCAGCGCCTGGCGGGCAATGGCCACCGCCTCGCTGATGTCGGCCGCTTCCTGCCGCCGGACAATGCGCTGGACGAGCGAGCCGATCAACGCACCCAGGGCCAAGGGCCGTTGATCGTCGGGAGAGTGCAGGGCTGCCCACTTGCCGCGATCGATCGCCTCGTCGAGGTCCTTCTCGTCACCGGCCAGCTCGTACCGCACGCGCAGCAGGTTGCCGAGGTTGGAGGACCGGCCGACGGCCCTGGGATCGTCGGAGTCCGCGTCTGCCGCGACGCTCAGGCGGGCCGCGTCGACGGCCCGGGACAGGTGCCGGACATCGCCGGAGCGCTGGAAGCGGTGGTAGGCCGCACTGGCGATCGTCGCGTGTACCTGCGGCATGTCGCTATGCCCGGGCGGCAGCACCTCTGCCGCAGCCTCCAGGTGCCGCGCGGCGGTGTCGAGATCGTCGAGGCCACCGGTCCTCTCGTAACGGGCGCTCAGCATCACCCCGAGGTTCAGCCGGGCGACCGCGCCCACGAGGTGCTGTCCGAGCCGGTCGGCCCACGCCAGGGCGCTGACCGCCAGCGCGACGGCCTCCGTCTCCAGCGCAGTGTCCCCTTCGGCACGGTACCGATACCACAGCCGGAGTGCCTCAGCCACCAGCTGCTCAGGCGTCCCCCCGTCACCCATGGGCCTCTTCACGTCCGTCATGCCCCACCCCCCCCGGGACGGGCGCCTTCGCCCGCAGACGATCAGCGTAGGAGCGAACCGACGCACAGGCCCCCGGTTTCGCACAACCTGCGGGGGTTTAGGTGAGGGCGGCGGCGGGGTGGGTGGCGCCATTCATGCGGGCGAGCTTGCCCGCGGCGAGCGCCGCGACGACGAATACGAGCGCGATGGTCAAAAGGTCGACGGCGACGGCAGACTCCCTGTAGGCGGTGGGGTGTTGACGTGGCCGAAGGTCGCGGAAACGGTGTCGGCCGGGACCGCCGGAACGAAGATGGACAGCGGCGACCACATTCGAGGCCGGGGGCGGGCACGTGCACGAGGAGCAGAAGCGCCGCAATCCGGCGCTCACTGAACTGCGCAGGAGGCTGGCCGGAGGACTGGCGCGGGCCCGGCTGGACCAGACGCAGCTCGCCGCCCGGGCGAGGCGGGGGCGCACCACCGTGTCCGAGGCACTCTCGTCCAACGGACCTGTGCCGTCCGCAGCCACTGTGGCGGCACTGGCCCGCGTGCTGAAACTGCCGGTGCCAGAACTGCTGGAGCTGCGGCGGACCGCGGCTGAGGAGTCGGGCGCAGCCCCCACGGGCGGGCCGGGGCGTCCGGTCGGGGAGTGCGAGCCGCATGATCTGGAGGTTCATCCGGCCGGGCCAGGCCGGACGGATCCGGGCTCCGGTTCCCCCACAATATTGGAGCGGCTTCAAGGGGGATGCGCAGCTGCTGGTGGAGACGCACTACGACGCGCACCTCGACTTCGCGAACTGGGGCACCCGGCGGCTGATCCTGCGCTGGCCCGCCGCCGTCCTGTCCCTGGACACCGTGCAGACCTTGCCGCGCGGCATCCGCCGCGCCGTCCCCTACACCGACTGGCGTGCGGCCTGGAGCTGTCTGGCCATGGCCGCGGAGGCCGGACGAAGCCAGCCGCAGCTCACCGCCCGAGCGTGCTGTCCCGGATGCCTGCGCACCACCACACCAGCCGGCCAACGCCCGCTGTTCGCGGCGGTGTTGCGGCAACGGCAGATGTATCGCCCGTCTGGCGGGAAGCGCACGAACGAGGGAAGCGTGTGGCGGGAGGACTCTGCGCACCCGTCCCGTGAACCGGCCGGCCAGGGCAGAATGGCGTTGATGACAGGGCAGAAACAGAGTGCACAGGCGACGAGCAGGTCCCCCCACCACCGCCTGCTGGTCGTCGACTTCGACTTTTTCTTCCACAACCCTTTCGAGGGGCTGCCTGCTGCGCATCGCGGTGACCTGATGCTCTACGACTGGGCCCACGCGGAAAACGACACCCTGCGCGAGACCATCTGGTCCTTCCGGGCCGAGGACTTCCTCCGGGCCGGAGTCGTCCCGCCCCGCTGTGAGGGCTACGCGGGTTTCTGGGACAGGTTCACCTTCACCAGTGTCGACCCGCCCCTGTTCTACGCGGACTCCAACATGTACGCCGGACGTCTCACCCCGGCCCACTTCGGCCTGACCGGCGCACGAAGGGAGCCGTGGCAGGAGGTACACCTCTTCGACGCCCATCACGACAGCGGCTACCTGCACCGCAACGGCCCCAGGAACGTCGAGGAGTGGCGCGAAGCGGGCGCATACTCCTGCGAGGACTGGATGCTCGTGCATCACGACCGGGGCAGCCGGCTCACGCTCACCTATCCGGCATGGCGGCCCGACGGCGACGAAGATCCGCCGTGGGTCCCCCTGAACACGGACGTCGATGACGGCTCGCCGGTCCCGGCGGCCTTCGACGCCGTGTTCCTGTGCCGGTCAGGAGCCTGGGTACCGTCCTGGTGCGACGACCAGTTCACCGACCTGCTCGACGCCTTCCCGGGCCGCGCCCACCTGTTTCCCGGAAGCCTGTGGACGCATCCTCGGCCCGACCCGCTTCCGGCCGCACGCCGAATGGCTGCCGTCTTCGCCGAACTGCGCCTACGCCATGCCGACTTGACCGCGACATCGGACGTCGGTGGTCCGACCGCACCGCAACAGCCGCACACCGGCAGCCGGACGGGTACATCCACGCGACAGAGCGGACGGGCCCAGCACGGTGACGGACGCCAAGGCGCTCAGGACCAGGCGCAGGCCGCCGCCCGCCCACCGCACCACCCCGGTCTGCATCACGGCTAGTCTGATCTTCAGCGGGCGTCAGCTCAGCCGTCGTCATCGTCTTCTGCGTACCGTTCGGCCAGACGTAGATCGAGATCGTCCTGCCAGTCCCGGACCCACGCACGCAGCCCGATGATGCGGTCGGGGCTCATGTCGTAGGCGGTGTACTCCTGGTCGGAGGTGAAGTCGACCGCTTCGAGCCGGCCGTGCAGTTCCGCCAGGTCGAACTGCTCGTCGTGCTGGGCACCGAGACGCTCGCGTTGGCCGATCGTGTAGAGCCCGCGGGCGCTGAAGACATCGATGACGTCGCGAGGGAAGCCGCGGTCGTGCAGGGCACGGGCCTTCAGCCCAACGGTGTCGTCTCGGGAGAGGGCGGGGCCGGCGGCCGTCTGCTCGGGAGGCCTGTGGAAGATCTCTTTCAGGACGTCGAGCTCACAGGCTTCGCCGGTTGCCATGTCGGTCCGGAGCACCGTTGGGTCGGTCTGCTGCTCGTCGCCGGTCAGGCGGCACAGGCTGAGGGCGTGGCTGAGGGTGGTGGCGGTTGCGGGGCGAGGGCCGGTGGGAGTGCTGGGGGCGTGCTGGGCCGCTGGCTGTGGTGTGTGGCCTGGAAGAGCTGGGTGCCGCCGTCTGCGGTGTGCACGACGGGGTCGATGCCGTCGGCGGGACGGGAGACGGGGGCGAGCCGGGCGGTGTCGATGCCGTGGGTGATGAGGTTGGTGGCGGTGATCCAGTCGGGTGGGGTGGTGCCGTTGCGGTGCGCCTCTTTGCTCGCTGACCGGAACATGAGGGCGAGGGCTTCGACGGTCGGCTGGATTCCTGCGGCGAGCCGGCCGGCGTCGTAGTAACGGGACTGTGCGGCGATGGCGTCGACGGCCGGTTTGATGCTGGCGGCGAGCCGCTTGGGGTCGAAGTAGCGGGCCTGGTAGGCGACGATGGCTTCGAGGGCGGGGCGGAGAACTACGGCGAGCCGGTCGGTGTCGTAGTGGGCGCCAGTGCCGGATCCGCCGCGGGCGAGGGGAAGCGGGTGGCGTGCGCGGACGATGCGCTGGGTGACCTGCCGGCGCCGGCCGCGCTGGGTGATGACGTGGTGGTAGGCGTCGAGGTAGTGGCGCTGTGCGGGCGGCCGGATGCCGCAGGCGCTCAGGAACGTGATCAGCTGCTCGCGGCTGGCGGGCAGGCCCTTGCGGTTGACGATCCGCCACGCGGTGGTGCGCGGCAGCGGGAGGCAGGGGGCGCCCGCCTTTTCGTAGGTCTCGGCCAGGAGGAGGCCGAGGTCGCGCTCGTCGTGGACGAGGGCGGGGGAGGGCGCCTTCAGGCCGCGGAGCCGGTCGCGCTGGGCGGTACGGCCGCGGGCGCGCAGGCGGCGGGCTTTGTCCTGGTCGGCCGGGCCGGCGCTGCAGGCGCGGAGGTAGGCGTCGAGGACGGACGTGGTGGGCGGGGCGGTGCCGGACTCGGCGCGCTGGACGGCGCCGCGGGAGATGTGGGCGGCCTCGGCCAGGGCGCGCTGGGTCAGCCGGGCGGCACGGCGCAGGGCGGTGAGATACCCCGCGAGGTGCGCGAAGGGCTGGCTGGTGTCGGCGGCGGGGGAACGGGTCATGGCCGGCACCTACTTGCCCGCGCCGGAGCGTACGGCGGCTTCGGCGAGGACGCTGATCAGGCGGCGTCCGCCACCGGCGGCGGTGAGGGTGGCCGCGCCGATCGCCCCGCAGCCGCCCAGGAGGGCGAAGACGGTCTCCAGCTCAGTGCCGGCGAGGAACAGGCCGGTGCCGAGCCCAAGGACGGCGATCAGCAGGATCAGCGCGTGCGTGGGCCCGAAGCGCCCCGTGGTGGTGTCCGGCTCGACGCCGCCCGCCGACGGCGACGCGGCGGCGGGCGCGCAGGTACAGGCCGGGCCGGGCGGGTGAGGGAGTGGGGGAAAGCTCATGGCGTGTGGGACTTCCTCCTGACGGGGGACGCCCGGCGGCAGGCCGGGGCCCGGGGCTGTGGTCGCAAGGGTGCGCGGCCCAGAGGCAGTTGGCCCTGCCGCTGATCGGGCTGCGCGGCACACAGCCTTCCACGCCCTGGTACTCCGCCGCCCGACCCAGCGTCGCCTTTGGCCGGTATGCGGCTTGCTGGCCCCGTCGGCGTTCCCCGTCCTGGCGAGGAATCCGCCGCCCGGCCGGCCCGTCAAAACCAGGGAGGCGATGACGGGTTGCGCGCCTGCGGCCCTCTTGGAGGCCCACCAATTGTTCCGGCCGACTTGTGTCTGGGCCGTATCGGCAAGACGGTGGTGAACAGCACGACACCGGAGGCGAGTTCGCCGGTGTCCTCCTGACGGCTCCTGGTCGCAAGCCCGAATCCGTCCTGGAAGGCGGCGCGTTGGTCCGCGCCCGCCACTGCGTCAAGGCCGGCGCCGCCCTCGGTGCCGGCCTTGACGCGCGTCCAGAGGTAGACGGGCGCGCCTGGCCGCTGGCCGGTGCTGTCCGCCACCCTGGCTGTGAGGACGCGCTGCTGGCCGCGGAGGTGGTCGTCCATCCCGCCGGGGCATGGTGTGACGCGTCCGTGCGACGTTACGCCCGCGTTCTGCTGGCCGCCGGGCCTGCCCCCGAGCCGGCCCGCCTCGTCGAGCTGGTGTTCGGCACCACCCGCTCGATCACGCCACGCAGCTGGAGGCGCGTACGGTCTCGGGCGCCCCGCCGTCGACCGCCCTCGCTCAGGAGGTGCTGCCCGCCGGCGCCGACCGGGTGACGGCCTCGCCGAGCCGCTCGCCTCGTGGCTGCGGGTGTGGGTCTGGTCGCCGGTGCTGCCCGCGGGCCTGCTGGCTGGCTGGGAGCCGCTGCTGGACGCGGTGCGCCGCCTGAAGCCCGAAGGCCCGCCTGACCCGCGCATCGCCCCCGTCCTTGAGCCCCGGTCACGGGGACCGCCGAAGACGTGGAGCAGACTGCCGCCGCCCGCAGCCCTCCCTTCCGGCATCCACCATGGCCGAAGAGGGGTCCCGACCCCGCCGGACCTCGCACACGGGTTTCTGCTGGTCGCACGGCACCACGAGCGACCCGTCGGCCCGATACCGCGAACAGGCCGCGGCAACCAGCCGACACGCTCCTCGGTTTCCGTTCAACGGCTGCGATCCCCACCCACAGGCTCAGCCCAGATCATGGACGATCAGCCACCACGGCCCAGCCCCACCCGAGAGTTCAAGAACCCCACGGCAGCACACCACACCGCGCGGGTGGACCGAGCAGTTTCCCCGACACGGGGACACCACGGTGTGAAAGCCTGCCGCCCATCACCGCTGGTGTGGATGTGAGTGCAGCATCGTCGGCTCGGATGCAGGAAGTCCTCCTGGGAGGTGTCCAGCACTATCGCGCCGACCGCGCCGCCTGCCAGGCCCTGCTGGAGGTATTGCCCCACGCGGCCGCGCTCGCCGCCCGCAGCCGTTCCTTTCTCGAAGACACCGTGTGCCGTCTCGCCCGGGCGGACACAACACAGTTCGTCGAACTGGGCTGCGGGCTGCCACGCCGTGACAACGTCCACACGATCGCGCGCCGCTGGCAGCCGGACGCCCGCACGCTCTACCTCGACAACGACCCCGTCGTCCTGGCCCACGCCTACGCCGAACTCGAAGAGAGCGAGCAGGAAGCCGTCACCGACGCCGACCTGAACCGCACGGCCGTCCTCGATCTCCCCTTGTGGCGCTCCCATTTCGACCCCGGCCGGCCGGTGGACATTCTGGCCGTGGGGCTGCTGGAGCACCTGCCCGACGAATCCGTGGACACACTCATATGCTCCCTGCCCGCAGCAAGCACCCTCACCGTGTCGGCCCTGGCGTGCGAGAACGCCCCGCGCGCCGCGGCCATCGACGAGATCATGCACCAGCTGACCCCCGAGGCCTGGGGCCGCGTCCGCGACGCGGCCTCACTGTCCGCCCTGCTACCCGGCCTGTGCCTGCACCATCCCGTCGGCGACGGCAGCGGCCCGTACCTGGCCACCGGCACCCTGCGCATCCCGCCCACCAGCGGGCCCTACGCAGAGCACGGCCGGTGAGACCGATCCCAGCTCCGGCGACGCCGGGGACGCCAACGTCCGTCACGATAAGACCCGCCGCGAGCAGAATGACCCGGCGATGGCGCCGCCACACGCCGAGGCCACCTACGGGCTCGATCTCCTGACGATGGGCTACGTGCTCCTGCAGGTCATCCGACGGACCCACGCGAGCGAGGGGGCCGGTCATTGTGGACAGCTCCGGGGTGGTGCTGGAATCTTGACACGGTCCGTGTCTGAACAGTCGCTTGACGGCGCCAAGCAACTGCTCCCGCTCGTAAGACGGTTACCGCCGTGCCGTACAGGAGTCCGGCTCCGGAAGGGACGCTGTGTCAGCTGTGGGTGCCGGTGGTCCGCCAGCAGGCTGGGCGGCGAAGGTGATCGCGTCGGCGATCAGCTGTGCGTGTCCCGTACCGAGGTCTTCGGTGATCTCGCCCGGATCGACGGTACGCCTTCGCGAAGCGATGCCGCGAGCAGGAACACGCTCACGTCGGTCTTCGGGTAGGTGTGCCCGGCCGCGCGCAGGTGCTCGGCCATCGCCGTCCAGTCCAGGGTGGCGCGCAGGTTGTACTCCCCATCCAGGCCGCACTGGGCGAACCGGCGCACATTGTTCGGCGACGGCTCGTGCTCCTCGCGGGTCAGGGCCTGAAGCCAGTGGCCATGTTCGATCAGCAACTCGACGGCGGCCTTCGACTGATTCTTGACCGCCGTGTTGCGCAACCCCTTGGCGATCTGCTCGACCGTCCAGTCCACGTGCTTGTACCTTTCTCCGCCCAGGGTTCCCTAGCGGTCCACAGGTCGTCAGCCGTCCTGTCCCGCCAGGCGATCCGGATGAGGTCTCCTGCTGGCCGTACCCTCCGTCGCCGTGATCGTGTCCGTGTCACAGCCCAGGAGCAACGCTCACCCACGAGGTGATGCTCGCTGGCCGCGGTAGCTGGCCCTCGCGCACCGCGACAGCGGTCGGAACGCGTGCGAGACAGACCCGCAGGTTCTCGCTGCCGCAGTCCCCGGCCTCGACGTCTGCGCGCACGTGACGCAGCCGCTAGGAACGGCGGGGAGGTGTTGCTGCTGGCTGTCCTCTTGGGCGCCCGACTGTGTCGGCGCGTGTTCGACGAGCTGGCCCGCGGCACGCGGCGGTGTCGTCCTTGCTTCAACTGACAGGGGGGAGCGTGGTGTTGGATCACGGATGCCGCTGCCATCATGAGGGCATGACAGCCCGTCCGATGCTGGCACCCCCGACCGATTCCGATGCTGAGCGGCGTACACGGATCAGGGCACGCCTGAGCCAATTCGGTCAGGGCCCCGCCGCCCTCTTCCACGACCTGTGTCTGCTCCTGGACGAGGACCTCGGGATGGCGACACAGTCGATGATGGTCAGCCACCTGCTGCGCGAGCTGGAGAGCTCCGTCCGTGAGGTGCTGCTGCCCCGCCCGGTCGGCACCGTCGACGAGGACCCGGAACCGGCCTCGACGGAGCACCCCGTGCTCGTGGCGCTGCGCCTGCTGGGCGGGGAGGTCCTGTGCGCCGTGGGCTGGAAGAAGACAGGCCCGGGAGAGACCCCGGAGGGCGAACCGGAGAGAGCGAGCGCGGGCAGCACGCACCGGCGCGAGATCAGCGAGGTCCTCGGCGCCCTCGGGATCGACCCGGATGGTTCCGTCGGCACAGCCTGGCGGAAGGTGGCCGGCGACCAGCACGCCCTCGCGCACCGCTCGAACCTGGCTGCCCCCCGGCAGCTGGAGGGCCGGGTGAGCGACCACGTGGAGCGAGGCATGATCTTCCTCGACGCGGTCCTCGACGCCTTCGACGCCCGCTTCCTCGACCTGGTCGACCGGCTGGAGAAGCTGGCAGCCACACCAGCGCCGACGAAGAAGGACGCGACGCGGCTGCTCAAGGAGTTCCCGCAGGATCTGGTGACCGCCGAACGGTTCTTCGACGGCCTGGTCAACGCCTCCTGGCTCGGCCCACTGAACAGCGTGAAGCTTTTCTCGGACCCGCCCGCCCCCGAGGTGGACCGCGACGCGGGCCGGATCAGCTTCGTCCGCTGGCCGGCATCGGCCTACCTCGCCCGCGTGGCCACCGACGACCCCGCCACCGCCCTCCACATCGCCCGGGCCATCCCTGCCACCGACAACCCCTACGTCCACCTCGACCTCGTGGCCGTCGCCTCCTCCGTGCCCGCGGCCAAGGCCGTTCAGCTGGTCCCGACCCTGACCAGGGCATTGGAGGGCCCCTACCTCTGGCTCCCGGACCGGTACGCGAACCTTGCCCTGCACCTGGCCCGCGAACAGCAGACCCAGGCCGCGGTGAAGCTCCTGGCCGCACTCCTGGCCGCCGGATTCGGCCCGGATGCGAAACTTGCCGAGGAGGACAGCGCGCACCTGCTGCACACCTTCAACGACGACTTCGCCGACCACCTCGGCACCGCGTGGCTGCGCCTCCTGGCCGACGCCCTCGCCACCAGTCTCGGCCCCGCCGAGCAGGCGCAGCAACGGCGTGGCCTGGACCAGTCCGCCTTCTGGCTCCCGCTTCTGTCCGCCACCCCGGACATCATCCACGCCACACCGCTCACGCGGCTGGCCATCGCCCTCCGTGACGCGGCCGAGCGCCTGGTCACCGCTGCCCCCGCGACGGCCGAGGAGATCCTCGGACTGCTGGACGCCCGGCCTTGGGCGATCTTCCGCCGGCTGCGCCTGCACCTGATCACCCGGCACGCCGATGCCCTTCCCGGGGGCGCGGCTGCCGCACTGGCCGATCCGGCCGTACGTGAGGACATTGCCCTGGAACGCGAGTGGCTCGCCCTGGCCGCCGCATTCGCCGGCCGACTCAGCCAGGAGCAGCAGGAGGCTCTTCTCGGCGCCGTCGAGCAGGGCCCCGACACCGCGCGCTGGAGCCGCGACCACGAGCAGCGCACCGGTGAGCCTCTTGCCCCCGAGCGCGTGAGAGCCGTCGCGGACCTGTGGCAGCGCGACTGCTACAGCGCCCTCGGCGCGATTCTCCGTCCAGCGCAGCGCGAGCGCCTGACCGCACTGGAGATGACCTACGGCCGGGCGCGGCCCGTGGATGAGCCGCCGTTCAGGGTCGTCCCGATCATCACAACGCCCCCCGAGGCCGAGCCCGGCCCTCTGGCCGAGCTGTCCGTCCGCGAACTCGTCGAGCGCGCCAAGAGCTGGATCCCGCAGCCGAACGATTTCGGCGGGACCAACCAGTTCGCCCTCGCCAGCCGACTCGGTGAAGCCGTCGCCGCCCAGGCCGCCCGCTACAGCGCTGACGCCGCCGCGTTCGCCGAGCTGGACGACCTGTACCTGCTGCAGGTCCTCTACGGCTTCCAGACCGCGGCCCGCCGCGAGCCGATCGACTGGGCAGGTCCCCTCGCTCTGGCCGCTGAAGCCACCCGCCGCTCGGGAAGCACCCACGCCCACGAACTGCACCGGGAGGCCGCCAACATGGTCGCCCAGGCCATCGCCCACCCCGTCAACCCGGCCGAGCCGGCCGACGCCGACACCCTGTGGTCCACCCTCAGCGCGGTGCTCGCCTCGCCCGACACCCCGCCCCCCGCCCCAGATACCGGCTCCTTCCTCAACGACGCCCGGGCACAAAGCCTCCGCGCCGCCGTCACCTGGGCCTTGTGGCGCCGCCATAGCGACGCCGACACCAGCCCGCTCTTCCGGCTTCTGGACCGTCTCCTCGACGACGTTCCGCTGCCCAACAGCGACGGCCCCCAGATCCAGGCCGCCGTCCTCGGCGGACTCGTCCCGCAACTCGCCTACCTGGACCCGAAGTGGACGGCCAACCGCGCCCTGCCTCTGCTGTCGACGGGCGAGCATGCCGTCTGCGCCTGGCACGCCTACCTGGACGCGCCGCCCTACCGGCCAGCCGCCGAGCAAGTCCTCGACCTCTACCGTGACCACGCCGCGCAGACCGAAGCGCACGGCGACAACCGCTCCGAAGGCCAACGGCTGGCCCTCGGCCGACATATCCTCGACCTGTATCTCGACGGCACCTTCGAGCTGGACGGCAACGACTCCCCGGTCCCGATCTACTACCAGCGCTCCAGCTCCGCCACTCTGAAGCACCTTGCCACCAGCGTCGGCGCAGGCGTGAACAACCTCTCCGACCAGGCACTCCCACGAATGCAGGCATGGTGGGCCTGGCGCCTGAATGCCGCGACAGCCGCCGTTGAACCCGCTGCGCGGACCGAACTGACGGACACCCTCCCGGCACTCGCCGCCAGCGGACGCCTCCCCGACCCGTGGATCCTGCAGCAGTTCCGCGACCTCCTGCGCGCGAGCGGCGAACTACGCCCAGACTCCA
The DNA here is from genome assembly GCF_044768565.1 of Streptomyces sp. NPDC091280. NCBI lineage: Bacteria > Bacillati > Actinomycetota > Actinomycetes > Kitasatosporales > Streptomycetaceae > Streptomyces > Streptomyces sp. NPDC091280. The sequence continues at coordinate 762,862 of NZ_JBIVUZ010000002.1, forward strand.
CCACCTTCACCTACCTCACCCGCGTCACCGCCGACCACACCGACCTTGTCCTGCTCCTCCTCAAGGACTGGATCATGACCCTCGGCCCCTACGACCCGATGCCCCGCTTCCGGGAAGCCGACCTCCGCGCACTGCTGCGCACAGCCCTCGCCGACCCACAGCACACCCCGCTGGCCACGGACATCATCAACCGCGCCGCGACCCGAGGGCACAGCCAGTTCCGCGCACTCCTGCACGCCCCGGCACCGGAAACGGAAGCGACCCCATAGTCAGGGCGCGCTGGGTCAGCCGGGCGGCGCGGCGTAGGGCGGTGAGGCGCCCGGCGAGGCGCGCGAAGTGCTGGCCGGAGTCGTTGGCGGGAAAACGGATCGTGGCCCGCACCTACTTGCCCGCGCCAGAGCGTACGGCGGCCTCGGCGAGGATGCTGATCAGGCGGTATCCGCCGCCGGCGGCGGTGAGGGGGACCGCATGCTCGCCTGGTGTCACCGACATCAGCGACGACCGTCTCGGGGACCAGGCCGAGTGGGACCGGGTGAACGCTCGGATCCGTCAAGGGTGGGAGCGCATCGGGTTCCGCCTCTACCGGGACGGTGCCTTTCTCCTCTCACCCGCCTCGCAGGTCCTGGAGGAACAGCGTGGCGTGCTGCGCGCGCGCAGCACGCTGAACTCGGCGCCGCGTGGAGAGCCGCAGGCCAATAGGCGCGGCGGGGTAGTCGGGTGACGCGTGTGACACTATTTTCGAACGTATGACCGATTACCGTGACGCGGAGGAACTGCTGCTCCCGATCCCGCAGAGGATCCCGAGCCTGCGCGAGGTCGTGACCAATCGCACGGGCTTGTGGATGTGGCTGCGATGGGAAGGGCAGTGCGAGCGGACCGAACTGCTGGAATTCCGAGACCTTCCGGACGGGCGCCGGGCTCTGCTCACGATCGTCAACACGCGATGCCCCGGCATCCGGAGGGCATGGGTCGTCTGGGACCCGGCCCGTATGCGCTTGGTGAACGACTGGCCGCGGGCGCCGGCCTCGGCGGAGGCGGAGCCGCACGAGGGTGATGCACAGGCGTACGGCCGCGACATGGCCGACTGCTTCACGGGCGACCACACGCGTCTCCATCCACCCCGCGACGTAGAGGTGCGCGTCGGGGGTCGCTGGCATCGAGGCCGGATGACGTGCCGGTTCAACGGGCGAACCACCTGACCGGACGCACGCCGCTGGCCGTGTCCTGCCTGACCGGTTCCCTGCGCCACGACGGCCACACCGGCACTGAGGACACCGCGAAGCTGATGGTCCGCTGCGACGGCGACGTCCAGATCGAACTGGATGTGACCTGGTCGGCCGGCTACCGCAACAGCTACTACTCGATCACCGGCAGCGTCGGCTGGATCACCGTGGAGAACGACGACGTCCAGTACAGAGCGGGCGGCCAACTGCACCGCACGACGCTGCCGTCCAACTACCCGGCTGGTTGACGCACTCCGGGCGAACCTGTGACGGAGAAGATCATTGTGACCGGCAGTGCCCCGTGGATCCCGGTGCCGTATCTGATGGAGGTGGTCAGTGCAGACATATGCCCGCCACAGCACCTGACCACGGCGGCCTTCGGCCTCATCTCCGAGACGCAAGGCCACCTGCTGCTGACGCACGTCAACCTCCCCGGACGGGGCTGGGACGTCCCCGGCGGCCACATCGACCCCGGCGAGGACGCCCGGCAGGCCGCAGCGAGAGAAATCAGCGAAGAGACCGGGCTCCTCGTACCTGCCGGAAAACTGGCACTGCTCGGTTGGCAACGCTTCACCCTGCACGAGAAACCGCAGGCCAGCTACCCGTATCCGTTCCCCGTGTCCTACACGTTGATGTTCACCGCGCAGACCGGCCGCGCCGACCCGCCGGTGGTTTCGCCCCCGGACTCGGAGTGCGGGCCGGCGGGATGGTTCACCACCGCACAGGTCCGGCAGTGGTGCGACACCTGCACCTGGCTGCCGTTCCTTACCCTGCTGGCGGACGAGGCCCGACCGCGCACCGACGTCTCCTCACACCGAGAAGCCTGAGCCTCCCGCGGCGGGCACAGCGCGCACAAGGAGACACCGATCGAGAAGGGCCGCTGCCTATGCCGTGCCGCTTGCGGAACGTTCCTCAAGCGGCCCGAAGCCCTCAGGGAGGGGAATCCCGAACTTCTGGCACAGCAAGGCCACGTCGTGGCGATCGACATCACGAGCCGGATAGCCGGTATGCCAGCGCACCGCCCACTCGGCCGACTCGCACCGCACCGCAGTCCCGGCAATCGCACCGTGTCCGGAGAGTGCTTCAGCTGGAAAAGGACCACCGTCCACCACGGATCCGTAGTGCAGTGATCCGTCCGCGAGCGGCTCGTAGAGGTGCAAGTCGACCCGCAGCCGAACGCCGTCGTGCAAAACGAAGTTCCAAGGCCTGTCACCAGGCCACGGGAAGATCCGGTCGACACCCGCCTCGGCGAACGCGACGAGCAATTGCTCAAAATGGGCGACCGGCGCCCATACGTCTAAGTCGGAATGTTCTCGCGTCTGCTCCTCAAGCAGCGCATCCACGCCCCACCCGCCCCCGACACAGGCATCTACGCCGTGGGCGTCGAGCCGCTCCACAAGCGCGACCACGTCCTTGGCGGACATCGAATAGTCGCTCACCACATCAGAGTAGAGGCCAGCCCGGCCCGACATCTGCCGATTACTGCGGCGTCACCGGACCTGCTGCCACACGCGTCGACCGAGTTGGCGAACAGTCCTGCCGCACCGCTCTTTCAGGGCCCGGAAAAGATGTCGTGGGTGCCGATCCGGCGCCAGATGACGTGCGGGACGCCTTCTCTGAACTACGCGTACAACGGCAGTGCGAAGGGAGGGTGAGGGCTTCCTTCGACGCCGCTGTACCGTCGTTGGGTAGAAGATCACTGGCAGGGGGCGGGATGAGTCAGCTTGAGTTCAGCTGGGAACTCAGTGGTAGTGGTTGGGCGACCTGCCGCATCGCGGACGGTGTGTCGGAGCGGAAGGACTTCGTGAGCTACTGCACGGACGCCCTTGCGGACGTGCTCCACGGTGTCGTAGGGCTCTACGGTCGCACCTCCGTCCAGCGTTTCTCTTTCGATCTTGAGCCAGCTGAGGTGAGGTGGGTTCTCCGCTGCGAAGGCTCAGAAGTTCACGTCGCGATCTACCGGTTTCCCGACATGTCCACGAGCTTCGACGCGCCGGACCAGGCAGGCGCACTCTCGTGGTCCTCCACTCAGCCCCTTAGCCTCCTTGGGCACGTCGTCTTGGAGGCTGCTCAATCGGTGGTCCGGCTTCACGGGGAGGACGGCTACAGGGCGAAGTGGGTTCAGCACCCGTTCCCCGTTGCTGCGCTGCAAGACCTCCGTCGGCTGCACTTGCAGCACGACAGATGCGAGCGCCAGCACGGCGGGCTGTCCGCCTAGATCACGGTCAGACGCAAGCTTCTCTGAACTGAGGGTTGGTCGAGAGCGGCTGTGGAAGCCGGGGCCCCGTGCCCTCGGCCGTCGCGTTCGGCTTCGGCGATCCTGTCTTTGAGGTTGTCGCGGATCTCCTCCAGGCGGGGCTTCTCGTCCGCGGCGACGATCAGGACCGGGCAGCGGACGCAGGCTTCTCTGAACTAACTGAATAGCCTCTGAGTCAGGGATCAACGTTCGCACTTCGCTTCCGGCGAGGTGCTTCTTTGTTTCTGGGGATCGGGTTCGTGTCGGTGGCTCCTGTTAGGGTCCGCGCCGTGACCTCAACCGATCATCTTCTCGCATTGATCCGGGACACCCCGGACGTCGCTGACCTGCTGCATTCCTCTTTTGAGTTCGGCATCTTCCGCAATGAACACGGCGAGGCGGTCCGCGCGGCCTCCGGTGCCTCGCTGGAGGCCATCGCCGGTGACTGGGCCGGCGGGACCTTCTTCCTGTGCCATGACGAAGACGGGCGTCGCCCCGTGATGTATGCAAGCTCTGAGGGCCAGGGCGGTCTGATCGCTGATGACTTGAAGCAAGCGTTGGAGATCATCACTGGTCTGGCTGTGTGGCAGGACTGCCTGAAGTTCTCGGGCGGCGGAAGGCTGGAGGCCATGGAGGCCGCTGCTGTACTCCTCGAAAGCGATCGAGTCAGCGACGAGCCTGCGATCGTTGAGCATCGGGAGCAGGTTGCTGCGGCCTTGTCACTGGACCGGGTGCCTGTGTCCGAACTCGTCGCCCGGCTGAGGAGTGCCGTGATGAGGACGGAACCGGACCACCTGGTAGTCACTGAGTCCGGGGATGAGTACGAGTCACTCTTTGGAAAGTTCGTGCCCACCGACAACCCGGGCTGGCGATGAGCCGAGCCTGGCCTCGATGCGTCAGTCATCGTGTGCTGACGGTTCTGGGCCGGTGACGGTTCGCCCGACCATGGGAGTTGGCCCTCACGGCCGCCGGCCTCCGGCTGTGGCCAGTGATCAGCAGGAGTCCGTCCGGGTACGGAAGAAGACGTCAGCGACCTTCCCGCCGCCCTGGTCCGCCTTCCCGAACTGACCAGCAGCAGCATGTGAGACCGCCCGCGCCTGCACCCCGTCTCGCACGGGGGATGCCGCATCCAGAACCGGATGCGGCATCCCCCGTGCTCACATCAGCCCGAGAAGGCGGCCATGTGGACCAGGTAGAACAGCTCGTGGACCAAGCCGCTGGCCAGAGTGGCGGAAGCGGCGTAGAAGACCGTCTGCCCGAAGCCTTGCACGAGGGGACGGCGGGCGCGTCGGCGCTTCGGGACGGGGCGGTGCGTACGGTGGGACATGACGGTCTCCGTTCAGGGGATGAGTCGGCTGCGCCCCGTACCGCTTGTTCCTGGACGGGATACGGTGCGGGGCGCAGTTTCTGCTGCTCCTAGCCTTACGGGCGGCGTCCGCCGAATGCAGCTCCCGCTGCTCGAATCTCGATGTAAGTTCGGCGCCATGAACGGAAATTGGCTCACCCCCTGGGCCGAGGGAACGGCGGCGGATCTGGTCGCGGACGCTCTCGCTCTGGAGGCGAAGGCCAGCCCCAGGATGGTGACCTCCTGGATCGAGGACGGGCTGCTCGCCAACCCCGAGCCACGCAAGACGAGCGCGCACGGCAGTGATCCGCGGGTCTTCCCTCGTGAGCAACGCGAGTTGTTCGCCAGACTCCTGGAAGCCCGAAAGCGCTCCCCACTGGGGCGTATCCCGCAGCGCTCGCTGGTCCGGATCGTGCTGTACCTGTGGCTGATCGACGACACCGTGGTACTCACCCCGCAGGCGCGCCGGGCCTGGCGTACCCATGCGCGCGCCACCGGCAAGACGACCGCCGTCCGGCGCAGCGAGAACGTCAGCGCCATCGTCGAGCAGATCGCCCACCCCTCAGCCACCCTCAAGCAACGGCGCGCTGCCCATCGTGTCCTTGAGGAAGGCGAGCGGACTGGGCGGATCGATCTGGACAGGCTGACGGCGGTCCTCACGGAGCTGTACTCGCCCTGGCCGCTTCAGCCCGGCATGCCGAGGATCGAACGAGCCATGCCCGGTCCGTTCGGGCCCGTCACCGTCCAGCACCACATCGCCATGTGGAAGGCCTGCCAGCAGACGGTCAGCCTCCTCAAGCGCGAGGAGATCGACGAACGTGAACTCGACCGCGTACGCGCCGTCTTCCGGCCCATGTGGGCGGACTACCAGGCTCGTCGGCCCGGCCTGGCGGCCATCGGTGCCGGAGAGTTCGCGGCGTACTTCGCCGAGCCCGAGACCATGGAGGGCCGCGCGATCGAGGCAGTTGACGCGTTCGTGTCGACGCTCGCCGGCGAACTCGGGCACATCGAAGCCGCGTCCCATGCCGCAGAGACGGCACGCCTCAGACTGGCGCGCTGACAGCCGACACGAGCCGTCATGGTCGAGCACATGGGAATGGTGCTCTTCCCCATTCCTCAGGGATTCGACAAGGTGTTCCATTCATGGAGGGTGGCGGGTTAGGGTCCGTTCGAACGATCTTGTGGGGAGGTGTCCGGGATGGAGAACACCGCGCCGGTCCGCCGGGGACGCCCTCCGGGGCATCGGGCAGCTGCGGGGGAGCTGACGAGCCGCCAGGCGGCGATCGTCCGCTGCATCACGCAGACGGTCGACCGGCAGGGTTACCCGCCGTCGATGCGGGAGATCGGTCAGGCCGTGAATCTCGCCAGCACGTCCTCGGTCGCCCACCAGCTGATGGCCCTTGAGCGCAAAGGCATCCTCTACCGCGACCCGCACACCCCCCGCGCCTACCGGGTCAGGCCCTCGTGGGCCCCCGACCTGGCACACAGGAGCGAGGCGCTCGTCGACGTACCGCTCGTCGGGCGGATCGCCGCCGGCGCACCGCTGCTCGCCGAGGAGATGGTCGAGGACATCTACTCGTTGCCCCGTCAAGTCGTGGGTGACGGTGACCTGTTCGCCTTGACCGTCGTCGGCGACTCCATGATCGACGCGGCGATCTGTGACGGCGACATCGTCACCGTGCGCAAGATGGACAGCGCCGACCATGGCGACATAGTCGCCGCGCTCCTGGACGACGAGGCCACCGTCAAGGTGCTGCGCCGGCAGGACGGCCAGGTGTGGCTGATGCCCCGCAACTCCGCCTACCAGCCGATCCCCGGCGACCACGCGCAGATTCTCGGCAAGGTCGTCGGCGTCCTGCGTGTGCTCTGAACAGCCCGGCCGGAGTGGAGAGTCCCGCTTTCTTCCGTAGTGGTTTCACCCGCAGATCGCGTGCGGCGAGGCGGTCTGTGGCACCGTGGACGCAGGTGTGGTCCGTCACTCCCCCCCGTGGTGGCGGACCACGCCTGTCTACGTGCCGAAGGACGCCGGTTCCGGAGACGAGGCTTCCTCGTCGAGGATCTGCCGCAGATCGGTGTACATCCGCAGGCGGACTCCGGGCTGGCCGGGATCCCTGGTGGTGCGCTCAGCAGTCGAGGTCCCCCAGGTTCGGGCGATCGCCGTCTGGAAGGCGAGGACGGTGGCATCGTCGGATCCCGCCACGTCGATGACGAGCAGGCCGGGTTCGGACAGGTGCGCTTCTCGGATCGGGTCCACGTCTGTCAGTACGTGTTCGTGGACGGCCAGGGTTCTGTTCAGGTCAAGGATTCACCCGGCCGAGTGAGTTGTCGGTGGCGACGGCCGTCGTCCCTTCAACTGCCTCTGTCCTCAGGCGCCCGCGCCGGTACCTGATGCCGGGCTGACAGGGGCCGCGGGCTGGCGGCGAGCGCGGCCGGGTAGAGCACCTGGCGGCCGTAGCGGGCCCGGGCGCGGTCGGCGACGGCTTCAATCGCGAGGGGTTTGTCGTCTCCCGCGTCGAGGGTGAGCTGCCGGGTGGCCCGGTCGGCGGGCCGCAGGGCGTCCGCGCGCAAGGCGATGCTGCGGACCCGGGCGCGCTGGAGCGCGAGGGAGGCGTACACCGCGTACGCGGTGCGGGCCAGGAGCACGGTGTGCTGGGTGGCTTCGGGCAGTGCGCGGCTGCGCCGGGTGCCGGAGGAGTCGGCGTAGCGGACCGTCAGGGTCACGCCTGCCGCGGCCTGGCTGGAGCCGCGGAGGCGGGCGCCGAGGTCGTCGGCCAGCGCGAGCAGGACACGCTGGTGGGCGGCCGGGTCGAGTTCGTCGCGGGCGAAGCGGTGCTCGGTGCTGATGCCCGCCGGCGTCGGGGTGGGGTCGACGACCTGGGTGTCGCGGCCCTGGGCGTGCTCGTGGAGAGCATGTCCGGCGCGGGCCCCGAGCAGACGCTGCAGCGTCAGCTGGGGAACATCGGCCACGTCGCCGACGGTGTGCAGGCCGTACTCGCCGAGCAGCGCGGACGTCTTCGCGCCCACCCCGGGCAACTCCCGTACCGGGCGGGGTGAGGGCGCAGGCCATCGCGGCGAGCATCCGGTTGCCCGCGCACCCCGCGGAACTGAGCAGACCGAAGTGCGCGAGCGCCCGCAGCTGGACGAGCTCGGTCGGACCGCGGGCATCACGCTTCCAGTACGCCATCGCCCCCGTCAGGTCCAGCACAGCCATGTCCGGCTCGATCATCTGCACCCGCGGTGTGATGTCCTCCAGCAGGCGGCGCAGCCGCTCGCAAAGTGCGGCGTCCCGGTCGGCCGGAAGCCCGAACCGCAGGTGGAGGATCCAGCGCCCCATGACGCTCATCCCGCACTTCCCTGACTGCGGTGCCCGAGACGGCGCAGGTCGGCGGATCGGGTGCCGGCGGGCTGGAGGTCGGCGTAGGGGTGGAGACGCGCTCCGGCGGTGCCGTCGGTGAGCGTCCGGGCCGGGGCCGCGGGCTGTGCGGGGGTGGGTGCGGGGGTGGTGTGTCCGAGCAGGTCCAGGGCGGCCTGGGGGCCGTGGTCGCGGCGGATGGCAGCGACTTCGTCCAGGTCCCACACCATCTCGCCGACGACGGTGCGGCGCGGCCCGCGGGTCTCCACAGTGCCGCGCACCAGGAGCATCCCGGAGTGGAACACGGTGTGCGCGACCTGCTCGTCGCTGTCCTCGAAGAAGGCGAGGTCGACCAGGCCGGAGCCGTCCTCAAGGGTGACGAAGATGATCCGCTTGCCGGACGGGATCGGCGGGGTCTGGGTGGATGCCCGTACGCCGGCGACCAGCACGCGCTGGCCTCGGTGCAGGGTGTGCAGATGGGCGGCGTCGGTGGCGCCGAGCTCGCGCAGGAGCCGGTGGTGGTGCTCCATGAAGTGTTCTCCACCGTTTGGATCTCTCATGAGAGGCGACGGCCCTGGTGTATCGGGGTTTGCTGCGTGTCGTGGTGGTCTGCGAACGTGGCGAGTTG